>NZ_SLXG01000019.1 GCF_004345725.1 Crenobacter luteus | reverse complement strand
TTCAGCGTCGAGCTGATCGCGCCGATCGCCATGGAAGAAGGTCTGCGCTTCGCCATCCGTGAAGGCGGTCGTACCGTCGGCGCCGGCGTGGTTGCCAAGATCATCGCCTAATCGGAGACCGACATGCAGAGCCAGAAAATCCGCATCCGCCTGAAGGCCTTCGACTACAACCTGATCGACCGTTCCGCCCAGGAAATCGTCGAGACCGCCAAGCGCACCGGCGCCGTGGTCAAGGGTCCGGTGCCGCTGCCGACCAAGATCGAGCGTTTCAACGTGCTGCGTTCGCCGCACGTGAACAAGACCTCGCGCGACCAGCTGGAAATCCGCACCCACCTGCGCCTGATGGACATCGTCGACCCGACCGACAAGACCGTCGATGCGCTGATGAAGCTCGACCTGCCGGCTGGCGTCGATGTGGAGATCAAGCTGCAGTAATCGCGGAACGACGGCGTCGTGAGGTGTAAGTGCTTGCGACGCTTGAGTTTTTCGTGATAGAGTTGCGGACTCGCCCTTTCCGGGCGAGTCCGCTTTTGTTTTAGAGTCTGCCGGTCAATCGTAATCGGCACCTGCAAAAGGAAATAACCATGAGTCTTGGTCTTGTCGGTCGCAAAGTCGGCATGACCCGCGTCTTTGCCGAGGATGGTGCTTCCATTCCGGTGACGGTGCTGGACATGTCCGCCAATCGCGTCACGCAAATCAAAACCGCCGAAACCGACGGTTACACCGCCGTTCAGGTTGCATTCGGCACCCGCAAGGCTAACCGCGTCAACAAAGCCGAGGCGGGTCACTTCGCCAAGGCTGGCGTCGAGGCAGCCAGCGTGCTGCAAGAGTTCGCCCTTTCCGCCGAAGAGCTGTCGAAGTTCAAGGCCGGCGACACCCTGTCCGTTGAAGTCTTTGCCGTGGGTCAACTGGTCGACGTGACCGGCACCTCGAAGGGTAAGGGTTTCTCGGGCGTGATCAAGCGTCACAACTTCTCTTCCAACCGCGCGTCGCACGGTAACTCCGTGTCGCACAACAAGCCGGGTTCGATCGGTCAGGCGCAGGATCCGGGTCGCGTGTTCCCGGGTAAGCGCATGGCAGGTCAGTACGGTAACGTCAAGTCGACCGTGCAGTGCCTCGAGATCGTTCGCGTTGACGCGGAACGTCAGCTGCTGCTGGTGAAAGGTGCCGTTCCGGGCGCCACCAATGGCAACGTGGTCGTGCGTCCTAGTGTTAAGGCGGGTGCGTGATGGAACTGAAAGTTATCAATACCCAAGGTCAGGCCGTCGAAGGCCTGCAGGCATCCGACGCGCTGTTCGGTCGTGATTACAACGAAGCCCTGGTTCACCAGCTGGTGACCGCCTACCTCGCCAACGCGCGCAGCGGCAACCGTGCCCAGCTGACCCGCGCCGAGGTGAAGCACTCCACCAAGAAGCCGTTCCGTCAGAAGGGTACCGGTCGTGCCCGCGCCGGTATGACTTCGTCGCCGGTGTGGCGTGGTGGTGGCCGTGCGTTCCCGAACAGCCCGGAAGAGAATTTCAGCCAGAAGGTGAACCGCAAGATGTTCCGTGCCGGTATCGCGACCATCCTGTCGCAGCTGGTGCGTGAAGAGCGTCTGGTGGTCGTGGACGACCTGGCGGTCGACAGCCCGAAAACCAAGGAATTCGCTGCCAAGCTGAAGACCCTGGGCGTCGATCAGGCACTGTTCATCACCAAAGAGCTGGACGAAAACCTCTATCTCTCGTCGCGCAACCTGCCGAACGTTCTGGTGATCGAGGCTCAGCAAGCTGACCCGTACAGCCTGGTGCGTTTCAAGAAGGTCGTGATGACCCGCGATGCCGTGAAGCAGTTTGAGGAGCAGTGGGCATGAATCAAGAACGTTTGATGCAAGTTATCCTTGCTCCGGTCGTTTCCGAAAAGAGCACCCTGGTCGCTGAGAAGAACCAGCAAGTGGTGTTCCGCGTGGCTGGCGACGCCACCAAGCCGGAGATCAAAGCTGCCGTTGAACTGCTGTTCAACGTGAAGGTTCAGGGTGTCAGTACCGTGAACGTCAAGGGCAAGACCAAGCGTTTCGGCCAACGTTTCGGCCGCCGCAAGGACTGGAAAAAGGCTTACGTCAGCCTGGTGCCGGGTCAAGAGATCGACCTGACCGCTCCGGCTGCTGCCGAGTAAGGGAGATAGAGCATGGCTCTCGTAAAAGTAAAACCGACGTCCGCTGGCCGTCGTGGCCTGGTGAAGGTTGTCAATCCCGACCTGCACAAAGGCGCGCCCTACGCCCCGCTGCTCGACAAGCAAAACTCGACGGCCGGTCGTAACAACAATGGTCGCATCACCACCCGCCACAAGGGCGGTGGTCACAAGCACCACTATCGTATCGTGGACTTCCGTCGCAACAAGGACGGCATCCCGGCCAAGGTCGAGCGTCTCGAGTACGACCCGAACCGCACCGCGCACATCGCGCTGCTGTGCTACGCCGACGGCGA
Organism: Crenobacter luteus; assembly: GCF_004345725.1. Classification (GTDB taxonomy): domain Bacteria; phylum Pseudomonadota; class Gammaproteobacteria; order Burkholderiales; family Chromobacteriaceae; genus Crenobacter; species Crenobacter luteus. The sequence goes on along the minus strand of NZ_SLXG01000019.1, from coordinate 49,171 downwards.
GCGCCGCTACATCATCGCCCCGCGTGGCGTGAAGGTCGGCGCCGTGCTGCTGTCGGGTTCGGAAGCGCCGATCAAGGCGGGCAACACCCTGCCGATCCGCAACATTCCGGTCGGTACCACCATCCACTGCGTCGAGTTGCAGCCGGGCAAGGGCGCCCAGCTGGCGCGCTCGGCCGGTGCTTCGGTGATGCTGCTGGCTCGCGAAGGCGCCTACGCCCAGCTGCGTCTGCGCTCCGGCGAGATCCGCAAGGTGCACGTCGATTGCCGTGCCACCGTCGGCGAAGTCGGCAACGAAGAGCACAGCCTGCGCAAGATCGGCAAGGCCGGTGCGAACCGCTGGCGCGGCATCCGTCCGACCGTTCGCGGTACCGCGATGAACCCGATCGATCACCCGCATGGTGGTGGTGAAGGTAAGACCGGCGAAGGCCGCGTGCCGGTTAGCCCGTGGGGTACGCCTGCTAAGGGCTACCGTACCCGTCGCAACAAGCGTACGAGCAACATGATCGTGCGCCGTCGCTTCTCGAACAAAGGGTAATTGACACATGGCACGTTCGCTGAAAAAAGGCCCGTTTGTTGATCTGCACCTGTTGAAGAAGGTCGACGCCGTGCGGGCAAGCAACGACAAGCGTCCGATCAAGACCTGGTCGCGCCGTTCCACCATCCTGCCGGACTTCATCGGTCTGACCATCGCGGTTCACAACGGCCGTACCCACGTTCCGGTTTACGTTTCCGAGAACATGGTGGGTCACAAGCTGGGTGAATTCTCGCTGACTCGTACCTTCAAAGGCCACGCGGCCGATAAGAAGGCGAAGAAGAAATAAGGTGATGCGATGAGAGTCTCTGCAAAACTGTACAACGCTCGCCTGTCGGCCCAGAAGTGCCGCCTGGTGGCTGATCTCGTTCGCGGCAAGCCGGTCGATCAGGCAATGAACATCCTGGCCTTCAGCCCGAAAAAAGGTGCTGCCATCCTCAAGAAAGTGCTGGAGTCGGCGATCGCCAACGCCGAGCACAACGAGGGCGCGGATATCGATACCCTGAAAGTGGCCACCGTGTTCGTGGACAAGGGTCCGAGCCTGAAGCGCTTTACGGCCCGCGCCAAAGGTCGCGGCAACCGTATCGAAAAGCAGACCTGCCACATCACGCTGGTCGTGGGCAATTAAGGGGTAAGCAATGGGTCAGAAGATTCATCCGACGGGTTTCCGTCTTGCTGTCAACAAGAACTGGTCCTCGAAGTGGTTTGCGAATTCCCTCGATTTCGCAGGCATGCTGAAGCAGGACATCGAAGTTCGCGAATTTCTGAAAAAGCGCCTCGCTCACGCTTCCGTGGGTCGCGTGACCATCGAGCGCCCGGCCAAGTCCGCCCGCATCACCATTCACAGCGCCCGTCCGGGTGTCGTGATCGGCAAGAAGGGTGAGGACATCGAGCTGCTGAAGCAGGAGCTGCAAAAGCGTCTCGGCGTGCCGGTGCACGTGAACATCGAAGAAGTGCGCAAGCCCGAGATCGATGCGCAGATCATCGCCGACGGCATCGCCTCGCAGCTCGAGAAGCGCGTGATGTTCCGCCGTGCGATGAAGCGCGCGATGCAGAACGCGATGCGCATGGGCGCCCAGGGCATCAAGATCATGTCCTCGGGTCGTCTGAACGGCATCGAAATCGCCCGTACCGAATGGTATCGCGAAGGCCGTGTGCCGCTGCACACCCTGCGCGCCGACGTGGACTACGCGACCTCGGAAGCGAAGACCACCTACGGCATCATCGGTATCAAGGTGTGGGTGTACAAGGGTGAGCTGAAGCCGGGTCAGGTTCAGGCCGTGCCGGCGGCTCCGGAGAAGAAATCCAGAAAGGCAGGTGGTCGAAATGCTGCAGCCAACTAGACTCAAGTACCGTAAACAGCAGAAAGGCCGTAACACGGGTATTGCCACCCGTGGCAACAAGGTCAGTTTCGGCGATTTCGGTCTGAAAGCGGTTGGCCGAGGCCGTCTGACCGCGCGCCAGATCGAGGCGGCTCGTCGTGCGATGACCCGTCACATCAAGCGTGGCGGCCGCATCTGGATCCGCGTGTTCCCGGACAAGCCGATCTCCTCGAAGCCGGCCGAAGTGCGTATGGGTAACGGTAAGGGTAGCCCTGAGTACTACGTGGCTGAAATCCAGCCTGGCAAGATGCTGTATGAAATGGATGGCGTCAACGAGGAACTCGCTCGTGAAGCTTTCCGTTTGGCCGCAGCCAAGTTGCCGATCCCGACTGTGTTTGTAAATAGACAGGTAGGCCAGTAATGAAAGCGTCCGAACTGAGAGCTAAAACCGTCGACGAGCTGAAGGTAGAACTGCTGAGCCTGCTCAAGGCCCAGTTCGCGCTGCGTATGCAACATGCTACCCAGCAGCTCGCCAAGACCAGTGAACTGAGCAAGGTGCGTCGTGACATCGCGCGCGTTCGCACTGTTCTGAAAGAAAAGGCGGTTTAAGATGAGCGAAACCAAGGTGGTCCGCACGCTGACCGGCAAAGTGGTCAGCGACAAGATGGATAAAACCGTAACCGTGCTGGTCGAGCGCAAAGTGAAGCACCCGATCTACGGCAAGGTGATCCGTCGTTCCAAGAAATTCCACGCACACGACGAAAACAACGAGTATCGCGCAGGCGACGTGGTGGTGATCAGCGAATCCCGCCCGCTCTCGAAGACGAAATCGTGGGTGGTAACCGCACTGGTCGAGAAGGCTCGCCAAGTGTAAAGCTTGCAGAGGGGGTGACCCCTCTGTATAATGGCCATTTTCCCGCCTAATCCTCTGGGCGGGATTCTGCCCTGACGGGCTCCAAGACTGGCCGTTTGATACGCCGCGTAGCATTGCTATAGCGGCGTTTCATCTAGGTTCCGGCGCTGCAACTGGCGCCGTGGCCGGATGAAAGTGACGGATGAAGTTGGAGAGAAAGGTAATCTCATGATTCAAATGCAGACCATGCTTGAGGTCGCAGACAACACTGGTGCGCGCTCGGTTATGTGCATCAAGGTGCTGGGCGGCTCCAAGCGTCGCTACGCAAGCGTGGGCGACATCATCAAGGTGAGCATCAAGGACGCCGCGCCGCGCGGTCGCGTCAAGAAGGGCGACGTGTACAACGCTGTGGTTGTGCGCACCGCCAAGGGCGTGCGTCGTCCGGACGGTTCGCTGATCAAGTTCGACAGCAACGCCGCCGTGCTGCTCAACACCAAGCTTGAGCCGATTGGCACCCGCATCTTCGGCCCGGTGACCCGCGAACTGCGTACCGAGCGATTCATGAAGATCGTGTCGCTCGCTCCGGAAGTGCTGTAAGGGAGAGATTGATGCGAAAAATCCGCAAAGGTGACGAAGTCATCGTCATCGCCGGCAAAGACAAAGGCAAGCGCGGCACCGTTCTGCGCGTGCTGGAAGACAAACTGGTCGTCGAAGGCGTGAACATCGCCAAGAAGCACCAGAAGCCGAACCCGATCCGCGGCGTGGCCGGTGGTATCGTCGAAAAGACCATGCCGCTGCACGTCTCGAACGTCGCCATTTTCAACCCGGCCACCCAGAAGGCTGACCGCGTGGGCATCAAGCTGCTGGAAGACGGCCGCAAAGTGCGCGTGTTCAAGTCCAGCGGTGAAGTCGTTGGCGCGTAAGGAGTGAACATGGCACGTCTCTACGATTTTTACAAAAGCAGCGTCGTTCCCGAGCTGGTCAAGCAGTTCGGCTACAAGTCCGTGATGGAAGTGCCGCGCATCGAGAAGATCACCCTGAACATGGGTGTCGGTGAAGCGGTTGCGGACAAGAAAGTGATGGAATTCGCCGTCGGCGACCTGGAAAAGATCACCGGCCAGAAGCCGGTGGTGACCACCGCCCGCAAGTCGATCGCCGGCTTCAAGATCCGCGATCACTACCCGGTCGGCTGCAAGGTGACCCTGCGTCGCGAACGCATGTACGAATTCCTGGATCGTCTGGTGACCATCGCCCTGCCGCGCGTGCGCGACTTCCGTGGTGTGTCGGGCAAGTCTTTCGACGGCCGCGGCAACTACAACATGGGTGTGCGTGAGCAGATCATCTTCCCGGAAATCGAGTACGACAAGATCGACGCGCTGCGTGGTATGAACATCACCATCACCACCACCGCGAAGTCCGACGAAGAAGCCCGCGCGCTGCTGGCTGCGTTCAAGTTCCCGTTCAAGGGTTAAGCACATGGCAACACTTGCACTGATTAACCGTGAAAAGAAGCGCGCCAAGCTCGTCGCCAAATACGCTGCCAAGCGTGAAGAGCTTCTCGCCGTCATCAACAACGCCAGCCTCTCGGATGAAGAGCGTTTCGAGGCCCGCCTGAAGCTTCAGAGCCTGCCGCGCAACGCCAGCCCGGTGCGCCAACGCAACCGTTGCGCCATCACCGGCCGCCCGCGTGGTGTGTTCCGTAAATTCGGCCTGGGTCGCAGCAAACTTCGTGAAATCGCCATGAAAGGTGAGATCCCGGGTGTTGTGAAGGCCAGCTGGTAATAGGAGAAAACGAATGAGCATGCATGATCCTATTTCCGACATGTTGACCCGCATCCGCAACGCCCAGCGCGCTTCGAAGGCGGCCGTTTCCATGCCGTCCTCCAAGCTGAAGCTGGCGATTGCCAAGGTGCTGAAGGACGAAGGCTACATCGAAGACTTCGCCGTGTCCGGCGAAGAGAAGAAGCCGTCCCTCGACATCCAGCTCAAGTACTACGCTGGTCGTCCGGTGATCGAGCGCATCGAGCGCGTTTCGCGTCCCGGCCTGCGCGTGTACAAGGGCACCTCGGACATTCCGAAGGTGATGAACGGCCTGGGCGTGGCGATTCTGTCCACCTCCAAGGGCGTGATGACCGATCGCAAAGCGCGCGCAGCCGGTATCGGCGGCGAGCTGCTCTGCTTCGTGGCATAAGGGAGGGTGTAATGTCTCGCGTAGCTAAGAATCCCGTCGCGATCCCGGCCGGTGTCGAAGTGAAATTCGGCGCCGCCGAGGTGACCGTGAAAGGCGCGCTTGGCACCCTCAGCACCCCGCTGTGCAACGAGGTGGAAGTGAAGCTGGAAGACAATCAGCTGACCTTCGCGGCCAAGACCGATAGCAAGTTCGCGCGTTCCATGTCTGGTACCCTGCGCGCGCTCCTCAACAACATGGTGACCGGTGTGTCCAAAGGCTTCGAGCGCAAGCTCCAGCTGGTGGGCGTGGGCTATCGTGCCCAGGCTCAAGGTGACACCCTGAACCTGTCGCTTGGTTTCTCCCACCCGGTGGCCCACAAGATGCCCGAAGGCATCACCGTGGCGACCCCGACTCAGACCGAGATCCTGATCAAGGGCGCTGACAAGCAGCGCGTGGGTCAGGTGGCCGCCGAGATCCGCGCTTACCGTTCGCCGGAGCCCTACAAGGGCAAGGGCGTGCGTTACGCCGACGAGGTGGTGGTTCTGAAAGAGACCAAGAAGAAGTAATTGAGGCACTGAAATGGACAAAAAACAAGCTCGACTCCGTCGCGCACGCAAAACCCGTGCACGTATTGCAGAGCTCAAGATGGTGCGTCTTAGCGTGCATCGCAGCAACAGCCACATCTACGCGCAGATCATCGACGCTGCTGGCGATCGCGTGCTGGCTAGCGCTTCCACCCTCGAGGCCGATGTTCGCTCGGCCGTCGGCAACGGCGGCAACGTGAGCGCTGCGGTGGCCGTGGGCCAGCGCATCGCCGAGAAGGCCAAGGCCGCCGGCATTGCCCAGGTCGCGTTCGACCGCTCCGGCTTCAAGTACCATGGCCGCATCAAGGCCCTGGCAGACGCTGCGCGCGAGCACGGTCTGGAATTCTAATTCGGAGTGAAGAATGGCTAAGCACGAAATCGAAGATCGCGGCGATGGTCTGATCGAGAAGATGATCGGCGTCAACCGCGTCACCAAGGTGGTGAAGGGTGGCCGTATCATGGCCTTCTCGGCACTGACCGTGGTTGGCGACGGCGACGGCGGCATCGGCATGGGCAAAGGCAAGTCGAAAGAAGTGCCGGTCGCCGTGCAAAAAGCGATGGAACAAGCGCGTCGCAATATGGTGAAGATCCCGCTGAAGAACGGTACCCTGCATCACGCGGTGCTGGGCAAGCACGGTGCGACCACCGTGTTCATGCAGCCGGCCAAAGAGGGTAGCGGTGTGAAAGCCGGCGGCCCGATGCGTGCCGTGTTCGAGGCGATGGGCGTCCGCAACGTCTCGGCCAAGGTGCATGGTTCGACCAACCCGTACAACGTGGTGCGTGCCACGCTGGACGGCCTGCAGAAGATCTACACCCCGGCGCAAGTGGCTGCCAAGCGTGGCCTGAGCGTGGAAGACATCCTGGGAGTTGAGCATGAGTGATGCAAAAACTGTCAAGGTGACTCTGGTGAAGAGCCTGATTGGTCGCATCGAGTCCCACAAAGCGTGCGCTCGCGGTCTGGGTCTGAAAAAGATCCGTCAAACCGTCGAAGTGCTCGATACGCCGGAAAACCGTGGCATGATCAACAAGATCAGCTACCTGATCAAATGCGAGGGCTAAATGGAACTGAACACCATTAAACCCGCCGCGGGTTCTACGCATGCCAAGCGTCGCGTGGGTCGCGGCATCGGCAGCGGCCTCGGCAAGACCGGCGGTCGCGGTCACAAGGGCCAGAAAAGCCGTGCCGGTGGCTTCCACAAGGTCGGCTTCGAAGGCGGTCAGATGCCGCTGCAGCGTCGCCTGCCGAAGCGTGGCTTCAAGTCGCTGACCGCGGGCAAGACCGCCGAAGTGCGTCTGTCCGAGCTGAACCTGCTGCCGGTGGACGAGATCGACCTCCTGGTGCTGAAGCAGGCTGGCGTGGTGCCGGCCGGTGCCGACGTGGCCAAGGTCATCCTGTCCGGCAAGGTCGAGCGCGCGCTGAAACTGCGTGGCATCTCGGCGACTGCCGGTGCCCGTGCGGCGATCGAAGCCGCCGGTGGTAGCTTCATCGAATAAGGCGCACCTCTGTGGCGAATACTTCTCTAGTGGCCAATGCCAACAAGTATGGTGATCTGAAAAGCCGTATCTGGTTTCTGATCGGTGCGTTGATCGTCTATCGGATCGGGGCGCATATCCCGGTCCCGGGTATCAACCCCGCTGAGCTAGCGAAGTTGTTCCACACGTCGCAAACGGGCCTCCTGGACATGTTCAACATGTTTTCCGGGGGCGCCCTTTCGAGATTTACGGTATTTGCCATCGGCATCATGCCGTACATCTCGGCCTCCATCATTCTCCAGCTCGCTTCCGAGGTCGTGCCGACGCTGAAGCAGCTGAAGAAGGAGGGCGACGCTGGGCGGCGCAAAATAACCCAATACACTCGGTACGCAACCGTGATACTCGCGACTTTCCAAAGTTTCGGTATTGCGGTGATGCTTTTTAAGCAGCCCAACCTGGTGACGAGCGCACAGTGGGAGTTCTACTTCACCACCGTCGTGACGCTGGTGACCGGGACGATGTTCCTGATGTGGCTGGGTGAGCAGATCACCGAGCGCGGCATCGGCAACGGTATCTCGCTGATCATCTGTGCCGGTATCGCTGCCGGCGTGCCCAGCGCGATCGGCAAGACGCTGACGCTGACCAGCCAAGGCTCGCTGCCCATCCTGTTTGCGGTGGTGTTGTTCGTTGCCGTTGCCGCGGTGACCTACCTCGTCGTCTTCGTCGAGCGCGGTCAGCGCAAGGTGCTGGTCAATTACGCCAAGCGCCAGGTCGGCAACCGCGTCATGCAGGGTCAGAGCACGCATCTGCCGCTCAAGCTCAACATGGCCGGCGTGATTCCGCCGATCTTCGCGTCCAGCATCATCCTGTTCCCGGCCACCGTTCTCGGCTGGTTCGGCAACACGGAAGGCATGGGGTGGCTGAAGGCCGTGGCCGACAAGCTGCATCCCGGTCAGCCGATCTACATCTTGTTCTATGCGGCGGCGATCGTCTTCTTCTGCTACTTCTATACCGCCCTGGTGTTCAACCCCAAGGAAACGGCAGACAACCTGAAGAAGAGCGGTGCGTTCATTCCGGGCATCCGCCCGGGCGAGCAAACCTCGCGCTACATCGAGAAGATCATCATGCGTCTGACGCTGGTGGGGGCGGTCTACATCACCCTGGTGTGCCTGCTGCCGGAGTTCCTGATCCTGAAATGGAACGTGCCGTTCTATTTCGGCGGAACTTCGCTGCTGATCATGGTGGTGGTGACGATGGACTTCATGACGCAAGTGCAGTCCTACATCCTCTCGCACCAGTATGAGGGCCTGCTCAAGAAGGCCAACTTCAAGGGCAACGGTGGCGCGTTCACTCGCTGAGACCGAGTTCGCTGGGTTATGGCTAAAGAAGACACCATCCAGATGCAGGGCGAAATCCTGGAGAACCTGCCTAGCGCAACCTTCAGGGTGAGGCTTGAAAATGGACACGTGGTGTTGGGGCACATTTCCGGGAAGATGCGGATGCATTACATCCGCATCCTGCCGGGCGACAAGGTGACGGTCGAACTGACGCCTTACGATTTGTCCCGCGCCCGTATTGTGTTCCGTGCGAAGTAATTCGCATACGATCTTTGTACGAAAAGGAACTGAAATGCGCGTACAACCCTCGGTAAAGAAAATTTGCCGTAATTGCAAAGTCATCCGTCGCAACCGCGTCGTTCGCGTGATCTGCACGGATCCCCGCCACAAGCAGCGTCAGGGCTAACATTTGTTAGTCCCGCGCTTGCGTGGTACACTCTTCGACTTTTCGAGGTCTTAAGGAAAGACTATGGCCCGTATCGCAGGGGTAAACATCCCCAACAATGCGCACGCCGTAATCGGCCTGCAGGCCATCTACGGCATCGGTTCGACCCGCGCCAAGGCGATTTGCGCCTCGGCTGGCGTGGTCCCCTCCACCAAGGTGAAGGACCTGACCGAAGCCCAGATGGAAACGCTGCGTGAAGAAGTGGCTAAGTTCACCGTGGAAGGTGATCTGCGCCGCGAAGTCACCATGAGCATCAAGCGCCTGATGGACATGGGCAGCTACCGTGGCATGCGCCATCGTCGTGGCCTGCCGTGCCGCGGCCAGCGTACTCGCACCAATGCCCGCACCCGCAAGGGTCCGCGCAAGGCGATCGCCGGCAAGAAGTAATTTTAAGGAACACAGAGAATGGCTAAAGCAAACACAGCTGTCCGTGTACGCAAAAAGGTGCGCAAGTCTGTGAGCGAAGGCATCGTGCATGTGCACGCTTCGTTCAACAACACCATCATTACCATCACCGATCGTCAAGGGAATGCTTTGTCTTGGGCTACCTCCGGCGGTGCTGGTTTCAAAGGCTCGCGCAAGAGTACACCTTTTGCTGCCCAGGTGGCGGCGGAACACGCTGGTAAAGTTGCCCAAGAATACGGTGTGAAGAACCTCGAAGTTCGCATCAAGGGCCCGGGTCCGGGTCGCGAATCCGCGGTGCGTGCTCTCAACTCGCTGGGCTTCAAGATCACCAGCATCTCCGACGTGACGCCGGTGCCGCACAACGGCTGCCGTCCGCCCAAGAAACGTCGTATCTAATTCGGAGAGTGTGAGAACATGGCACGTTATATCGGCCCGAAATGTAAACTCGCGCGTCGCGAAGGAACTGACCTTTTCCTGAAGAGCGCGCGCCGCGCACTGGATTCCAAGTGCAAACTGGACACCCCGCCGGGTCAGCACGGCGCGAAAAAACCGCGCGTGTCCGAATTCGGCACCCAGCTGCGTGAAAAGCAGAAAGTGCGCCGCATCTACGGCGTGCTGGAGCGTCAATTCCGCAAGTACTTCGCCGAAGCCGCCCGTCGCAAGGGTTCGACCGGCGAGAATCTGCTGCAGATCCTCGAATCGCGTCTGGACAACGTGGTGTACCGCATGGGCCTGGGTTCGACCCGCGCCGAAGCGCGTCAACTCGTCAGCCACAAGGCGCTGACCGTGAACGGCATCGTCGTGAACATCCCGTCGTACCAGGTGAAAGCCGGCGACGTGGTCGCGGTCCGCGAAAAGGCCAAGAAGCAAGTGCGTATTCAAGAAGCGCTGGCCCTGGCCGAGCAAGCCGGTTTCCCGTCCTGGGTTTCGGTGGATTCGAAGAAAATGGAAGGCGTGTTCAAGAACGCGCCGGAACGTTCCGAACTGTCTAGCGATATCAACGAACAGCTCGTTGTGGAATTCTACTCCAAGTAATCGCTAGCCTTTAAGGAATCACTATGCAAAACAGCGCTTCGGAATTTCTGAAACCGCGTTTGATCGACGTTCAGCCGGTCTCCTCGACGCACGCTCGCGTGTCGATGGAGCCGTTCGAGCGTGGCTATGCCCACACCCTGGGCAACGCCCTGCGCCGGATCCTGCTGTCGTCGATGCCGGGCTTTGCTCCGACCGAAGTGACTATCGCTGGCGTTTTGCATGAGTATTCCGCGCTTGACGGCGTGCGGGAGGATGTCGTCGACATCCTCCTCAACCTCAAGGGCGTGGTGCTTAAACTGCATGGCCGTGACAGCGTCGTGCTTTCCCTGAAAAAGGAAGGCGAAGGCGCCGTGCTGGCCAGCGATATCGAGCTTCCGCACGATGTTGAAGTCATCAACCCGGATCATGTGATCTGCCATCTGTCCGCGGGCGGCAAGATCGACATGGAAGTCAAGGTGGAAACCGGGCGCGGCTACCAGCCGGTCGCCTCGCGCGTGAACCACGACGACAACCGTTCGATCGGCACCATCCAGCTCGACGCGTCCTACTCGCCGGTTCGCCGCGTGAGCTTCGGCGTGGAGAGCGCCCGCGTCGAACAGCGTACCGACCTCGACCGCCTGGTCCTCGACATCGAGACCAACGGCGTGATCGAGCCGGAAGAAGCTGTGCGCATGGCAGCGCGTATCCTGGTGGATCAACTGTCCATCTTTGCCGACCTGCAAGGCACGGCGGTGGAAGAGGTCGTGGAAAAGGCGCCTCAGATTGATCCGATTCTGCTGCGCCCGGTCGATGATCTCGAACTCACGGTTCGTTCGGCCAACTGCCTGAAGGCGGAGAACATCTATTACATCGGTGATCTGATCCAGCGCACCGAGACCGAGCTCCTGAAGACCCCGAATCTGGGTCGCAAGTCGCTCAACGAGATCAAGGAAGTTCTCGCCTCCAAGGGTCTGACGCTCGGCATGAAGCTGGAGAACTGGCCGCCGGCAGGGCTGGAGAAGCCGTAAGGCTTGAGATAAAAGGACACTACAATGCGTCATCGTTTGAGTAATCGTAAACTGAATCGCACGACCAGCCACCGTCTGGCGATGCTGCGTAACATGGCCAACTCGCTGCTGCGTCACGAAGCCATCGTGACCACGCTGCCGAAGGCCAAGGAACTGCGTCGCGTGGCTGAACCGCTCATCACGCTCGGCAAGAAGCCGTCGCTGGCCAACCGTCGTCTGGCCTTCGACCGCACCCGCGATCGCGAGATCGTGGTCAAGCTGTTCGACGTGTTGGGCCCGCGCTACACCGCCCGCAACGGCGGCTACCTGCGCATCCTGAAGTACGGTTTCCGTAAGGGCGACAACGCCCCGCTGGCTCTGGTCGAGCTGGTGGACCGTCCGGAAGGCGACGTCGTCGCGGAAGAAGCGGCCGAGTAATCCTCGTCCCGCTCGAAAAAAGCCGGCCCTTGGGCCGGCTTTTTTCATCGGCGCACAGCTATCGCGAAGGGCTCGGCCAACCTTGGGGTAACACCGGGGTTGGCCGAGCCTTTTTTAAATTCCACAATGGCTATCCGGATACAATATTCAGGATTTGCTTTCAGCTGCATCCGGGGTGGCGTGGTGGTCTATCTCAAGCTGGTGCTGACGACCTTGATCTGGGGCGCGACCTTTCCGGTCGGCCGCTACGCCGCGCAGGCGGGCGCACCGCTGGCGGTGGCCGAGTGGCGTTTCGCGATCGCGGCGGCCTGCCTGATGGCGCTGCTGGCCCGCCGCGAGGGTCTCGCGCCGCCTCGCGGCGATGCGGCGCGGCTGGCGCTGGCGCTCGGCTTCACCGGCGTGTTCGCCTACAACGTCTGCTTCTTCTTCGGCCTGAGCCTGGTGCCGGCCAGCCGTGCGGCGCTGATCGTCGCGCTGAACCCGGTGCTGGTCGCGCTGGCCGCGGCGGCCTTCCAGGGGCAGCGGCTCGGCGCCGCGCGCTGGCTGGGGGTCGCGGTGTCGCTGCTGGGCGCCGCGCTGGTGATCAGCCGCGGCGAGCTGGCCGCGCTCGTCGCGCATGTCGGCGCCGGCGAGGCGATCGTGTTCGCCAGCTCGCTGGCGTGGAGCGCGTACACGCTGCTCGGTCGCGACGCCGCGCGCCACTTCTCGCCGCTGGCGAGCACCGCCTGGGGGGCGCTGGCCGGCGCGCTGATGCTGCTGCCGCCGGCGCTGTGGGAGGGGCGGATGCTGGCGACGCTGGCTTCGGGGCCGGCGATGTGGCTGGCGCTGCTGCACCTGGGCGTGCTGGCGACGCTGCTGGCCTTCCTGTGGTACGCCGAGGGAGTGAAGGCGATCGGCCCGACCCGTACCGTGGTGTTCACCAACCTGGTGCCGGTGTTCGCGGTGTTGATCGGCGTGCTGATGCTCGGCGAAGAGCTGCTGTGGAGCATGGTCGCCGGCGGGCTGCTGGTCGGCGCCGGAGTCTGGCTCACCAACCGGCCGGCGCGCCGAGCCGGCATGTAAACATAATCAACCGGGCCGTCGGACGGCCGGCCGGGTTGCCCGACATAACGCCGTCTTGTGGGGAAAAAGCATGCGTTCGTTACGTACCAAGATGATCCTGGTGATCGCGTTGATGCTCGGCGCCCTCGGCGCCGTGCTGACCGGACTGATCTACCTGCAGATGAAGAAGAGCGTCGAGGCCGGCATCGCCAAGGAACTGTCGGCGGTGGCGGTCGGGCAGGGCGGTGTGATCGAGGAGTGGGCGCACGACAAGGTGCGCATCGTCGAGGCGGCGGTGTCGGTGGCGACGCTGGCCGAGCCGCGCGTCTATCTGGACAACCTGAACCGCGCCGGCGGTTTCGACGTCAGCTATATCGGCTACGCCGACAAGCGCATGCTGTATTCCGACGGTCGGCCGCAGAAGCCCGACTACGACCCGACCGCGCGCCCGTGGTACGGCTTGGCCAAGCAGGTCGGCAAGCCGACCATCTCCGAGCCCTACGTCGACTTCGACACCAAGAAGCTGGTGGTGACCGTGGTCGCGCCGGTGAACGCCGGCGGGCAGCTGCTCGCGGTGGCCGGCGGTGACATCTTCATCGACGCGCTGGTCAAGTCGGTGCTCGGCGTCAAGCTCAACGTCGACGGTTACGCTTTCCTGGTCGAGAAGAGCGGCAAGGTGATCGCGCACCCGGACCAGACGCTGACGCTCAAGCCCATCGCCGAGAAGATTCCGGCGCTGACCAGCGACAAGGTCGGCGCGCTGGCCGAGTCGGGCGAGTTGGCCGAGGTCGACAGCGACGGCAGGTCCTACTTCGCGCGCCTGGTCGCCGTGCCGGGTACCGACTGGTTCCTCGGCGTGGTGGTCGACCGCGACCAGGTGCTCGCGCCGCTGAACAGCCTGCTCTACACCGTGCTGGCGACCGCGCTGGCGGTGTTCCTCGTCATGGTGCCGCTGGCGAGCTTCGTACTCGGCCGCATGCTGGCGGGTCTGGCGCGGCTGCGCGACGCGATGCGCGAGATCTCGCAGGGCGAGGGCGACCTGACGCGCCGCATCGAAGTGGCCGGCGAGGACGAGATCGCCGAGACCGCGCACGCCTTCAACGGTTTCATCGAACGCTTGCAGACGATGTTCCGCGCGATCCGCGACGAGGCCGACCGCGTGTCGGGCGGCGTCGAGGCGGTCGGCGGCACGATCGCGCGCGTCGCCGACGATTCGCGCCAGATTTCCGACGTGTCCGGCTCGAACGCCGCGACGCTCGAAGAGATCACCGTCAGCATCTCGCATATCGCCGACGCGGCGCGCGAAGCCGACGCGCTGGTCGGGCAGACCGGCGAAGTGTCCGGCCAGAGCGCCGAGGCGATGGCGCGCATCACCGGCGAGATGGAGCGCACCATGAGCGCGGTGCGCGAGCTGTCGGGCATGCTGTCGACGCTGGACGGCCGCTCGCAGCAGATTTCCGGCATTACCAACGTGATCCGCGACATCGCCGACCAGACCAACCTGTTGGCGCTGAATGCGGCGATCGAGGCGGCGCGCGCCGGCGAGCAGGGCCGCGGCTTCGCGGTGGTCGCCGACGAGGTGCGCAAGCTGGCCGAGCGCACCGGCGCCGCGACGGTGGAGATTTCGGGCATGGTCAGCGCGATCCGCGACGAGACGCGCCAGGCGGTCGACAATATGCAGCACGCGCTCGGCGCGGTCGACGGCGGCGTCGCGCTGACGCGCGAGGCGGCCGAGCAGATCGGCCAGATCCGCGAGGCGATGGCGGCGGTGGTCGCCAAGATGAACGAGATCTCGTTGTCGACGCGCGAGCAGCACAACGCGACCACGCAGATCGCGCAGAGCACCGAGCGCATCAACAGCCGCATCATCGAGAGCGACGGCGCGCTGCAGGGCGCCAGCCACACGCTCGGCGGCCTGGCCGAGGCGGCCGGCAGCCTGCGCCAGCAGTTCTCGCGCTTCAGGCTGTAGTATCCCGTCCGGCAAAACGCCGCACCGTCCGTGGACGCTGCGGCGTTTTTCATGGTCGCGAGCGGGGGAGGACGCCGCTCGGCGTTGGCCGAGGGGGCGCCGATACGATGGCCGCCCTTGCGGGCCGTGCCTGCGCGGGCAAAGAGGCAGCGCGGGAGCCGGGATGACGGGAGGCCGGAAAGGGGCCGTTCTTTGCGGCGGTGCGGGCGTGCGCCGGATCGACGGCGGCGTATGCGGCAAAGGGGGGCGGGAAGGCCGGATCGAGCAGTCGGTCGGGCTGCCCGTCTCCCGGACGGCGTCAGCGGCGGCGGCCGAGCAGGCCGGCGACGAGCGCCAGGAGCGCGGCGCCGACCAGCACCGGCAGGTTGCCGACGCGCATATAGGGCGTGTCGCCGGTATAGCCCTGCACGCGGCCGGTCAGCACCTGCTCGGTGTCGGGCGCGGCGACCGCCTCGATGCGGCCGCGCGCGTCGACGATGGCGGTCATGCCGGTGTTGGTCGCGCGCAGCATCGGTCGGCCGGTTTCGAGCGCGCGCGCCTGCGACAGCTGCAGGTGCTGGCTCATCGCGTGGCTCTTGCCGAACCAGGCGAGGTTGCTGACGTTGGCCAGCAGCGTCGCGTGCCGCGCCGGGCCGATCAGCTCCTCGCCGAAGCTGTCTTCGTAGCAGACGTTGAAGGCGACCTTCTGTCCGGCCAGCGCGATCGGCGCCTGGTTGGCGCCGCCGCGCGAGAAGCCGGACAGCGGCATGTCCATGAACTGGTAGAGCCAGCCGGTGACCAGCGGCAGCGGTACGAACTCGCCGAACGGCACCAAGTGGTTCTTCGCGTAGCTGGGCGCCTTGGGGTCGGTGAGCGCGACCACCGCGTTCAGGTAGCCGGCACCGTCGCCCGTGCGCAGCGGCACGCCGACGGCGAGCGCCATGCCCTTGCGGGCGGCGTCGCCGGCCAGCATCGTCAGGTAGCCGGACGGCAGCTCGTCGAGGAAGGCCGGCAACGCGGTCTCGGGCAGGATCATCAGCTCGGCGCGCGTGGTGGCGACCTGGCGGTAGTAGCGCATCAGCGTCAGCTCGAAGATGTCCGGCTGCCACTTGAGCGCCTGCGGGATGTTGCCCTGGCCGAGCGCGACGGTGAGCGGCGCGCCGACCGGCCGCGTCCACTCGACGGGCTTGAGCGCCTGCGCGCCGCCCCACAGCGCGGCGGCGGCGACGGCGAGGCCGGCGGCGAGCGCGGTGCGCCGCCACAGCCGGCCGGCGGCGACGATCAGGCCGGCGGACAGCGCGACGGCGAAGGTCACCAGGTGGATGCCGCCGAGCGGCGCGAGCGCCGACAGCGGGCTTTCGGTGATCTGGCTGTAGCCGATCGCGCCCCACGGGAAACCGGTCAGCATCCAGCTCCTGAGCCATTCGGTCAGCGTCCAGGCGGCCGGGAAGGCGACGAGCCAGCGCAGCAGCGGGCGCGGCCTGAGCCGGCCTATCCACCACAGCGTCAGCCCCGGGTAGAGCGCGAGGTAGGCCGGCAGCAACAGCACCAGCGGCGCGGCGATGAAGGCCGGCAGGCCGGCGACGTCGTGCAGGCTCTGGTAGACCCAGTGGAAGTTCGCCGTGTAGGCCGCCAGCCCGAAGCCGTAGCCGAAGGCAAAGCCGCGGCTCGGCCAACGTTCGACCAGGAGGCCGAGCGCGGCCAGCAAGAGCGGCATCAACCAGAACAGCCGGTAGGGCGCGAAGGCGAACACGGTCAGCGCGCCGAGCGCGAGCGCGCCGGCGAAGCCGAGCCAGGCGGTGCGGTGCGGGCGCTTAAGCGGCATCGCCGTCCCGCGCGGCGTCGGGGCGCAGGCGCTCGACCAGCAGCAGGTGCAGCCGGCGGCTGTCGGCTCGCATCACGGTGAAGCGCAGGTCGTCGATGTCGAGCGACTCGCCGCGCTTGGGCAGGTGACAGAGCTTGGACAGCAGCAGGCCGCCGATGGTGTCGACCTGCTCGTCCGAGAAGGCGGTGCCGAAGTGGGCGTTGAAGTCGGCGATCTCGGTGGTCGCCTTGACGCGGTAGCGGTTGCCGCGCACCGGCACGATGGCGTCGTCGACCTCGTCGAGGTCGTGCTCGTCCTCGATGTCGCCGACGATCTGCTCGATCACGTCCTCGATGGTGACCAGGCCGGCGACGCCGCCGAACTCGTCGACCACGATCGCCATGTGGTTGCGCGTGGCGCGGAAGTCGCGCAGCAGGATGTTCAGCGGCTTCGATTCGGGTACGAACAGCGCCGGGCGCAGGTGCGCCTTCAGCTCGAAGGTCTTCGGGTAGTGGAAATAGCGCAGCAGGTCTTTGGCGAGCAGGATGCCCTGCACGTCGTCCTTGTCGCTGCCGATCACCGGGAAGCGCGAGTGCGCGGTGTCGATCACCAGCGGCAAAAAGCGCTCGATCGGCTCGTCGCAGCGGATCACGTCCATCTGGCTGCGCGGCACCATCACGTCGCGCACCGTCATCTCGCCGACCGACAGCACGCCCTCGATCATGCCGAGCGCCTCGGCGTCCAGCAGGTGGCGCTCGAAGGCGCCGTGCAACAGTTCGACCAGCTCCTCGCGGTCTTCGGGTTCGCGCAGCAGGAAGGCGGACAGGCGTTCGAGCCAGCTGCCGCGCGTTTTACTGGGGTCTTCCATGGTGGGGCTCAGACGGCCTCCTCGGCGTAAGGGTCGGCATATCCTAGCCGGGCGAGAATGACACTTTCAAGCGCTTCCATCGCCTCGGCCTCGTCGTCGTCGACGTGGTCGTAGCCTTGCAGGTGCAGCATGCCGTGCACGGTCAGGTGCGCGTAGTGGGCGTCGAGCGCCTTGTTCTGCTCGGCGGCCTCGCGCGCGACGACGCCGGTGGCGAACACGATGTCGCCGATCAGCGGCAGCCCCGGCAGCGGCGCTTCGCCCTCGTTGAGCGCGAACGACAGCACGTTGGTCGCGTAGTCCTTGCCGCGCCAGTCGCGGTTGAGCGCGCGCCCCTCGTCGTCGTCGACCAGCGTCAGCGATACCTCGGCGGTGCGGAAGGCGCCGGTCAGCGCGGCGCGCGCCCAGCGCGCGAAGTCGGCGCGGCTCGGCACGTCCGTGTCGCCGCTGCGGTTCTCGACGGTGAGGGTCAGACGCTCGGCCAACCTTTGGCCGGCCGGGTTACGCTTCGCGCTTTTCATCGTTGTGGGCTTGGTACTGTTCGTAGGCGTCGACGATCTTCTGCACCAGCGGGTGGCGCACGACGTCGTCGCTGTGGAATTGGTGGAAATGGATGCCGCGCACGTGCTTGAGGATGTGGCGCACCTCGGCCAGGCCGCTCTTCTGGTTCTTGGCCAGGTCGATCTGCGTGATGTCGCCGGTGATCACCGCGCGCGAGCCGAAGCCGATGCGGGTCAGGAACATCTTCATCTGTTCGGGCGTGGTGTTCTGCGCCTCGTCGAGGATGATGAACGACGAATTCAGCGTGCGGCCGCGCATATAGGCCAAGGGCGCGATCTCGATCAGGTTCTTCTCGAACAGCCGCGCGACCTTGTCGAAGCCCATCAGGTCGTACAGCGCGTCGTACAGCGGCCTGAGGTAGGGGTCGACCTTCTGCGCGAGGTCGCCGGGCAGAAAGCCCAGCTTCTCGCCGGCCTCGACCGCCGGGCGCACCAGCACGATGCGCTTGACCGCGTCGCGTTCCATCGCGTCGACCGCGCATGCGACCGCGAGGTAGGTCTTGCCGGTGCCGGCCGGGCCGATGCCGAAGGTGATGTCGTGTTCGAGGATGGCCTTGATGTAGCCGTTCTGGCGCGGCGTGCGGCCGCGCAGATCGCCGCGGCGCGTGTGCAGCACCGGCACGTTGTCGTCGCTCGCGTCGGCGTGACGCGGCAGTTCGCGTACCTCGACGAGGCCGAGCTGGATGTCGTCGACCTCGAGCGCGCGCTGTTCGGCGGCGAGGTAGAAGCGCGTCAACGCGGCGACCGCCTCGCGGGCGCGCTCGCCCTTGATGCGGAACGCTTCGCCGCGCCGGCCGATGGTGACGTCGAGCGCGGTCTCGATCTGGCGGAGGTTTTCGTCGAGCGGGCCGCACAGCTTGGCGAGCCGTTCGTTGTCGACGGGGGTGAAGGACAGGTGTTCGGTCTGGGACATGGATGGGCCTAGAGGCTCGGCCAACCTTGAAGGTTGGCCGAGGCGGGGCGTCAGGCGGTTTCGACGGTGAGGATCTCGCCCGCCAGCGAGTGCGGGTAGGCCTCGGTGATGACGACTTCGATCATCTCGTTGATCAGCCGCGGCTGGCCGACGAAGTTGACCACGCGGTTGTTCATCGTGCGCGCGGCGAGCATCGCCGGGTCTTTCTTCGACACGCCCTCGACCAGCACCCGCTGCACCGAGCCGACCATGCTCTTGTTGATTTCGTAGCCCCGTGCCTCGATCACCTCGTTGAGCGCGGTCAGGCGGCGCACCTTTTCCTCGTGCGGGGTGTCGTCCGGCAGGTTGGACGCCGGCGTGCCCGGGCGCGGGCTGTAGATGAACACGAAGCTGAAGTCGAACTCGAGGTCTTTGACCAGCTTCAGCGTCGCCTCGAAGTCGGCCTCGGTCTCGCCGGGGAAGCCGACGATGAAGTCGGACGACAGGCACAGGTCGGGGCGGATCGCCCTGAGCTTCCTGATGATCGACTTGTATTCCAGCGCGGTGTAGCCGCGCTTCATCGCCATCAGCACGCGGTCGGAGCCGCTTTGTACCGGCAGGTGCAGGTGCGACACGAGCTTGGGCAGACGGGCGTAGCAGTCGATGATGCGCTGGCTGAATTCGCGCGGGTGGCTGGTGGTGAAGCGGATGCGCTCGACGCCGGGCACCTCGTGCACGTATTCGAGCAGCAGCGCGAAGTCGGCGATCTCGCCGTCGGCCATCAGGCCGCGGTAGGCGTTGACGTTCTGGCCCAGCAGGGTGATTTCCTTCACGCCCTGCGCGGCGAGGCCGGCGATTTCGGTCAGCACGTCGTCGAACGGGCGCGACACTTCCTCGCCGCGCGTGTACGGCACGACGCAGAACGAGCAGTACTTCGAACAGCCTTCCATGATCGACACGAAGGCGGCGCCGCCCTCGACCTTGGCCGGCGGGATGTGGTCGAACTTCTCGATCTCGGGGAAGGAAATGTCGACCTGCGAGCGGCCGCTGTCGCGCTTGGCGCGGATCATGTCCGGCAGGCGGTGCAAGGTCTGCGGGCCGAACACCACATCGACGTAGGGCGCGCGCTTGACGATCGCCTCGCCCTCCTGCGACGCGACGCAGCCGCCGACGCCGATCACGAGGTCCGGACGGGCGATTTTCAGCTCGCGGATGCGGCCGAGGTCGGAGAACACCTTTTCCTGCGCCTTCTCGCGCACGCTGCAGGTATTGAACAGGATGACGTCGGCGTCTTCCGGCGTGTCCGTCTTGACCATGCCCTCGGCCTCGCCGAGCACGTCGACCATCTTGTCGGAGTCGTACTCGTTCATCTGGCAACCGAAGGTCTTGATGTACACCTTTTTCATTGCGACAAAGCTTCCCGCTGTTGCACCCGGGCGGCGACCCTTATCGTCGGACGGCGCCCGGATTTCGATTCGTATTGCCCACTAAGCCGCCTTCGGCGCCGCCCGCCGGCGATCCGCGTCGTGCCCCGCGCGCCGGTATCGCCGCGACGCGGGCCGCGGTCGGCTACGAGGGAGGGCAGGTTTTCATAGGCAAAATAACAAGTTAGCCAGTCTACCATAGACGGCTTTGCCGGCGGTACGCGCGCGGCCTTGCCCGTGACGTGGGCGGGGCCGTCGCGCCGGCCAAGCCCGTTCAGAGCGCGCGCGCCATGCCGACCGCGTCGTCGCCGTAGCGGGCGAGCTTGGCCGGCGCCAGCCGCGCGGCGCGGTAGCCGAAGCGCGACCAGAACGCGTCGGCGCCCTGCACGGCGACCAGCCGCGACCGGACGAGCCCGCGCGCGCGGCCGGCCGCCAGCGCGGCGTCGACGAGGCGCGGGCCGAGCCCGAGGCCGCGCGCGTCGGGGTGCAGCGCGAGGTCGTGGATGAACAGCGTATCGGCCATCGCAGGCAGCGCCGCGAGCGGCGCGTCCAGCGCCGGCGGCGCCTCGCCCTGCCACGGGTGGGCGAACAGATAGCCCAGCAGCGCGCCGTCGCGCGCCGCGACCCAGCAGGTGTCGGGCGCGAGACGGTGGCGCGAGGCGAGCGCGGCGCGCGACTCGATCAGCTCGGGGCGGTAGCAGCGGCGCTGGACGGCGAGTACGCCGTCGAGGTCGGTCGCGCGCATAGGGCGCAGCGCGATGGCCGCGTCGGGCCGGGAAAAAGCGGGGGTGGCGGACATGGGTGAGGCGGTCCGGCCGCGCCGGGGCCGGCATGAAAAAACCGGCGTGGGCCGGTCGGGGCGGCGTCGGCGGGCGACGCGCGGGCGCGGGCGGAAAGGGTAACGATTCCTGCTTCAACAAACGTTTGCCATTGTAGCGGCCAGGCGGCGGGCTGTCGAACCGCCGCCCCGCGCGGCCGGGCTAGCTGCCTTGCGCCGCGAGCGCGACGGCGACGGCGCGGCGGCGCTCCTGGGCGTCGGCGGCCGGCTCGGCGAAGGTCAGCCGCAGCCGGCGGCCGTCGCGTTCGATATCGGCGCCGTAGGCGTCGAGCCCGAGCCAGCGCGCGCCGGCGAGCATCGGCAGCGCGGCCAGTTCGGCCGCCTCGTCGTCGGGCGTGAGCGTGACGGCGCCGGCCCAGTCTTCGGCCTCCAGCCAGCCCATGCGCGCGAAGCCGGCGATCAGCCGCACGCGGCGGGGCTCGAGCCGGTAGAAGGCGAAGTCGCCGAAGCCGAGATAGTCGGCCGCCTCGGGCCGGTAGCGTAGATAGCGCGCGACCAGCGCTTCGTCGGCGTCGACGCGGGCGACGTCGCCGAGCAGCGTCAGACGCGCGCCGGACAAGAGGTCGTCGGCGCCAGGGTCGGCCAGCGCGAGGCTCGCGCGGCCGTCGGCGATCAGATTGCGAGTGTGCTCGGCCAAGCTGCTGATCAGCAGCACCGGCCGGTGCTGCGCGTCGGGCACGAAGGGAAGCTGGGTGCAAAACGGGTAGCCGGGCAGTTGCGTCGCGTGGCTGGCGAGCGCGCCGTGGTCGGCGCGGTGCACGAGGTCGATGGCGCTGGCGAGCGGCAGTTTCATGGCGGGCTCCGGGGCGGGCGTCGATGCACGACAAGATGGCAGCCGGAAATGGAAAAAGCCAGATGCGAGGCATCTGGCTTTTGAATCTCGTGGTGGCGAATCAGGGACTCGAACCCCGGACCTGCGGATTATGATTCCGTCGCTCTAACCGACTGAGCTAATTCGCCACGTCTTCTTGCCTTGCGGCGTCGAAGTGGGACGAACTATACGCAATGGATTTCGCTCCGTCAAGCATCGTCGTGCAATTTTTTTGCCAATCGATGACGCGGGCTTACAGCGTGTGGCAGCGGTCGCCGTCGGCGAAGCCGAGCCAGTCGATGGCCACGCCGCGGCCGAAGCCGATCACCTTGAAGAATTCGCCCATCTCGGTCGGCGACACGAGCTTCTGCACCGCCGACACCGCGCGGGCGTACGGGACGGTATCGGCGGCGTCGAGCCGCTCGGCCAGCAGGCCGGTCAGCCCGCAGTTGACGAGGAACTGCGCCTGGTTCAGGTAGCCGATCAGGTCGAGGCCGGCTTCGAGGCCGGTTTCGGCGATCGCGGTGAAGTCGACGTGGCTTGTCAGGTCCATCAGGCCGGGCAGGTAGAACGGGTCGTGCACGGTGTGATGGCGGTAGTGGCCGATCAGCGTGCCCATGCGGCGCTCGGGCAGGTAGTACTCGCGCTCGCCGTAGCCGTAGTCGATCAGGAGGATCGCGCCGCGCACGAGGCGCGCCGCCAGGTCGCGCACGAAGCCGCGGTTGGCGAGCGAAATCTCGCTGACGTAGCCCGGCAGGCGCGGGTCGTAGCGGCGGGCGAGCTCGGCCAACCTCGCGTCGTCGATTTCGCGGTCGGCGAAGGCGAAGGCGCCGTGCTCGACCGTGACGCCGCGGCGCAGCGGGCCGGCGTCGCTCCAGTGGATCAGCTCGCACGGCATCGCGTCGAGCAGCTCGTTGCCGATCACGACGCCGTCGATCGCCTCGGGCAGCTCGGCCAGCCACTCGACGAGGTCGAGGTGGTCGGCCAGCGTGTCGCGCTGGCGCTCGACCAGCTCGGGCGACAGGTCGACGATCTTGTAGCCCTTGACGGCGACGCCGAGCGCCTTCAGCTCGGCGATCAGGTCGGCGGCGAGCCTTCCGGTGCCGGCGCCGAATTCGTAGATCACGCCGTCGGTCTGCGGCAAGAGCTCGGCCAACTGGCGCGCGAGGCAGGCGGCGAAGAAGGGCGACATCTCCGGCGCGGTGACGAAGTCGCCGGCTTCGCCGAACTTGCGGCTGCCGGCGGCGTAGTAGCCGAGGCCGGGCGCGTAGAGCGCCAGTTCCATAAAGCGCGAGAACGGCATCCAGCCGTCGCGCGCGGCGATCTCGTCGGCGATTTTCTGCGACAGTTGCCGGCTGACGGCGAGCGCCTCGGGCGCGGGAGCGGGCAGGTGAGTCATGGCGGGCTTCATGTACAATCTGGCCGGCATTGTGGGCGAATTTGCCCGCCGACGAAAGACTCTGGGAGACGGGATGAAACACGCTATCGGGGTGTTGGCGCTCTTGTGTGCGACAGGCTCGGCCGGCGCTGCGGGCTGGCAGTTGGCCGAGCCGGTCGAGGGCGGGCCGCCCGCCGAGGCGCGGATCCGCGGCGAGGCGGTCTTCGGCCGCGCGCGGTTGCCGGCCGAGCTGGCGCTCTCCTGCCGCGCCGACGCGCCGCCGGCGACGACGACGGTGCGCCTGATCGGCCGGCCCGGGGGCTTCGACCTGGCGCCCTTCGAGGGTGCGGACGGGGTCGGCCGGCACGGGCGGCTGGCCAGCTACGCGGTCGGCCGCGCGCGTTTCGTGCCGGCCCGGGTCGGCGGCGCCGCGCTCGACGCGGACGTGTTCGGCCTGTCGTTCGCCTTGCCGGCGCGCGAGGCGGCGGCGCTGCTCGACGCGCGTCAGTTGCGCTTCCGGCTCAAGCCGGCCAAGGGCCGCGCCGCGCCGCTCGAGGCGCGTTTCGACCTGCCGTACGACAGCGCGCCGCTCAGGCGCGCCTTGCAAGGCTGCGGCGTCTAGCGCGGCATCGAGATTCGACGTTGGCCGAGCCCGGCCGGAACGGAGGGAAGGATGCACGACAAGGTGGTGCTGGTGACCGGCGCGGCGCGCCGGATCGGGGCGGGGATCGCCCGCCGTCTGCACGCGGCCGGATGCCGGCTGGTGCTGCATTACCGCGGTTCGCGGCAGGACGCCGAGGCGCTGGCGGCCGAGCTGAACGCCGCACGCCCCGGTTCGGCGCTCTTGGTGCGCTCCGACCTGTTGCGAACCGACACCTTGGCCGAGCTGGTCGACGTCGCGGTCGCCGCCTGGGGCCGGCTCGACGGCCTGGTGAACAACGCGTCGAGCTTTTTTCCGACCGAGCTCGGCGCGATCGACGAGGCCGCCTGGCACGACCTGATCGGCTCCAACCTGAAGGCGCCGCTGTTTCTCGCGCAGGAAGCCGCGCCGCACCTGAAGGCGAGCGGCGGCGCGATCGTCGGCATCGTCGACATCCACGCCGAGCGGCCGATGAAGTCGCACGTGGTCTACAACCTCGCCAAGGCCGGCCACGCGCAACTGATCCGCTCGCTGGCGCTGGAGCTGGCGCCCGAGGTGCGCGTCAACGGCGTCGCGCCCGGCAGCAATATCTGGCCCGAGGACGACGCCTTCTTCGACGCGGCCAAGCGCGCGGCGATCGAGGCGAGCATCCCGCTGGCGCGCATCGGCCAGCCCGACGACATCGCGCGCGCGGTGCAATTTCTCTTGTTCGACGCGGGCTACGTCACCGGCCAGGTGCTCGCGGTCGACGGCGGGCGCAGCGTGGTGCTCTAGGCCCGGTCGGGCGGGGAGGGGTGAAGGGGCGGTCGATTTGCGCTAAAATCGCCTGTTTTTCAGTTTCTTAGCGGTACCCGCCATGACCGACGCCGTCCTCCTCGACGAAAAGGCCAAGAAGGCCGAGTTCGAGGCCAACAAGCTTGCCAAGCGGCTGCGCCACCACGTCGGCGACGCCATCAACGACTTCAACATGATCGAAGAGGGCGACCGCGTGATGGTCTGCCTGTCCGGCGGCAAGGACAGCTACGCGATGCTCGACATCCTGCTGGGCCTGCAGAAGTCGGCGCCGATCGACTTCTCCATCGTCGCGGTCAACCTCGACCAGAAGCAGCCGGGCTTTCCCGAGCACGTGCTGCCGCAGTACCTCGAATCGATCGGCGTCGAGTACCGCATCGTCGAGGAAGACACCTACTCGATCGTCAAGCGCGTGGTGCCCGAGGGCAAGACCACCTGCGCGCTGTGCTCGCGGCTGCGCCGCGGCATCCTGTACCGCGTCGCCGACGAGTTGGGCGCGACCAAGATCGCGCTCGGCCACCACCGCGACGACATCCTGCAGACCTTGTTCCTCAATATGTTCTACGGCGGCAAGCTCAAGGGCATGCCGCCCAAGCTGGTGTCGGACGACGGCCGCCACATGGTGATCCGCCCGCTGGCCTACTGCCGCGAGAAGGACCTCGAGCGCTACGCGGCGATCAAGGCCTTCCCGATCATCCCGTGCAATCTGTGCGGCTCGCAGCCGAACCTGCAGCGCCAGGTGGTCAAGGAAATGATCAACGACTGGGACAAGCGCTTCCCGGGCCGCGTCGAGACCATGTTCCGCGCGATGCAGAACGTCGTGCCGTCGCACCTGGCGGACACCAGTCTGTTCGACTTTGCCGGCCTGAAAACCGGCGCCGTGCCCGAGGCCGGCGGCGACACCGCCTTCGACAAGGAAGAGTTCCGCGACCCGCTGCCGGCGGGCGGCACGTTGGCCGAGGCGCCGCGCCGCACCATCAGCATCCTCGACTCGCGTAAGCCTTCGACCACCGTTGGGGAGACTTCCTGTGGCGGGTAGGGCGCGTCATCCGTTCCGGCGCCGCGTGCGCGACGGCGCCGAGGCGCTGCCCGAGGTCGAGATTTCCGAGCTCGACGGCATCCGCTCGCTGCACCTCGGCAGCGAAACCGTGCAAAGCTCGATGGACGTCGACGACCCGGTGCGGCTGGTGCTGTCGTACAGCCGCGCGATGATGGGCTGGCTGCTGTTCAACGACGCGCCGCGCCACGTGCTGCAGATCGGCCTCGGCGGCGGCTCGTTCGCGCGCTGGATCGACTTCTACCTGCGCGACGCCAAGAGCGTCGCGGTCGACATCCACCCGCAGGTGATCGCGGTCGCGCGCGCTTTCTTCGAACTGCCCGAGGAGGGTGAGCGCTTCGAGATCGTCGAGGCCGACGGCGCCGAATACGTGAAGATCCTGCGCGAGTCGACCGACGCGATCCTCGTCGACGGCTTCGACGGCTTCCAGATCGTCGACGCGCTGACCACCGAGGACTTCTTCGCGGACTGCCGCCGCGCGCTGAGCCCGCAGGGTGTGTTCGTCACCAACTGGTGGAGCGGCGACAAGCGCTACCAGGTCTTCCTCGAGCGCCTGTTGAACGTGTTCGAGGGCCGCGTGATCGAGCTGCCGGCCGCCAGCCACGGTAACGTCGCGGTGATGGCGTTCAAGGACAGCCCGGCACCGACCTCGTTCGCCGCGCTGGAAAAGCGCGCCAGGGCGCTAGAGCCGCGCTTCCATCTCGAATTCGTCGAGATGGTCGGCCGGCTCAAGGCCAACAATCTGCATTCGGCCAGCCGCCTGATGATCTGAGCGGTATAATCGCCGCACAACACGCACGAACGGGCGACGAGGTCGCCCGTTGCTTTTGTCTGAGGTTCCGACGCCCCATGAATACGCCCATTCTCGACCGCAAGATCCGCTTCGCCCTGGTCGGCTGCGGCCGCATCGCCAACAACCACTTCGGCGCGCTCGAGCAGCACGCCGACCGCGCCGAGCTGGTCGACGTGTGCGACACCGACCCGGCCGCGCTGGCGGCGGCGGTGGCGCGCACCGGCGCGCGCGGCCACGCCAGCCTCGGCCAACTGCTCGAACACAGCGACGCCGACTGCGTGATCCTGACCACGCCGTCCGGCCTGCACCCGCGCCAGGCGATCGACGCGTTCGCCGCCGGCTTCCACGTGATGACCGAAAAGCCGATGGCGACGCGCTGGCAGGACGGCGTGAAGATGGTCGAAGCCGGCGACAAGGCCGGCCGCCGCTTGTTCGTCGTCAAGCAGAACCGCCGCAACGCGACCTTGCAGCTGTTGAAGCAGGCGGTCGAGGCCGGCCGCTTCGGCCGCCTCTACATGGTCAACGTCAACGTGTTCTGGACCCGCCCGCAGTCCTACTACGACGCGGCCGGCTGGCGCGGCACCTGGGAATTCGACGGCGGCGCGTTCATGAACCAGGCGAGCCACTACGTCGACCTGCTCGACTGGCTGGTCGGCCCGGTCGAGAGCGTGCAGGCCTACACCGGCACCTTGGCGCGCAACATCGAGGTCGAGGACACCGGCGTGGTCAGCATCAAGTGGCGCTCGGGCGCGATGGGCAGCATGAACGTGACGATGCTGACCTACCCGAAGAACCTCGAGGGCTCGATCACCCTCATCGGCGAGAAGGGCACGGTGCGCGTCGGCGGCGTGGCGGTGAACGAGATCCAGCACTGGGAGTTCGCCGAGGCGCACGAGATGGACGCGCGCATCCAGGACGCCAGCTACGCGACCACCAGCGTGTACGGTTTCGGCCACCCGCTGTACTACGACAACGTGATCCGCGTGTTCCGCGGCGAGGCGGAGCCGGAGACCGACGGCCGCGAGGGGCTGAAGTCGCTGGAGCTGTTGATCGCGACCTATCTGTCGGCGCGCGACGGCCGCCGCGTCAGCCTGCCGCTGGATTACTAAGCTGAAATGAGCGCGTCCGGCGCGACCTTGCGGACGAGACGCGACGATTCAGGGGAGGGGGATATGCGTGCCTGGTGGATATTCTGCGCCGCGCTGGCGGGCGCGGCGCCGGCTGCCTTCGCGGCGGCCGACAGTCTGGTCGGCGATTACGTGCTCGACGCGCCCGGCGCGTCCGGCGCGCGCCTGACGCTCAAGCCCGACGCGCGCTTCGAGTTCGTCCGCGGCGACATCGTCGGCGACCTCGGCCTGCGCGGCGGCTGGCGCCGCGAGGGCGACGAGGTCGTGCTCGACGCCGGCCGTCCGGCCTCGTTCGAGCCCTTCTCGCTGCGCAGCCAGTCGCGCGCCCCCGGCGAGCTGCTCGAGGTGCGCGTCGACTTCCCCGACGGGCGCCCGGCGCCCGGCATCCGGGTCCGGCTCGAAACCGAGACCGGGCCGGTCGAGGGGGCGACCGACGAGAACGGTACGCTCCTCGTGCCGCTGCAGGCCGTCGTCCACGAGATCGTGCTGGTCCACTACCAGTTCCCCGAACGCCATTTCCCGACGCTGGTCGGCCGCTTCGCCGGCCGCGCCGGCAAGAACCGCTACCATTTCCGCCTCAACCCCGAGCCGTTCAGCCACGCGGTGTTCGGCGGCCGCCGGCTGCGCGTCGACGACGACCGGCTGATCTGGCCGCACGAGGGCGGCGACCATTCCATCTACCAGCGTGCGCCCGAAGCGGGCGCCAAGACCCCATCATGAACGACGCTATCCAGATCCATCCGACCGCCGTCGTCGACGACGGCGCCCAACTCGGCGCGGGCACCCGCGTGTGGCACTTCGCGCATGTGTGCGCCGGCGCGAAGGTTGGCCGAGGCTGCTCCTTCGGCCAGAACGTGTTCGTCGGCAACGACGTGATCGTCGGCGACAACGTCAAGGTGCAGAACAACGTGTCGATCTACGACGCGGTCACGTTGGAAAATGACGTGTTCTGCGGCCCGTCGATGGTGTTCACCAACGTCAACAACCCGCGCAGCCACGTCAACCGCAAGAACGAGTACCGCCGCACCGTCGTGCGCCGCGGCGCGACGCTGGGCGCGAACAGCACCGTCGTGTGCGGCCACGAGATCGGCGAGTTCGCCTTCATCGGCGCCGGCGCGGTGGTCACGCGCGACGTGCTGCCGTACGCGCTGATGGTCGGCACGCCGGCGCGCCGTATCGGCTGGATGTGCGCCTGCGGCGAGCGGCTGCCGAACGACATCGGCGAGCACGCCTGCCCGGCTTGCGGCGCGCGCTACGAGATCGGCGGCAACCACTGCTCGCCGGCCGCGAAGGACCGAGCCTGACGCGATGGCGGCGGTCGCGGTGGTCGGCGGCGGCGTCAACGGCGTGATGATCGCCTGGACGCTGGCGCGGCGCGGCCACGCGGTGACGCTCTACGAGCGCGACGCGCTGATGGGCGCGACCAGCCGCGCCTCGTCCAAGCTCTTGCACGGCGGCGTGCGCTACCTCGAGAACGGCGAGTTCGGCCTGGTGAAAAAGGCGCTCGCCGACCGCGCCTGGTGGCTCGCGCACGCGCCCGACCCCGCGCTCGCCCACCCGCTGCCCATCGTGTGGCCGATCTACCGCGGCGCGCGGCGCGGCCGCTGGCTGATGAAGGCGGGCTTCGCGCTCTACGACGCGCTCGCCGGCGCGGCCGGGCTGGGCCGGCACCGCTGGCTGACGGCGGCCGCGTTGGCCGAGGGCGGCGACGGCCTCAAGCGCGAAGGCCTTCGCGGCGGCTACCGCTACGTCGACGGCCAGATGGACGACTACCGGCTCGGCCTGTGGGCGGCGGGCGAGGCGCAGAAGGCCGGCGTCGCGCTGATCGAGCACGCCAACGTCGAGCGGGTCGGCGCCGACGGCGCGGTGACGCTGCACGGCGAGACGCGCCGCTTCGACGCCGTCGTCAACGCCGCCGGGCCGTGGGCCGAGCGCCTCCTGGCCGCCAGCGGCCTGGCCGCCGGCGTGCAGCTCGACACGGTGCGCGGCAGCCATATCGTGCTCGACCGTACCCTGTCGCAGGGCTATCTCTTCGAGGTGCCCGGCGAGCGCCGCGTGGTGTTCGTGCTGCCCTGGCAGGGCGGCACGCTGATCGGCACCACCGAGGTGCGGCAGTCGCCCGACGAGTCGGCCGAATGCTCGGCCGACGAGGAGGGTTATTTGCTGGCGCTCTACAACCATTACTTCGCCGCGCCGGCGACCCCGGCCGACGTGGTCGCGCGCTTTGCCGGCGTCCGGCCGCTGATCCGCTCGGCCGCCGACCCGAACCGCGCGCTGCGCGACTACCGCTTCGCGCGCCACGGCCGGTTGCTGACGGTGTTCGGCGGCAAGTGGACCACGGCGCCGAGCCTCGCCGCCGAGGCGGCCGAGCGGCTCGACGCGCTGCTGGCGCATCGATAGACAGAAGGCGCGCGCCCGGCGCGCGCATTTGCATTGGAAAAGGATCAAGCATGAGCAGCCTGCCCGCCTGTCCGGCCTGCGGTTCCGGATTCACCTACCAGGACGGCGCGCTCTACGTGTGCCCCGAGTGCGCACACGAATGGAGCGGCGACGCCGCGCCGGCCGAAGAAGCCGCGCGCGTGGTGCGCGACGCCAACGGCAACGCGCTCGCCGACGGCGACACCGTCGTCGTGATCAAGGACCTCAAGGTCAAGGGCTCGTCGTCGGTGGTCAAGGTCGGCACCAAGGTCAAGAACATCCGCCTCGTCGACGGCGACCACGACATCGACTGCAAGATCGACGGCTTCGGCGCGATGCAGCTGAAGTCCGAGTTCGTCAAGAAAGCCTGACGCGACGCCTTTACCGACAACGAGACGCCCATGCAATTCATCGACCTGAAAACCCAGTACCAGCACCTGAAACCCGAGATCGACGCGCGCATCCACGCGGTGCTCGACCACGGCCAGTACATCATGGGCCCGGAAGTGGCCGAGCTGGAGGCTGCGCTCGCCGCCTACGTCGGCGTCAAGCACGCGATCGGCGTCGCCGACGGCACCACCGCGCTCCTGATCGCGCTGATGGCGCTCGGCGTGGGCCACGGCGACGAGGTGATCACCACGCCGTTCACCTTCATCGCCACCGGCGAGATGATCGCGCTCCTGGGCGCCCGCCCGGTGTTCGTCGACGTCGACCCGGCGACCTACAACCTCGACCCGGCCAAGTTGGAAGCGGCGATCACGCCGAAAACCCGCGCCATCATGCCGGTCAGCCTGTACGGGCAATGCGCCGACTTCGCCGCGATCAACGCGATCGCCGCCAAATACAATCTGCCGGTGATCGAGGACGGCGCGCAAAGCTTCGGCGCGACCCAGCGCGGCAAGAAGTCCGGCGCGCTGTCGACCATCGGTTGCACCAGCTTCTTCCCGAGCAAGCCGCTTGGCTGCTACGGCGACGGCGGCGCCTGCTTCACCGACGACGACGCGCTGGCGAAGAAGATGCGCGAGCTGCGCGTGCACGGCCAGGATAGGCGCTACCACCACCCGGTCATCGGCCTGAACGGCCGGCTCGACACCATCCAGGCGGCGGTGCTGTTGGCCAAGCTGCCGAGCTTCCCGGCGGAGGTCGCCGCGCGCGAGAAGATCGGCGCGCGCTACTCGGCGCTGCTCGCTGACGTCGCGCGCGTGCCGACCTTGGCCGAGGGCAACACCTCGGTCTACGCGCAGTACACGCTCGAGGTCGAACAGCGCGACGTGGTGGCCGGCAAGCTGAAGGAGCTGGGCGTGCCGACCGCGGTGCACTACCCGATCCCGCTGCACCGGCAGCCGGCGTTCGCGCATCTGGAGCTGGGCGAGGGCAGCTTCCCGGTCGCCGAGGCTGCGGCGCGCCGGGTGATCAGCCTGCCGATGCACCCCTTCCTCGACGAGGCGACGCAGGACGCGGTGGTCGCGGCGGTGAAGCAGGCGCTCGCCTGACCTTGTCCTTCGCCCGCCTCAAACGTCTGTCGGACGGCGGCTTCGCGCGCAACGTCGCGACGCTCGCCGGCGGCGCGGCCATCGCGCAGTTCCTGCCGCTGGCCGCCTCGCCGCTGCTGACGCGGCTTTACACGCCGGCCGACTTCGGCCTGTTGTCGGTCTACGTCGCCTGGCTGTCGGCGCTGGCGGTGATCGCCACCGGCCGCTACGAGCTGGCGATCGTGCTGCCGGCCGACGCAAAGCGCTCGGCCAACCTGTTCGGCCTGTCGCTCGCGGTGTCGGCGGCGTTGTCCGCGCTGCTGGCCCTGCTGTTGTGGCCGGCGCCCGGTTTCTGGGCGGCGCTGATGCGCGAGCCGGCGCTTTCGCCGTGGCTGTGGCTGTTGCCGCTCACGGTCGGGCTGGCCGGCGCGACGCAGGCCTACACGCAGTGGAACAACCGCGCCCAGCGTTACCGCGCCAACGCGGCCGGCCGGCTCGCGCAGGCGCTCGGCATGACCGGCCTGCAGCTGGCGCTGGCCGGCTTCGGCGCCGGCGGCCTGCTGCTCGGGCAGGCGGCCGGTTTCGCCGCGGCGCTCGTCGCGCAGGCGCTGCCCGACTGGCGCGAGCGCGCGCCGTGGCGGCGCGACGTCGATTGTGCCGGCATGACGGCGGTGGCGCGCGAGTACGCCGAGTTCCCGCGCGTCAACGCGGTCAACGCGCTCATCGGCGCGGCGCAGGACACGCTGACGGTGACGCTGCTGTTGACGCTGTCCGGCTCGGCCACCGTCGGCCTGTACGGGCTGATGATGCGGGTGCTCAAGCTGCCGGCGGCGCTCATCGGCCAGGCGGTCGCGCAGGTCGCCTACCGCGATCTGGCGGCGCTGCACGCGGCGGGCGAATCGCTCGCGCCGCGCGTGCGCCGGCTGCTCGCGCTCTTGACGCTGCTGGCGCTGCCGGGCGCGTTGCTCATGCTCGCCTTCGGGCCGGCGCTGTTCGCGTGGGTGTTCGGCGAATCGTGGCGCGAGGCCGGCGAGTACGCGCGCGCGCTGTCGCCGTATATGCTGTGCCACTTCGTCGCCTCGCCGCTCGGCATGGTGCCCTTGGTGATCCGCCGCCAGAAGGCGGCGCTAGCGTTCACCGTGGTCGGCAACGGCCTGTTCCTCGCGACGATCGCGCTGGGGCTGGCGAACGGCGTCGCGCTGGGCGCGACGCTGTGGGCGCTGTCGGCGGCGATGACGGTTTATTTCCTTACTTACTTCGCGTGGATCTACAAGGCGGTGCGATGAGTCCGAACGGTTTTCTCGACAAGCTCAGGTTCAGGCTGTCCGGCTGGATTCGGCCGCGCATGGTGGTCGGCTTCACGCGCGGCGATGGCGTGCGACTGATGCGCACGCGGATCAGCAACACGACGCGCGTCGAGTCGCCGCAGCGGCTCGACGTCGACGAGAACGTGTTCATCGGCCACTTCAACTTCATCGACGCCTCGGGTGGGCTGACGATAGGCGAGGGCTGCCAGATCACCAACTACGTGTCGATCCTGACCCATTCGAGCCATATCGCGATCCGCCTGTACGGCGCCGAGTACCTCGACCACCGCGAGCACGTCGGCTACCTGAAAAAGCCGAGCGTGGTCGGCCCGTACTGCTTCGTCGGCCCGCACTCGGTGCTGATGCCGGGCGTCAGCCTCGGCAAGGGTTCGCTGGTGCGCGCCTACAGCTTCGTGCCGGCCGGCGACTACCCGGACTTCGCCATCCTCGCCGGCAATCCGGCGCGGGTGGTCGGCGACACGCGCGAGATGGACGCGCCGTGGTTGGCCGAGCATCCCGAACTCAAACCGCTTTACGAGGACTGGGCCCGATGAGCCAACCCGTTCTCGACCGGCTCTTGGTGGTCGGCAGCGCCTCGGTGCACACCTGGCGCTTCATGGCCGGCATCGCGCCGCACGCGAAGGAACTCTACCTGGCCAGCAACGGCGAGCCGCCGTCCGAGTTGCGCCCGGCCAAGCTCGCCGGCATCTGTAAGCTCGACTTCTCGCTCAAGGCCCTGGGCAGCGCCGCGCGGCTCGCCGGCTTTATCGACGCGATCAAGCCCGGGCTCGTCCACGTGCACCAGGCCAACAGCGTCGCCTGGCACGCTTTGCGCGCGCTGCGTGGCCGCGCGATCCCGTCGGTGCTGACCGCCTGGGGCTCGGACGTGCTGCTCTTGCCCGGCCAGAACGCGCTGATGCGGCGCATGGTCTCGGCCAACCTGTCGGCCGCGAGCGCCTTGACCGCCGACTCGTTTTACCTGGCGGCGCGGATGCGCGAACTGGCGCCGTCGGCGGCCGGCATCGACATCGTCTACTTCGGCATCGACGCACTGCCGCCGGCGCCCGCGCCCGGCCGGCCCAAGAAGGCGCTGTCCTGCCGCTTGCACAAGCCGCTGTACCGCATCGACGCGATCCTCGACGCCTGGGCGGCGGTCGAGGCGAACCCGGCGCTGGCCGACTGGTCGCTGACCGTGGCCGCCAGCGGGCCGGAAACCGAGGCCTTGAAAGCGCAGGCCGCGCGGCTGAAGCTGCAACGCGTCGAGTTCGCCGGCTTCGTGAACAGCCAAAGGTTGGCCGAGCTTTACGCCGAGAGCCGCGTGTTCGTCAGCGTGCCCGAATCGGACGCGACCAGCGTGAGCCTCTTGGAGGCGATGGGCCACGGCTGCCTGCCGGTCTTGTCCAACCTGCCGGCCAACGCCGAGTGGGTGCTCGACGGCGTCAACGGCCGCATCGCGGCCGACATCGCGACGCTGCCGGCCGTGCTCGCCGAGGCGCTCGCCTGGGCCGGCGACGACGCCGCGCTGGCCGAGCCGGTCGCGATCAACCGCCGCCTCGTCGAGGCGCGCGCGCTCGCCTCGGCCAACACCGCGCGCTACGTCGCGCTTTACCGCAAACTGCTGTCCCGCCCCGCATGAACATCCTGCACCTGACCAGCGCCCACCCGCGCCACGACATCCGCGTCTTCATCAAGGAATGCCAGAGCCTCGCCGCCGCCGGCTTCTCGGTCGGCCTCGTCGTCGCCGACGGGCGGGGCGACGAGACGCGCGGCGGCGTGCGCCTCTACGACGTCGGCCCGAAAGCCGGCGGGCGCTTCTCGCGCATGACCGACACCGTGCGCCGCGTGCGCGACAAGGCGCTGGCGCTGCGTCCCGACGTGGTCCACTTTCACGACCCGGAGCTGATCCCGGCCGCGCTGGCGCTGAAGAAGGCCGGCATCAGGGTCGTCTACGACGTGCACGAGGACCTGCCGCGCCAGGTGCTCGCCAAGCCGTGGATCCCGGCGCCGCTGCGGCCCCTGGTGTCGCGCGCGGTCGAGGCGCTGGAGACATACGCCGCGCGCCGCTTCGACGCGGTGGTCGCCGCGACCCCGCTGATCCGCGACCGCTTCGTCGGCCTCGCGCCCACCGCGATCGACGTGTGCAACTACCCGATCCTCGAGGAGCTGGTGAACGACACGCGCTGGGAAGAGCGCGCCGACGTCGCCTGTTATCTGGGCGGCATTACGCGCATCCGCGGCATCGGGCCTATCGTCGCGGCGCTGCCCGAGGCGGGGGTGAGATTGAAGCTCGCCGGCCCGTGGAGCGAGGGCGGCCTGCGCGACGAGATGGCCGCGCAGCCGGGCTGGGCCTACGTCGACGACCTGGGCGTGCTCGACCGCGCCGGCGTCGCGGCGGTGCTCTCCGAGGCCAAGGTCGGCCTCGTGACGCTGTTCCCGACGCCGAACTACGTCGAGGCGCTGCCGATCAAGCTGTTCGAATACATGGCGGCCGGCCTCGCGGTGATCGCCAGCGACTTCCCGGTCTGGCGCGCGATCGTCGACGACGCCGGCTGCGGCGTGCTGGTCGACCCCGAGGACCCGCAACAGATCGCCGCGGCGCTCAAGGGCCTGCTGTCCGACCCCGTGCGTGCGCGCGCGATGGGCGAGGCCGGCCGCCGCGCGGCGCTGGCAAAATACAGCTGGGCGGCCGAGGCGCAGAAACTCGTCGCCCTTTACCGGAATCTGGAGACACACTGATGGCACGCGAAACCGCAACGCAATTCTGGACGCGCTGGCGCGTTCAACGGCAAAAGGGCCCGCTGGCCTTTATCGCCCGCAAGGGCCTGATCTACATGGCGCTGGCGCTGCCGGTCGGCTACCTGTACGACGTCGCGCGCGGCAAGCCGATCAGCCCCGACCCGCTCTACCACCTGATGAACGTCAGCTCGCTGGCGGTGCTGATCGCGATCCTCTGCTACGTCGGCTGGCGCTTCAACGAGGCGCGCTTCAAGGGCCTGGACGCCGAGGCGCGCCGCAAGGGCTTCTACGACGACCAGGGCGCCTGAGGCCGGACACCCGATGCGCATCCTCTACCTGAACCACTACGCCGGCAGCCCGCGCCACGGCATGGAATTCCGGCCCTACTACCTCGCGCGCGAGTGGGTGAGGGCGGGGCACGAGGTTCACATCGTCGCGGCCGACTTCTCGCACCTGCGCCGCGTGAACCCGGTTCTCGACGCCCCCTACCGCGACGAAGTCATCGACGGCGTCACCTACACCTGGTGCCGCACGCCGCCCTACGAGGGCAACGGCGCGCGCCGCGTGGTCAACATCTTCGCGTTTCTTAGGCGTCTGATGGGGCTGTCCGCGCGCATCAAGCGCGAGAAGCCCGACCTCGTGATCGCGTCGAGCACCTACCCGCTCGACACGGTGCCGGCGGCGTGGTTCGCCAGGCTCGCCGGCGCGCGTCTGGTGTACGAAGTGCACGACCTGTGGCCGCTGACGCCGGTCGAGGTCGGCGGCATGTCGCCCAGGCACCCGTTCGTGCGGCTTTTGCAGTGGGCCGAGGATTTCGGCTATCAAAAGGCCGACACGGTGATCAGCATGCTGCCGTGCGCGCGCGACTACATGGTCGGGCGCGGCATGGACCCGGCCCGCTACGCGGTGATCCCGAACGGCGTCGACGTCGCCGAATGGGAGGGCGAGCCGGCGTCGCTGCCGGCTGCGCACGGGCAGGCCCTGGCCGGGCTGAAGGCCGACGGGCGCTTCCTGGTCGGTTACGCCGGCGGCCATGGCCTGGCCAACGCGCTCGACTACCTCTTGGACGCCGCGCGGCTGCTGGCCGACGTGCCGGTGACCTTCGTGCTGGTCGGCGACGGCCCGGACAAGGCGGCGCTCAAGACGAAGGCGGCCGGCTCGGCCAACGTGGTGTTCCTCGACGCGATCGAAAAGCGCGCGGTGCCGGCCTTCCTCGCCGAAATGGACGCGCTCTTCATCGGCTGGCGCCGCCTGCCGATCTACCGCTTCGGCATCAACCCGAACAAGCTGTTCGACTACCTGATGGCCGGCAAGCCGGTGATCCACTCGGTCGAGGCCGGCAACGACCTCGTCGCCGAGTCGGGCGCCGGGCTGTCGGTGCCGGCCGAGGACGCCGCCGCGATCGCCGCCGCCGTGCGGCGCATGGTCGCGCTGCCGCAGGCCGAGCGCGCGGCGATGGGCGCGGCCGGCAGGCGGGCGGTGCGGGAAAAGCACGACTACCGCGTGCTGGCGGCGCGCTTTCTGGCCGCCTGCGGCGCGGCGCCGGCCGCGATCCGCTAACATCGGGGCTGCGAGGACAGGCGCGATGACCGACAAACTCTTCTGGCAGGACCCCTACCGTACGACGCTGACCACCCGCGTCGCGCGCGTCGACGGGCTCGACGTGACGCTCGAGGCGACGGTGTTCTTCGCCGAATCGGGCGGGCAGGAGAGCGACACCGGCCGGATCGGCGGCTACCGCGTGCTCGCCGCGCGCTGGCAGGGGCGAGAGCTCGTCTACACGCTGCCGCCCGGCCACGCGCTCGAGGCCGGCGACACGGTGACGGTCGAGATAGACTGGCCGCGCCGCTACAAGCTGATGCGGCTGCACTTCGCCGCCGAGATCGTGCTCGAACTCGTCACGCGGCGCCTGCCCGGCGTCGGCAAGATCGGCGCGCACATCGGCGAGGACAAGGCGCGCATCGACTTCGCCTGGCCCGAACCCTTGACGCCGATGTTGGCCGAGCTGACGCGCGCGGCGCAGGCGGTGATCGACGCCGACTCGGCCATCGTCAGCGCCTTCGCCGACGAGGCGAACGAGCGCTGCTACTGGGAGGTCGCCGGCTTCGGCCGCGTGCCCTGCGGCGGCACGCATTTGAAGACCACCGGCGAAGTCGGCGTGCTGCGCCTCAAGCGCCGCAACGTCGGCGGCGGCAAGGAGCGGATCGAGATCTACATCGACGCGCGGCTGGATTCGTAGGGCGGAATCCCCGTTTGGGGGCGTTCCGCCAGCTGTGGCGGTCCGGCCTTGGGGGGGCCGAGTGTTCTAGAGAGTATCGGCGGAACGCTCCTGCGGGTCTTCCGCCCTACGCGCTGTGCTACGAGCACGGTTTGTTGAAAGGAGGAAGGATGGAAGTGAAGAGCATTGTTGGTCTGATATTTTTTGTTGCTGTGACGGTAACGGGATGTGCTTCGGTTCCAAAACGCCAATCAACGGCGATGACTCTAGAAGAATTGGCAAAAAAAGATTGGGGGCTTGCGTCGTTCACCGTTGGGAAGGATGTTATGACCTCGAAGGTTCCGCTGCGCGTTTCTACCTATTCTTACCCGCCTTTCATACATAGAGGACAGATAGAGCAGATCGGGGAGTTTCGTGCGGATTTAGAAGGGCTATGTAAGCGACAAGGTGGGCAGTGGGTCTATGAAGGTAGCGAAGTTCAATCCAAGGCTTTTTTGAAACTCCCGGACGGTCAAAACTCCAATCTGACAGCAGCTACTCGAGCGGCACCAGTTACCGTGGATGGGATGAAGAAAATTGTTGCGGTCGGTGAAGAAGAGGTCGCGCGGGA
The DNA here is from genome assembly GCF_004345725.1 of Crenobacter luteus. Classification (GTDB taxonomy): domain Bacteria; phylum Pseudomonadota; class Gammaproteobacteria; order Burkholderiales; family Chromobacteriaceae; genus Crenobacter; species Crenobacter luteus. The sequence goes on along the minus strand of NZ_SLXG01000019.1, from coordinate 10,860 downwards.
GGTGATGGCACAATTGCTAGCCGCAGCAGCCAACACCGACCCCATGGTTTTTGAGGCAGTTAAGTTTGCCCGCACACAGACGTGGCTTGGTCAATTTACTTGTCAAGGCAAACCCAAGTGGGGCGCAAACATTGCGTATGAGAAAGCCTCGACCAGAAGAGACGGGGCATTGCTGTACAAGGATGTGATCCTTTCTGTTGCAGTTAAAGAGATGAAAGAATGATTACCCCTCAATTCCTCCCCTTCGCGCTGCCCGACATCGGCGAAGAAGAAATCGCCGAGGTGGTCGACGCGCTGCGCTCCGGCTGGGTGACCACCGGCCCCAAGACCCGCCAATTCGAGGCCGACTTCGCCGCCTTCCTCGGCGACGGCGTCGAGGCGATCGCGGTGAACTCGGCGACCGCCGGCCTGCACCTGGCGCTCGAGGCGGTCGGCATCGGCCCGGGCGACGAGGTGATCGTGCCGACCTACACCTTCACCGCCACCGCCGAGGTGGTGCGCTACCTCGGCGCGCACCCGGTGTGCGTCGACGTCGATGCGGCGACCTTCAACATCTCGCCGGCGGCGATCCGCGCCGCGATCACGCCGAAAACGCGCGCGATCATGCCGGTGCACTTTGCCGGCCTCGCCTGCGAGATGGACGAGATCGTCGCGATCGCGCGCGAGCATGGTCTGAAAATCATCGAGGACGCCGCGCACGCGCTGCCGACCACCTACCAGGGCAAGCTCGTCGGCACGCTGGATTCGGACGTCACCGTGTTCAGCTTCTACGCCAACAAGACGATGACCACCGGCGAGGGCGGCATGGTGGTGTCGAAGAACAGGGACCTCATCGCGCGCTGCAAGGTGATGCGCCTGCACGGCATCAGCCGCGACGCCTTCGACCGCTACGTGTCCAAGACGCCGGCGTGGTACTACGAGGTGGTCGCGCCGGGCTTCAAGTACAACATGCCCGACATCGCCGCCGCGATCGGCATCCACCAGCTGAAAAAGATCGGCGCCTTCCGCGAAAAACGCGAGGCGATGGCGGCGCGCTACGACCGTGAGCTTTCCGGCCTGCCGCTGATCCTGCCGGCTCGGCCAACCTTGGCGAGCGACACGCACGCCTGGCACCTCTACCCGGTGCGGCTGAAACCCGAGGCCGGCGTCGGCCGCGACGACTTCATCGCCCAGATGGCCGAGCGCGGCATCGGCTGCTCGGTGCACTTCATCCCGCTGCACCGCCACCCGGTGTGGCGCGACGGTTACGGGCTGAAGAACGCCGACTTCCCGGTCGCCGACGCGGCGTTCGAGGCCGAGGTGACGCTGCCGCTCTACACGAAGATGAGCGACGCCGACCAGACGCGCGTGATCGCCGCGGTGCGCGGGATCCTGTCGGCATGAGCGAGGTGAAAACCTTGGCCGAGCCGGCGCGCGGCAAGCCCGGCCGCGACGCGGTCAAGCGCGCCTTCGACGTCGTGTGCGCGGCGCTCGGCTTGCTGCTTCTGTCGCCGCTCTTGGTCGCGGTCGCGCTCTGGATCAAGCTCGATTCGACCGGCCCGGTGTTCTTCCGCCAGGAGCGCGTCGGCCGGCACGGCGTGCCGTTCCGCATCCACAAGTTCCGCACCATGCGCGTCGACGCGGAAAAACACGGCCAGCTGACGGTCGGCCGCGATAATCGCGTGACGCGCGCCGGCGCCTTCTTGCGCAAATCCAAGCTCGACGAGCTGCCGCAGCTGATCGACGTGCTGGTCGGCACGATGAGCCTGGTCGGCCCGCGCCCCGAGGTGCCGCGCTACGTCGCGCACTATCCGGCCGACGTGAAGGCGCGCGTGCTGTCGGTGCGCCCGGGCATCACCGAGTGGGCGTCGATCGAGATGATCGACGAGAACGACATCCTCGCCGCCGCGCCGGACCCCGAGCGCGCCTACCTCGAGCGGGTGCTGCCCGAGAAGCTCGCCTACGCGGCGCGCTACGCCGACGGCCATACGCTGTGCGGCGACGTCGCCATCATCCTTGCCACCCTGAAGAAAATCGTCACCCGCTGACCATGCTCGATTCGCTGTTGTCGTTCTCGCGCCACCACAAGATGGCGCTCCTGATGGTGCTCGACGCGCTGCTGTTGCCGCTGGCGCTGCTGTCGGCGGTGCTGTTGCGCCTCGGCGGCGCGTGGGACCCGAAGCTCGACCCCTATCTGTGGATCTTCGCCGTGCCGCCCTTGTGGGTGATCCCGATCTTCGTCAAGCTCGGCCTCTACCGCGCGGTGATCCGCTTCATGGACGACCGCGTCGTCACCACGGTGTTCTACGGCGTCACGCTGGCGGTGCTGGTGCTGACCGCGGTGATCGTGATGGCGCGCATCACGCCGTTCCCGCGCTCGTCGATCCTGATCTTCTGGGTGTTCGCGATGGCCTACATCGGCGGCAGCCGCTTCCTGCTGCGCGGCGTCTTGCGCAACCTCGACGCCGGCCAGAGGGCGCGCGCGCCGGTGGCGATCTACGGCGCCGGCCACGCCGGCCTCGCGCTGATGGCGGCGCTGCAGTCGGGGCGCGACATGAAGCCGGTCGCCTTCTTCGACGACAACCCCGCGCTGTGGGGCCGCATCTACGGCGGCGTCGAGGTCTACGACCCGGCGCGCATTCCCGAACTGGTCGCGCGCAAGCGCCTGACGCAGATGCTGCTGGCGATCCCGTCGGCGAGCCGCGCGCGCCACCGCGAGATCATCGAGGCGCTCGAACCCTTGCACATCCCGATCCAGCGCGTGCCGCGGCTGGCCGACCTGGTGAGCGGCGAGGTGCGCGTCGAGGAACTCAAGCAGGTCGACATCGAGGACCTCTTGGGGCGCGACCCGGTGCCGCCCAAGCCCGAGCTGCTGTCGGCCAACATCGCCGGCCTTGCCGTGATGGTGACCGGCGCCGGCGGCTCGATCGGCTCGGAACTGTGCCGCCAGATCGTCAAGGGCCGCCCGCGTCGGCTGGTGTTGTTCGAATTGTCCGAGTACGCGCTGTACGCGATCGACCAGGAGCTGGCGCGGCTCGCGCCCGAGGTCGAGCGCGTCGCCATCCTCGGCTCGGTGACCGACCGCGCGCGCCTGACGTCGGTGATGCGCGCCTTCGCCGTCGATACCGTCTACCACGCGGCGGCGTACAAGCACGTGCCGCTGGTCGAGCACAACCCGGTCGCCGGCATCGTCAACAACGCCTTCGGCACCGACACCTGCGCGGCGGCGGCGGCGGACGCCGGCGTGGCGACCTTCGTGCTGATCTCGACCGACAAGGCCGTGCGGCCGACCAACGTGATGGGCGCGACCAAAAGGTTGGCCGAGCTGTGCCTGCAGGCGCGCCACGCCCAGCAGGAGAGGAGTGGCGGCGGCGCGACGCGCTTCGTGATGGTGCGCTTCGGCAACGTGCTGGGCAGCTCGGGTTCGGTGGTGCCGCTGTTCAAGCGTCAGATCGCCGCCGGCGGCCCGGTCACCGTCACCCACCCGGACATCACGCGCTACTTCATGACCATCCCCGAGGCGGCGCAGCTGGTGCTGCAGGCAGGCGCGATGGGGCAGGGCGGCGACGTGTTCGTGCTCGACATGGGCGAGCCGGTGAAGATCGCCGAGCTGGCGCGGCGGATGATCCACCTGTCCGGCCTCGAGGTGCGCGACGCCGCGCACCCGGACGGCGACGTCGAGATCCGCTACTCGGGCCTCAGGCCCGGCGAGAAGCTGTACGAGGAACTCTTGATCGGCGACGGCGTGCTGCCGACCGAGCACCCGCGCATCCTGCGCGCCCGCGAATACCACCTGGCGCCCGACGAGCTGGCCGGCTACCTCGAACGGCTGGCGGTCGCCTGCGAGTCGCTCGACGCCGCCGCCGCCTTCGCGCTGATGCGCGAGGTGGTGCGCGAATTCAACGCCGCCGAGGCGACGCGCGACTGGGTGGCCGGCGCGACGGCCTGATCGGCCGCCCTGTCGCCCCGCCCGAGCGTGCAACTGTACCGCCCGGAGAGCGCGGCTTTTGTTCCTGTCCCGCCCGCCGCGCCGCTGCTATGATGCGCCCATCCCCCTCACGCCGCCCTCGCGCGGCGTGAGCCCTTTTCGGGGGCCATCAAGCTTCATACAAAAAGACCAGGAGACAACACCCATGAACCTCGACGTCTGGCTGCTCTACGTCGCCGCGATCTTCGTCGTCATCGCCATCCCCGGCCCGCTGTCGCTGCTGATGATTTCCAACGTGATCAACTTCGGCCTGCGCCGCAGCTGGCCGGCGATCGCCGGCGGCGTGTCCGCCTCGCTGATCCTGCTGGTGATCTCGGCGCTGGGCCTGGGCGCGCTGATCGTCTCGTCGCCCTTGATGTTCAACATCGCCAAGTACGGCGGCGCCGCCTACCTCGGCTACCTCGGCGTGAAAACCTTCCTGATTCCGGTGCAAAAGCCCAGCGACGCCAACGGCGCCGCCGAGGTGCTGCTCGAGCCGCGCTTCGGCCTCTTGTTCAACCGCGCCTTCCTGCTCGGCATCAGCAATCCGAAGGACATCCTGTTCTTCATCGCCTTTTTGCCGCAGTTCATCGACCCGGCGCGCTCGATCTACGTGCAGTTGGGCGTGATGGTCGCGACCTGGATCGCCGTCGACGTCGCGTGCAAGCTGTCGTACGGCCTGTCGGCCAAGGCGGTGAACCCCTTCCTGCGCTCCTATGCCGGCAAGAAGCTGTTCAACGCGGTCACCGGCGTGTTCTTCGTCGGCACCGCCTGCCTGGCGGCCTTCCTCGGCGCCTGAGCGTTCCCGCTGCGCTTGCGAAAAAGCCCCGCGACGCGGGGCTTTTCCATCTTGCCGACCGGCTCATTCGCTGTGCCACACGTCGGCCAGTTCGCCGGCGGCGACGCGCGCGACCTCGGGGCGCTGCGTCAGCCAGGCGATCAGCGTCTCGCGCATCTCCTCGTCGACCGGCTTGTTCGACACCGGGAACACCATGCCGGACAGCAGCGACGGCGAGCCGGCGTCGAAGCTGCCGCCGAAGCTGACGCCCTGTTCGTCGACCGCCGACAGCCAGGCGTCGAGGAAGGCGTCCTCGGCGGCCGGCGGGACGGCGTGCAGCGCGGCCTCGAGCGCGAAACCGAGCTGGGTGTAGGCGCCGACGCGCTGCTTCTTTTGGCGGCGCGGCGACAGGCGCTTGAGGCGCTGGCGCGATTGCGGGTTGCGGGGCATGCGGGTCTCCTTGACGGTCACAGGGGCGGGCGGCAAGGGTAGCAACCCCGCCCGGACAAGACAAATCTTCGTGCCGCCCCGTCCGTTATAGCGAATGTCATGACTGTGCGGCGCGACGCCAGGACGTTGGCCGAGCGTGCCGGTGCAGCGGCGGCTCGGCCGACGTTGTTCCTATAGCCCGAGCTGCTGCCACAGCGCGTCGACACGGTGCTTGACGGCGTCGTCCATCACGATCGGCACGCCCCATTCGCGACTCGTTTCGCCCGGCCACTTGTTGGTCGCGTCCAGCCCCATCTTGCCGCCGAGGCCCGAGACCGGGCTGGCGAAGTCGAGGTAGTCGATCGGCGTGTGGTCGATCAGCGTCGTGTCGCGCACCGGGTCCATGCGCGTGGTGATCGCCCAGATCACTTCCTTCCAGTCGCGCGTGTCGACGTCGTCGTCGACGACGACGATGAACTTGGTGTACATGAACTGGCGCAAGAAGCTCCACACGCCGAGCATCACGCGCTTGGCGTGGCCGGCGTACGCCTTCTTGATCGACACCACCGCCATGCGGTAGCTGCAGCCCTCGGGCGGCAGGTAGAAGTCGACGATCTCGGGAAACTGCTTTTGCAGGATGGGCACGAACACCTCGTTGAGCGCGACGCCGAGGATGGCCGGCTCGTCCGGCGGCTTGCCGGTGTAGGTGCTGTGGTAGATCGGGTTCGGGCGCGAGGTGACGCGCTCGACGGTGAACACCGGGAACCAGTCCTGCTCGTTGTAGTAGCCGGTGTGGTCGCCGTACGGGCCCTCGAGCGCGTGCAGGTAACCGTCCTTTTCTTTGAGCGGCACGCCGTGTTCGCTGCGGCCTTCGAAGCCCGGCTCGCACGGCGTCAGCACCCCTTCGAGCACGATCTCGGCCGACGCCGGCACTTGCAGCTCGTTGCCGACCGATTTGACCAGCTCGGTCTTGGCGCCGCGCAACAGGCCGGCGAACTGGTATTCGGACAGCGTGTCCGGCACCGGCGTCACCGCGCCGAGGATGGTCGCCGGGTCGCAGCCCAAGACCACCGACACCGGGAACGGCGTGCCCGGCTGCGCGACGCGGTGCTCGCGAAAGTCGAGCGCGCCGCCGCGGTGCGCGAGCCAGCGCATGATCAGCTGCTTCCGGCCGATGACTTGCTGGCGGTAGATGCCGAGGTTCTGGCGGCGCTTAGCAGGACCGCGCGTCACCGTCAGCCCCCAGGTGACCAGCGGCGCGACGTCGCCCGGCCAGCAGTGCTGGATCGGCAGTTGGCCGAGGTCGACGTCCGGCCCCTCGACCACCACGTCCTGGCACGGCGCCTTCTTCACTTCCTTGGGCGCCATGCTCAACACCTGCTTCAAGAGTGGCAGCTTGTCCCAGGCGTCCTTGAAACCCTTCGGCGGCTCGGGTTCCTTCAGGTAGGCGAGCGTCCTGCCGATCTCGCGCAGCTCCATCACGTCGGACGCTCCCATGCCGAGCGCGACGCGGCGCGGCGTGCCGAACAGGTTGGCCAGCACCGGCGTGTCGAAGCGGCGGCCGTCCAGCGTCGGGTTCTCGAACAACAGCGCCGGCCCGCCGGCCTTGAGCACGCGGTCGCCGATCTCGGTCATCTCGAGGCGCGGCGACACCGGCGTCGCGACGCGCTTCAGTTCGCCTTGTCGTTCCAGCTGGGCGCAGAAGTCCCTCAGGTCGTGGTATCGCATGATTCTTTCATGATCTATCGCAAAGACCGCACCAACGGCAGGGCTTATCGTGGCCGGGACGTTGCAAGCGGCAAAGCGGCATTGTCCCAAGCGGGGCGCGCCGGCCGCAAGCGACACCGTCCTACCGACACATCATGGAGCCCGTCACAATGAAAAAAATCGTTCTCGCCACGCTGCTCGGCCTCGCCGCCACGACCGCCTTCGCCGCCCAGGGCGACATCCTGGTGCGCGCCCGCGCGATCCACATCTCGCCGGATGTGAAGACCGACAAGGCGCTGTCGGCGCTCAAGGTCGACGTCGACAGCCAGACCGTGCCCGAGCTCGACTTCACCTACATGATCACCGACAACATCGGCGCCGAACTGATCCTCGGCACCGCGCGCCACGAGGTGACGTCCAGCCTCGGCAGCCTCGGCAAGGTCAACCACCTGCCGCCGACGCTGACGCTGCAGTACCACTTCGCGCCCGAAGCGACCATCCGTCCCTACGTCGGCGCCGGCATCAACTACACCCGCTTCTACAACGACGACCTCGACAAGGTCACCCCGCTGTCGGTCGACAAGAACAGCTGGGGCTACGCGCTGCAGCTCGGCGCCGACGTCGCGGTCAACAAGGACTGGTTCGTCAACGTCGACGTCAAGAAGCTGATGATCAAGACCGACGTCACCTCGGTCAACGCCGTGCCGGCGCTCGGCGTGACGGCCGGGCAGAACCTCGGCACGCTGAAGATCAACCCGTGGGTCTTCGGCGTCGGCGTCGGCACCAAGTTCTGAGCCCGTCCCCGCGCGCGGCGCGGGGGCTGCGACGCCCCAAAGGCGCACCCTCGCGGTGCGCCTTTTGCTTTTGCGGTGCCGGTGGGGGAGGGCGGCAGCGCCTTTTCCGGACGCCGGTTTGAAAAAAGACGCGCGCCGGCGCTTCTTCATGCTGCATGGCAATAAGAGCTTGGTTTACCATGACGAAACGGCTGTCCGGACGCCCGGCGCGGCGGCCGCTCGACGCGGTCTTCCCCTTTGATCTGAATGGCATTTTTTTGCGGGGCCGTCCGGCGCCATCGCCGGTTCGGCGGGTCCGCAACGAGGGGGTTTTTGTTACAATGGCGCCCTTTTTCATCGGGCGGGGAAGCTCATGGCTCTGCTGGAAATCAAGAACGTCGTGAAACGGTTCGGCGACTTCACCGCCGTGAACAACGTCAGCCTGTCGGTCGAGGCCGGCGAATTCTTCACCTTGCTCGGCCCGTCCGGCTGCGGCAAGACCACCTTGCTGCGGATGCTGGCCGGTTTCGAGCAGCCGGATTCGGGCCAGATCGTGCTCGACGGCCAGGACATGTCGCGCGTGCCGCCGGAAAAGCGCCCGGTGCACACCGTGTTCCAGAGCTACGCGCTGTTCCCGCACATGACGGTGCGCCAGAACATCGCCTTCCCGCTGAAGATGGCCGGCTGGGACGCCAAGAAGATCGCATCCCAGGTCGAGGAGCTGCTCGAGGACGTGCGGCTGACCCAGTTCGGCGACCGCTACCCGCACGAAATGTCCGGCGGCCAGCGCCAGCGCGTCGCGATCGCGCGCGCGCTGGTCGACCGCCCGCGCCTGCTCTTGCTCGACGAACCCTTGTCGGCGCTCGACGCCAAGCTGCGCGAGCAGATGCAGATCGAGCTGATCAACCTGCAGAAGGAGGTCGGCATCACCTTCGTCTACGTGACGCACGACCAGGGCGAGGCGCTCGCGCTGTCGCACCGCATCGCGGTGATGAGCCACGGCCAGGTCGAGCAGCTGGACACGCCGGAGACGATCTACAGCTATCCGAGGAACCGCTTCGTCGCCGACTTCATCGGCCAGTGCAACGTGCTCGAGGCCGAGGTCGTGGCGGGCAACGGCGACGGGACGGCGACGATCGAGATCAAGGGCTGCGGCCGCATGCGCGTCGCGCTCAGGGGCGAGGTCGCGCCGGGGCAGAAGGGCTGGCTCGCGCTGCGCCCGGAGAAGATCAAGGTTGGCCGAGCGCTGGCGGTCGAGGACGGCGAGGTCCACTTCAAGGGCCGCGTCAACGACTGCCTGTATCTGGGCGACGTGACGATCTACCTCGTCGAGGTCGGCGACGGCGTCGTGATCGAGACCATGCTGCCCAACAGCGCGCCGGGTCTGGCCAAGCTGTTCGACGACCAGGATCAGGTCGAGATCGCCTGGCGCTTCGACGCCGGCAGCTTCGTGACGGAGTGACGCGGTGAACTGGGTCAAGAACAATCTGGGCAAGTGGGCGCTGTCGTGGCCGCCGCTGCTCTACCTCGTGCTGTTTTTCCTGGTGCCGACGGCGATCATGTTCGTCGCCGCCTTCCGCTTCCCCGGCGACTTCGGCGGCCTCGCGCCGATGTACTACGTCGAGGAAGGGCGGCTGGTGTGGGACCTGACGCTGGAGAACTTCCAGCGCCTGTTCGAGGAGCCGCTGTACTGGGAGCTGTTCCTGAAGTCGGCGGTCTACGCCGGCGTGACGACGCTGGCCTGCGTCGCGATGGGCTATCCGCTCGCCTGGCTGATCGCCAGAAGCCCGAAGAAGTACCGCGACCTGATGCTGCTGCTGGTGATCCTGCCGTTCTGGTCGAACTTCCTGATCCGCATCTACGCGTGGATGATCATCCTCGGCCCGGGTTCGGCGTTCACGCACGCGGTCAACGCCGTCGTCACCGCGCTGGGCTTCGAGCCGCTGCAGCTGTTGTTCACGCCGTTCGCGGTGATCGTCGGCATGGTCTACGTGCACCTGCCCTTCATGGTGCTGCCGCTGTACGCGAACCTCGAGAAGCACGACCTCGCGCTCCTGGACGCCGCGCAGGATCTGGGCGCCAGCGCCTGGCAGCGTTTCTGGAAGATCACCTGGCCGCTGTCCCTGCCCGGCGTGTTCGCCGGCTCGGCGCTGGTGTTCATCCCGGCGCTGGGCATGTTCGCGATCCCGGACATCCTCGGCGGCACCGATTCGATCATGATCGGCAACCTGATCAAGCAGCAGATCCTCGACACGCGCGACTGGCCGTTCGGCTCGGTGCTGTCGATCATGCTGACCGCGGGCGTGCTCGGCATCGCCCTGTTGGGCGCGCTGGTGGCGCGAGGAGGCAAACGTGGCTAAAAAACCTTCCTGGTGGCTGTGGGCGGCGGCGTTGTTCGCCTACCTCTTTCTCTACCTGCCGCTGTTCATCGTGGTGCTGTTCTCGTTCAACGATTCGAAGCTGAACGCCGAATGGGTCGGCTTCACCACCCACTGGTACGCGCAGCTGTTCGCCAACGAGAAGATGCTGACCGCCGCCGGCAACTCGCTGATGATCGGCGTGGTGTCGAGCTTCTGCGCGACCGCGCTGGGCACGCTGGCCGGCATCGCGATGCACAAGTACCGGCTGCGGCTCTTGCCCTTCCTGGTGCTGACGCCGATCGCGATCCCGGAGCTGCTGATGGGGGTGTCGCTGGTGATCTTCTTCGTGCTCGTCAACCAGCTGACCGGCATCCTCGAGCTCGGCCTGGTGACCATCGTGCTGTCGCACATCGCCTTCTGTACCGGCTTCGTCGCCATCGTGGTGCGCGCGCGGATGCAGGGCATGGACGAGAGCCTGGTCGAGGCGGCGCGCGACCTCGGCGCCACGCCGCTGCAGGCCTTCCGGCTGGTGACGCTGCCGCAGATCCTGCCGGGCATCATCGCCGGCGCGCTGATGGCGTTCACGCTGTCGATCGACGACTTCGTGATCACCTTCTTCACCGCCGGCGCCGGCACGTCGACGCTGCCGCTCGAGATCTACTCGATGATCAAGATCGCCGTCACACCCGAAGTGAATGCGGTATCCTCGCTGCTGATGCTGCTTACGCTGGTTCTCATCGTGATCGCGTCGCGCGTATCGCCCAGCGCTCTTAGAGTCGCTAACAAAACCTACTTGATGCCGGCAGTGTGAAGCCCCATCTGGCCGGCATGAAGCGAAGTGTCGTCAGCCAGAAGCTCTGGAAATCG
>NZ_SLXG01000018.1 GCF_004345725.1 Crenobacter luteus | reverse complement strand
TGATGAAGCGCATGGCCTATGGCTACCGGGACAGCGAGTACTTCTTCCTGAAGATCAGGGCCGCTTTCCCCGGGAATCCGTGAAGAACCTTTTTTGTCGCCTCCGGCCTCAGCGTTGGCCGAGGCCGCGTTCCGTCAGCGCCAGGTAGACCCTGAGCGCGACGTAGGCGTCGTTGCCGGCGTATTCGCACTGCGCGTCGGTCAGCGGCAGCCGCGACCAGTTCGACGTCGACAGCTTCTTCGATTTGCGGAACGACTGGCCGAACAGCTGCGCGACCGCCTGCACCGCGCCGATGGTGTGGCGCGCGCCGGCGGCGCGGAACAGCGTGCCCAGGTCGACGAGGTTGTCGCACTCGACGTCGAGCTTGGCCTTCAGGAGCGCGCGGTCGGATTTGAGGTCGAAGCCGACCTTGCGCACCGACGGCGCCGCGAGCACGCCGCGCAGCGGCGCGAGGTCGCCGAGGGTTTCGAGCGGGAACAGGAAGGCGGCGTCCTCTGTCGCCAGCTGCAGCAGGTGCGGGCCGGTCGGCGCCTCGCCGACGCGGAAGGTCGGCCGCGACTCGGTGTCGAAGCCGAGCACGGCGCAGCCGGCGAGGTGGCGGCAGGCGTCGGCGAGCGAGGCGGCGTCGACCAGTTCGATCGCGTCGCGGCGCAGCGCGGCGAACGGCGGCAGCGCGCGGATGGCGTCCTTGTCGAGCAGGGGCGGGAAGGTCGGCAGGTCCGGCACGGTAAGGCTCCGGGCGCGCGCGGGCGCGCGTGGTTGGCGAAGGGGGCGATTGTACCGGATTGCGCGGCGTCCCCTGCTAAAATGGCGGCCAACCGTTCTTTCGCAGGAAACCCACCGTGGCCATCCCCGACGTCAAACCCGAACAATCGATCGAGCTTCTCAAGGAGCTGCACATTCTGACGCGCGACGGCAAGCTCAACCAGGACAGCCGCCGCAAGCTCAAGCAGGTCTACCACCTGTATCACTTCATCGAGCCCCTGATGGCCGAGGCCTTGGCCGAGGGGCGTCCGCTGACGCTGGCCGACCACGGCGCCGGCAAATCGTATCTGGGCTTCATCCTCTACGACCTGTTCCTCAAGTCGCGCGACGTCGGTCACGTCTACGGCATCGAGACGCGCGAGGAACTGGTCGCGCGCTCGCGCGAGCTGGCCGCGCGGCTGGGTTTTGCGCGCATGAGCTTTTTGAACCTGTCGGTCGAGCAGTCGATCGACGCGGGCGAACTGCCGGAGACGATAGACATCGTCACCGCACTGCACGCGTGCAACACCGCGACCGACGACGCGATCCGCTTCGCGCTGGCGAAGAAGGCGCGCTTCATCGTGCTGGTGCCGTGCTGCCAAGCCGAGGTCGCCAGCGTGCTCCGGAAGCACAAGAACCAGAGCTTCGGCAAGACGCCGCTGTCCGAGATCTGGCGTCACCCGATCCACACGCGCGAGTTCGGCAGCCAGATCACCAACGTGCTGCGCTGCCTGCAGCTGGAGGCGCACGGCTACCAGCTGACGGTGACCGAGCTGGTCGGCTGGGAACACTCGATGAAGAACGAGCTGATCGTCGCCCGCCATAGCGGCGCGCCGCGCGGCAACGCGCGCGAGCGGCTGGCGGCCATCCTCGACGAATTGAACCTGTCCGAGCTGGCGCCGCGCTTCCTCGCCTGAGCGCGACGAAAAAAAGCTCGGCCAACCCCTGTCGGGTTGGCCGAGCTTTTCGTTGCCCGTCCGGGGCGGCGTGCTTCAGCGCGAGGCGGCGATATAGGCGTCGCCCGGATAGCTGGCCGACGCGATGCCGAGGATGGAGCGGAAGGTCACCCAGAAGCGCGGTCCGATTTTATTGATCGAGACGACTTCGAAGTCGACGGCGGCATGATTGCCTTGTTCGGTGACCTTGTCACCGGGCAACAGTTCTTTCACTTGCATGGTATTTCCTGGTTCTGTCCGCAGCGTGCCGGCCGCGCGGTCGGGCCGGCGCGCGCTTAGCGGCGCGGACGGGGCGGCGGGCGCGAGCCGTCCGGGCGCGGGGTGGGGTGGCGATAGTTGATCCGACCCTTGGTCAGATCGTAGGGCGACATTTCGACGGTCACGCGGTCGCCGACGATGATCTTGATGCGGTGCATGCGCATCTTGCCCGATTCGTAGGCGAGGATTTCGACGCCGTTGTCGAGCGCCACGCGGAAGCGGGATTCGGGCAGGGCCTCGATTACCGAGCCTTCCAGCTCGATCACGTCTTCTTTTGCCATGAGAGATACCTTTCTTTTGCTGTGGGGTGGCATCAGTCGATGCAGTTTCAGACGGACTGATCGAATGCCGAAGGGGGACCCGTCGTCCCGCCGTGGTGCGGACCAAGAACGCTATGGTCTTGCGCGAGAGCCGCAGCGGCCGTCGAACAAGAGACTTCCAACCGTTTGAGAGAGAGGTGCCCGAAGAAGCCAAAGCCATGGGCAAGACAATCAGAAGCGGCCAAGTGATGGATAGCGTCTTGGCAACGAACGCTACTATACAGCATTTGAACGGAAAATGCCCGAAATTTCACGACGACGCTTGACAGTCGCCGGCGGGCGAGTCATGCGCCGGGGCGGCGGCCCGTTCGGTCTGCATCGCGTCGGCGAAGCGGTCGCCGTCGCCGTGACGGTCAAACCGGGCCGGGCGCAGCTTGGCGCGCTGCGGTAATGTTTTGTGCATGACATGCGCGGCAGGTTTTGCCGGATCGCATGGCTGGCGCCTCCCGAGGATCGGTTCTTATAGCGCGACGTTTTCCGTACGGGGTGTCTTATAGCTAAAAATAGAATATATACAATATTTATTATTCGTTTACTGACTATGGCCCAGACGGTAACATTCGTCCCCTGCGTACCCCGCACTCGATAAGCGCTTGAAAAAAACACGGTTACCCTCGTGATACGTCTAGAAAACCTGCAAAAAACCTTCGTCGTCGACGGCCGCGCCGTGCCGGCGCTCAACGGCATCTCGCTCGACGTGCCCGAGGGCGAGGTGTTCGGCATCATCGGCCGCTCCGGCGCCGGCAAGAGCACGCTGATCCGCATGTTGAACCTGCTCGAACGCCCCGACTCGGGCCGCATCGCGATCGACGGCCGCGACATCACCGGCCTGTCCGACGCCGCGCTGCGCGGCGTACGCCAGCAGATCGGCATGGTGTTCCAGCACTTCAACCTGCTCTCGTCGCGCACCGTCGCCGAGAACGTGCGCCTGCCGCTCGAATTGACCGCCTCGGGCAGCCGCGCCGAGCAGGATGCGCGCGTCGCCGAGCTGCTGGAACTGGTCGGCCTCGCCGCGCACCGCGACAAGTACCCGAGCCAGCTGTCCGGCGGCCAGAAGCAGCGCGTCGGCATCGCGCGCGCGCTGGCGAACCGGCCGAAACTGCTGCTGTGCGACGAGGCGACCAGCGCGCTCGACCCGCAAACCACGCAGTCCATCCTCGACCTGATCGCCGACATCAACAGGAAGCTGAACCTGACCGTGGTGCTGATCACGCACGAGATGGGCGTGATCCGTCGCATCGCCGACCGCGTCGCGGTGATCGACGGCGGGCGCATCGTCGAGATGGGCCCGGTCGCCGAGGTGTTCCTGCACCCGCAGCACGCGGCGACGCAGAGCATGGTCGCCGAGTTGAGCCACGCCGACGAGCTCGCGGATTCGGGCCTGCTCGACAGCGCCACCGGCGCGGTGTGGCGGCTGACCTTCGTCGGCGCGACCACCCACGAACCGATCCTGTTCGACACCGCCAGCCGCTACGGGCTGTCGTTCAGCCTGCTGCAGGGCACGGTGTCGCGCCTCAAGGATCTGCCCTACGGCCAGCTGGTGGTCGAGTGGCACGGCGAGGCGGCAAGGTTGGCCGAGGCCCGCGAAGGCTTGTCGGCGCGGAATGTGGTGGTGGAGGTGTTGCGCTGATGGAACTGGATTGGAGTTTGCTCGACTGGGCCGAGATCGGCGTCGCGACGTGGGACACGCTGCGCATGCTCGGCTGGTCGCTGTTTTTCACCGTGCTGTTCGGCCTGCCGCTCGGCGTGCTGCTGTTCCTGACCTCGCGCCGCCAGTTGCTGGCGAACGGCTGGCTCAACCGCGTGCTGTCCTTCGTCGCCAACGTGCTGCGTTCGGTGCCCTTCCTGATCCTCCTGGTGGTGATGATTCCGGTCACCGCCTGGCTGGTCGGCACCTCGCTTGGCGTCGAGGGCTCGATCCCGCCCTTGGTGGTCGGCGCGACGCCGTTCTTCGCGCGCCTGGTCGAGACCGCGCTGCGCGAGGTCGACCGCGGCGTGATCGAGGCGGTGCAGTCGCTCGGCGCGACGCGCTGGCAGATCGTCTGGAAGGTGCTGCTGCCCGAGTCGCGCCCGGGCCTGATGGCCGCCGTCACCGTCACCGCGATCACGCTGGTGTCGTACACCGCGATGTCGGGCGTGATCGGCGGCGGCGGCCTCGGCGACCTGGCGATCCGCTACGGCTACCAGCGCTTCCAGACCGAGGTGATGATCGTCACCGTCGTGATCCTGATCGCGATGGTGCAGGCGCTGCAGATGGCCGGCGACTGGCTGGTCGCGCGCGTGTCGCGCAAATGAGTCCGGCCGCCCCGGAGCGGGGCGGCTTCGCGGGTGAGAGCCCGCTTTATTGAAGTCTTGACGCATTACCCTTCCACAAGAAAAGGATGCCGAACATGAAAAAGACCCTGATCGCCCTTGCCCTGTCGAGCGTCGCCGTCGGCGCCCACGCCGGCCAGAAGCTGGTCGTCGCCGCGACCCCGGTGCCGCACGCCGAGATCCTCGAACACATCAAGCCGGCGCTCGCCAAGCAGGGTGTCGACCTCGAGGTCAAGGTGTTCACCGACTACGTGCAGCCGAACGTGCAGGTGGCCGAGAAGCGCCTGGACGCGAACTTCTTCCAGCACAAGCCCTACCTCGACGAGTTCAACAAGGCCAAGAAGACCAGCCTGGTGCCGGTGACCGCCGTGCACGTCGAGCCGTTCGGCGCCTACTCGAAGAAGATCAAGGCCAAGGCGCAGCTGGCCGACGGCGCGACCGTCGCGATCCCGAACGACCCGTCCAACGGCGCGCGCGCGCTGTTGCTGCTGCAGAACAACGGCCTGATCAAGCTGAAGGATCCGAAGAACCTGTTGGCGACCTCGCGCGACATCTCGGCCAACCCGAAGAACCTGAAGATCCGCGAACTCGAGGCCGCGACGCTGCCGCGCGTGCTCGACCAGGTCGATCTGGCGCTGATCAACACCAACTACGCGCTCGAAGCCAAGCTGGTGCCGACCAAGGACGCGCTGTTCATCGAGGGCAAGCAGTCGCCGTACGCGAACCTGCTGGTCGCGCGCCCGGACAACAAGAACAGCGCGGCGATGCAGAAGCTCGCGAAGGCGCTGAACACTCCCGAGGTGAAAGCCTTCCTCGCGACCAAGTACCAGGGCTCCATCGTGCCAGCGTTCTGAACCCGCACCGCATTGCGATCCGCCAAGGCGCCCGTCGGGCGCCTTTTTCTTGCGCATCGCGCAAAAAAAACGGCCGCCCGGAGGCGGCCGAGGGTGCGACGGCGGTGGGAGTCCATCGCAGTGCCGGAGCAGCCGTCCGGCAGGGGGAGGGAGTCAGCGTTCGGCTTGTGCCAGCCTGTCCATCGGCGTCGTCTCGCGCGCCGCGGCGGCCAGCCTCGGGTCGGCGACGGCGGCGTGCTCCGCCAGCCGTGCGGCGATCGCCGCGTCGTGGCGCGCCGGCGCCTGCTTGGCGGCCGCGCAGTCGGGTGGCAGGGCGGCGAGGGCGGGCAGGGCGAGCAGGGCGACGGTCAGCAGGCCGAGGGTGGCGAGGAGGGTTTTCATGATCGGCAGGGAGCGCGGGAAAATTGATGTACCCATCATAGAAACGAAGTGTTGCGTATCTATGTGCGTTGGCCGCCGGAGTGTTAACAGCTGTGAAGCGACACCGCCGCCCGGTGGGCGGCGGCGAAGGCGGGGGCTCAGCGGCGGCCGGTCGGCTTGCCGCGCGCGGCGGGCTTGCCGCCGCCCTTGGCGGCCGGCGCCGGTTTGCCGCCGGTGCGGGGTTGAGGGCGGCGCGCGCCGGGCGGCGGCGCGTCCTGGAAGCGGCGGGTCGGGTGGTGGGCGGTGCGCGCGGTGTTGAAGCGCTTGCCCTTGTCCTCGCCGCCCTTGGGCGGCACCGGCGGGATCAGCTGGTGACGGCCGTAGCCGATCAGGTCCTGCCGGCCCATATCGATCAGCGCGTCGTAGAGGATCTGCCAGTTGTCCGGGTGGTGGTAGCGCAGGAAGGCCTTGTGCAGTTTCCTGCGGTAGCCGTCGCGCACCACGTCGACCTTCTCGCTCGAGCGCGCGAGCTTCTTGAGCGGGTTGCGGCGGGTGTGCCACATCGTCGTCGCCATCGCCATCGGCGTCGGCGTGAAGGTCTGCACCTGGTCGAGGCGGAAGTCGTTCTTCTTCAGCCACAGCGCGAGGTTCAGCATGTCCTCGTCGCTGGTGCCCGGGTGCGCGGCGATGAAATAGGGGATCAGGTACTGTTCCTTGCCCGCTTCCTTCGAGAACTTCTCGAACAGGGCCTTGAACTTGTCGTAGGCGCCCATGCCCGGCTTCATCATCTTGGAGAGCGGGCCTTCCTCGGTGTGTTCCGGCGCGATCTTCAGATAACCGCCGACGTGGTGGGTCACCAGCTCCTTGATGTACTCGGGCGACTTCACCGCCAGGTCATAACGCAGGCCCGACTGGATGTTGATCTTCTTCACGCCCGGGATGGCGCGCGCCTTGCGGTAGAGCTGGATCAGCGAGCTGTGGTCGGTGTTCAGGTTCTCGCACACGTCCGGGTAGACGCACGACAGCTTGCGGCACTTGGTCTCGATCGCCTTGTCCTTGCAGGCGAGCCGGTACATGTTGGCGGTCGGGCCGCCGAGGTCGGAGATGTGGCCGGTGAAGCCCTCGGTCTTGTCGCGGATTTCCTCGATCTCCTTGAGGATGGATTCCTCCGAACGGCTTTGGATGATGCGGCCCTCGTGCTCGGTGATCGAGCAGAAGGTACAGCCGCCGAAGCAGCCGCGCATGATGTTGACCGAGTACTTGATCATCTCCCACGCCGGGATGTGCGCCTTGCCGTAGCTCGGGTGCGGGTTGCGGGCGTAGGGTTGGCCGAACACGAAGTCCATTTCCTCGGTGGTCAGCGGGATCGGCGGCGGGTTGAGCCACACGTCGCGTTCGCCGTGCATCTGCACCAGCGCGCGGGCGTTGCCCGGGTTGGATTCGAGGTGCAGCACGCGGCTGGCGTGCGCGTACAGCACCGGGTCGTAGGCGACCGCCTCGTAGGCCGGGATGCGCACCACGGTCTTGGCCCGCTGCGCGCGGCGGATCGCGACGCGATCGTGCACGTTCATGAACTTGATCGGCTGGACGGTGGCGGCCCCGCCGTTCGCCTCGGCCTGCTTGGCCGCCTGCTCGGGGATTTCCTCGTAGGGGTTGAGCAGCGGGTCGACCCGGCCCGGCACGTCGACGGTGGTCGAATCCATCTCCTGCCAGCTCTCGTCCGGACGCCAGCAGTGCGGCACGATGAAGGCGGTGCCGCGCACATCGCGGATCTCGGACAGTTTCTCGCCGGCGGCGGCGCGGTGCGCGATCTCGACCAGCGCGCGCTCGGCGTTGCCGTACAGGAGGAGGTCGGCCTTCGAGGAAATCAGCACCGAAGGCCGTACCTTGTCGCTCCAGTAGTCGTAGTGCGCGATGCGGCGCAGGGAGGCCTCGATGCTGCCGATCATCACGCCGACGCCCGGATAGGCCTCGCGGCAACGTTGCGCGTACACCGTGACGGCGCGGTCCGGGCGCTTGTTCGGCTCGCCGTGCGGCGTGTAGGCGTCGTCCGAGCGCGGTTTGCGGTCGGCGGTGTAGCGGTTGATCATCGAATCCATGTTGCCGGCGGTGACGCCGAAGAACAGGTTCGGGCGACCGAGCGCGCGGAACGGCTCGGCCGACTGCCAGTCGGGCTGCGCGATGATACCGACGCGGAAACCCTGCGATTCCAGCAGGCGCCCCACCAGCGCCATGCCGAAGCTCGGGTGGTCGATGTAGCAGTCGCCGGTGACGAGGATGATGTCGCACGAGTCCCAGCCGAGTTCGTCCATCTCGGCGCGGCTCATCGGCAGGAACGGGGCGGTGCCGAAGCGCGCGGCCCAGTACTTGCGGTAGGAAAAGATAGCTTTGACGTCGGGGCTTTGGGTGTTCATGGCAGGTGGGGTTTTCGGCAAGACGCGCATTGTGCCAGATTTGCCCGCCGCGATCACGGAAAAAGCTTTGCTTTCATCGACTTGTCGGGTCGCGCGCGGCGTCGGCGTCGCTGCCGCAGTCCCAGGGGTGAAGCGCGCTGACGCGCGGTATCAGGAAACGCTGGCGCAGCCGCGTCAGCGCCCCTTCGGCGCGCAGCGCGGACAGCGCGCGGTCGAAGGCGTCGCGGTCGGCCGCTCGGGCGAAGGCGGCGTGGCGCGGAGACGGCGGCAGGATGTCGGCCAGCGCCAGGCGCGGGCGCGTGCACGGCGTGTGGCCGCGCAGGGCTTCCTGCGTCGCGAAGACGTCGACGTCGGCGATCACGACGTCGACGCGGCCGCGGTAGAGCAGCGGCCCGAGCAGCGACTGGTCGCCGTACTCGCGGTAGGCCGGATGCGCGGACACGACTTCGGCGTAGCGCGGGCCGAACAGTGCGTGCGCATTCTGGAAGGCGGCGACGCGGTAGCGCGCCAGGTCGGCGACGTCGCGCAGCACGAGGCGGTCGGCCGCGCGGAAGATCGCGCGGTTGTGGTAGTGGAGCAGCGGCTGCGAGTAGTACAGGCCCGGGCGTGCGCCGGGAGCGAGGCTGAGCATCGCGCCGACGCGGCCCTGGCCGAGCTGTTCGAGGCCGCGCGACGGCGGCAGCGGGCGGAACGCCGGGCGAAAGCCGGCGCGCAAGAGCGCGGCGCGCGCGATCTCGACCTCCAGCCCGCTCTGGCCGCCGGCCTCGACGTAGGGTGGCTTGTCGATGCCGACGGCGACCGCCAGCGGCGTGGCGGCGTGCGAGGTCGCCAGCCACAGTCCCAGCGCCAGCCCCGCGAATAGCTGCAATCCCATCGTCTACGGTGATCTGTTTGGAATGGCCATCATCGCGTGGGGGTCATGCCGGCGACAAGCGCGGAACAACCCTCGGGCGCCGGAGCGCAAGGCGCTGCCCAAAGCCGCCGGCTGCCCTACAATAGCGGCCGTCGTCCATCCGCCGAATTCCGCCATGATCCTGTCCAAACGTCTGTGCCTGCCGCTGGCCGCCGCCTTGCTCGCTGCGGCGTGCACCACCCCGCAAGCCGTCCGCCCGGGCGTACCGGCGCCCCTGCCCGGCACCGAGTCGCCGACGCCACTCTATCCGCCCGGCGGCGAGGCGTTGCCGCCCGTCGTGCCGGCCGCGCCGCCGGCTGCCGCGCCGACCGTTCCGCCGCGCAGGGTCATGCCCTACACCAGCGAGCGCGAAGGCCGCGCGCTGCTCGCACGCGTCATGCCCTCGGGCATCGCCGACCGCCGCGGCTGGATGGAGGACATCGTCGACGTCTTCACCGGCCTTAAGCTGCCCTACAGTCCGGAGAACTTCTGCGCGGCGATCGCGGTGATCGAGCAGGAGTCGAGCTGGCAGGCCGACCCGACCGTGCCGGGCTTGCCCAAGATCGTCTGGGGCAAGATCGCCGAGAAGGCCGAACACTACCGGCTGCCGATGGCGGCGGTGCGCGTCGCGCTGATGAAGCCGTCGCCGACCGGCGAGAGCTATACCGCCCGCATCGACCGGCTGCGTACCGAGAAGGAAATGAACGCTCTCTACGAGGATATGGCCGCCGAGGCCGGGCGCATCGGCCTGCCGGCCGGCAAGAATCCGATCCGCACCGGCGGGCCGATGCAGGTCAGCATCGAGTTCGCCGAAGCGCACGCGCGCGCCTGGCCCTATCCGTTCAACAAGCGCGGCAGCTGGCGCGACGAGGTGTTCACGCGGCGCGGCGGGCTCTATTTCGGCATCGCCAACCTGCTGCACTACCCTGCACCTTACAAGGAGATGCGCTACCGCTTCGCCGACTTCAACGCCGGCCGCTACGCCAGCCGCAACGCGGCCTTCCAGGCCGCGGTCGCGCGCCTGTCCGGCCGCGAGCTCGAGCTGGACGGCGACCTGCTGAACTACCGCGACGGCGTGCCGTCCGGCGGCAGTACCTACCGTGCGCTCGGCCTGCTGTCGCGCCGCACCGGCCTGTCCGACGACGCGGTGCTGCGCGACCTCAAGCTCGAGAAGAGCGCCGCCTTCGGTCAGAGCGAGCTGTACCGGCGCGTGTTCGCGCTCGCCGACGCGGCCGCCGGCCGCGCGCTGCCGCGCGAGGCGATGCCGCAGATCGACCTCAAGAGCCCCAAGATCACCCGCAAGCTGACCACCGAGTGGTTCGCCAACCGCGTCGACGGCCGCTACCAGCGCTGCCTCGCGCGCCAGTAAAGCCGGCGGCAGCAGAGGCCGGGGGCGGATGGGCGGGCGTCGGCGCTCAGGCGTCGGCGCTCTCGTCGAGCGCGGCGTCCCAGAAGCAGGCTTCGATCTTGTGGCCGTCGGGGTCGCGCACGAAGCCGCCGTAGTAGGGGGCGCCGTAATGCGGGCGGGATCCCGGCGCGCCGTCGTCGACGCCGCCGGCGACCAGCGCCGCGCGGTGGAAGGCGTCGACTTCGGCGCGCGAGCGGGCGAGAAAGCCAAAGTGTGTGCCGTTGCCCCGCGTCGCCGGCGCGCCGTCGAGCGGTATCTGTACCCAGAACTCGGGGTACAGCCGCCCGTAGGCGACCGCGCCCGGGTGTTCCATCACCCGCTTGCAGCCGAGCGTCGCGAGCACCGCGTCGTAAAAGCGCGTCGCGCGCTCGAGGTCGTCGGTACCGATCGACACGTGGGACATCAGGCTGGGGAAATCGTTGTCCATGGCGGCTTCCTTGGCGTGGGGAAGGACGGTTCGGCTTTCAGCATATGCCAAGCGCGCCGTTCTGCCGGCTTCCCGTTCGGCCGAGCGGGGTCGCCGCCGTCGCGAAGGCGGTGTGGCTCGCGCGCTCGACGGCGCGGTAGCGAACGCGGCCCACCGTTTGCCGGCGATCGGCGACGGGCCTGCCGTTTCCGGGGGAGGAAGCTTGCGTTCCTGCCGGTTCATCGTCGCGTCTGTCGGCCGCTGAACGCGAAAAAGCCAGCGCATGCGCTGGCTTTTTCGTTGAAACTGGCGTCCCCACGGGGAATCGAACCCCGGCTACCGCCGTGAAAGGGCGGTGTTCTAACCGCTAAACTATAGGGACTTGGTGGCGCACCCGGAGCGATTCGAACGCCCGACCCTCTGGTTCGTAGCCAGATACTCTATCCAACTGAGCTACGGGTGCGCGGTTCTCGCCGCTGCTGTGTGCTGCAGCGAGGACGCGAATATTATAGGCCCTGTTTATCCCCGTCAAGCCCCTTTGCAGTAAAATGTAAAAAAGCGCCGTCCGTTTCGCCGGGCGCGCCGACGCCGTTTGCCGCCGGGCGGCGGCCGTCTTTCGTGCCGCGCGGCCAGCGCCGCGGCGACCGCGACAAAGCGGCAAGGCGTCGCCGCGCTCCCTCTCTCCGGCCAAGACGAAACCCCTCATCGTGAAAGCGAACCGATTCAATGCTGTTTGACCGACCCTGCGCGATCGTCGACCTCGAAACCACCGGCGGCCACATCACCCGCGACCGCATCACCGAGATCGGCGTCGTCCTCGTCGACGGCGAGCGGGTCGAGCGCTTTTCGACGCTGGTCAACCCGGGGCAGGCGATCCCGCCCTTCATCGAGAAGATGACCGGCATCTCCGACGCGATGGTCGCGTCTGCGCCGGCCTTCGACGAGTTGGCCGAGGCTTTGGCCGAACGGCTGGCCGGCCGCTTGTTCATCGCGCACAACGCGCGCTTCGACTACGGCTTTCTGAAGAACGCCTTCCGGCGCGTCGGCATCCGCTTCCAGACCGAGGTGCTGTGCAGCGTCAAGCTGTCGCGCAGGCTCTACCCGCAGTACTACAAGCACAACCTCGACAGCCTGATCGAGCGGCACGGCATCGAGTTGGCCGAGCGCCACCGCGCGCTCGCCGACGCCGAGGCGGTGTGGATCTTCCTGCAGCGCGCGCGCGCCGAGCTGGGCGAGGCGGCGGTTCACGACGCCGCGGCCCACGTGCTGGCGCGCCCGGCGGTGCCCGAGGGGCTGGACGCGGACGTGGTCGACGCGTTGCCCGACGTGCCGGGCGTCTACGTGTTCTACGACGAGAACGACGCGCCGCTGTTCGCCGGACGCGGCAACAACCTCAGGAGCGCGGTGCTCGCGCACTTTTCGGACGAGGCGCGGCGCAAGAAGGAGGGGCGCGTCGCCACAGGCGTGGCGCGCGTCGACTGGGTCGAAACGGTCGGCGAGTTCGGCGCGATGCTGCTGGAGATGCAGACCATCCGCCGCCTGCAACCGCTGCACAACGTCAAGGGCCGGCCGCAGACCAGCCTGTGCTCGATCCGGCTCGACGCCGGCGACGACGAGGTGCTGCGCCCGACCGTCGTGCGCGCCGACGAGGTCGATTTCTCGCGCGCCGCCGAGCTGTTCGGCCTGTTCCGCTCGCCGCGCGAAGCGCAGCGCCTCCTGTCCGACCTGGCGCGCACGCAGGGCCTGTGCGAGAGCACGCTGGGCATCCAGCGGCCGACGCCGAAGAAGGGCCGTCCCTGCCACGCCTGGGCGCTCGGCCGCTGCCGCGGCGCCTGCCTGGGGCGCGAGCCGGTGCCCAACCACAACGCGCGGCTGATGATGGCGCTGGCGCGCATCCGGGTGCCGGGCTGGCCGTTCCCGGGGCCGGTCGCGGTGGTCGAGACCGACGCGGTGACGGGCGAGATCGCCGAGCATGTGTTCGATCGCTGGTGCTACCTCGGCTCGCGCCGCGACGCCGACGGCCCGCTCGACGGCGACGCGGCGTTCGACCTCGACACCTACCGGCTGTTCGGCGGCTTGCTGAAGAAACTGCCCGAGCACACCGTGCTGCGCTTGCTCGACACCGAGCCGGCCTAAGGGCCGGAGCGGCGCCCTCGCAAGCACAAACGCTTGGCCGGGGCGGATGGGCTCGGCCAAGGTCGTTGTGCAGGGTGTATCGAAGAAGAAAGCGCGGTCGGGCGCGCGAGGGGAGGGGCTTTAGTCGTGCATCGCGAGGAAGCCGCGCAGCCGCGTCTCGATCAGCCGCGGGTTTTCGCCGTTGGCGATCGCCGCCAGCCCCTCGACGACCAGCTCCTTGGTCGCCACCTCGGCGGCGATCAGGTTCTTGAGTTTGTGCGCGGCCGGCAGGAACAGCAGGTTGGCCGAGCCGACGCCGTAGACGGTCGCGACGAAGGCGACCGCGATGCCCGAGCCGAGCTTGGTCGGGTCCGACAGGTTTTCCATCACGTGGATCAGGCCGAGCACCGCGCCGAGGATGCCCATGGTCGGCGCGTAGCCGCCGGCCGACTCCCAGATCTTGGCCGACTGCCGGCGCGCGTGCTCGAACATCGCGATCTCGACGTCCATCACCGAGCGCAGCGTGTCCGGCTCGGTGCCGTCGACCAGCATCTGCAGCGCCTTGCGGGTGAACGGGTCCTTCTGCGCGGCGATCGCGCCCTCGAGCGCGAGGAAGCCGCCGCGCCGCGCGGTCTGGCTCCAGCCGACGATGTCGCGGATCACGCGTTCGTGGTCGAAGTCCGGCGGCTGGAATACCCAGCGCAGCATCTTGACGCCGGCGACGAACTGCTTGGGGGTCGACTGCAGCATGACGGCGCTGGCGGTGCCGCCGATCACGATCATGAAGGCGGTCAGCTGCAGCAGCGAGCCGACGTGCCCTCCTTCGAGCGCCTGGCCGGCGAGGATGACGGTGATGCCGCCGATGACGGCGATGAGGCTGATCTTGTCCAAATGTCGTCCGTTAGAGTGGGTCGGGAGGCTACAACCATTCCCTGAGCTTGGCCCTGAGCCGCGCGATCGCCTGGCTGTGCAACTGGCTGACGCGCGATTCGGACACGCCGAGCACCGCGCCGATTTCCTTGAGGTTCAGCTCCTGTTCGTAGTAGAGCGCCATCACCAACTGGTCGCGCTCGGGCAGCGCCTTGATCGCCGCGACCAGTTCCTCGCGGAAGCCCTGCTCGGCCAGGGTCTCGAGCGGGTTGCGCGCGTTCTCGTCGACGACGCGCTCGACCGCGTCGGCCGCTTCGCCGTCGTCGCCGCTCAGGTCGCCAAAGCGCACCAGCGACGCGCCGCGGCAGTCGCCGAGCATCGTCTGGTAGTCGTCGAGCGCGACGCCGAGCGCGTCGGCGATCTCCGCTTCCTGCGGCGCGCGGCCCAGCTGCTGCTCGAGCCGGGCGATCGCGGCCTCGATCTCGCGCAGCTGGCGGCGCGCCTGACGCGGCAGCCAGTCCTCGCGGCGCAGCTCGTCGAGCATCGCGCCGCGGATGCGCTGGCTGGCGAAGGTTTCGAAGGCGACGCCCTGGGCCGGGTCGAACTGGCGCGCCGCCTCGATCAGGCCGATCACGCCGACCTGGATCAGGTCGTCGACGTCGACCGACGCGGGCAGCCGCGCGACCATGATGCCGGCGAGCTTCTTCACCAGCGGCGCGTAGTCGGTCACGTCGATGTCGGCGACCGGCGCATGGGCGGCGTAGGCGAGGTGGCGGCGTTGGCCGGCGGCGTAATGCACCATGTTCAGACCCCGTCCGGCGACCAGTCGCGCGAGGCGGCGATCAGCATGTCGAGGTAGCCGGCGTCGCGCCGGCCGTGTTCGGCGCCGTGCCAGTGCGGCATCACCGCCGCCAGTTGCGCGAAGGCCTGCGCGGCCTCGCTGTCGGGAAACGCCTCGACCAGCGGCCGTCTCAGGCTCTGGCTGCGGCGCACCAGATTGTCCTCGGGCACGAAGCCCAGCCAGCGCAGCGACACCGCGAGGAACTCGCCGACCACGGCCGACAGGCGGGTGAACAGGCCGCGCGCCTCGGCCAAGGTGCGCGCGCGGTTGACGAGCACGTTGAAGGCGCTGCGGCCGGCTTCCTGTGCCAGCCGCTTGATCGCCGCGTAGGCGGCGGTCAGCGAGTCGGCCGACGGTGTGAGCACCAGTATCAGGTTGTCGGCGACGCCGGCGGGCACCGCATCGAGCGACGGGGACGGGCAGTCGACGATCAGCGCGTCGGCGTCGCGCTCGCGCGCGGCGAATTCGCCGGTCAGCTTCAGCCACAGTTGCGGCGAGAACAGCCGGCGCTCGAGCGGCGGCGCGTAGAGGTTGATCAGGTCGACGCCGTGCCGCGACGCGGTGCTCATCGCGGCCAGCCCGCCCTGGCTGACGCGCTGCGTCTCGAGCGTCGCGGTCGACGGCACGCCGAGGCGGCGCGCCAGTTGCTGGCCGTTCTGGCAGTCGATCAGCACGGTGCGGGTGCCGGCGTAGCTGGCGGCGACGGCCAGTTCGGTCGCCAGCGTGCTCGTGCCGCTGCCGGGCGCGCCGACGAAGGCGAAGCTGGGCGCGCGCGCGGGGCGCGGCGAAAGGCGACGAAGGCTGGCGGCTTGGTCCTGCATTATCCCCTTTTCCTGACGTGGTCTTGTAGCGTTGTCGCGCACGGGCGGGCGTTCACAGCCAGGCCGCCTGCGCGGCGTGCATCAGCGACATTTCGTCGGCGCGCAGTTCGAACGGCGAGGCGACCTGCTGCGGCGCCTTGAGCGCGCGGTCGATCAGATAGCCGGCGCTGGCCTGGTGCAGATCCTCGGGCACGCGCTGGCCGTTGGTGACGTAGAACAGACGCATCCGGTTGCGGATCACCGCGTCGAGCGCCGGGCCGAGCGACACCGCCTCGTCGATCTTGGACAGGATGCAGCCGGCCAGCCCGCCGCCGCGGTAGTGGCGGACGACGTCCTCGAGCGTGTGGCCGTCGGCGTTGGCCGAGAGCAGCAGGATGCGCTCCACCGGCCGGCCGGCGTCGGCGAACATCGCCGTCTGCTGCGTCACGCGCGCGTCGCGCTGGCCCATGCCGACGGTGTCGATGAAGACCAGATGGCGGCTGGCGAGGTCGGCCAGCGTCAGCTCGAACTCGGCGCCGTTCTGCACCGCGTACACCGGCACGCCGAGGATCTTGCCGTAGATGCGCAGCTGGTCCTGCGCGCCGATCCGGTAGCCGTCGGTGGTGACGAGCGCGACATGCTGGGCGCCGAACTTCATCACCGCGCGCGCGGCGAGCTTGGCGACCGTGGTCGTCTTGCCGACGCCGGTCGGCCCGACCAGCGCGAAGATGCCGCCCTGGTCGAGCAGTTCGCGGTCGGCCTCGGCGCACTTGAGGTTGTGCGCCAGCGCCGAGCGTGCCCACTTGCTGGCGACCTCGCCCTCGTACTGCCCCGGCATCTTGTCGACCAGCTGGCGGATCAGCGCCGCCGACAGCCCGGAGGCGAGCAGGTGGCGGAACAGTTCGGCGCGTTGCGGCGTGCGTTCCTCGAGGTGGTTCCAGGCGAAGCTGGCCAGCTGGCTTTGCAGCAGGCTGCGCAACAGCTTCAGCTCGTCGCCGATCTGGCGGATCTCGTCGGCCGAGGCTTCGGCGCGCGCTTCGGCGGCGGGCGCCGCAGCCTCGTCGGGATGTCGCGCGGGTGCTTGCGCGCGCGGTGGCGCGGGCGGTGTCTCGGCCTGCGCCGGCTGGGGCGCGGGCGGCGCCTCGCGGCGCGGGGGCGGCGAGCGCCGCCACAGCGCGTCGGACGCGTCGGTGGCCGGTTGCGCGGGCGCAGGGGAGACGGGGGGCGCGTGGGCGGGCTCGGGCGGCGCGGCCGGGGCGAGCGCCTCGACCGGCATCGCGTAGGTGCGGGCGATCGCGCGGTTGAGCGCGTTGCCGGCGCCGGCGGGTGCGGTCGCGAGGCCGCCGCCCGGCGCGTTGCGCGGCGGGTGACGGCTGGAGGTCGACAGCGTGGTGGCCAGCGTGGCGACGTCGGCGTCGGCGACCGCCATGATCTCGACCCCGCCGCCGGCCGTCGGCCGGTTCGACAGGATGAGCGCGTCCGCGCCGAGTTCCTCACGGACCTGGCGCAGCGCGTCGCGCGTGGTTTTGCCGTAGTACTTTTTGACCACCATGAGCGTTCAGTCCCTTAGCCCTTGCTCCCGCCGATGACGGCAATTATACGAATGGATTTGTTGTCGGGTATCTCATTATGCGAGATCACCCGCAGTTGCGGCAGCGCGCGGCGCAGGAAGCGCGCCAGCAGCGGCCGCAGCCCCGGCGGCGTCAAGAGCACCGGCGCGTAGCCCTGCGACTCGACCTGTTCGGACTCCTGCGCGGCGCTGGCCAGCAGGTTCTCGGCCAGGCCCGGTTCGAGCCCGCCGCCGGCCTTGGACTGCACCGCCTGCAGCAGCACGTTCTCGAGCATCGGGTCGAGCGTCATCAGCGGCAGCTCGGCCTCGCCGGGGAAGAGCTGCTGCGCGATCGCGCGCGACAGCGCGGCGCGCACCGCGCCGGTCAGCTCGTCGATGTCCTGCGTAACGCCGACGTGGTCGGCCAGCGTCTCGACGATGGTGCGGAAGTCGCGGATGTGGATGCCGTCGGTCAACAGTTGCTGCAGCACCTTCTGCAGCGTGCCGACGTTGACGACCTTGGGCACCAGGTCTTCGATCAGCTTCGGCGACTCCTTGGCCTGGTGGTCGATCAGCGCCTGCACCTCCTCGCGACCGAGCAGTTCGGCGGCGTGGCTGTGCAGCAGGTTGGACAGGTGGGTGGCGACCACGGTCGAGGCGTCGACCACGGTGTAGCCCAGCGTCTGCGCCTCGTCGCGGCGCGACGCGTCGATCCACACCGCCGGCAAGCCGAAGGCCGGGTCGGTGGTCGGCGTGCCCTGGATCTCGCCGGCGACGCGCCCCGGGTTGATCGCGAGGAACTGACCGTTGTAGGCCTCGCCGCTGCCGACCTCGACGCCCTTGAGCAGGATGCGGTAGGCGTTCGGCTTGATCTCGAGGTTGTCGCGGATGTGCACCGCCGGCACCAAAAAACCGAGCTCCTGCGCGATCTTCTTGCGGATGCCGCGGATGCGGCGCAACAGTTCGCCGTCCTGCGCGCGGTCGACCAGCGGGATCAGCCGGTAGCCGACCTCGAGACCGAGCGCGTCGACCGGCTGTACGTCGTTCCAGCTGACCTCGGCCATCGGCGTCTCGATCGGCGGCGGCGCGGCGGCCTGGCGCTCGACCTCGGCGGCCGCCTCGCGCGCCTGGCGCTTTTCCAGCCACCAGGCGAGGCCGGCCAGCATGCTGGCGATCAAGAGGAAGGCGAAGTGCGGCATGTTCGGGATCAGGCCGATCAGGCCGATCACCGCCGCGGTGATGTACAGCACCTGCGGCTTCATGAACAGTTGGCCGAGCAACTGTTCGGACATGTCCTTCTCGGTGCCGACGCGCGACACCACGACGCCGGCGGCGGTCGAGATGATCAGCGCCGGAATCTGCGCGACCAGGCCGTCGCCGATGGTCAGCAAGGTGTAGGTGCGGGCCGCTTCGGCGGCGCCCAGGTCGTGCTGCGCGACGCCGACGATCAGGCCGCCGACGACGTTGATCAGCATGATCATGATGCCGGCCATCGCGTCGCCGCGCACGAACTTGGACGCACCGTCCATCGCGCCGAAGAAGCCGGCCTCCTCGGTGATGGTCGAGCGGCGGCGGCGCGCCTCGTCCTCGCCGATCAGGCCGGCGTTCAGGTCGGCGTCGATCGCCATCTGCTTGCCCGGCATCGCGTCGAGCGTGAAGCGCGCCGACACCTCGGCGATGCGGCCGGCACCCTTGGTGATCACCACGAAGTTGATGATGGTCAGGATCACGAACACGACGATGCCGATCGCGATGTTGCCGCCGACCAGGAAGGTCGCGAACGATTCGATCACGTGGCCGGCGGCCGCCGGGCCGGTGTGGCCCTCGAGCAGGATGATCCGCGAGCTGGCGACGTTCAGCGACAGCCTGAGCAGCGTGGTGACGAGCAGCACCGCCGGGAAGGCCGAGAACTCGAGCGGCGCGCGCACGTTGATGCCGACCAGGAGCACGATCACCGAGATCGCGATGTTGAAGGTGAAGAACATGTCGAGCAGGACGGGCGGCAAGGGCAGCACCATCATCGACAGGATCAGCAGGATGAGCACCGGGCCCGCGAGGCGGGTCAGGTTGGCCGATTTGAGCAGTTCGCGCAGTGTGTCCATGGCTCGCTAGGCCGCCCTCAGGCGGCTTCGTCGTTTCGTTTCGATTGCGGGTCGAGCTCGCTCGGCACCGGCAGCGCGTCGGGGAACAGCGGCGCCAGCCCGCCGTTGCTCTGGTAGTGCTTGAGCTGGTAGACGTAGGCCAGTACCTGCGCTGCCGCCTCGAACAGCTTGGCCGGCACCTCGTCGCCGACTTCGGCGTTGAAGTAGACCGCGCGCGTGAAGCTGGGCACGCGCATCAGCGTCACGCGGTGTTCGCGGCCGGCTTCGATGATGCGCTCGGCCAACTTCAGCGCGCCCTTGGCGACCACCTGCGGCGCGCGCATGCCTTCCTCGTAGCGGATCGCCACCGCGTAGTGGGTCGGGTTGGTGACGATCACGCTGGCCTTCGGGATCTCGCTCATCATCCGCTTGCGCGCCGCCTCGCGCTGCAGCTGGCGGATGCGGCCCTTCAGCTCGGGCGAGCCCTCGGATTCCTTGTGTTCGCGCTTGAGCTCTTCCTTGCTCATGCGCAGCTTCTTGTGGTACTGCCACAGCTGCAGCGGCACGTCGACGACGACGAGCAAGAGCATCGCGCCGACCACGATCAGGAAGGTGTGGATCAGTATCTGGCCCAGCCGTACGATGCCGACCTCGAGCGGCAGGCTGACCAGACCGACCAGCTCGGCGCGCTCGTCCCAGATCACCCAGGTCGCGACGCCGCCGATCAAGAGGCTCTTGAGGATGGCCTTGAACCCCTCGCCGGCGGCGGCGACCGAGAACATGCGCTTGAAGCCGGCCAGCGGGCTCAGCTTGGAGAACTTCGGCTCGATCGCCTTGGCGGTCAGGTTCCAGCCGCCGACCAGCAGCGGCGCGGCGGCGGCGACCAGCATCAGCGCGCCCAGCGTCGGCAGCAGCGCCATCAGCATGTCGGAAAAGGCGTCGCGAAAGCGGGTGACGATCACGTCGTTGGTCTGGAAGGTCTGCGCGTCGAAGGCGAACAGCCGGCGGATCAGCTCCATCAGGAAGTCGGACAGCGCCGGACCCTGCACGATCAGCATCGCCACGCCCGTCATGGTGACCGCGAAGGTCGCCAGCTCGCGGGAGCGGGGGATGTTGCCTTCTTCGCGCGCCTGTTGCAGGCGCCGCTCTGAGGCGGGTTCGGTGCGGTCCTCGTCGGAGTCTTCGGAAGCCATCGCGTGCTATTCGTTCCGGGTATCCGGTCGTTCACAAAGCTGACGATGTTAGCCTAAGGGACGGATCAATAACAGCTTTGCGACGCGCCAGGCCGGCCCGGCTGCGGTAGAATCGGCCGGTTTTTTTCGTCGGGGCGGGGCGGATTGTCCCTGTCATCGATATGGAGAGGATCTCAGCATGAAACAGTATCTGGACCTGGTGCGGACCGTCCTCGCCACCGGCAGCTGGCAGGACAACCGCACCGGCGTGCGCACGATCGCCATCCCCGGCGCGATGATGCGCTTCGACCTCGCCGAGGGCTTCCCCGCCGTCACCACGCGCAAGCTCGCGTTCAAGGCCGCGATCGGCGAGCTGGTCGGCTTCTTGCGCGCGAACAAGAGCGCCGCCGACTTCCGCGCGCTCGGCTGCAAGGTCTGGGACCAGAACGCCAACGAGAATGCCGCCTGGCTCGCCAACCCCTACCGCGCCGGCGACGACGACCTGGGCGAGGTCTACGGCGTGCAGTGGCGCCAGTGGCCGGCGTACAAGCTGCTCGCGGCGCGCCAGACCGCGCAGATCGACGACGCGCAGCGGCGCGGCTACCGCGTGGTCGCGACGCTGGTCGAGGACGGCGAGGACAAGGTGCTGCTGTACAAGGCGGTCGACCAGTTGCGCCAGTGCCTCGACACCATCGTCAACGACCCGGGCAGCCGCCGCATCCTGTTCCACGGCTGGAACTGGGCGCAGCTCGACCAGATGGCGCTGCCGCCGTGCCACCTCCTGTACCAGTTTCTGCCCAACGTCGCGACGCGCGAGCTGTCGCTGTGCCTTTACATCCGCTCGAACGACCTGGGTCTGGGCGCGCCGTTCAATATCGCCGAGGGCGCGGCGCTGTTGACGCTGGTCGGCCGGCTCACCGGCTACACGCCGCGCTGGTTCAGCTATTTCATCGGCGACGCGCACATCTACGAGAACCACCTCGACATGTTGGCCGAGCAGCTGACGCGCGAGCCCTTGCCGAGCCCGCGCCTCGTGCTGTCCGAGCGCATCCCCGACTACGCGGCGACCGGCCGTTACGAGCCCGAGTGGCTCGAGCGGGTCGAACCGGGCGACTTCGTGCTCGAGGGTTACCAACACCACGCGCCGCTGACGGCGCCGATGGCGGTCTGAGGAGGACGCATGCAGCCCGACGACAAGCCCGTGCTGACGCTGGTGGCGGCGATGGCCGACGACAATGTGATCGGCGTCGCCAACACCTTGCCCTGGCACCTGCCCGAGGACCTCAGGCACTTCAAGGCGGTCACGCTCGGCAAGCCCATCGTGATGGGTCGCAAGACCTACGACTCGATCGGCCGGCCGCTGCCGGGCCGTCGCAACATCGTCGTGACGCGCAACCGCGACTGGGCCGCCGACGGCGTCGAGGTCGCGCACTCGCTCGACGCGGCGCTGGAGCGCTTGGCCGGGGTCGACGAGGTGTGCGTGGTCGGCGGCGCCGAGCTGTACGCGCAGGCGATGGCCCGCGCCGACCGGCTGATCCTCACCGAGATCGACCTGGCCGTCGCCGGCGACGCGCGCTTCCCGGCGGTCGACGCGGCCGTCTGGCGCGAGGTGTCGCGCGAAGCGCACGTCGCCGCCTCGGGCCTCGCGTACGCCTTCGTCGAGTACCGGCGCCGCTGAAGCATCCGGCGCGGCCTGGGTTGGCCGAGCCGCAGCTCCAAGGCCGGAACGGCGCAAAACGACGAGGCCGCGCTCCTTTGACGGGGCGCGGCCTCGTGCCGTTGGCGGCGTGCTTAACGCGGCGCGCCCAGCTGCGGCAGCGAGGCCTCGGCCAGCTCGGTGTAGGCGCGGCAGAACTCGGCGACGGTGGCGCGCACCGCGTCGAGCCGGCGCGCGCGCACCTGTTCGAACAAGGTGTTCAACAGCGCCAGCGTGTGCGCCATGCTCGCCGCGCCGCCCTTGAGGATCACGTACAGGCAGCGCTGGCTCTGCGGCAGCAGGTCGGCCAGCAACTCCTGCAGGTAGCGGTTGCGGCAGCGGTCGTAGAGCGCGCCCAGCAGCTCGACGCCGGTCTCGTAGTAGCGGCGCCAGTCGCCGGCGGCGGCGCATTCGGCGAGCGTGGCCAGGCGCGCGTCGAAGGCGTCGAGCTCGCCGTCCTGCCAGCCGCTGGCGAGGTCGGCGAATAGCTTGTCGAGCAGCCAGAACCACAGCTCGAAGAAGTCGCGCATCGCGTCGCGGCTGATCGCGGCGACCACCGCGCCGCGGCGCGGGTAGATGTCGACCAGGTGGCGGCGCTGCAGGATCAAGAGCGCCTCGCGGATCGAGCCGCGGCTGACCTCGAGCTCGGCGGCGACGCGCAACTCCTGGATGCGCTCGCCGGGCGGCATGTCGCCCTCGATGATTTTTCGGCCCAGGTAGCGGGCGATCTGTTCGGTCAGCGAATCGTTCGCCTTGAACGTCATGGGGATCTCCCGGATCGGATTCGCGTTCATTGTGCAGTGCAAGGTCGTCGGGTTCAATCGACCGGCAGTTCGTTTGTCCGATTGTCGGCGTGTCGGTCGTCGGACAAAAAAAGCCCGGCCAACCGGGTGGGGTTGGCCGAGCCGGGGTGGGGCGTTCAGCGCGGACGGCGCGTCGCGATCAGGTAGTTGACGTCGCTGTTGCCGGACAGGAAGTAGCGCCGCGTCAGCGGGTGGTACTCCATGCCGCTGATGTCGGCCAGTTCGAGGCCGGCGTGGCGCGTCATGCGCGTCAGCTCCGACGGTTTGAGGAAGCGCGCGTACTCGTGCGTGCCGCGCGGCAACAGACCGAGCAGGTACTCGGCGCCGACGATCGCCATCAGGTAGCTCTTGGCGTTGCGGTTCAGCGTCGAGAAGAACACCCAGCCGTCCGGCTTGACGAGGCGCGCGCAGGCGTCGACCACGCTTTGCGGGTCGGGCACGTGCTCGAGCATCTCCATGCAGGTGACGACGTCGAAGCTGGCCGGCGCCTCGGCCGCCAGCTCCTCGACGGCGACGCAGCGATAGTTCACCGCCACGCCGGTTTCGAGGCTGTGCAACTGGGCGACCTTCAGCGACTTCTTGGCCAGGTCGATGCCGGTCACCGTCGCGCCCTTGGCCGCCATGCTCTCGGCCAGGATGCCGCCGCCGCAGCCGACGTCGAGCACGGTCTTGCCGGCGAGGCCGCCGCTATGGGTGTCGATGTAGTCGAGCCGCAGCGGGTTGATCTCGTGCAGCGGCTTGAACTCGCTGTCCTTGTCCCACCACTTGTGCGCGATCTGGCTGAATTTGTCGATTTCGTGTTCGTCGACGTTGCTCATGCGTTCCTCGCTTGGATGCGCGCGCGCCAGTCCTCGGCGCGGGCCAGAAGGTCGTCGGTCTTGAGGGTGGTCAGCTCGCGCTCTTGCATCAGGCACTGGCCGTCGACCCATACGTGGCTGACCTGCTCGCGGCCGGCGGCGTAGACGACGTGCGAGATCGGGTCGAACAGCGGCGCGGTCTCGAGCGCCGACAGGTCGATCGCGATCACGTCGGCCTGCTTGCCGGCCTTGAGGCTGCCGACCTTGTCGTCGATGCCCAGCGCCTTGGCGCCGTTCAGCGTCGCCATGCGGATCGCGGTCGCCGCCGGCACGGCGGTCGGCTCCAGCGTGCCGACCTTGGCCAGCAGCGCCGCCAGGCGCAGCTCGGCCAACATGTCGAGCTTGTTGTTCGACGCGGCGCCGTCGGTGCCGATGCCGACGTTGACGCCGGCGGCCAGCATCTTCGTCACCGGCGCGATGCCGGAGGCGAGCTTCATGTTCGACGCCGGGTTGTGCGCGACGTTCACGCCGTGGCGCGCCGCCAGTTCGATCTCGTCGTCCGACAGGTGCACCATGTGCGCGGCGGTCAGGCGCGGCGACAAGAGGCCGAGCTGCTTGAGGCGCGCCAGCGGGCGCTGGTGGCGTTCGGCGACGCTCGATTCGACCTCGAAGGCGGTCTCGTGGATGTGGCAGTGGACCAGCATGTCCTCCTGCTCGGCCAGCGTGATCACCTTCTTGAAAGTCTCGTCCGACACGGTGTACGGCGCGTGCGGCGCGAGCACGAAGTCGACGCGCTCCTGGCCGAGGAAGGCGCGGCGCTCGGCCAGCGCCTTGGCGATGTAGTCGTCGGCGTTCTGGCCGTAGCCGGTCGGGAATTCCAGGATGCTGCAGCCGACGAAGGTGCGTACGCCCGACGCGATGCCGGCGCGCGCGACCGCGCCGTGGTGGAAATACATGTCGTTGATGGTGGTGGTGCCGCCGCGGATCATCTCGGCCATCGCGATCAGCGTGCCGTCGTAGACGAAGGCGTCGCTGACGTGTTTGCCCTCGGCCGGCCAGATGTGGTTGTTCAGCCAGTCCATCAGCGCCAGGTCGTCGGCGTAGCCGCGCAGCAGCGTCATCGCGCTGTGGCCGTGCAGGTTGACGAGGCCCGGCATCAGCACGTGATGGTCGAGCGTGTGCACCTGGGCGGCGTGCTGCTGCGCTTCGGTGGCGTCGGCCGGGCAGAGCAGGGCGGCGATCTTGCCGTCCTTGAGCGCCAGCGCGTGGTTTTCCAGGACCTCGCCGTCGTTCTCGACGGTGATCATCCAGCGCGCGCGGATCAGCGCGTCGTAGCGGGGAGCGGACATATCGTGCGGCCTTGAGTGACTCGGTAGAATCGGGCGATTTTAGGCCGCGCGTCGAGCAAGGTAAACCACGACAAATGTGTATACTGGCGGTATTCTGCACGCTCATGACAAACGTTTCGCCCGGGCCGCCCGCCCGGGGCGCTAAGCACCCCCTGAGAAAATGGCAATTCCCCACCTTGCAGCAGACAAGAAACGCCCGGCGTTGCGCCGGCTGACGCTGCGTCAGATGTTCCTGATCGCGGTGGTGCTCGGCCTGTTGATCCCCGCGCTGCTGATCACGCTGGTCGGTTTCAGCGAGCAGCGCGACCGGCTGACGCAGCGACTGGAAACCGACCAGCGGCGTCTGCTCGACATCGTCGCGCTCGGCATGCAGGAGCCGCTGTGGAACCTGTCGCGCCAGGCGGGCAGCCCTCTGCTCGCCTCGGTGATGGACGACGCGCGCGTGATCGCGATCCGCGTCACCGACACGCAGTCCAACACCGTCTTCCTGTCGTCGCTCAGGAGCGAGCGCCGTCTCGGCGGCGTCGCCTTCGTGCAGAAACCGGTGCTCTACCGCGGCGAGGAGATCGGCCAGGTCAGCATCGAGTTCGACACCGAACACCTGGCGATCGAGCTGAACAAGCAGCTGAAGAACCTGATCCTGCTGGTGATCGCGCAGCTGGCGCTCTCCGGCCTGCTGATCTTCTGGTTGTTGCAGTCGCGTTTCTTCCGCCCGATGCAGACGCTGACCGAGCAGGCGACCCAGCTTGCCGGCCTCAAGCTCGACGAACCCTTCATCTGGAGCCGCGGCGACGAACTGGGACGGCTCGGCAACCACCTCGAATGGACGCGCGCCGAACTGAAGCGCCTGATCGGCGAGTTGCGCGCCAAGACGCAGGCGCTCGAGACCGACATGACGCGCCGCCGCGAGGTCGAGGAGGCGCTGCGCCGTTCCGAGGGCAAGTACCGCGAGCTGTTCTGGTCCAACCTCGACGGCATCGTGATCTCGTCGCTCGACGGCCAGGTGCTCGACGCCAACCCGGCCTTCCTGAACCTGATGTGCTACAGCCTCGACCAGCTCAAGCTGCAGAACTTCTGGACGCTGGTCGCCAGCGACAGCGAGCCCGTCGAGCGCTTCAACCTCGACAACAAGGTGATGCGCTTCGGCTACTGCGACGACTTCGAGGCGGTCTACATCAACCGGCTCGGCAACCCGGTGCCGGTCAGCGTCAAGACGGTCGCGATGCGCGACGCCGGCGGCCGCATCAGCGCGGTGTGGCGCATGGTGCGCGACATCTCCGAGCGCCGCGAGGCCGAGGAGCGCATGCAGCTGGCGTCCAAGGTGTTCGAGAACACCGTCGAGGGCATCATGATCACCGACCCGGACCTGCGCATCCGCAGCGTCAACCGCGCGTTCACGAAGATCACCGGCTACAGCGAGGACGAGGTGCTCGGCAAGAAGCCGTCGGTGCTGTCGTCGGGCCGCCACGAGCAGCCGTTTTACGAGTCGATGTGGCAGCACCTGTCCGAGCACGGCGCCTGGCAGGGCGAGGTGTGGAACCGCCGCAAGGACGGCGAGGTGTACCCGGAATGGCTGGCGATCAACGCGGTGCGCGGCGTCGCCGGCGAGATCACCCATTACGTCGCGGTGTTCAGCGACCTGTCCGAACGCAAGGCGGCCGACGAGCGCATCCAGTTCCTCGCGCACTTCGACGTGCTGACCAACCTGCCGAACCGCTCGCACATGCAGGACCGCGCCGAGATCGCGATCCAGAACGCGTTGCGCGACGGCCATCAGCTCGCGCTGCTGCTGCTCGACCTCGACCGTTTCAAGACCATCAACGAGTCGCTCGGCCACTCGGCCGGCGACGCGCTCTTGCAGGCCGCCACCGAGCGCATCAAGCACTCGCTAGCGCCGGGCGCGATGCTGGCGCGCCAGGGCGGCGACGAGTTCATCATCCTGTTGCCGAGGTTGGCCGAGCCGGCCGAGGCCGCCGCCGTCGCCGAGACGGTGCGCGAGGCCTTCGCCGCCGCCTTCGACGTGCACGGCCACCGGCTGACGATCACGCCGTCTATCGGCATCAGCGTGTTCCCCGACGACGGCCGCGACTTCGAGACGCTGGTGCGCAACGCCGACGCGGCGATGTACCTGGCCAAGTCGTCGGGCCGCAACAGCTACAAGTTCTACACCGCCGACCTCAACGCGCGGGCGCGCGAGATCCTCGCGATCGAGAGCCAGCTGCGCTTCGCGCTCGAGCGCGACGAGTTCGTGCTGCACTACCAGCCGCTGGTCGACATGCACAGCGGCCGCGTCGTCGGCGCCGAGGCGCTGATCCGCTGGCAGCACCCGAACCTCGGCCTGATCGGCCCGGCCGGCTTCATCCAGGTCGCCGAGGAGCGCGGCTTCATCGTGCAGATCGGCAACTGGGTGATCCGCGAGGCCTGCCGCCAGTTGGCCGAGTGGCTGGCGCGCGGCCTGCCGGCCGTGAAGGTCAGCGTCAACCTGTCGGCGCTGCAGTTCCGCCAGCAGGAGCTGTCGACGGTGATCGAAGACGCGCTGGCCGAGCACGGCCTGTCCGGCGACTGCCTCGACGTCGAGGTGACCGAGACGGTGGTGATGGAGGACGCCGAGGCGACGCTGGCGGCGATCGAGCGCATCAAGGGCATGGGGCTGTCGCTGTCGGTCGACGACTTCGGCACCGGCTACTCGAGCCTGTCCTACCTGAAGCGCTTCAAGGCCGACAAGATCAAGATCGACCGCTCCTTCGTGCGCGATATCCCCGGCGATTCTGACGACGCGGCGATCACCCGCGCCATCATCAATATGGCGAAGTTCCTCAACATGAAGGTCGTCGCCGAGGGTGTCGAGACCCGCGAGCAGTGGGACTTCCTCGCCGGCGAGGGCTGCGACCTCGTGCAGGGCTTTCTGGTCGCCAAGCCGATGCCGGCGGCGGATTTCGCCGCGCGTTACGGCAAGACGCCGCGCGTCGAGTTGGCCGAGCTCGGCCTGTAAGCGCGCCGTCACGCGCGGGTGATACGCATTATTTCCCGGTCGAATGACGGTGCCAACGCCGCGTTTCTGAACGCTTTTTCCGGCGCGGCAGCCCCGCGCGAGGCGGCGCGGACGGGTAATTCGCCCGCGTGCGCCGCTTGCCCCTGCCCGGATAGGGGTTTGCCCTTTATCATGTCGCTCCGTTTCAACGCGTATCGGTTGGTGATGTGGTGGGGACAATGACAGGACAGTGGCGCGCGCGGCTTCTCGGCCGGGCCGGCCAATGGTTGCAGGGTCGGCGCCTGCAGTGGGGGCTGACGGTGGCGGTGACGGTCTGCGTCGTCGGCGCCGCGGCCGGGCAACTGGCGCTCGACGCCGTCGTCAGCGACTGGAAGGCGCGCCAGCAGTTCCGCGTCGAAGCCTTCCAGCTGGCCAACGAGCTGCGCGGCAGTACCGAACGGCTGACCGCGTCGGCCCGCTCCTACGTCGCGACCCGCGACCGCCGCTTCTACGACGACTACTTCAGCGCGCTTGAGATCCGTAGCGGCCGCCGCCCGCGCCCCGGTGCGCTGGCGCAGATCAGCTGGGGCTTCTTCGTGCCGGCGCGCACCGGCGCGCGCGCCGAGCCCTTCG
Source organism: Crenobacter luteus (assembly GCF_004345725.1). Lineage (GTDB taxonomy): Bacteria > Pseudomonadota > Gammaproteobacteria > Burkholderiales > Chromobacteriaceae > Crenobacter > Crenobacter luteus. The sequence continues at coordinate 28,800 of NZ_SLXG01000018.1, read as the reverse complement.
AACAGCTGCTCGAGCAGGCCGACTTCACCCGCGAGGAAAAGATGCTGTTGCTGCGCGCGAAGGCCGCGTCCGACGCGCTGTCGCGCAAGGAAGCCAGCGCGATGCGGCTGATGGAGCAACTCGGCTTCAGGCCGGACCCGGCCGACGAGGCGCGCGCGCGCCAGCAGGCGCAGCAGCTGCTGTTCGCGCCCGGCTACAACCTCGCCAAGCGCGAGGTGATGGTCCCGCTCAGCCGCTTCGACGAGGGCGTGTCGCAGCGGCTGAAGGTCGAGGTCGATGCGCTCGACGCCGAGATCCGCGCGCTGCGCTACCTGTCGCGCTCGCTGGCGGCGCTGGGCGCGGCGCTCGCGCTGTGGGGCCTGTGGCGCACGCGCCGCGCCTACGAGGCGCGCCTCATGGCGCTGTCGCACGCCTGCGAGGAGGTGGTGGTGCTGCGCGACCTGACGCTGCGCCTGAACGCGCCGCCGGTCGACGTCGCCGCCGAGGGCGCGTTCAACCGGCTGCTCGCCGGGCAGGAGGGCGCGTTCCGCGACATCGACCGCGCCGCCGCCGCGCTCGAGGAGGCGCTGGCCGAGCTGGAGGCGAGGCTGGCGGACGACGCCCCGCCGGCGCGCGGCGCCGTCGATGCGCTCAAGGCGCGCGCGCGGACGCTCAGGCACACGGTGCTCGGCTACCGCTTCTGAGATTCTGGGCCCCGCCTTGGGTTCGCGCGGGCAAATCGTTTACACTGGCGGGCAAATACTCAATAAAACGCGAGAACCCCTATGCGCTATTTGTTGCGGATCGTCGAACTGACGCTGCTGATCCTGCTGATCGCGGTGACCGTGCAAAACAGCCACGTGGTCGAATTCCGGCTCTTCTTCGGCCAGCAGCTTTCCGCGCCGCTGATCGTCTTCCTGCTGGTGTTCTTCGTCGCCGGCGCCGTCATCGGCCTGGCGGCGACCTTCGGCTACTACCTGAAAATGCGCCGCGAGCTGTCGCAACTGAAGAAGGAGCTGCGCAGCCGCCCGGCCGGCGAGCGCATTCCCGACCCGAGCGACGCGCTCGCCGACTGACGCGCCCGTCCACCCGCGCCGCCCGTTCCGGGCGGCGCGCGCGTGTCCGGCGCCGTGCCCGACTTGACTCCCGAAAGGACTGTGTTTGGAACTGGATCTGTGGTGGCTGCTGCTGTTCCCGGCCTTTTTCGCGCTCGGCTGGCTGGCCGCGCGCGTCGACATGCGCGCGGTGCTCAAGCAGGCCAAGTCGGTGCCGGCCGGCTTCTTCCGCGGCCTCGACGCGCTGGTCGAGGACAAGACCGACGTCGCCGCGCAGGCGCTCTCCGAGGTGTCGCGCCAGTCGGGCGAGCTCGAGCTGCATCTGACGCTCGGTAAGCTCTACCGCAAGCGCGGCGAGAACGACCGCGCGATCCGGCTGCACCAGGCGCTGCTCGATTCGCCCGACCTCGCCGCCGAGCGGCGCGACACGGTGCGCTACGAGCTGGCGCAGGACTTTCGCAAGGCCGGCCTCGTCGACCGCGCCGAGGAAATCCTCGTCAAGCTGCTGGCCGGCAACCTGTCGCTGGCGGCGCGCCGCGAGCTCCTGGACATTTACCAGCAGGACCGCGACTGGAAGAAGGCGATCGCCACCGCCGGCGAATTGCGCAGCGACGCGCACTCGTTCTCGCACATGGTCGCGCAGTTCTACTGCGAGCTCGCGCAGGGCGCGCTGTACCAGTCCGACTACGCCGCCGCGCGCGGCTACGTCGCCGACGCGCTGGCCGCCAACCGCAAGTGCGCGCGCGCCAGCCTGATCCTCGGCGACATCGAGTTCGCCGAAGGGCACACCGAGGCGGCGATCGCCGCCTGGCAGGGAATAGAGAAGCAGAACTACGAATACCTGACGCTGGCGGCCGAGCGGCTGTTCGACGCCTACGAGAAGCTCGGCCAACCCCAGGCCGGCATCGCGTTGTTGCGCGGCTACCTGAAGACCTTCCCGCAGCTGGAGATCACCGATCTTTTGTACCAGAAGGTCGCCAGCTACGAGGGCGAGGCGGCCGCGCTCGACTTCGTGCGCGAGGCGGTGCACGCGCGCCCGAGCCTGTCCGGCGTCTACCGGCTGATCGAGGCGCGGCTGACCGACCTCAACCCCGACAAACGCTACGACGCCGAGATGGCGCGCGCGGTGGTGCAAAAGCACGCGCAGCGCCTGAACGTGCACCGTTGCAAGTGCTGCAATTTCCGCTCGCGCGCCTTCTTCTGGCATTGCCCGGCCTGCGGCGAGTGGGAAAGCTTCACGCCCAACCGTTCCGAAATCCAGTAATCGCAGGACCCATTTCATGAATCCCCTGGTTGCCAACGCCGGCGCAGCGTCGCCGGCCTCGCCCGTGATCGTGGCGCTCGACTTTCCCGGCGAAGCCGCCGCGCTCGACTTCGTCGCCCGCCTCGACCCGGCCGCCTGCCGCGTCAAGGTCGGCAAGGAGCTGTTCACCGCTTCCGGCCGCAGCCTGATCGAAAAGCTGGTCGCGCGCGGTTTCGAGGTCTTCCTCGACCTCAAATTCCACGACATCCCGAACACGGTCGCGCACGCGTGCAAGATCGCCGCCGAACTCGGCGTGTGGCTGGTCGACGTGCACGCCTCGGGCGGCCGGCGCATGATGAGCGCCGCGCGCGAGGCGCTGGAAGGCTACAGCCACCGTCCGCTCTTGATCGGCGTGACGGTGCTGACCAGCATGGACGCGTCCGATCTCGCCGAGATCGGCATCGCCGTGCCGCCCGAGGAGCAGGTGCTGCGTCTGGCGACGCTGGCGCGCGATTCCGGCCTCGACGGCGTGGTCTGCTCGGCGCAGGAAGCGTCGATGCTGAAACCGGCGCTGGGCGCCGACTTCAAGCTGGTGACGCCGGGCATTCGCCTCGCCGGCAGCCCGGGCGACGACCAGCGCCGCGTGATGACGCCGGTCGCCGCCTTGCAAGGCGGCGCCGACTACCTGGTGATCGGCCGTCCGATCACCCAGTCGGCCGACCCGCTCGCGACGCTCGCTGCGATCAACGCCGACATCGCCGCCTGGCGTCAATCGAACTGAGGGGCTAGCCCATGAAAATCACCGTTATCGGTTCCGGCTACGTCGGCCTCGTCACCGGCACCTGCCTCGCCGAGGTCGGCAACCACGTCTGCTGCCTCGACGTCGACCCGGCCAAGATCGCCATGCTGCAAGCCGGCGGCATCCCGATCTACGAGCCGGGGCTCGACGAGATGGTGCGCCGCAACGTCGCCGCCGGTCGTCTGACCTTCACCACCGACGTCGCCGAATCGGTCGCCTTCGGCGAGATCCAGTTCATCGCGGTCGGCACGCCGCCGGACGAGGACGGCTCGGCCGACCTGCAATACGTGCTCGCCGCCGCGCGCAACATCGCGCGCCACATGGACGGCTACAAGGTGGTGGTCGACAAGTCGACCGTGCCGGTCGGCACCGGCGACAAGGTGCGCGCGGCGATCGCCGAAACCTTGGCCGAGCGCGGCGTCGAGCTGCCGTTCGCGGTGGTGTCCAACCCCGAGTTCCTCAAGGAAGGCGCGGCGATCGAGGACTTCATGAAGCCCGACCGCATCGTCGTCGGCGCCGACGACGCGCGCGCGATCGAATTGATGCGCCGCCTGTACGCGCCGTTCCAGCGCAACCACGAACGCATCCTGTGCATGGACGTGCGCTCGGCCGAGCTGACCAAGTACGCCGCCAACGCGATGCTGGCGACGCGCATCTCGTTCATGAACGAGTTGGCCAACCTGGCCGAGACGCTCGGCGCCGACATCGAGCTGGTGCGCCAGGGCATCGGCGCCGACCCGCGCATCGGCTACCACTTCCTCTATCCGGGCGTCGGCTACGGCGGCTCGTGCTTCCCGAAGGACGTCAAGGCGCTGGTCGCCAGCGGCCACGAGCACGGCCACGAGCTGAAGGTCCTCTCCGCGGTCGAGGCCGCCAACGACGCGCAGAAGCTGCGCCTGGTCGACAAGGTGGTGCGCGAGTTCGGCGCCGACCTGTCCGGCCGCCGCTTTGCGCTGTGGGGCCTGGCGTTCAAGCCGAACACCGACGACATGCGCGAGGCGCCGAGCCGGGTCATCGTCCGCGAGCTGACGCGCCGCGGCGCCGAGGTGGTTGCCTTCGACCCGGTGGCGGCGCACGAGGCGCGCCGCGTGATGGGCGACAATCCGCGGCTGACCTTCGCCGACGACATGATGAGTCCGCTTGAGGGCGCCGACGCGCTGCTGATCGTCACCGAGTGGAAGGCGTTCCGCAGCCCCGACTTCGACGCGGTGCGCGCCGCGCTCAAGCAGCCGCTGATCTTCGACGGCCGCAATATGTACGACCCGGCCTGGCTGCGCGGGATCGGTTTCACCTACCACGCGATCGGCCGTTAAGGAGCATTCACGATGGGCATTCTGTCCGAACTGAAGCTTTCCGCCGACGCGCTCGCCGCGCAGCTGGCGTCCGCGCGCGTGCTGGTGGTCGGCGACGTGATGCTCGACCGCTACTGGTTCGGCGACGTCGAGCGCATTTCGCCGGAGGCGCCGGTGCCGGTCGCCAAGATCAACCGGCTCGAGGAGCGCGCCGGCGGCGCGGCCAACGTCGCGCGCAATATCGCCAGCCTCGGCGGCACGGCGACGCTGTTGTCGGTCACCGGCGACGACGAGGCGGCCAGCGCGCTCGAGCGCCTGATGGGCGAGGCGAACATCCGCTGCTCGTTCAAGCGCGACCCGGGCATCTCGACCACCATCAAGCTGCGCGTGATCGCGCGCCAGCAGCAATTGATCCGTCTGGATTTTGAAGACGCGCCCAGCCACGAGATCCTCGCCGACAAGCTCGACGAGTACGAGGCCATCGTCGCCGACCACGACGTGGTGATCCTGTCCGACTACGGCAAGGGCGGCCTGACGCACGTGACGCGCATGATCGCGGCGGCGCGCGCCGCCGGCAAGCCGGTGCTGATCGACCCGAAGGGCGAGGACTACAGCCGCTACGCCGGCGCGACCTTGCTGACGCCGAACCGCAGCGAATTCAAGCAGGTGGCCGGCTCGTGGCGCGACGAGGCGCAGCTGGCCGCCAAGGCCGAGGCGCTGCGCGCCGAACTCGACCTCGACGCGCTGCTGGTCACGCGCAGCGAGGAGGGCATGACGCTGTTCCGCCCAGAAGGCGCGCTCAACGTGCCGACCCTGGCGCGCGAGGTGTACGACGTCTCCGGCGCCGGCGACACGGTGATCGGCACGCTGGGCCTCGGGCTCGCCGCCGGGCTCGACCTGCCGTGCGCGATGAAGCTGGCCAACGCGGCGGCCGGCGTCGTGGTCGCCAAGCTCGGCACCGCGGTGTGCCGGCAGGACGAGCTGTTCGCGGCCTGAGCGGCCGCGCGGCCGCTTTCGGGGCTCGGCCAAGCTTTGCGGGGAATGACGGCAATGGACGACTGGATCGACGCGGTGCTGACCGCCTGGTTCGGCGGCGTCGACGACGCGGCGCTCGCCGTGCCGCGCGACGCGTGGTTCCGCAAGGACGCCACCTTCGACGCGCTGCTGCGCGAGCGTTTCCTGCCGCTGTGGGAAAGCATGCGCGACGGGCAAAGGTTGGCCGAGGCCGACGGTCCGCGCGCGGCGCTGGCCCAGCTGATCGTGCTCGACCAGTTCCCGCGCAACCTGTTCCGCGGCGACGCGCAAGCGTTCGCGAGCGACGCCGCCGCGCGCGCGCTGGCGCGCCACGCGCTCGGGCGGGGCTGGGATGGACAATTGCCGCCGGTCGCGCGCTGGTTCGTCTACCTGCCCTTCGAGCACGGCGAGGACCTCGCCGACCAGGAGATGGCCGTCGCCCTGTTCGAGGCGCTGCCGGCCGACAGCCCCGGCTACGCGGGCGTGGTCGATTACGCGCGCCGCCACCGCGACATCGTCGCGCGCTTCGGCCGCTTTCCGCACCGCAACGCGGCGCTTGGCCGACCGAATACCCCCGAGGAGGCCGCGTTCCTGCGTGAACCCGGCTCCTCGTTCTGAATCCCGAATCGTGAGGACACCACCATGAGCATCGTCGTCACCGGCGCCGCCGGTTTCATCGGCTCCAACCTCGTCAAGGCGCTCAACGAGCGCGGCGTCACCGACATCATCGCCGTCGACAACCTGACGCGCGGCGACAAGTTCAAGAACCTGGTCGACTGCGAGATCGCGCACTACGTCGACAAGCGCGATTTTCTGGCTCTCGTCGCCGACGGCGCCTACGACGGCGAGATCAGCGCCATCCTGCACCAGGGCGCCTGCTCGGACACGATGAACCACGACGGCAAGTACATGATGGAGAACAACTATCAGTACACGCTGGCGCTGTTCAACTTCTGCCAGGACGAGGAGATCCCCTTCCTGTACGCGTCCAGCGCCGCGACCTACGGCAAGGGCTCGGTGTTCCGCGAGGAGCGCGAGCACGAGGGTCCGCTGAACGTCTACGGCTACTCGAAGTTCCTGTTCGACCAGGTGCTGCGCCAGCGCATGGCCGAAGGCCTGACCGCCCAGGTGGCCGGCTTCCGCTACTTCAACGTCTACGGCCCGCGCGAGCAGCACAAGGACCGCATGGCGTCGGTCGCCTTCCACAACTTCAACCAGTACCGCGAGACCGGCAAGGTCAAGCTGTTCGGCGCCAACGACGGCTGGGGTGACGGCGAGCAGAGCCGCGACTTCGTGTCGGTCGAGGACGTGGTCAAGGTCAACCTGTACTTCCTCGACCACCCGGAAAAGTCGGGTATCTTCAACCTCGGCTCGGGCCGCGCGCAGCCGTTCAACGACGTGGCGGTCGCCACCGTCAACGCCTGCCGCCGCCACGAGGGCAAGCCGGCGCTCAGCCTTTCCGAGCTGGTCGAGCAGGGCATCCTCGAATACATCGCCTTCCCGGACGCGCTCAAGGGCAAGTACCAGAGCTTCACGCAGGCCGACATCGGCAAGCTGCGCGCCGCCGGCTACGACGCCGACTTCCTGACCGTCGAGCAGGGCGTCGACCGCTACGTCGACTGGCTGCTGGCGCAGTAAGCGCCAGCCCGGCGTTTCCCGCTTCGACACGGCCCCGCGCGCGGGGCCGTTTTGCATGCGGACGGCGGAGCATGCCGTCGCATTTTTGGAATAAACATAGAACCGGACCCCGCCGAAGCGGCGCCGGCTTTGCCCTTATAATGGCCGCCTCACTCGGAGGAAAGCATGTCCCTGCCCGCGTTCAAGCATCTGGAAGACTTCGTCGGCGCCACGCCGCTCGTCAAGCTCAAGCGCCTGCCCGGCGACACGAGCAACACCGTGCTGGTGAAGCTCGAAGGCAACAATCCCGCCGGCTCGGTCAAGGACCGCCCGGCGCTGTCGATGATCCGCCACGCCGAGGCGCGCGGCCGCATCAGGCCCGGCGACACGCTGATCGAGCCGACCAGCGGCAACACCGGCATCGCGCTGGCGATGGCGGCGGCGATGATGGGCTACAGGCTGATCCTGGTGATGCCCGAGAACTCGAGCGCCGAGCGCGTGCAGACGATGCGCGCCTACGGCGCCGAGGTGGTGCTGACGCCGGCTGCCGCGTCGATGCCCGGCTCGATCGACGAGGCGCGCCGCCTCGAGGCCGCCGGCGTCGGCGTCATCCTCGACCAGTTCGCCAACCCGGACAACCCGCTCGCGCATTACGAGGCGACCGGCCCCGAGATCTGGGCCGACACCGCCGGCACGGTGACGCACTTCGTGTCGAGCATGGGCACCACCGGCACCATCATGGGCGTGAGCCAGTTCCTGAAGGAGCGGAACCCGGACATCCAGATCGTCGGCGTGCAGCCGGAACCGGGCGCGCAGATTCCCGGCATCCGCAAGTGGGAAGACGAATACCTGCCGAAGATCTGCGACTTCTCGCGCATCGACCGCATGATCTACGTCAGCCAGACCGAGGCCGAGGAGATGGCCCGCCTGATGGCGCGCGAGGAGGGCATTCTCGCCGGCCCGTCGTCGGGCGGCGCGCTCGCGGCGGCGCTCAGGCTGTCGCAGGAAGTCGAGAACGCGGTGATCGTCTCCATCGTCTGCGACCGCGGCGACCGCTACCTGTCGACCGGCCTGTTCGCCTGATCCGGGCTGGACCGCGCGGCGCCCCGGGGCTCGGCCAACCTTCAAAAGGTTGGCCGAGCCGTTTTCATGTCAGGGACACTACGGGGCGACCGCGATTGTTGCGCTGCAACGACCGGGCTACAATCGACGCCCTCGACATACGCAGGGCACGCCATGGTTCAGCATGCTTTTTCCCCGCCGGTCAGCGACGGCACGATGTCGCCGAAGGCCTGGTACGACTCGGTCAGGGGGCGTGACGGCTTCATCGCCGACGACGCGCAGGCGGCCGCCGTCGACAAGCTCGACGCGCTGTGGCACGCGCTGGTCGAGTTCAAGAAAAAGCGCAACCGTTTCCTCGGTCGCAGCCTGCGCTCGCCCGCGGTGCCGCGCGGCCTGTACTTCTGGGGCGGCGTCGGGCGCGGCAAGAGCTTCCTGATGGACGCCTTCTTCGCCTGCGTGCCGTACCGGCGCAAGCGCCGCGTGCACTTCCACGTGTTCATGGCCGAGGTGCACAAGCAGCTCAAGGCGCTGTCGGGCGAGTCCGACCCGATGAAGGCCCTGGCCGAGCGCATCGCCAAGGCGACGCGGCTGCTGTGCTTCGACGAATTCCACGTCAGCGACATCGCCGACGCGATGATCCTCGCGCGCCTGCTCGAAGCCTTGTTCGAGCGCGGCGTGGTGTTCGTGATGACTTCCAACTATCCGCCCGACCAGCTCTATCCTAACGGTCTGCACCGCGAGAGCTTCCTGCCGGCGATCGCGCTGATCCAGGCCAACGTCGACGTGATCAACGTCGACAGCGGCAACGACTACCGGCTGCGCGAGCTGTCGCGCGAGCCGCTTTTCCTCGTGCCGGCCGACGCGGCGGCCGAGGCGAAGCTGGCCGACCTGTTCGCGCGGCTGGCCGGCGGGCGCGACAAGGCGGTCGGCGCGATCGAGGTGCTCGGCCGCGCGATCCCGGTCAAGAAGGTCGCGCCGGGGGTGATCTGGTTCGACTTCGACGCGATCTGCGGCGGACCGCGCGCGCAGACCGACTACCTCGAGGTGGCTAGGAGCTATCACACCGTGCTGGTGTCGGGCATTCCGAAGCTGTCGGCGCGGCATTCGTCCGAGGCGCGCCGTTTCACCTGGCTGATCGACGTCTTCTACGACCATCGCGTCAAGTTCGCCGCCTCCAGCGCCGTCGAGCCGGAGCTGATCTACACCGAGGGCGTGCAGTCGGGCGAATTTTTCCGCACCGCCAGCCGGCTGACCGAAATGCAGTCGACCAGCTACCTCGAATTGCCGCATCTGGTCGACCCCTTCTTGCTGACCCCGGCCGACCAGGTCGCCGAGTAGCGCCCGGCCAGGCCGCAGCGGGGCGACCTTCGCGTCACCGCCAGCGGGCAAGCAAAAAACCCCGTGTCCTGCGACACGGGGTTTTGGCGTTCCGGGCCGGCTCAGCGGCCAGCGGGGACCAGCATCGGCTGCGCGCCGACGTCCTTGACCGCCGCCATCGCCTCCTCGGCCTCGGCGCGGGTGCGGAAGGGGCCGAGGAAGACGCGGGTCTCGGTCTTCGCCTCGATGCCGCGCGCCTTCAGCGCCGCGATCAGGCGCTGCGCGTTATCGAGGTTGCCGAACAGCCCCAGTTGCACGTGGTAGCCGACCGAGGTGCCCGCGTCGCGCGCCGGCGCGACGGTTCGTGGTGCGACGACGGGTGCCTCCTGCGCGGGGGCGGCGCGCGCGCTGTCCGGCCGGAAGGCGCGCGCCGTTTCGGCGGGCGCGGGGCTTGCCGTGGCCGGGGTGGTCGGCGGCGCGGCGCGGGGGGCGACGGCGGCCGGCTGGGCGCTCTCCGGCGCCCCCCGCTCGGCGGGCGACGCGGTGGAGCGGGCGGGCGGCAGCGGCGGCGTCGGGCGCGTCGCGGCGACGCCGGGGGTGATCTCGGTCGCCGGCGACGGCGGCAGCCCCGGCGCGGCCGCCGTCTCGCTCGCCGCCTCGGCGGCCGGTTCGCTCGCCGTTGTCGCCGCGGCGCTGTCGTCCGCTAGCTCGATCGCAGGCGCGGAGGCGGTCTTCTCGACGATGCGGCCGGTGCTCGGCGCCTGGGTGCGGGCGCCGACCGGCCCCCGCTCGGGTTCGGAGAGGAAGTCGACCAGCGCGACGCCGGCGACTGCGAGCGCCACCAGGACGGCGGCGGTCAGCACGCGCCGGGTGGTCTTGCGCCGGTTGTCGTCTTCGGGGGAGGGCGTATCGGGTTCGCGGTGCGGGTCGCTCATCGGCTCGCTCAAACTTTGCAGCGTGTGGGAAAAAAGCTGTTAAAATAGCGGGTTCCTCGAATTCGGGTCACCCGCACCCAGGCTAGGCTCGAACCAGTTTAGCCATTTGTATTGGTCATTGGGAGAATTTTTATGGCAATCGAACGCACTCTGTCCATCATCAAACCGGACGCCGTCGCCAAGAACGTGATCGGCAAGATCTACGACCGTTTCGAATCCAGCGGCCTGAAGATCGTCGCCGCCCAGATGAAGCAACTGTCGCGCGCCGAAGCGGAAGGCTTCTACGCCGTGCACAAGGAGCGCCCGTTCTTCAACGACCTGGTCTCGTTCATGATCTCCGGTCCGGTGATGATCCAGGTGCTCGAAGGCGAGAACGCCGTGCTCAAGCACCGCGACCTGATGGGCGCCACCGATCCGAAGAAGGCCGAGCCGGGCACCATCCGCGCCGACTTCGCCGAGTCGATCGACGCCAACGCCGTGCACGGTTCGGACAGCCTGGAGAACGCCGCGATCGAGATCGCCTACTTCTTCGCGGCCAGCCAGATCGCCCGCTAAGCGCTAAGCGGTATCGAGTTGTACCGGACGGGGCCTTCGGGCCCCGTCATGCCAGAAAGACCATCATGAAGACCAACCTGCTCGACTTCAATCTCGCGCAACTGACCGAACACTTCGCCGCGATGGGAGAAAAGCCCTTCCGCGCCCGCCAGGTCATGCGCTGGATGCACCAGATGGGCGAGGCCGATTTCGACGCCATGACCGACATCGCCAAGAGCCTGCGCGCCAAGCTCCAGGCGTCGGCCGAGGTGCGCGTGCCGGAGCTTATGACCGGGCAGGCCAGCAGTGATGGCACCCGCAAGTGGCTGCTCGACGTCGGCACCGGCAACGGTGTCGAAACCGTGTTCATCCCCGAAGACGATCGCGGCACCTTGTGCGTGTCATCCCAGGTCGGCTGCGCGCTCGAGTGCACCTTCTGTTCCACCGGCCGCCAGGGCTTCAACCGCAACCTCAGCACCGCCGAGATCATCGGCCAGCTGTGGTGGGCGAACAAGGCGATGGGCGTGACGCCGAAGAACGAGCGCGTGATCTCCAACGTCGTGATGATGGGCATGGGCGAACCGTTGGCCAACTTCGACAACGTGGTGTCGGCGCTGAACATCATGCTCGACGACCACGGCTACGGTCTCTCCCGCCGCCGCGTCACGCTGTCGACCTCCGGCCTCGTGCCGCAGATGGACCGGCTGCGCGAGGAATGCCCGGTCGCGCTCGCCGTTTCCCTGCACGCGCCGAACGACGCGATCCGCGACGTGATCGTGCCGATCAACAAGAAATACCCGCTCCGCGAGCTGATGGCAGCCTGCCAGCGCTACCTGGAAAAGGCGCCGCGCGATTTCATTACCTTCGAATACGTCATGCTTGACGGCGTCAACGACAGACCGGAACATGCACGCCAGTTGATTGAACTCGTCAAGGATGTGCCGTGCAAGTTCAACCTGATCCCGTTCAATCCCTTCCCGAACTCGGGTTATCAGCGTTCGAGCAACAACGCGATCCACGCCTTCCGCGAGACGCTGCAGCAGGCGGGCTTCGTCGTGACGGTGAGGAAGACGCGCGGCGACGACATCGACGCGGCCTGCGGCCAGCTGGCCGGCCAGGTGCAGGACAAGACGCGCCGCAGCGCCAAGTGGATCCAGATCGCCGAGGCTGGCGACAAGGCCTGATCGCGCTGGCGACGCTGCTCTGCCTCGGCGCGCCGGCGGCCTCGGCCAACCCTGCGCCGCCGCAGGAGATCGCCGAGCTGCGAACGCAGCTGGCGGTCGGCTACCTCAGGGAGGGGAACCTGCGCGCGGCGATGGAGTCTGCCGACATGGCGGTCAGGACCGCGCCGCGCTATATGGCCGGTCACCTGATCAAGGGCTATATCCACCAGCTGCTGGGCCAGGACGCCGACGCGGAGGCGAGCCTGCGGCGTGCGCTGTCGCTCGAGCCGTCCAGCCCGGAGGCGAACAACAACTACGGCTGGTTCCTGTGCGAGCGGGGCAGGGCCGAAGCGGCGCTGCCATACTTCCAGAAGGCGCTGGCCGACCCGTTGTACGACAGTCCGCACACCGCGCACGCCAACCTGGGCGTTTGTCTCGCGCGGCTCGGGCGGCTCGAGGAGGCCAACGAGGCGCTGCTGGCCGCCTTGCGCGTCGCGCCGGATTTTCCGGTGGCGTTGCGCGAGATGGTCCGGCTGCAGCTGGCGCAGGGCAACGGCAAGCTGGCGGCCTTTTATTTCGAGCGCCTGCGCAAGGTCGCGCCGCCGGCGACGGCGGCGGAGCTGTCGCTCGGCCTGAGCGTGGCGCAGCAGACCGGCGACCGCGCGCTTGAAGCCCTGATGAGCGCGCAGTTGCGCAGCCGTTTTCCCGATGCCAAAGAAACCCAGCAATTGCTAACCGGACGCTGAGCGATGGAGCAACCCGCAGAATTCCCCCAATCCGGCGTGACCGAATCGGTCGGCGCCCGTCTGAAGGCCGCGCGCGAGTCGCGCGGTCTGTCGCTTGGCGAGGTCGCCGACCGGCTCAAGCTGTCGCTCAAGCAGCTCGAGGCGATCGAGTCCGACCACTTCGAGGCGCTGCCGGGCGCCGCCTTCGTGCGCGGCTTCGTGCGCAACTACGCGCGCTACCTCGAACTGGACGTCGCGCCGCTGATGCAGGCGCTCGACGCGCACTTCCCGTCCAGCGTCAGGGAGGTGCCCAACCTCGCCCACCACGACGCCGCGGGCCCGTCGCTGGCGGCGCTCGACGACGAGGCGGCCGAACCGGGCGGCAGGAAGGGCTGGCTGCTGGCCGGCGCCGCCGTCGCCGTCGCCGCCGCGCTGGTGTTCTGGTTCAACCGCGGCGGGCCTGCCGAGGCGCCGGCTGGCGGTGAAACGCTGGCGCCGATGATGACCGAGGCCTCGGCCAACGCCGCGGCCGCGAGCGCGCCGGCGGCCGCGGCGGCGCCTGCGGCTCCGGTCGTTCCGGCGACGCCGGCCGCTTCGGCGCCGGCACCGGCCGCCACCGCCGCGCAGCCGGGCGCGGGCAGCCTGCGCGTGGTCGCCGCCGGCGACGCCTGGGTCGCGGTGCAGGACGCCGACGGCAAGCGGCTGATCTACGAAACGCTCAAGGGCGGCAACGAGAAAACGGTCAGCGGCAAGCCGCCGCTGAAGGTGCGCATCGGCAACGCGCCGCAGGTGCAGATCTATTACCAGGGCCAGCCGGTACCGCTGGCATCCAAGACCCGCGGCGCGACCGCGAGGCTCGAACTGAACTGATGTCTGATATGGATAGTGCTTCGATCGCGCGTCGACCCACCCGCACGGTGAAGGTCGGCCACGTGCTGATGGGGTCCGACGCGCCGGTGGTGGTGCAGTCGATGACCAATACCGACACCGCCGACGCGGCGGCCACCGCCGCGCAGGTCAAGGAGCTGGCCGACGCCGGCTCCGAGGTGGTGCGCATCACCGTCAACAGCCCCGAGGCGGCGGCCCGCGTCGCCGAGATCCGCCAGCGGCTCGACGACATGGGCTGCGGCGTACCGCTGGTCGGCGATTTCCACTTCAACGGCGAGCGCCTGCTGCGCGACTATCCGGACGCGGCGCGCGCGCTCGCCAAGTACCGCATCAACCCGGGCAACGTCGGCCGTGGCGCCAAGGGCGACGACAAGTTCGCCTTCATGATCCGCCAGGCGATCGAGCACGACAAACCGGTGCGCATCGGCGTCAACTGGGGCTCGCTCGACCAGTCGCTCGCGGCGCGCATGATGGACGCCAACGCCAAGCTGGCCAAGCCGCTGGCGCCCGACGCGGTGATGCGCGAGGCGCTGATCGTGTCGGCGCTCGAGAACGCCGACAAGGCGATGGAACTGGGCCTTGCGGCCGACAAGATCATCCTGTCGTGCAAGGTCAGCCACGTGCAGGACCTGATCAAGGTCTACCGCTCGCTGGCCAGCCGTTGCGACTTTCCGCTGCACCTCGGTCTGACCGAGGCCGGCATGGGTTCCAAGGGCATCGTCGCGTCGACCGCGGCGCTGTCGGTGCTGCTGCAGGAGGGCATCGGCGACACCATCCGCGTGTCGCTGACGCCGCAGCCGGGCGAGTCGCGCACCAAGGAGGTGGTCGTCGCGCAGGAAATCCTGCAGACCATGGGCTTGCGCAGCTTCACGCCTCTCGTGACCGCCTGCCCGGGCTGCGGCCGCACCACCAGCACCTTCTTCCAGGAACTGGCCGACGGCATCCAGAGCTACCTCAGGGAGCAGATGCCGGTATGGCGCCTGCGCTACCCCGGCGTCGAGGACATGAACGTCGCGGTGATGGGCTGCGTGGTGAACGGGCCGGGCGAATCCAAGCTCGCCGACATCGGCATTTCGCTGCCGGGTACCGGCGAGGTGCCGGTCGCGCCGGTCTACGTCGACGGCGAGAAGACGGTGACGCTCAAGGGCGACACCATCACCGCCGACTTCCTCGCCATCATCGACGACTACGTGCGCACCCGCTACGGCGAGGGTGGCGCCAAGCGCCGCGACGGCGCGGCGCGCACCATCCCGATCAGGCCGCTTTAGGCTCGGCCAACCTTCACGAATCCAGCAAAACCCGAACCAAGAAAGCAACATGGCGCAGAAAATCCAGGCCATCCGCGGCATGAACGACATCCTGCCCGGCCAGTCGCAGCAGTGGGAATACCTCGAGTCGCAAGTTCGGCGTCTGCTCGCCGACTACGGCTACCAGAACATCCGCACCCCGATCGTCGAAGACACGCGGCTGTTCGTGCGCTCGATCGGCGAGGCGACCGACATCGTCGAGAAGGAGATGTACACCTTCACCGACGCGCTCAATGGCGACAGCCTGACGCTGCGCCCCGAGGGCACCGCCGCCTGCCTGCGCGCGGTGATCGAGCACAACCTGCTGTATAACACCACGCAGCGGCTGTGGTACGCCGGCCCGATGTTCCGCCACGAGCGCCCGCAGAAGGGCCGCTACCGCCAGTTCCACCAGATCGGCATCGAGGCGCTCGGCTTCGCCGGCCCGGATATCGACGCCGAACTGATCGCGATGACCGCCGACCTGTGGCGCCGCCTCGGCCTTTCCGACAGCGTCAAGCTGCAGATCAACACGCTGGGCAACAAGGAAGAGCGCGCCGCGCACCGCGCCGAGCTGATCCGTTACCTGGAAGGCTTCCAGGACATCCTCGACGAGGACGGCAAGCGCCGCCTCTACACCAACCCGCTGCGCGTGCTCGACACCAAGAACCCGGCGCTGCAGGCAATGTGCGAGGGCGCGCCGCGCCTGATCGACTACCTGGGCGAAGCGTCGCTCAAGCATTACCAGGACTGGAAGGCGATGCTCGACGCGCTCGGCGTCGCCTACGAGGAGAATCCGCGCCTGGTGCGCGGCCTCGACTACTACAACCTGACCGTGTTCGAGTGGGTGACCACCGAGCTGGGCGCGCAAGGCACCGTGTGCGCCGGCGGCCGCTACGACGGCCTGATCGAGGAGCTCGGCGGCAAGGCCGCGCCGGCGGTCGGCCTCGCGATGGGCGTCGAGCGCCTGTTGCTGCTGTTGCAGGACAAGGGTCTGCTGCCGGAGGCGGCCGGCCCGGACGTCTACCTCGTCCAGCAGGGCGAGGGCGCGCCGCGCTACGCGCTGTTGCTGGCCGGCGCGCTGCGCGCGGCGGGCGTGTCGGTCGTCCAGCACTGCGGCGAGGCGAGCTTCAAGTCGCAGATGAAAAAAGCCGACGCCAGCGGCGCCATGTGCGCGGTGATCGTCGGCGAGAACGAGATCGCCGCCGGGCAGGCGGTGGTCAAGCCGCTGCGCGGCGCCGGTGAACAGGTGACGGTGGCGTTGGCCGAGGTCGCCGCCGCCGTCGCCCGTCTGAAAGCCTAAGGGGAACGCATGGCCTTCGATTTGGAAGAACAGGAACAGCTCGACGCGCTCAAGGCGTTCTGGTCGCGCTGGGGCAAGTGGCTGGCCGGCGCGCTGGGTCTCGCGGTCGCCGCCTACGTCGGCTATCAGGGCTGGCAGTACTACCAGAAGCAGCAGTCGCTCGCCGCCGCGGCGGTGTTCGAGCGCTTCGAGGCGACGCTCGCCAACGGCGACCTGAAGGCGGTCAAGGGCGCGCAGGCGACGTTGGCCGAGGCCTACCCGGGCAGCGCCTACGCGAGCCGCGCCGCGCTGCTGGCGGCGCGCGTCGCCTTCGACAAGGGCGACCTCGCCTACGCCAAGCAGCAGCTGACCTGGGTCGCCGAGCGCAGCGACGAGGACGCGCTCAGGGCGCTGGCGCGCTTGCGCCTGGCGGCGGTGCTGCTCGACGAGCAGCGCTACGACGCGGCGCTCGCCGAGCTTGCCCGCGAGCATCCGGCCAGCTTCGACGCGCTGTTCCTCGACCTGAAGGGCGACGTGCTCGCCGCGCGCGGCGACGCCAAGGGCGCGCGCGACGCTTATCAGGCCGCGCTCGCCAAGCTCGCCGGCGAGTCGCCGAACCGCCAGTTCATCCAGACCAAACTCGACGCCCTCGGAGCCTGACATGCGTGCATTCTTTCCGCGTCCGACCCTGATCGCCGCAGCGCTCGCCGTCGTCGCGCTCGGCGGCTGCGCCAGCTGGTTCGAGGGCAGCTCGGCCAACCCGCCGACGCCGCTGACCCGGCTCGAAGCCGGCCAGAAGGTCAACCTCGCGTGGTCGGCCAGGGTCGGCGAGGTCGCCGGCGGCGGCTTCATGCCCTTCTATCAGGGCGGCAACGTGCTGGCCGTCGCCGAGGACGGCCGCTTCAGCGAGTGGGAGGCAAGCAGCGGCCAGCGCGTGCGCGAATGGCGCATCAAGGACGGCATCGCCAGCGGCGTGTCGGCCAACGCCGAAACCGTGTTCGTCGGCAGTCGCGACGGCCGCCTGCTGGCGCTCGAGCGCGCCAGCGGCAAGCAGCGCTGGGCGGCGACGCTGACCAGCCTGCCGACCGAGGCGCCGCAACTGGCCGGCTCCGTGGTGATCGCGCGCACGAGCGACGGTCGCATCACCGGCTTCGACGCCAATGACGGCCGCCAGCTGTGGTCGAGCGCGCGTAGCCAGCCGCAGCTTCTGCTGCGCAACGCCGGTTCGATGCAGCTGGTCGGCGACGGGGCGCTCTTGGTCGGCCAGCCGGCCGGCCGCGTCGCGGTGCTGCGCCCGTCCACCGGCGACGTGCTGTGGGAGTCGACGCTGGCCGCGCCGCGCGGCGCGACCGAGATCGAGCGCGTCACCGACGTCGTCAGCCGCCCGGTGTTCGACGCCGGCCAGGTCTGCGCGGTCGCCTACCAGGGGCGCGTCGGTTGCCTCGACGCGCGCAGCGGTACGCTGATGTGGGCGCGCGAGCTGTCGTCGACGCGCGGTCTGACGCTCGACGAGCGCAACCTGTACGTGACCGCCGACGACGGCAGCGTGCAGGCCTACGACCGCGCCACCGGCCGCAACCTGTGGCAGCAGGCCGGCCTCAAGTACCGCGACGTGTCGGGTCCGGCCCGTCTCGGTCCCTATCTTCTGGTCGCCGACGGCGAGGGCTACGTGCACCTCTTGTCGCGCGACGACGGGCGGCTCGCCGGTCGCCTCAAGGGCGACTTCGCCAGCGCGGTCGAACTGATCTCGCTGCCGGACGGCGTGCTGTTGCTCGGCCGCAATGGCCGCGTCGCCCGCATCACTCTGGGATGATTTTGCAGGAATGAAAGCTACCGTAGCCCTGGTCGGGCGGCCCAACGTGGGCAAGTCGACCCTGTTCAACCGGCTGACCCGCACGCGCGACGCGTTGGTGGCGGACCTGCCGGGCCTGACCCGCGACCGCCACTACGGCATCGGCCGTGTCGGCAGCAAGCCCTACCTCGTGGTCGACACCGGCGGTTTCGAGCCGGTGGTCGACGAAGGCATCCTGTTCGAAATGGCGCGCCAGACCTTGCAGGCCGTCGACGAGGCCGACGCGGTCGTGTTCCTGGTCGACGGCCGCAACGGCCTGACGCCGCAGGACAAGATCATCGCCAACCGCTTGCGCCAGAGCGACCGTCCGGTCTATCTCGCGGTCAACAAGGCCGAGGGCATGAACCGCGCGATCGCCGCGTCGGAATTCCACGAGCTCGGCCTCGGCGACCCCCTGGTGATCTCCGCCGCGCACGGCGACGGCGTGCGCGAGCTGATGGAAATGGTGCTCGAGCCCTTCCCCGAGGCGGAGGAGGAGGAAAACCTCAGGCATCCGAAGTTCGCGGTGATCGGCCGGCCTAACGTCGGCAAGTCGACGCTGGTCAACGCGGTGCTCGGCGAGGAGCGCGTGATCGCCTTCGACCAGGCCGGTACGACGCGCGACAGCATATACATCGACTTCGAGCGCGAGGGCAAACCGTACACCATCATCGACACCGCCGGCGTGCGCCGCCGCGGCAAGGTCAACGAGGCGATCGAGAAGTTCTCGGTGATCAAGACGATGAAGGCGATCGAGGACGCCAACGTCGCCGTGCTGGTGCTCGACGCCCAGCTCGACATCTCCGAGCAGGACGCGACCATCGCCGGCTTCGCGCTGGAGGCCGGTCGCGCGCTGGTCGTCGCGGTCAACAAGTGGGACAACCTCGACAACGAGCACAAGGACAACATCAAGCGCGAGATCGCGCGCAAGCTCGGCTTCCTTGAATTCGCGAAGTTCCACTACATCTCTGCGCTGCAGGGCAAGGGGGTGGGCGAGCTGTTCAAGTCGATCGACGAGGCTTATCAGGCCGCGATGGCGAAGCTGGCGACGCCGAAGCTGACCCGCGTGCTGGAGGTGGCGCTTGAGCGCCAGCAGCCGCCGCGCGCCGGTCTGGTCCGCCCCAAGCTGCGCTACGCGCACCAGGGCGGCATGAATCCGCCGATCATCGTGATCCACGGCAACGCGCTCGACGCGGTGCCCGACAGTTATACACGCTACCTGGAACATACCTTCCGAAAAGCGTTCAAACTGCAGGGGACGCCGTTGCGGGTGCAATACAAGTCGAGCGACAACCCCTTCGTCGACAAGGACGCCTCGGCCAACCCCAAGGCGCGCGTCAAGGCCAAGGAAATGCCGCGGCACGCGCTGCGCGGGCGTTCGCACCGCGAAACGCCGCGCTTTGGCAAGGCAAAGACCGGCAAGAAATAGTACGTTGGGTTTTTTTCTGCTACAAATAGCCTTGTGAGCCGAAAGACCCTGCAGACTGAGCCATTACAACAAATCAACGATTCGGAGAATCACGCATGAGCGCCAAAGGGCAAATGTTACAAGACCCGTTCCTCAACACGTTGCGCAAGGAACACGTGCCGGTGTCCATCTATCTGGTCAACGGCATCAAGCTGCAGGGCCAGATCGAGTCTTTCGACCAGTACGTGGTGCTGTTGAAGAACACCGTCACCCAGATGGTGTACAAGCACGCGATCTCGACCGTGGTGCCGGCCCGCCCGGTCAGCATCCAGCACGAGCACGGTGCGAACCACAAGCAGGAATCGCAGGAAGGTTGATCCCGACCGACCGTGCATCGGGCCGGCCGCACCGGGCATCGCGCCCCGGGCGGCCGGTTTTCATGTCTACCGCATGAGTGAATAGCTATTGTTTGATCGTCCCGATATCGGCGATAAAGCCGTACTGGTCTGCCTGGACTTCGGCGAGCCGGACTACGCCGACGGCGTCGCCGAGTGCGTCGACCTGGTCAAGAGTTCCGGCGTCGAGGTGCTCGACGTGGTCGAGGCCAGGCGCAGCCGCCCCGACGCCGCGCTGTTCGCCGGCAAGGGCAAGGTCGAGGAAATCGCCGCGCTGGTGAAGATGCACTCGGCCAACGTGGTGATCTTCAACCACAGCCTGTCGCCGGCACAGGAGCGCAACCTCGAACGCGCGATCCAGTGCCGCGTCGTCGACCGCGTCAGCCTGATCCTCGACATCTTCGCGCAGCGCGCGCGCAGCCACGAGGGCAAGTTGCAGGTCGAACTGGCGCAGCTGAACCACCTCGCTACGCGCCTGGTGCGCGGCTGGACCCACCTCGAACGCCAGAAGGGCGGCATCGGCCTTCGTGGCCCCGGCGAGACGCAGCTGGAGACCGACCGCCGGCTGCTCGGCAAGCGCGTCAAGCTGCTCAAGGACCGGCTCGAGGCGGTGGGGCGCCAGCGCAAGACGCAGCGGCGCGGCCGCGAGCGCAACGGCGTCTACTCGGTGTCCATCGTCGGCTACACCAACGCCGGCAAGTCGACGCTGTTCAACAGCCTGACCAAGGCGCGCGCCTACGCCGCCGACCAGCTGTTCGCGACGCTCGACACCACCAGCCGCCGGCTGTACCTGAACGAGAACGTATCGCTGGTGGTGTCCGACACCGTCGGCTTCATCCGCGACCTGCCGCACACGCTGGTCGCCGCCTTCCGCGCCACGCTCGAGGAAACGATCGAGGCCGATCTGTTGCTGCACGTGGTCGACTCGGCCAACGAGGCGCGCGACAAGCAGATCGAGGAGGTCGACAAGGTGTTGGCCGAGATCGGCGCCGACGACATTCCACAGCTCATCGTCTGGAATAAGACCGACCTGAAAGGCCTGCCACCTGGCATGGAGCGCGATGAACTGGGGCGGCTCGTCGCGGTCAGAGTGTCTGCCCTGACGGGCGAGGGGCTCGACCTCTTGCGCGCGGCGCTGATCGAGCGCGTGACGGGCGAGTCGCCAGAATCCGGAAACGACGAACAGGAAAACGATGTCACAGCATGACCCGAACCGGGGCCGACGCGATGGCCCACCCGATCTCGACGAGCTGTTCCGCCAGCTCAACCAGAAGCTGGCAAGGCTGCTGGGCGCCAAGCCGCCGCAGGGCGGCAACACGCCCGAACCCGCGCCGGGCCTCGCGCTCAAGGGCAGCTTGCTGGCCGCAGGCGGCGTCGCGCTCGCGTTGTGGCTGGTCAGCGGCTTCTACGTGGTCGACGCGCGCGAGCAGGGCGTGGTGCTGCGGCTGGGCAGCTTCAACCGTCTGAGCGACTCCGGCTTGCACTGGCACTTTCCGGCGCCGTTCGAGCGCGCCGAGATCGTCAACCTGACCGAGGTGCGCAGCGTCGAGATCGGCTACCGCGGCAGCGCGCAGAACCGCGTGCCGGAGGAGTCGCTGATGCTGACCGAGGACCAGAACATCATCGACGTGCAGCTGTCGGTGCAGTACGACGTGAAGGACGCGCGCGCCTTCCTGTTCAACAACCTGGCACAGGACGCGGACGCCAAGGACATCGTCAAGCAGGCCGGCGAGACCGCGATCCGCGAGGTGGTCGGCAAGAGTCTGGTCGACTTCGTACTCAACGAGGGCCGCGCGCAGATCGCCGTCGACACGCAGAAGGGCATGCAGGACATCCTCGACCGTTACGGCCTCGGCGTGCGCATCGCCAAGGTCAACATCAACGACGTACAGCCGCCGGCGCCGGTGCAGGCGGCCTTCGAGGACGCGATCAAGGCCGGCCAGGACAAGGACAGGCTGAAAAACGAGGGCCTGGCCTACGCCAACGACGTGATCCCGAAGGCCAAGGGCATGGCGTCGCGCCTGATCGCCGAGGCCGAAGGCTACCGCGAGCGCATGGTGTCGACCGCCGAGGGTGACTCGGCGCGCTTCCGCCAGTTGTTGCCCGAATACAACAAGGCTCCGGCCGTGACACGCAACCGACTCTATTTCGAAATGATGCAGCAGGTCATCGGCAATACCAGCAAGATCGTCATCGACAGCAAGTCGGGCAGCGGCAAGCTGCTCTATCTGCCGCTGAACCAGTTGCTCGAAGCCGGCAAGGCCGGCGCAACGCCGCCCGGCACGGCGTCTGCCAAGGCGGCGCCACCGGAGTTGCCCGCCGAGGCCGCGCCTTCCGAGGGGCGTTCCGGGCGCGACAGCACGCGCGGCCGCGAACTGGGGGGGCGCTGACATGGACAAGCTGATTCCCGTTGCCGTCGCCGTCGTCCTCGCGCTGTTCGTGAGCAGTCTGGCGCTGTTCACCGTCGACCAGCGCCAGTTCGCGCTGGTGTTCCAGTTCGGCGAGGTGGTGCGCGTCATCAAGGAGCCCGGCATCCAGTTCAAGATCCCGCTGGTGCAGAACGTGCGCTATTTCGACCGCCGCATCCTGACCATCGACGCCGAGACGCCGGAGCTGTTCAACACGCGCGAGAAGAAGAACGTGCTGGTCGACAGCTTCGTCAAATGGCGCGTGATCGACGTCGAACAGTTCTACAAGAGCGTCGGCGGCAACGAGGCCGCCGCGGTGGCGCGCCTCAGGCAGACCATCAACGACGGCCTCAGGGCGGAGTTCGGCCAGAAGACCGTCGCCGACGTGATTTCCGGGCAGCGCGACAAGGTGATGGAGGTCGTCAGGCGCCGCGCCGACGCCGACGCGCGCAAGATCGGCGTGCAAATTTTGGATGTGCGCTTAAAGCGCGTCGATTTTCCGGATAGAATCAGCTCTTCGGTCTACGACCGCATGCAGTCCGAGCGCCGCACGGTGGCCAACCAGCTGCGCAGCGAGGGGGCAGCCGAGGCCGAACGCATCCGCGCCGACGCCGACCGCCAGCGCGAGGTGATCCTCGCCGACGCCTATCGCCAGGCCCAGGCCATCAAGGGCGAGGGCGACGCGAAGGCGGCCGCCATCTATACCGAGGCGCTGGGCAAGAACCCCGAGTTCTACGCCTTCTGGCGCAGCATGGAGGCCTACAAGCAGTCGTTCAAGGACAAGAGCGACGTGCTGGTGCTGGAGCCGAATTCGGCCTTCTTCCGCTACTTCCAGAACCCGCAGGGCGGGGAGCGGACCAAGTAGCGCGAAGCGGGTACAATATCCGATCGTGCGGCCCCGTGCCGGGGCGCACTTAAAACGCAGGCGGGGACCTCCCCGCCTGTTTCATGTGAAAGAAACGACGACACGCCATGCGCAACTGGCTGTTACCCGAACATATCGCCGACATCCTGCCCGCCACCGCGCGCCAGGTGGAGTCGGCCAAGGCCGCGATGCTCGACCTGTTCCGCAGCGCCGGCTACGAGCTCGTCTCGCCACCGCTGATCGAATACGCCGACTCGCTGATCAGCGAGGGCGACGACGCGCTCGATTTGAAAACCTTCAAGCTGGTCGACCAGCTGTCCGGCCGCCAGTTGGGCCTGAGGGCGGACATCACGCCGCAGGTGGCGCGCATCGACGCCCATCTCCTGTCCGGCCGCCAGGGCGTCACCCGCCTGTGCTACGCCGGCAGCGTCGTGCACGCGCTGCCGTCGGGGTTGATGAGCTCGCGCGAGCCGTTGCAGGTCGGCGCCGAACTGTACGGCTACGCCGGCATCGAGGCCGACGAGGAAATCATCGCGCTGATGCTCGAGGTGCTCAGCCAGGCCGGCGTCGCCGGCCTGCGGCTCGACCTCGGTCACGTCGGCATCTTCCGCGCGCTGGCCGCGGCGGCCGGCCTGTCGCACAAGGCGACGCGCGAACTGTTTCTCGCGCTGCAGGGCAAGGACGTCGGCACCGTCAACGAGCTGGCCGGCCGTCTGGCCGAGCCGTGGCGCGCCGCGGTGCTGGCGCTGCCGGAACTGTATGGCCCGGCCGACGTGCTCGCGCGCGCGCGCGCCGTGCTGCCGCCGCTGCCCGAGATCGACGCGGCGCTCGACCAGCTCGCCGCACTCGGCGACGCGCTCAAGGGCCAGGCCGAGATCGGTTTCGACCTTGCCGAACTGCGCGGCGACGACTACCACACCGGTCTCGTCTACGCCGCCTACGCGCCGGGCTGGTCCGAGGCGCTGGCGCGCGGCGGCCGCTACGACAACGTCGGCGAACGCTTCGGCCGCGCGCGACCGGCCACCGGCTTCTCGCTCGACCTGCGCGACCTGATCCGCATCCTGCCCGAGCGCGACAGCGTGCGCGGCATCCGCGTCGCCGCGGCGCAGCTGCCGGCGGCCAAGGCTGAAATCGCCCGGCTGCGCGCCGCCGGCGAAGTCGTGCTGATCGACTACCTGGGCGAATCCGCCGAGGCCCTGTATTGCGATCGCGAACTCATCCCGGCCGCTTCCGGCTGGCAGGTGGTTCCGTTCAATTGAACCGGTATCTGACGTAAAGAGGTTGTTTTCCCATGTCCAAGAACGTTGTCGTGATCGGCACCCAGTGGGGTGACGAAGGTAAGGGCAAGATCGTTGACTGGCTCACCGATCACGCCAAGGGGGTGGTCCGCTTCCAGGGCGGCCACAACGCCGGCCACACCCTGTGGGTGAACGGCAAGAAAACCGTGCTGCGTCTGATTCCGTCCGGCATCCTGCGCGACGGCGTCGCCTGCTTCATCGGCAACGGCGTGGTGCTGTCGCCCGAGGCGCTGCTGAAGGAAATCGACGAGCTCGACGAAGCCGGCGTGACCGTGGTCGGTCGCCTGACCATCGCGCAGACCTGCCCGCTGATCCTGCCGTACCACGTCGCGCTCGACCAGGCGCGCGAGGCGGCCAAGGGCGCCGGCAAGATCGGCACCACCGGCCGCGGCATCGGCCCGGCCTACGAGGACAAGGTCGCCCGCCGCGCGCTGCGCGTGATCGACCTGTTCGACGCCGAGCGCTTCGCCGCCAAGCTGAAGGAAAACGTCGACTACTACAACTTCCAGCTGACCCAGTACTTCAAGGCCGAGCCGGTGAACTTCGACGAGATCCTCGCGACCACCATGAAGTTGGCCGAGCGCATCAAGCCGATGGTCGGCGACGTGTCGCGCACGCTGTACGAGCTGAACAAGAAGGGCGACAAGCTCTTGTTCGAAGGCGCGCAGGGCACCCTGCTCGACATCGACCACGGCACCTACCCGTTCGTGACCTCGTCCAACTGCGTGGCCGGCGCGGCCGCGCCGGGCGCCGGCGTGGCGCCGCAGATGCTGAACTACGTGCTCGGCATCGTGAAGGGCTACACCACCCGCGTCGGCTCGGGCCCGTTCCCGACCGAGCAGGAAAACGACGTCGGTGCCTTCCTCGCCAAGCGCGGCAACGAGTTCGGCTCGGTGACCGGCCGTCCGCGTCGCTGCGGCTGGTTCGACGCCGCCGCGCTCAAGCGCTCGATCCAGATCAACGGCGTGTCCGGCCTGTGCGTGACCAAGCTCGACGTGATGGACGGCATGGACGAGATCAAGCTGTGCGTCGGCTACACGCTGAACGGCGAGACCGTCGACATCCTGCCGTTCGGCTCGGAAGCCGTCGCCCAGTGCGAGCCGGTCTACGAAACGCTGCCGGGCTGGAGCGAGAGCACCGCCGGCGTGAAGAAGTACGAAGACCTGCCGGAAGCCGCACGCGCCTACCTCAAGCGCATCGAGGAAGTGTGCGAAGCGCCGGTCGACATCATCTCGACCGGTCCGGACCGCGAAGAGACCATCGTGCTGCGCCATCCGTTCGGCCTGTAAGTCTTCAAGGTTGGCCGAGCGATCGGTCCGCGATGAAAGCCGCCCCGTCGAGGGCGGCTTTTTTGTGGGCTGTCGTTGCCGGATGGCTGCGAGGGATGGCAGATCGCCGGATCGGAACGATGGGCGGGCGCTCGCACCGTTTTGATGCGGCAGCGGGTGCGCGGGTGGGGTGGAATGAAAAAAAGCCGTTCTCGAAAGAGAACGGCTTTTTCAAGTGGTGCCCAGGAGAAGACTCGAACTTCCACAGTGTTGCCACCGCTAGGACCTGAACCTAGTGCGTCTACCAATTCCGCCACCTGGGCATGAAACTCTTAATTGTCTGTGCTGCCCGCATCGGTCATGATCAACCGATCCGTTTGAAACCTTGGTGCCCAGGAGAAGACTCGAACTTCCACAGTGTTGCCACCGCTAGGACCTGAACCTAGTGCGTCTACCAATTCCGCCACCTGGGCATGTACTTAAATTGTCTCTGCTACTGTACTACTAGAATCTGTCGATGATAACCAACAGATTCATTTGAATTCTTGGTGCCCAGGAGAAGACTCGAACTTCCACAGTGTTGCCACCGCTAGGACCTGAACCTAGTGCGTCTACCAATTCCGCCACCTGGGCATCGGTTTGCTGTATGATTCGTTGAAATCAGCGCAGCGCCGATGAGCTGTGCATTATAGGCCCCTATTTGAGGATGTCAATGGCCCCCAAGCAAAAAAAACAAAAAGAACTATCCCTGCGCGAGCGGGATCCTTATCTTGAGCGTGAAAAAACCAAATACGAGCATCCCCTGCCGAGCCGCGAGTACATGCTGACGCTGCTTGCCGAGCAGGGTGTGCCGAGCGAGGCGGCCGAATTGGCCGCGCTGCTCGATATCCAGCCGCAGGAAATGCCCTTCTT
Source organism: Crenobacter luteus (assembly GCF_004345725.1). Classification (GTDB taxonomy): domain Bacteria; phylum Pseudomonadota; class Gammaproteobacteria; order Burkholderiales; family Chromobacteriaceae; genus Crenobacter; species Crenobacter luteus. Next base: position 2,224 of record NZ_SLXG01000018.1, on the reverse strand, counting down.
CGAACGCCGCCTCGCCGCGATGGCGCGCGACGGCGAGGTGCTGATCAACCGCAAGGGCGCGATCTGCGTCGCCGCGAAGGTCGAACTGGTCAAATGCCGTGTCGTCGGCCATCGCGACGGCTTCGGTTTCGCCGTGCCGGAAGACGGCGAGGGTAGCGACCTGTTCCTGCCCGAGCGCGAGATGCACAAAGTGATGCACGGTGACGTCGTGATGGTGCGTCCGGCCGGCACCGACCGCCGCGGTCGCCGCGAGGGGCGCGTGGTCGAGGTGCTCGAGCGCGCGGTGCAGAAACTGGTCGCGCGCATCTACGAGGAGCGCGGCGTGTGGTTTGCCCGTCCCGAGGAGCGCCGCATCAATCAGGACATCCTGATCGAGCCGGGCGGCGAGAACGGCGCCCGCCACGGCCAGGTGGTGATGCTCGAGATCGTCGAGCAGCCGGGCGACTACCGTCAGGCGATCGGTCGCGTCACCGAGGTGATCGGCGACTACGCCGACCCGGGCATGGAGATCGAGATCGCGCTCAGGAAGCACGACCTGCCGCACCAGTTCCCGGACGAAGTGCAGAAGCTCGCCAAGAAGATTCCGCAGAAGGTGCGCAAGAAGGACATCAAGGGCCGCGTTGATCTGCGCGACCTGCCGCTGGTGACCATCGATGGCGAAACGGCGCGCGACTTCGACGACGCGGTCTACGCCGAGAAGTCCGGCAAGGGCTTCCGCCTGGTGGTCGCGATCGCCGATGTCAGCCACTACGTGCAGCCGGGCGACGCGCTCGACGTCGAGGCGCTCGCGCGCGGCAATTCGGTCTACTTCCCGCGTCGCGTGATTCCGATGCTGCCCGAGGCGCTGTCCAACGGCATCTGTTCGCTGAATCCCGACGTCGAGCGCCTGTGCATGGTCTGCGACATGCAGATCGGTGCCAAGGGCCAGATCAAGCGCTACGCTTTCTACGAGGCGGTGATGCACTCGAAGGCACGCCTGACCTACAACCAGGTCTGGGATTGGCTGCAGAACGGCAGCGATCATCCGCTGCTGCCGCAGATCCAGACGCTGTACGCGCTGTTCAAGCTGCTGCACGCGACGCGCGCGGTGCGCGGCGCGATCGAATTCGACACCGTCGAGACGCAGATGATCTTCAACGACGCCGGCAAGATCGAGAAGATCGTGCCGGTGGTGCGCAACGACGCGCACCGCCTGATCGAGGAGTGCATGCTGGCGGCCAACGTCTGCTCGGCGAAGTTCCTCGAGAAGAACAAGCACAAGGCGCTCTACCGCATCCACGAGGGTCCGACGCCGGAGAAACTCGACAACCTGCGCAAGGCGTTGCGCCTGCTCGGCCTGACGCTGGAGGGCGGCGAAAAGCCGACCACCAAGGACTACGCGGCGCTGGCGTCCCAGCTCGAGAATCGTCCCGATGCCGCGATGGTGCAGACCATGCTGCTGCGCTCGATGCAGCAGGCGGTCTACAGCCCGGACAACGTCGGTCACTTCGGTCTCGCCTACGAGGCCTACACCCACTTCACCTCGCCGATTCGCCGCTACCCCGACCTGCTGGTCCACCGCGCGATCAAGGCGGTGCTCAAGGGCGAAACCTACAAGCCGGGCAAGTGGGCCAAGCTCGGCGTGCATTGCTCGATGACCGAGCGGCGCGCCGACGACGCCAGCCGCGACGTCGAGTCGTGGCTCAAGACCTACTACATGCGCGACAAAGTCGGCGAGGTGTTCAGCGGCAAGATCAGCGCGGTGACCAGCTTCGGCGTGTTCGTGCTGCTCGACGACCTGTACGTCGAAGGGCTGGTGCACATCTCCGAGCTCGGCAAGGACTACTTCCACTACAAGCAGGAGATGCAGGCCATCGTCGGCGAGAAGAGCGGCATGCGCTATCAGTTGGGGGACGCGATGACGGTGCGCGTCGCGCGCGTCGATCTCGACGCGACCCAGGTCGATTTCGTGTTGTTCAAGGATGAAGAAGTCGCAGACAAGAAGCCGCGCAGCCGCAGTCGCAAGACGGCGAAGCCGGCGGCCCCGGCCGCCTCCGCCGAGCCGGCGGAGAAACCGGCGGGCAAGACGGCTGCGAAGCCGGCTGGCGACCGTCCACCGCGTCGCCGGCGTTGATCGCGCCATAGAGTAGAGGTTGGCCGAGCTCGGCCAACCTGCTTCGTCTTTCCGCAAGGGCCGCGTCAGCGGCCCTTTTGCATGGGTGGCGGTCGTCGGTCGGTTGCCGGG
>NZ_SLXG01000017.1 GCF_004345725.1 Crenobacter luteus | reverse complement strand
ATACCGCTTCACACTGAATGGCAAGGCCAGCAGGGTATTCGCCAAGCGCAAACATGCTGGCCTTGCCATTCAGTGTGAAGCGGTATCGCCAAGCCTTGACTCCGTTGGGCTTGACTTCGAGGTAGAGCCCGCGCTGGTCATTCAAGCGGTAGAGCTTTTCCCTGGGCTTGGCGTTGCGGCAGTGCGTGTCGGTAAGCATGTGGCTGACTCCTTGTCATGGCGACAGCGGCACTATACTCACTTATTCGCACATACTCCAAGAGCTGTACTCGCTAGCGTACTCAGGCATGCATTGACTGCTCGGGAAACTTGAAGCAGCGCTATGAAACAATAAAACCGCGCAACTGCGCGGTTTTATTGAGGTTTTCATGCTTTCCTGGTGTTTCATGAAACATCAGGAAAACGGCTTGGCGACTCAGACGTTGAACAGGAAGTTCATTACGTCGCCATCCTGCACGACGTATTCCTTGCCTTCCGCACGCATCTTGCCGGCTTCCTTCGCCTTGGCCTCGCCGCCGCAGGCGATGAAGTCGTCGAAGGCGATGGTCTGGGCGCGAATAAAGCCGCGTTCGAAGTCGGTGTGGATCACGCCGGCCGCCTGCGGCGCGGTGTCGCCGACGTGGATGGTCCAGGCGCGCACTTCCTTCACGCCGGCGGTGAAGTAGGTCTGCAGGCCGAGGAGCTTGTAGGCGGCGCGGATCAGGCGGTTCAGGCCCGGCTCCTCAAGGCCCATCTCGGCGAGGAACTCGGCCTTGTCGGCGTCGTCGAGCTCGACGATCTCCGATTCGATCGCCGCGCACAGCGCGACGACCGGTGCGCCTTCCTTGTCGGCCAGCGCCTTGAGGCGGTCGAGGTGCGGGTTGTTGTCGAAGCCGTCCTCGGCGACGTTGGCGACGTACATCGCCGGCTTGATCGTCAGCAGACAGAACGGTTTCAGCAGCGCGACTTCGTCGGCGTCGAGGCCAAGCGAACGCGCCGGCAGGCCCTGGTCGAGGTGGGCGCGCACCTTCTCGAGCACGGCGACGAGGCGGATCGCCTCCTTGTCGCCCGACTTGGCCTTCTTGCCGTCGCGGGCGATCGCCTTCTCGACGGTGGCGAGGTCGGCGAGCGCCAGTTCGGTGCCGATGGTTTCGATGTCGGCGACCGGGTCGACGCGGCCTGCGACGTGCACGACGTTGTCGTCGTCGAAGCAGCGCACGACGTTGACGATGGCGTCGGTCTCGCGGATGTTGGCGAGGAACTGGTTGCCAAGGCCCTCGCCCTTGGAGGCGCCCGCCACCAGGCCGGCGATGTCGACGAACTCGACGATGGCCGGCTGCACCTTCTGCGGCTTGATCAGCTCGGCCAACTGCGCGAGGCGCGGGTCCGGCACCTCGACGATGCCGACGTTGGGCTCGATGGTGCAGAACGGATAGTTGGCGGCTTCGATGCCGGCGCGGGTCAACGCGTTGAACAGGGTCGACTTGCCGACGTTCGGCAGGCCGACGATGCCGCATTTGAGGCTCATGGTCTTCCTTTGACGAGCCGCCCCGGAACGGGCGGCGCACGAAAAAAGCGTTATTTTAGCACGACTTAGCCGACACGTCGGCCGAGCCCTAGCGCGCGGTGTGCAGCGCCTTCATCGCGGCAGGAAAGTCTCCGGCCAGCGCGGCGGGCATCACCTGGAGCGACGCGGCGATCGCGTCGTCGATCAGCGCCTGCTCCTCGCCGCGCGCCTTCTTGAGCACGAAGTTGGCGACCTCGTTGCGGTCGCCCGGGTGGCCGATGCCGAGGCGCAGACGCCAGAAATTCGGCCCGCCGCACTTGGCGACGATGTCCTTGAGGCCGTTGTGGCCGCCGTGGCCGCCGCCCTGCTTGAAGCGCGCGACGCCCGGCGCGAGGTCGAGCTCGTCGTGCACGACCAGCGTCTGCTCCGGCGCGATCTTGTAAAAGCGCGCCAGCGCGCCGACCGACTGGCCGGACAGGTTCATGTAGGTGGCGGGCTTCAACAGCCACAACTCGCCGCCGGCCGGGTGGCGCGCGCGCGCGACCTCGCCGAAGAACTTCGCCTCGGGCGCGAAGCTGGCTTTCAGTTGCCAGGCCAGCTCGTCGACCAGCCAGAAGCCGGCGTTGTGACGGGTCTTCTCGTACTCCGGCCCCGGGTTCCCGAGCCCGACCACCAGACGGATCTCGCTCATGCCTGTTCCTTTTTGCAATGAAAAAGCCCGCCGCGAGCCGGAAGGTTCGCAGCGGGCCGGTCTCGCAATGGCCGGGGATTACTCGGCGGCGGCTTCCGGCGCCTTGCCCGAGATCGTCACCAGGGTGGCGTTGTCGCCACGGCCCAGGGCCACCAGCTCGACGCCTTCCGGCAGCTTCAGATCGGACGCGCGGACGTTCTGGCCGCCGACGGCGTTCGACAGGTCGACTTCGATGAACTTCGGCAGTTGACCAGGCAGCGCGCTGACGTCGACGCTGTTGGCGATGTAGGCCACCTTGCCGCCGTGCAGCTTGACGGCGGGCGACACCTCGGCGCCGACGAAGTGCAGCGGCACGCGCACGTGGATCTTCTCGTTCGCGTTCACGCGCTGGAAGTCGATGTGCAGCACTTGCTGCTTGAACGGGTGCATCTGGTAGTCACGCACCAGCACCTGTTGCTTGTCGCCGTCGACGACCAGCTCCAGCACCGAGGTGTGGAACGCTTCGTCTTTGAGCGCGTAGAACACCGGGTTGTGCTCGAGCACCACGGCTTCGGCGTCTTTGCCGGCACCGTAGACGACGGCCGGCAGCTTGCCAGCGCGGCGCAGGCGGCGGCTCGCACCCGTACCTTGTTCAACGCGCTTGGCGGCGATCAGTTCGTAGGACATGTTTTGCTCCAGTAGATTAAGGACAGCACGGCCGCCGCGACCAGCGGCCGTACCGTTTACGGCAGGACGGAGCCCGCCGAAACCAGTTCCTCGTTGAAGAGGTAGGACACCGACTCTTCGTTGTTGATGCGACGCAGCGTCTCGGCGATCAGGCCGCCGATCGACACCTGGCGGATGCGGCTGCTGGCCTTGGCCTGCGCCGACAGCGGGATGGTGTCGGTCACAACGACTTGGTCGATGTCGGAATTGTTGATGCGGTCGACCGCCTGGCCCGAGAACACCGCGTGGGTGGCGTAGGCGTACACGCGCTCGGCGCCGCGCTCTTTCAGCGCGGAAGCGGCCTTGCACAGCGTGTTGGCGGTGTCGATCATGTCGTCGACGATCAGGCAGGTACGGCCCGACACGTCGCCGATGATGTTCATCACCTCGGCGACGTTGGCCTTCGGACGGCGCTTGTCGATGATCGCCAGGTCGGTGTTCAGCGCCTTGGCGGTGGCGCGCGCGCGCACCACGCCGCCGACGTCCGGGCTGACCACGATCAGGTCTTCGAAGCGCTGCGCGACGATGTCCTTCAGCAGCACCGGCGTCGCGTAGACGTTGTCGACCGGGATGTCGAAGAAGCCCTGGATCTGGTCGGCGTGCAGGTCGACGGTCAGCACGCGGTCGATGCCGGCGGTCGCCAGCATATTGGCCACCAGCTTGGCCGAGATCGGCACGCGCGCCGAACGCGGGCGGCGGTCCTGGCGGGCGTAGCCGAAGTAGGGAATCGCGGCGGTGATCCGGCCGGCCGAGGCGCGCTTGAGCGCGTCGGCCATGGTCAGGATTTCCATCAGGTTGTCGTTGGTCGGGTTACAGGTCGACTGCAGGATGAACACGTCGCGACCGCGCACGTTCTCCAGGAGCTCCACCGCCACCTCGCCGTCGGAGAAGCGGCCGACGTCGGCGCGCCCCAGCGAAATATCGAGGTGTTTGACCACGTTTTGTGCGAGGTCGGGGTTGGCCGTCCCGGTGAAGACCATCAAGCTGTCGTAAGCCGCCATAACGATTGCCTTGGAAGAAAACAATGAAAAAAAGCGTGTAAGGGGTGAGCTTACACGCTTTCTTGAATTATTGGCTGGGGAGGTAGGGATCGAACCTACGAATGCCGGAATCAAAATCCGGTGCCTTACCACTTGGCGACTCCCCAGTAAACCTTGTCAGGCCTTGTCGAACATCGGGTGGCTTGCCAGCCCCTTTGCCACAAACCCGTCGTATTTTTCCGACACGGCCCTGAATACTGTATTTGCCTGGTCTTGCGACTCGCACTCGAGAAACACACAACTTCCGGAGCCTGTCATCAGCGCAGGGCCGTATTTTGCTAGATCCCGTATCGCGCTGTCAACTTCTTTGAACTCCGCCGAAACTGCCGCTTGCAGGTCGTTTCGTCGTTGCTGCGTTGTTTCGAGGGTTCGCATTATGCTGGGCTTGCTATCGCGTGTCAACAGGGGCGACGAAAAAATTTTCGCGGTCGGCACGTGCACCCCCGGATGGATCACCACGTACCACGCCTCGGGCAGCTCAAGCGCGGTCAATTCCTCGCCGACGCCGGTCGCGAACGCGTTGCGGCCGAACACGAAAACCGGCACGTCGGCGCCGAGCGCGAGCCCCAGTTCCATCAGGCGTTCGCGCGAGAACCGCGTGCCCCACAGGCGGTTGAGCGCCAACAGCACCGTCGCCGCGTCTGAGCTGCCGCCGCCGAGGCCGCCGCCCATCGGGATGCGCTTGGCGAGCCGGATGCGCGCACCCTGCTTGCTGCCGCTGGCCGCCTGCAGCGCGCGCGCCGCGCGCACCGTCAGGTCGCTCTCGGGCGCGACGCCGGGGATCGGGTTGACGAGTTCGACGACGCCGTCGTCGGTGACGGCGATCTCGACCGTGTCGCAAAAATCGATGAAGCGGAACACGGTTTCGAGCAGGTGGTAGCCGTCGGGGCGGCGGCCGACCACCTTGAGCATCAGGTTCAGCTTGGCCGGGGCGGGAAAGGCTTGGAAATCGTACGTCATGGTCCGGACCCGGCGCGCGCCGGGGAAAAGGTTGGCCGAGCCCTGCCCGGCCGCGGGGTTATTGCCAGCGATGGGTGACGAGCCTGATCGACAGGCCGTCGCGCACCATCTCGACGCGGCGCGGCACCGGCGAGCCGCCCTCGTCGGCGACGAAGCGGATGCGCCAGCCCTGCTGCGCGATGCCGCCGTCGACGCGCTCGGCCGGCTCATCGGGCGCCGGCAGGCCGCGTATCCACCAGACGAGGTTTTCCAGCGGCAGCGGATAGCCGAGCGTCTCCTCGGTCAGCGTCTCGACGTCGGGTGCGCGGTGGGTCTTGCCGTCGGCCTCGAGCGCGACGCCGTCCCCGTCGCGCGTCAGCCGCGCGACGGTGCTGCCGACCGGCGACAGGATGGACAGCTCGTCGCGGTCGGGCGCGTGCCGCCACTCGAAATTGCCGTAGTGGCCGCGCCCGTCGGCGTTGACCGCGATGCGGCCGGCCGCCGAGAACGGCGCGTCGACCGGGCTCAGCTGCACCGACGCGGGGCCGGGCACGAAGGGGCGTTCGGGCGTCGCGCAGGCCGCCAGCAACAGGGCGGCGGCGCAGGCGGCTAGGCGACGAAAGGCGGTGATCGGCATAGGGTCAGCGTGCGAATCGTTTCAGGGTGTCCAGCAGCACCGGGTGCTCGGCGTCGACCTCCCGGCCGGCGTCCCACAGCGCGCGCGCGTCGTCGACGCGACCGAGCTGCCACAGCACCTCGCCGAGGTGGGCGGCGATCTCGGCGTCCTTCATGCCGGCCCAGGCGCGCTCGAGGAAGGGTAGCGCCGCCCGCGGCTGGCCGCGCCGGTAGAGCACCCAGCCCATGCTGTCGAGGATGGTCGGGTTGTCCGGGTCGGCCTTGAGCGCGCGCGCGATCAGCGCCTGCGCCTCCTTGAAGCGCTGCGTGCGGTTGGCCAAGAGGTAGCCGAGCGCGTTCTCGCCGACCGCGTCGCCCGGCTTCTCGACCAGGAAGGCGCGCAGGTCGCGCTCGGCGCACGCGTAGTCGCCGCGCAGCTCGAAGACCAGCGCGCGCTCGTACAGCAGCTCGGGGGTGTTCGGGTAGGCGGCGAGCGCGCGGTCGAGCACGCCCTGCGCGAGGTCGTGGCGCTTGTACTGGCGCGCCAGCTGCGAGGCGCTCTGCGCGAGCGCGATCTTGTCGTTGCTCGCGGCGTCGACCGCCTCGAGCCGCGCCAGCGCCGGCTCGAGCCGGCCGGCCTCGGCCTCGAGCGCGGCGAGCCGGACCTGCGCCTGCAGCTTGTTCTGGCCGCTGACGACCGACTCGTAGTAGCCCTGGGCCAGCACCGCGTCGCCGCGCTGCTCGGCCAGTTGGCCGAGCGTCAGGCGCAGGAAGTCGGCCTCGGCGTGGCCGCGCTTGAGCGCCTCGGCGAGGCGTTTCTCGGCGGCGGCGGCGTCCTTGAGCTGGTAGGCCATCAGGCCGCTCGCGTACAGCAGTTCGGGGTCGTCGGGATGGCGCGCCAAGAGCGCGTCGAAGGCCTCGCGCGCCTCGTCGTAGCGCTTGGCCGACACCAGGAGGCGCGGGTAGGCCATTTTCAGCTCGACGCCGGCGTCCGGGCGACGCGCCAGCTCGCGCTTGAGGAAGGCGAGCGCGGCGTCCATGTCGGTGCGGCGCAGGCGGTCGGTCTGCCAGGCGACCGGCAGGTCCCACTTGGGCGCGATTTTCGCGAGCTTGTCGAACTCGGCGGCGACGGTGCCCTGGTCGTCGACCTCGGCGGCGACCGACAAGAGCGCGAAGCGCGCCTCGGGCAACGCGGGGAAGCGGTCGGACAGCGCGCGCACCAGCGCGAAGGTGCCGGGCTTGTCGGCCTGGCGGGTCGCCAGCCGCGCCAGTTGTACGAATACCGCCGGCGCGCGCGCCGGGTCGCGCTCGAGCACCTCCTCGATCAGCGGGCGGCCCTCGGCCAACTTGCCGGCGCGCAGGAGCACGACGAAGAGCTGCTCGCGCGCGGCGTGCGACTCGGGGTCGAGCCGGATCCACAGCGCAAGCGCGTCGGAGGCGACGCCGACCTGACCGGCGAACAGCGCCATCTCGGCGGCGCGGCGCGCCAGGCGCGGGTCGGCCGTCGTGCGCGCCAGGTCCAGGTAGGTGGCCGCCGCGTTGCCGACCTGGCCGCGCTGCGCGCCGATCTCGCTGGCGAGCACGCCGTAGACGATGGGCGGCGTCAGCTCGAGCTTCGGCAGCCGCGCCTCCTCGGCCTCGCGCTCGCGCCGGGCCTCGTCGGCGGCGTCGAGCCGCGCTTCGGGCGCGGGCGCCACCTCGGGGCGCGCGGGTCCCGACAGCTGGGCGCAGGCGGCCAGGAGGACGACGGGAAGCAGGAAAAGGGGGCGGAACGGACGGATCATGGTCGAAGCCTTGGGCCTGGCGCGTGTTGTGCTGCACGAATAGACCCTAGAATATCACGCCGATTCCATTCATGCGGTCGAAGAGGTCGCGCACGTCATGCCCGAACTGCCCGAAGTCGAAACCACCAAACGCGGCGTCGCGCCGACGCTCATCGGCGCGCGCGTCGACGCGGTCACCGTGCGCTGCGCGGCGCTGCGCTGGCCGGTACCGGACCTGTCCGCCGCGCTCGCGGGCGCGACCGTCGCGACGGTGACGCGGCGCGCCAAATACCTGCTGATCGGCTTCGCGCACGGCACGCTGATCGTGCACCTGGGCATGTCGGGCAGCCTGCGCTTCGTGCCGCCGGGCACGCCGCCGGACAAGCACGACCATGTCGACGTGCTGCTCGCGCCGCCGAATGCGGCGCCGACGCTGTTGCGCTACCGCGACCCGCGCCGCTTCGGCGCCTGGCTGTGGCACCCGGGCGCGCCCGAGCACCATCCGCTGCTCGCCAGGCTCGGCCCCGAGCCGCTGTCGGACGCCTTCGACGGCGACCATCTGTACCGGGTGACGCGCGACAAGCGCGTCGCGATCAAGCAGGCGCTGATGGACAACGCGCTGGTGGTCGGCGTCGGCAACATCTACGCGAACGAGGCGCTGTTCCACGCCGGCATCCACCCGGCGCGCCCGGCCGGACGGCTGACGCGCGAGGACTGCCAAAGGTTGGCCGAGACGGTAAAGGCGGTGCTCGCGCGCGCGATCGAGGCCGGCGGCAGCACGCTCCGCGACTTCGTCGACGCGCGCGGCCAGCCCGGCTACTTCCAGCAGAGCTACTACGTGTACGGACGCGCCGGCGAGGCGTGCCGGCGCTGCGGCGCGCCGATCGCCGAACTCCGTCAGGGGCAGCGCAGCTCCTGCTATTGTCCGCAATGCCAGCCGTGCTAGAGTGCCGGCTCCGTATTCCGACGCCGATCCGAGCATGAGCCCTGCCCTGCCCCGTACCTCCGTCGCCACCCGCGCCGCCCGTCTCGGGCGCCTCGCCGTCCACCTCGCGCGCGGACTCGTCATCGTCGCCGGGCGCTTCCGCCACATGGCGCACGCCGAACGCGCGGTGGTCAACCAGCGCTGGAGCCGCGGCCTGCTGCGCATTCTCGGCGTCCAGCTGCACGTGCGCGGCGTCGCGCCCGGCGTGTTCCCGCCCAATACGCTGCTGGTCGCCAACCACGTGTCGTGGCTGGACATCTTCGCGCTCAACAGCGTCACCGTGTCGCGCTTCGTCGCCAAGCGCGAGATCCTCAAGTGGCCGGTGGCCGGCTGGCTGGTGAAAAGCGCCGGCACGCTGTTCATCGACCGCAGCAACCGCCGCGACGCCAGCCGCGTCAACCAGCAGCTGGCGCGCGCGCTCGAGAACGGCGGCTGCATGGCGGTGTTCCCCGAGGCGACCACCTCGGACGGCTCAGGCCTGCTGCCGTTCAAGGCCTCGCTGTTCGAGTCGGCGATGCTGTCGCGCGCGACGGTGCAGCCGGTGACGCTGCGCTACCTCGGCGCCGACGGCGCGCCGACCACCGCGCCGGCCTACGTCGGCGACACCAGCTTCTGGCAGAGCCTGTGCCGCATCCTCGGCCAACGGTCGATGACGGTCGAGCTCTCGTTCGGCGCGCCGCTGGCCGCCGGCGCGTTCGACAGCCGCTTCACGCTGTGCGAGGCGGCGCGCGAACAGATCGAGGCGACGCTCACGCGATCGCCCGCTCCGCAAGACACGGCAGCGAAAACGGCTGCCGGTCTTCCAGCCTAAGCGCGGTAAGGCTGCCGCCCCACAGGCAACCGGTGTCGATCGCCCACACGTCGTCGCTCAGCATCAGCCCCAGCGCCGACCAGTGACCGCAGACGATGGGCGTGCCCTCGCTCTTGCGGTGGGCCGCCTCGAACCACGGCACCAGATTCGGCGGCGCGTCTTCCCTCTCCCCCTTGAACGCCAGGTCGATCTCGCCGTCGCGCGTGACCATGCGCATGCGCGTCATCGCGTTGACGATGAGCCGCAGCCTGTCCATGCCTTTCAGGTCCTCGCTCCAGCGCACCGGCTTGTTGCCGTAGAGGCGCGACAGGAAGGCGCGGTGGTGCGGGCCGGACAGCTCGGCCTCGACCTCGGCCGCCAGCCGCATCGCCTTGCCTATGCTCCAGTCGGGCAACAGCCCGGCGTGCACCATCGCCGCGCCCTCGGTGGCGATCATCAGCGGCTGGCAGCGCAGCCAGTCGAGCAGAAGCTTGCCGTCGGCGGCGTTGAGGATGTCGAGCAAGGTGTCGTCGGCGTGGACCTTGCCGAAGCCCTCGGCGACCGCCAACAGGTGCAGGTCGTGGTTGCCGAGCACCATCTCGACGCAGTCCTGGTGGCGGAACACCCAGCGCAGCACCTCGAGCGAGGCGGGGCCGCGGTTGACGAGGTCGCCGGTCAGCCACAGCGTGTCGCGCCCCGGCTGGAAGTCGATTTCGCGCAGCAGTTGCTGGAAGGGGCCGAAGCAGCCCTGGATGTCGCCGATCGCGTAAGTGGCCATAGTGCAGTGATCCTTGATGGGGCAAAGCGCGGGGCGTCGCCTTTGCGTGCGCCATGATACCCGAGCCGCATGCCGTCCCGCTCGCGCGCGTCCGGCGGACGCGCCGGCGGGTGTAAAATGGCCGCCCGCCTTGACGCATCACCGAAACGAGACCCGCCATGTCCCTGCCGCAACTGAATCCCCCGCAGCGCGCCGCCATCCAGCACCTCGACGGCCCCCTGCTGGTGCTGGCCGGCGCCGGCAGCGGCAAGACGCGCGTGATCACGCAGAAGATCGCCTACCTGATCCGCGAGGGCGGCATGAACGCGCGCAACATCGCCGCGATCACCTTCACCAACAAGGCCGCGCGCGAGATGATGGAGCGCGTCGGCAAGCTGTTGCCCGGCTCGGAACTGAAGGGCCTGACGGTGTCGACCTTCCACTCGCTGGGCATGCAGATCCTGCGCCAGGAGGCGCCGCACCTGGGCTACAAGATGCAGTTCTCGATCCTCGATGCCTACGACGCCGGCAAGATCGTCGCCGACCTGTTGAACACCACCAGCAAGGACGAGATCCGCAAGGTGCAGAACCAGATCTCGCTGTGGAAGAACGACCTCAGGGCGCCCGAGTCCTGCCTGACCGAATCGGCCAACGCCTTCGAGACGGTCTGCGCGCGCGTGTATCTGTCCTACCAGGACACCCTGCTCGCCTACCAGGCGGTCGACTTCGACGATTTGATCCGGCTGCCGGTGCAACTGTTCCAGACCCTGCCCGAGGTGCTCGACAAGTGGCAGAACAAGCTGCGCTACCTGTTGATCGACGAGTACCAGGACACCAACACCTGCCAGTACCAGATGGTGAAACTGCTCACCGGCGTGCGCGGCATGTTCACCGCGGTCGGCGACGACGACCAGTCGATCTACGCCTGGCGCGGCGCCAACATGGAAAACCTGCGCCTGTTGCAGCAGGATTTCCCGCGGCTCAAGATCATCAAGCTCGAGCAGAACTACCGCTCGACCGCGCGCATCCTGCGCGCCGCCAACTCGGTGATCTCGAACAACCCCAAGCTGTTCGAGAAGCAGCTATGGAGCGAGCTGGGGCTGGGCGAGCCGATCCACGTCGTGCAGTGCAAGGACGAGGAACACGAGGCCGAGGTGGTCGTGCAGCGCCTGCTCGCGCACAAGTTCGAGCACCGCACCCGCTTCGCCGACTACGCGATCCTCTACCGCGGCAACCACCAGGCGCGCATCTTCGAGCAGGCGCTCAGGAACGCCAAGATCCCCTACCTGATGTCGGGCGGCCAGAGCTTCTTCGACAAGGCCGAGATCAAGGACGTGCTGTCCTACCTGCGGCTGATCGCCAACCCGAACGACGACCCCGCCTTCATCCGCGCGCTGACCACGCCCAAGCGCGGCGTCGGCAACGTCACGCTCGAAAAGCTCGGCGCCTACGCCGGACAACGCCAGAAGAGCCTGTACGCGGCGGCGAGCGAGGAGGGTTTTCGCGGCCAGGTGCAGGCGGCGCAGTACGAGGCGCTCGCCGACTTCTGTGCGCTGATCGACAACCTCGAGACGCGCGCCTACCGCGAGCCGGCCGGCGAGCTGGTGACGGAACTCTTGCAGCACATCGGCTACGAGACCTGGCTGTTGGATAGCGAGGACAGCCCGCGCATCGCCGAGAGCAAGTGGAAGAACGTGCTCGAGCTGGTCGACTGGCTGGCGAAGAAGGGCGAGGCCGACGGCAAGAACCTCGTCGAGCTGACGCAGCTGATCGCGCTGATCACCATGCTCGAGGGCCGCGACGAGGGCGAGGTCGACGCGGTCAAGATGTCGACGCTGCACGCGTCCAAGGGTCTCGAATACCCGCACGTGTTCCTGATCGGCTGCGAGGAAGGCATCCTGCCGCACAGCGAATCGGTCGACAACGACATGGTCGAGGAAGAACGGCGGCTGATGTACGTCGGCATCACGCGCGCGCAGCGCACGCTGACGCTGACCCACTGCGTGAAGCGCAAGCGCGCCGGCGAATGGCAGTTCGTCGACCCGTCGCGCTTCATCGCCGAAATCGACGCCAACGACGTCAAGCTGTTCGGCCGCCCCGGCGCCGAGCCGCTGGTCTCGAAAACCGAGGGGCGCGCCAAGCTCTCGTCGCTGTTGTCGTCGCTCGACGCGATGAAGGGCAAGGGCGACAACGGCTGAGACCGGGCTCGGCCAACGTTGGCCGAGCGTCGCCGGCGCGGCGGGCATGAAAAAAGCGCCTCGCGAAGGAGGCGCTTTTTGATTGGAACCGCGCGGCTTACTTGGCCGAGTTGGTCAGATAGACGACGGCCGCTTTGAATTCCTCGTCGCTGCCGCTGAAGCCGCCCTTGGGCGGCATCGCGTTGAGACCCTTCTTGGCGATCTCGTAAGCCGCGTCGACGCCGTCCTTCAAGCGCGGCGCCCAGGCGGCCTTGTCGCCGAACTTCGGCGCACCGGCGGCGCCGGAGGCGTGGCAGGCCACGCAGATGCTGTCGTAGATCTTCTTGCCGACGACGTCCGGGTCGGCCGCCGCGGCCGCACCGCCCTCGGCGCCGCCGACCGCCGGCTCGGTAAACTTGGCACCCGCCGCGTTGGCCATGTAGGCGACCGCGCGCTTGACTTCGTCGTCCGACAGATCGGGCGAGCCGCCCTTGGCCGGCATCGCGTTGAAGCCCTGCAGCGCGTGGGTCGACAGCGTCTCGAAGCCCTTGCCGATGCGCGCGCCCCAGGCGCCGGCGTCGCCGAACTTCGGCGAGCCCGCCAGGCCGTCGGCGTGACAGGACATGCACACCGCCTTGTAGACCTGCTCGCCGGTACGCTGCCCCGGCGGCGCGTCGCTGGCCAGCGAGCTGCCGACCGGCTTCAGACGAGCGGCCACCGCCTCCTTCGTCATCACCTGTGCATCCACCTGGAAACCGCTGGTCGCCAGCTTGGCCAACAGGTAGACGGCCACCGCCAGAAACACAATGATGCCGACCACCGCCTTCAAGGGCGCGCCTGCCGCCTGGTTTTCCTTACTCATCTGAGAGCCTCGCCTGAAAATGGAACCGTGAACTTATTCAAAATGCCGCAAATTATACGGAATCGGGGCAGGCAAGGCAAAAGCCGCACGCTGGACGCGGTCATGCGAATTGGCGTATGATGCACAGCATTACGCCGCGCATCCGTAGCTCAGTTGGATAGAGTGTCAGTTTCCGAAGCTGAAGGTCACAGGTTCGATCCCTGTCGGATGCGCCAATCGATTCAAGGGCTTGCGACGCCTCGTCGCAAGCCCTTTCCGTTTTTCCGCCGCCGCACCCGGTCCGGCCGGCAACGCCTCGGCGCCTTTCCCGCCCTCTTCGCCGTCGAACGCCTCCAGACCGGCCACGCCGCGGCATCGGCCGCGGACACAAACGGAAACACATCGGCTGAGCCTCCCCCTCGCCCCGCCCCCCCTTGACGCCCGCGCCGCCGCACTGCGGCGAGATCCGCTTGCGGCGAAACACGCGCATCGCGAACGAGGCGCAAAACGGAAAACAAGGCGTCGCACGACGGCCGCGCAGGCTCGGCCAACGTCCAAGCCCGCAGGCTGGCGTTTGACCGCGGCGCGCGTTCGCGCAGGCAAACCTCCGTTTGACCTTCAGCGCGGCGAATAAAAAAGGCAGGCTGCGGGGGCAGCCTGCCCAAAGGGATGAAGAGCAATGATGTTACCTGGTTGCGTTGCCGGGCAGCGCACCGGGGAAGCCGTCCGGTGCGCAAGATCGACATCGCCAGTCTAGCCGCTGGCGGCCTGGGCGCCTTGACCTGGGTCAAGCCTCAGCATGACATTGCGTTCAGAGCGCGTGGGCGTCGGCATCCACCGGATGACGCACCGCAGCGAGCGCGGCTTCGACGCGCGCGTTGTGCTCGCCCCAGTAGCCCAGGCGCGCCAGACAGTCGCAGGCGACGAGCGCGGCGTCGAGCATGAAACGCTCGGCGGCCAGCAGCCGCTCGACCTCGTCCAGCGGCAGCAGGCGGTATTCGGCGACCTCGCCGTCCTGGTTGACCGGCGCGACGCCGTCGGGCAGCCACAGGTCGTAGCCGTACAGCCATTCGCGGTGCAGGCCGCGCTGCACCGGGCGCTCGGCCAACAGCAGCGCCGCCGGCACCAGCGCCTCGAGCCTGTCGGCGCCGACGCCGGCCTCCTCCCAGCCTTCGCGCAGCAGCGCGTCGCGCAGGTTCTCGCCGGCGGCGACGCCGCCGCCGACCAGGTTGTCCATGCGGTTCGGATCGACCGCCTTGTCCGGGCTGCGCCGCCCGACCCACATCCTGACCTCGCCGTCGGCCAGCCGGCACAGGCCGTTCAGGTGAACGGCGCGGCTGCTCAGGCCCAGCGGTCGGAAGGCGGCGCGCTCGAGCTCGAACAGCGGCACGCCGTCGCGCCCGAAGGCGGTGAAGCGCTCGTCGCGCCAGCCGTTGAGCCAGCCGGCGTCCTGCCAGCGGCGCGCGGCGGCGTTCAGCTCGGCGGTGAGCCGGCCCGGGTCGGCCGGCAGGCGACAGACGATCGCGCCGTCGCGCGCCTCGAACAGCGCGGCTTCGAAGGCGAGCAGGCGACCGCTCCAGACGGCGTTGACGCAGCCCAGCTTCTGGCCGGCGACGATCAACGGGGTAAAAGCACCTCGGTCGTAGCGGGTGGCCCGACCGAGCAGAGACAGGATCTCTTCCACAAGCATGGTGGTAGCTCCATGGCTTATTCCGGAAAACTCGCCATCTTACGCGTTTTTTTCCGCCATGCGGCAAGAAAATAATGCCATTAGCAAGCCCGGCGGAGCCGGTCGGCGAGCCCGCTGTCGCGCGGCGCCGCGTTCGCCAGCGCCGCCGCCAGCCGCGCCGGGTCGGCGGCCAGCGCGAAGCGCCGGCGCGCGCGGGTGATCGCGGTGTAGACGAGCGCGCGCGACGCCCCCGCCCCGTCGCCGAGCGCGAGCCAGACCTCGTCGAACTCCGAGCCCTGGCTCTTGTGCACCGTCATCGCGAACACCGTCTCGTGCGCGGGCAGGCGGCCGGGCGCGAGCGCGCGGAAACCGCCGCCCGCCTCGGGGAACAGCACGCGCCGCCCCGCCGCGGTCTCGACGCACAGGCCGACGTCGCCGTTGAACAGGCCGACCGCGTAGTCGTTGACGCCTATCATCACCGCGCGCCCCGGGTACCAGTCGGCGCCCGGCGCCTTGAAGCCGGCCGCCTCGAGCCGCGCCTCGAGCCCCGCGTTGAGCGCGCCGACCTGGCGGCGCTCGGTGCACAGCAGCATGTGGCGCGCGAAGGCGGCGAACAGCGCGTCGGCCGACGCGCCCGCGCGCGCCAGCGCGAAATAGTCGGCGCGCGCGGCGAACAGCGCGTCGACCAGGCCGTCCGGCGACGCGAGCCAGCCGGCGTCGTCCCCACCCTCGTGGTCGAGCAGGCGCACGGCCGCCGCCGCGTCGCCGGCGTTGACCGCGCGCGCCAGCCGGCCGATCGCGCTCGTCGCGCCGAAGCGGTGGCTCTCGGTCAGCCTGACCACGCAGTCGGGCAACAGCGCGCCGCCGTCGGCCGGCGGCACCGCGCAGCCGGCCTCGGCCAACCAGGCGGCGGTGCCGGGCCGCCACGCCTCGCCGCGCGCGAGGTCGGCCAGCACGCTGCCGGCCTCGACCGACGCGAGCTGGTCGGGGTCGCCGAGCACGATCAGCCGCGCGCTCGCCGGCAGCGCGTCGGCGACGCGCGCCATCATCGCCAGGTCGACCATCGAGCCCTCGTCGATCACCAGCACGTCGAGCGGCAAGGGCGCGCCCCTGTGGTGGCGCGGCCGCGCCGCGCCCGGCGCGAGCCCCAGGAGCCGGTGCAGCGTCTGCGCGCACTCGGGCAGCAAGGCCCTGACCGCGTCGGATACCGGCAGCGCGTCGCGCGCCGCGCGCACCGACTCGGACAGCCGCGCCGCCGCCTTGCCGGTCGGCGCCGCCATCGCGATCACCGGCGCGCGCGCGCTCGCCTGCGCGATCAGCGCCAGCAGCCTGACCACCGTCGTCGTCTTGCCGGTACCCGGACCGCCGGCGATCAGCAAGAAGCGCTGGCGCAGCGCGAGCGCGGCGGCCAGGCGCTGGCGCGACGCGCCGCTGTGCTCGCCGAACAGCGCGTCCAGCGCCGCGCGCGCGGCGGCGGCGTCGGCCGCCAGCGGCTCGGCGGCCAGGCGCGCGAGCGTGTCGGCGAGCCGCGCCTCGTCGTGCCAGTGGCGCGCGAAGTAGAGCCGGCGCCGCGCGTCGAGGATCAGCGGTGCGTAGCCGCCGGCCGGTCCGACCGCCGGGTGGGCGGCGACGAGGCGTGCGTCGGCGCCGGACAGGCCGACGCAGACGTGGCCGGCGCCGTTGGCGGCGACCAGTCGCGCGAGCTGGCGCGCGAGCGCGCCGCCGACGGCGCCGGACGGCGCGGGGCCGAGGCGCTCGAACAGCGCGAGAAGCTGGCCGACGCGGGCGTCGGGCGGGGCGGCCGGCTCAGTCGGCCTGGTAGCGGGCGTAGATACGGGCAAGGGTTCCGTCCTGGCGTAGGGCGCGGATCGCGCGGTTCAGTTCGGGCAAGAGCTCGGCGCGGCTCGGGTGCAGCCGGAAGGTGACCGGCTCGCGGCCGATCTCGGCGCCGACGTCGCAGCGGTGGGCCGGCGACTCGGCGCGCCAGCGCCTGAGCGCCTGGCGCTTGACGATCATCACCGGGAAGCGGCGCGCGGCGAAGCGCTCGAGCATCGCCGCCTCGCTGACCGAGTCGTCGCGCCGCACGGTGCCGGCGGCGAACGCCGCCTCGAGGAAGGGGTAGCGGAAGCCGGCGACGCCGCCGACGGCAAGGCCCGCCAGGTCTTCGGCGCGCCTGACCGGGCGGCCGGTGCCCGGCTGGAAGCACAACAGGTCGACCGACTCGGCGAACGGCGCGCTGTAGACGCCGAGCGTGCCCGGCGGGAACCAGGCCGGCGCGACGCCCATGCGCGCGTCGAGCACGCCCTGCTGCGACAGCGCCTCGAGCCGGTGGCGCGGGTAGTAGCGGGCGACGAAACGCCAGCCGGTCTGGCGCGACAGCGCGTCCAGCAGGTCCGGGTAGACGCCGCGCCGCGTCGGCCCGTCGCCGATCACGAAGGGCGGCAGGCGTCCGTCGAACAGGCCGACGCTGACCTCGACCGGTGCCGCCGGCGCCGCGGCGGCGACGCCGGCCCACGCCGCGACGACTCCCCAGGTAAAACGCTTCATGCTCGATGCTCCTCTGCGACTTCATCTCTGCGGCGCGCCCGGTGCGCGCCTTTTTGTTTGACGTGAAGGTAACAGAGGGACTGCCGGCAAACCAAGGTGCCTCAGGCGTCCAGCCGCTCGGCAAGTGCATGGCATAGCGTTTCAAGCACTTTGATGCGGGCAAAGTACTTGTTGTTCGCCTCGACCAGGTGCCACGGCGCCTTGTCGGTGCTGGTGCGGTCTATCATGTCGCACACCGCGAGCTTGTAGTCCTGCCACTTGGCGCGGTTGCGCCAGTCCTCGTCGGTGATCTTGTAGCGCTTGAAGCCGGTCGCCTCGCGCGCCTTGAAGCGTTCGAGCTGCTCGTCCTCGCCGATCGCCAGCCAGAACTTCAGCACGATCGCGCCCTCCTCGACCAACTGGTGCTCGAAGTCGTTGATCTCGTAATAGGCGCGCATCCAGTCGCCCTCGTCGGCGAAGCCCTCGACGCGCTCGACCAGCACGCGGCCGTACCAGCTGCGGTCGAACAGCGTGATGCCGCCACGGCCCGGCACGTGGCGCCAGAAACGCCACAGCCACGGCTGCGCGGCCTCCTCGTCGGTCGGCGCGGCGACCGGCACGACGCGGTAGCGGCGCGCGTCGAGCGCCTGCGTGATGCGGCGGATGGTGCCGCCCTTGCCGGCCGCGTCGTTGCCCTCGAACACCAGCACCAGCGAATGGCCGGCGAACTTCGGGTGGCGCGTCAGGAGGCTGAGCCGGCCCTGCAGCTCGGCCAACCTTTTCTGGTAGACGTCCTTGTCGAGCTTCTGGTCTAGCGTCAGCGTGTCGAGCAGCAACCGGCCGTCGAGCGGCGGCGTCAGCGCCGGCACGTCAACGCGCGGCAGCAGCGCGCCCTCGGCGGCGAGCCGGTCGCGCAGCGCGGTCAGGATGGTCTGCGCGACCGTCAGGTTGCGGTAGTTCGCGTCGCCGCCCTCGACCACCACCCACGGCGAGAACGAGGTGTTGGTCAGCCGCAGCATGTGCTCGGCGACCTTGCGGATGCGGTCGTACTGCGCGTGGTTGGCCCAGTCGGCGTCGGACACGCGCCAGGCGGTCAGCGGGTCCTTCTCCAGCTCCTTGAGGCGCTTCTTCTGCGCGTCCTTCGACAGGTGGAACCAGAACTTGATCACCATCGCGCCGTCGGCGGCGAGCATGCGCTCGAAGCGCAGGCTGTCGAACAGGCGCCGGTCGCCGGCGTCGCGGTCGATGCGGCGCTCGACGCGGTCGAACAGGATGTCCGAGTAGTAGGAACCGAAGAACATGCCGATGCGGCCCTTGCCCGGCAGCGCCTTCCAGTAGCGCCACATCCACGGCCGCGCGCGCGCCTCGTCGTTCGGCGCGTCGAAGGCGACGGTGCGCACCAGGCGCGGGTCGAGCCACTCGTTGATCAGGTTCATCGTCTCGCCGCGGCCGGCGCCGTCGAAGCCGTGGATCAGGATCACGAGCGGGAAGTCGCCGCGCTCCTTCAGTTCGTACTGCGCGTCGAGCAAGGCTTCGCGCAGCCTGGGCGCCTGTTCGCGGTAGGTATCCTTGTCGATCGCGTGCCCGATCTCGGCCGATTCAAACATGCTGTCTCCTCAAGAAGAAAAAGGGGCTCACGCCGTGCCGGCGAGCCAGGCGTCGAGCGCGCGCACCAGCCGCGCCGACGGTTTGTCCCGCCACACGCCGCCGCCCTCGCCGTTCATGCCGCGCAGGAACAGGTAGCGCACCTCGGGCAAGCTTTGCTCGAAGCCGATGCCGCGCGAGCCCAGGTAGCGCGTCAGCGCGACGCAGTAGAACAGGTACTGCAGGTAGTAGTGCTCGCGCGCGATCGCCTCGGCCAACCTTGCCGGTGCGTAGTCCTCGTCGCGCGCGCCCAGGTGGTTGGACTTGTAGTCGATCAGGTAGAAGCGCCCGCCGGCCTCGACGACAAGGTCGATGAAGCCCTTCAGGTAGCCGCTCACCGCGCCGAAGTCGAGCGCGGCCGACGCGCGCCGCAAGGGTTCGGCGAGGCCGTTGTCCGGGTCGGCGAGGATGGCCTTGAGCTTCGCCAGCGACAGGCGGGCGATCGGCAGCGTGAACTCGAGCTCGACCAGCCGCTTCTTCGCCGCCACCCCGGCCAGCGTGACGCCCGGGTCGAGCGGCGCGGCCAGCGTGCGCGTCACCATGTCGAGCGCGGCGTCCTGCCAGTGTTCGGCGAAGCCGGCGCGCGCCAGCTCGGCCAGCACCGTTTCGCGGTGGGTCTCGGCCGGCGCGGTGAAGTCGATGCGCTCGAACACGCCGTGCAGGCAGACGCCGGCGCGCGCGCCGCGCGGGAAAGCGAAGCGGTCGCGCGCCGGCTCGGTCGCGTCGCCATCGGCGTCGACGGGCACGACGACGGGCGCCGCGTCGTGGTCGGGCCGCTCGGCGGCGAGCGCCGGCGGCGCCTCGCCCGCGACGTGGGCGAGCGCGGTGAAGCTCGTCACCCGCCACGGCGTGTAGACCGCGCGCGTCAGGCGTCGCGCCGCGACCCGCTCGCGCCGCTCGAGGCGCGCCGGCAGCCTGAGCGGCAGCTCGGACGGCGCGGCGAAGGCTTCGTCGGGCGCGCCGCGCGCGACATGCCCGGCCAGCGCCTGCTGCACCGCCGCCGGCTTGAACGCGTCCTCGGGCAGGTCGGCAAGGCCGGTCGCGCCGTCGGCGTGCAGGAGCCACGACAAGGCCGCCGTCTCCATGCCCGACACCGGCCCCCACACCACGTACTGGCGGTACTGCGCGCGCGTCAGCGCCACGTACAGGAGGCGCAATTTCTCGGACAGCGTCTCGGTCAGCGCCGCCTCGCGCGCCGCGCCGCTTTGCGGGTGGCCCGTCGCCGGCGTCAGCCGCGCGACGCCGTCCGTCTGGTGGCGCCAGAACGCGGTGCCCTTTCTTTCCAGCTGCCCGTCCCACAGGAAGGGGCAGAACACCACCGGGTATTGCAGGCCCTTGGCGGTGTGGATGGTGACGATCTTGACGAGTTCGGCGTCGCTCTCGAGCCGCATCAACGCCTCCTCGCCGGTCGGCGGCTCGGCCAACCTCGCCTCGAACCACGCCATCAAGGGCGCGATGCCCGACAGCCGGTCGCTCTCGCGCTGGATCAGTTCCGCCAGGTGCGCGAGGTTGGTCAGCCGCCGCTCGCCGTCGGGCAGCGGCAACAGCCGTTCGGCGACCGCCTCGCGCGCGAGGAAGCGCCGCCACAGCGCGATGAAACCGCGCTCGCGCCACAGCGCGTGGTCGTCGGCGAAGGCGGTCAGCCGCCCCTCCCACGCCGACTCATCGTCGATCAGCGCCGCGAGGTCGGCCGAGGTGAGGCCGACGAGTTCGGTCGCCAGCGCCTCCTTCAGCCGCCCCTCGTGGCCCGGCTCGGCCCAGGCGCGCATCAGCGCGGCCAGCTCGTGCGCCTCGCGGCTGGCGAACACGCTCTCCTGGCTCAGCGACACCGCCGGCACGCCGCGCTTGGCGAGCGCGTCGCGCATCGCGTCGCCCTGGCGGTGGGTGGCGACCAGCACGGCGATGTCGCCGCCGGCGAGCGGCGCGCCGTTTTCCTTCAGCGACAGCTCGCCGGCGCGCGCGGCGCTCAGGAGGCGCACGATCTCGTCGGCGCACAAGGCGGCCGCCGGCTCCTGCGCGCTCTCCTTCGACTGCGCCTTGCCGCCCTCGCGCGCCGGCAGCGCGAACCAGCGCCACGGCGCGCCGTCGTCGCCGGCGAGGCCGGCGGTGTCGCCGGCGCGCGCGTCGACCGGCCGGTAGTCGATGCCGGGCAGCACGAAGGGCGCGGCGCGCGCGAACAGGCGGTTGACGGTCTCGACCAGCCGGGCGTCGGAGCGGTAGTTGGTCGACAGCGTGTAATGGCGGCTCGCGCGCGAACGCGCCGCGAGGTAGGCGAAGATGTCGGCGCCGCGGAAGCTGTAGATCGCCTGCTTCGGGTCGCCGACGAGGAACACGGTGCGGCCGGTGTCGATGAAGCCCTTCTCGAAGATCGCGTACTGCACCGGGTCGGTGTCCTGGAACTCGTCGATCAGTGCGACGCGCCAGGTGCGCGCCATGTGCGCCGCCAGCAAGGGCCCGCGCGATTCGTCGTCGAGCGCGGCCGCGAGGTCGGTCAACAGGTCGTCGAAGCTGCGCTCGCGCACCTTCTGCCGCTCGGCGACGAGCGCCGCGTCGAGCCACGCGATCATCGCAAGCTTGAGCGCCGCGCGCTTGGCGTCGACCGCCGCGCGCCACGCGTCCTCGGCGGCCATCCAGTCGCCGACCGCGTCGAACAGCGGGTGCGCCGGCGGCGTCTGCCCGGCGGCGGTCTTGTCGGCCAGCGCCTCGGGCGACAGCCGCGCGACGTCGTCGCGCGTCTTGCCGGTGAGCGCTGGCAAGACGCCCGCCGCGATCAGCTCGGCCAACAGGAGGGCGACGCGCTCGCACACCCGGGCGGTGTAGCTGTGACGGTTGAGCGCCTTGCTGGTTTTCAACAGGGTCAGCCCCGCCTCGACCGTTTCGTCATCGAGGTCCGCGACGCGCCGCCACGCGGCCTCGCGCGCCGCGCGGGCGGCGGCCAGCGCCGTGTCGGGCGGCGCGTCGGGCACGAGATAGGGCTTGCCGACGAAGGCGCGCACCTCGGCCAACCACGCCTCGGGCGTGTCGCCCTCCTCGGCCAGCAGCGACGCGACCTCGGCGTCGCCGACGAGCTTCTGGCGCCAGAAATCGGCCGCGAGCGACGCCAGCCGCTCGCCGTCGTCGCTGACCAGCTCCGCCGAGAACGGCTGGCCCGATTCGAACGCCGCGTCGGTCAGCACGCGCTGGCAGAAGCCGTGGATGGTGTAGACGCTCGCCGCGTCGAAGCCGGTCAGCGCGGTCGCGATCCTGAGCCGCGCGCGCTCGCGCGCTTCGCCAGCGTGGCGCGCCAGCAGCGCGGCGAGAAAGCCGTCTTTGGACTCGCCCGCCTCGAAGGCGGCGAGCGCCTCGGCCAACCTGTCGCGCAGGCGCGCGCGCAGTTCAGCGGTGGCGGCCTTGGTGTAGGTGACGACGAGGATCTCGTCGACGCGCGGCGGCGGCGTCTCGCCGTCGGCTTCGAGCAGGAGCCGCAAATACAGCGCCGCGATGGTCCAGGTCTTGCCGGTGCCGGCGCTCGCCTCGATCAGGTTCACGCCGTCGAGCGCGCAGGCGAGCGGGTCGAGCTTGATGGGTTCGCTCACGATGCGTCGCCTCCGAGGTGTTGCAGCAAGGGCAGCAGGAGCGCGTCGGCCAGCTGCACGAAGTCGGGGTCGGCCAGCGGGTCGGTCGCGCGGAAGGCGAGCCGGACCTCGGCCTCCTCGCTTTGCGGCTGGCCGCCGTCGGCGACGTAGGCCGGCGCCCACTTGGCGCGCGCCGCGCCGAAGGCTTTGGCCAGGTCGTCCGGGTTCTTCGCGCGCGCCTCGGCGAAGGCCCAGCTCGTCCTCGGGAAGAACGGCAGCGGCGCGACGAGGCCGCGGTTGAAGTGGGCGAGCCAGGCGGCCAGATGCGCGCGCGCGGTGTCGGCCGGGATCGGCGCGAAGTCGTACAGCGCGTCGGCCGCGTACCAGCGGCTGACCGGCGTAACGCCCACGGGCCGCGCCGCGCACAGCGCGAGGTGCTCCAGCCACCAGGCGATGCGCTCGGCGGTGTGGCTGGCGCGCGCGAGCACGCCGATCCGGCCCGCCGCGCGCAGGCCGGACAGCTCGCCGCACAGCGTCTGTCCGTCCAGGTCGATCGCGAACGGCTCGGGCGGCAACTCCGGCTCGGCCAACGTCGCCGGCAGCCGCGCGGCGAAGGCGAGGCCGTCGTCGCGCTCGCGGTGCAGCCACGCATCGCCGAGCGCGCCGTCGGGCACCAGGCCGGCGCCGACCAGCCGCGAGGCGACCGGCGCGTTCGGCCGGCGCGTGAGGTAGGCGTCGAGCCAGGCCGCGCGCATCGCCTCGCGTTCGCGCGGGCTCAGGCCGAACGGTTCGGACTCGGGCAGCGCCTCGTCGCGGCGCGCCGGGCGGATGCCGAGCCGCTCGGCCAGCCAGAAGCGCGCCGGGTGGCGCCAGAAGCGCACCAGCGTCTCGAGCCGCACCAGCGCCGGGCGCGCGATCGGCAAGGGCGCGGCGAACGGCGTCGCCTCGCGCGGGCCCGCCGCGAGCGCCGCCGCGTAGCTCGGCTCGAAGCTCGCGCGCGCGTCGCGCTCGTCGTCCGGGTAGCACAAGGGCGAGAACGGCTGCAGCGGGTGTTCGACGCTCAGCGCGGCGCGCGCCGCGCCGCCCGTCATCGCGTCGAAGGCGTCGAACAGCTCGGACAGCAGCGGCGACGGCGGCAGGGGCTCGTTGCTGCGCGCGCTGCGGCCGACGTAGGAGAGGTACAGGACGTCGCGCGCCGACAAGAGCGCCTCGAGGAACAGGTAGCGGTCGTCGAAACGGCGCGAGCGGTCGCCGCGCGCCGGGTGGCGGGCGATCAGGTCGAAGCTGACCGGCCGCTCGTCGCGCGGGTAGGCGCCGTCGTTCATGCCGACAAGGCAGATCACGCGGAACGGCAGGCTGCGCATCGGCACCATCGCGCAGAAGGTGATCGCGCCGGCCAGAAAGCCGCCGCTCGAGGTCTCGGCCAACCTGCGCGACAGCCAGTCGCGCAGCACCGACTGGCCGACCGGCGCGGCGAAATCGGCCAGCGCGGCGTCCTCGGCCAGTTCGGCCGCCGCGTCGCGCCACAGCTGCAGCGCGGCCTCCTCGGCGTCGTCGCCGGCCTCGAACAGCGCGTCGGCCAGCGCGTTCATGCGCGCGGCCCAGTCGGCCGGCGCCGCCGGCGCCTGCCAGGCGTCGGCCCAGGACAGCAGCGCCTCGACGGCGGCGACGAAGCGCGACAGCGCGTCGGCCAGCTGGCCGTCGGCGCCGGCGGCCGGCAACAGGCCGGCAAAGCACGGGTCGGTGTCGACGCCGGCCAGCCCCTCGGGCAGCACGCTGCCCAAAAGCAAGCGGTCCAGCCCCCAGCGCCAAGAGAAGCGCGGCGCCCCGGGCGCGCCGCAGGCGGCCTTGTGCGCGGCGTCGCGCCCCCAGCGGATGCCGGCGCGGCGCACCCAGTCGCGGATCAGCGGCAGCTCGCCCTCGGCGAGCGCGAAGCGGCGCATCAGCGCCGGGCAGTCGAACAGCGCGAGCACCGCCTCGGCCTCGAAGCGCGAGTCGAACAGCGTCAACAGCTCGGCCAACGTCGTGACGAGCGGATGCTCGCGCAGCCGCTGGCGGTCGGCCAGCGTGTACGGCAGCGACGGCGCGTCGTCGCGGCGCGCGAACACCGCGTCGATATACGGCGCGTAGGCGTTGATGTCGGGGGTCAGCACGGCGACGTCGGCCGGCGTCAGCGTCGGGTCGGCCTCGAACATCGCCAAGAGCCGGTCCTTGAGCACCTCCAGCTCGCGCATCGGGCCGTGGGTGACGTGCAATTCGACCGAGCGGTCGGCCGGAGCCAGCGGCGCGACCGCCTCGCCCGGCGGCGTCAGCGTCAACAGGTCGCGCTGCAGGCGCGCCAGCAGCGTGTCGCCTTCGGGCGCGTCGAACACGTCGCTCAGCTCGTTCGCGCATTCGGCGAGCAGGAGGTCGAAGAAGTCGCGCCCCTGCTTGCCGAGCGAAGCCAAGAGCGGGTGGCCGGCGGCGCTCGCATCCTGCTCGTCGCCGAACAGCGCCAGTTGGCCGCGCGCGTCGACGATGTCGCCCCACGCCTCGGCGCAGGGGCTGAGCGCGAAGAAGCACACGTCGGTGAGCTCGGCCAACCTTTTGACCAGCGCGAGGTACATCGGCGCGAGGCTGGCGATGCCGAACAGCACGACGCGCTCGGGCAGGTGTTCCTTTTTCAGGCCGGAGAACAGCGCGTCGAGCATGCCGATCCGGTTGACGCCCGGCGTCTCGGCCGCGAGCCGGCGCCACAGCGCCGCCTGCCAGACCTCGTCGTCGGACAGGCCGAGCAATTGGCCGGCCTCCCAGCTCTTGAGCCAGGCGGGGCGGAACACCAGGTACTGGTCGAAGATGTCGGCGACCTTGCCCGCCAGCTCGAAGGCGGCGCGCTCGCCGCCGGCAAGATAGGTCAAGAGCGGCGCGAACTCGTCGCCTTCGAGCGTCGGGAACAGCGCCATCAACCGCCACTGCATCGGCGCCGGCGAGAACGGCGACTTGGCCGGCAGCTCGGGCAGCACCGCGCGCATCAGCCGCCACGCGTAAGCGGCCGGCAGCACGAAGTCGATATGCGCGGCGACGCCGTTCTCGCGCGCCAGCGTCTGCGTCAGCCAGCGGCCCATGCCGCGGCTTTGCACGATCACCGTCTCGGGCTCGAACGGGTCGGCCAAGGGCACCGCGCGCGTCAGTTGCGCGAAGAATTCGCCCAGTCGTTCGAGCCGGTTGGATTGGTAGAGATACAACATCTGTCGCGCGCGCACTCCCTGTTGGTCCGGCCGAGTTTATCATCGGCCGCATCGTCCCGACGGAGTCCGCCATGAGTATTTATGCAAGCGTCAAACACGCGCACGTCGCCCTCGCGGCGCTGACCGCCGGTCTGTTCCTCGCGCGCGGCTTCCTCGCCGCGGCCCGCCCGGCCGCGCTCGGCCAACGCTGGCTGCGCGTCGCGCCACACCTGGTCGACACCGCGCTGCTGGCCTGCGGCGCGACGCTGGCGTGGCTGGCGCCGTTCAACCCGGCGAGCTCGCCGTGGCTGGCGGCCAAGCTCGCCGCCGTGCTCGCCTTCATAGGACTGGGCGCCGTCGCGCTCAAGCCCTCCCGGCCGGCGCCGCTGCGCGCGGCGGCCTTCGCGTGCGCGCTGGCGACGCTCGGTTACATCGCGGCGGTCGCGGTCGGCAAGTCGCCGCTACCGTTCTGAGCGTGGCCGGCGGCCCCTTCCCGCGCCGCACCAACAAAAAGGGCGGCCCCTCAAGGGCCGCCCGTCGCGAGAGAAGGCCGGTCTCAGGCCGGCAGCTCGGCGCGGATGTCCGGATGGTCGGACAGCTTCTCGACGACGAAGTCGACGAAGGCGCGCGTGCGCGGCGCGATGTGGTCGCGGTGCGGGAAGCACAGGTAGATCGAGCGCTCGCGCGACACCTGGTCGGCGAGCGCGACCTCCAGTTCGCCGTTGCGGATATAGGGCATGACTTCGTGCCCGGCCAGCTGCGCGACGCCGAGGCCCAGACGCGCCATGTCGACCACGCCGCCGATGTCGTTCAAGGTGTAGGTGCCGTTGACCTCGAGCGGCAGCCGTTCGCCGTCCAGGTTGAACTCCCACTTGAACAGGCGGCCCGAGGTCGAGAACTGGTAATTGATGCAATCGTGCTCGGCCAGGTCCTCCGGCTTCTCCGGCTTGCCGTGCGCCGCCCAGTAGTCGGGCGAGGCGACCACGTAAAGCGGGATGTCCGACAGGTGGCGCGCGGCCAGCCGGCTGTCCGGCATCATGCCGACGCGCACGCCGACGTCGAAGCCGTCGTCGATCAGGTCGGTGAACTGGTCGTTCAGGCCGAGAAAGACCCTGATCTTCGGGTAGCGCGCGCAGAACTCGCCCATCAGCGGCAGTACGTACTGGCGGCCGAACGACGGCGGCAGGCTGATGCGCAGGTTGCCGGCCGGCTCGTCGCGGCTTTCCTTGAGCTGGTTGATCGCGGTGTCCAGGTGGTTCACCGGACCGCGGCACTGCGAATAGAAGCGCCGTCCGTCCTCGGTCAGCGTCAGCTGGCGCGTGGTGCGGTTGAACAGCCGCACCTCCAGCTCCTGCTCGAGCCGCGCGATGCTCTGGCTGATCGCCGCCGGCGACACGCCGAGCTTTCTGGCCGCTTCCGAGAAACTGCCGTTTTCTGCCGTGGTCATAAAGACCATCAGCGCCTTGAGTGTATCCATGGGCTCGCTTTCAACGCGCGATTCCTGAACGATGATCGCGCCGATTAGCAATCTTTCATTTAAAGATGATACGACAGTTCGCAATCCAGCTGCATCACCGATGTGTTAATCAAGTTTAAATAGAGCAACAAAATCTAATGTCATAAAACGGAGACGACCCGATGAAAATGCTGTCCACCCTGTTGATCGCCGCCCTCGCGCTGCCGCTGCCGGCGCTGGCCGCCGACGGCGTCCTGTTCAAGAACCCGCAGTGCGGCTGCTGCACCGCCTGGGCCGAGCATCTGGCCCAAAACGGCGTGAAGCTGAAAATCGAGGAGCGCCAGGACCTCGCCGCGCAGCGCGCGCGGCTGGGCGTGCCGGCCGAACTCGGCTCCTGCCACACGGCGAAGATCGGCGGCTACGTGTTCGAAGGCCATGTGCCTGCCGACCTGGTGAAGAAAGTCCTGAAGGAGAAGCCGGCGATCGCCGGGCTCGCGGTACCGGGCATGCCGCCGGGCAGCCCGGGCATGGAGGGGCCGACCAAGGTCGCCTATCAGGTGATCGCCTTCGACAAGCAGGGGCGCCGTAGCGTCTACGCGACGCGCTGACGGCCGCCCGGGGATGGGCGGCAACGGATGCGGCGCGCCTTGACGCGCGTCAAAGGTTGGCCGTGGCCGACGCGCCAGAATGGGCGCTTCGCACACCACCTGGCTTTCCCCATGCAACACGCCTTTCCCCCTCTCAAACTCGCCGGCCGCTCGCTGCTTCCCATCGTCCAGGGCGGCATGGGCGTCGGCATCTCGGCCAAGCGCCTGGCCGGCGCGGTCGCCGCCGCCGGCGGCGTCGGCACCATCGCCAGCGTCGACCTGCGCCACCTGCACGAGGACCTCGTCGCGCAATCGAAACCGCTGAAAGACCAGACCTCGCTCGACGCGCTGAACTTGATCGCGCTCGACCGCGAAGTGCGCGCCGCCCGCGCCGCCGCCGACGGCCGCGGCCTCGTCGCGGTCAACGTGATGAAGGCGGTCGACGCGCACGCGGCCTACGTGCGCCAGGCGTGCGAGTCGGGCGCCGACGCGATCGTGATGGGTGCCGGCCTGCCGCTGGACCTGCCCGAGATGGCCGCCGACCACCCGCAGGTCGCGCTGATCCCCATCCTGTCCGAATCGCGCGGCATCGGCATCGTGCTCAAGCGCTGGATGAAGAAGGGCCGCCTGCCCGACGCGATCGTCATCGAACACCCGAAGCACGCCGGCGGCCACCTCGGCGCGGCGAAGATCGCCGACCTTTCCGACGCGAAGTTCGACTTCCGGCGCGTGCTCGAGGAAACCTTCGAGCTGTTCAAGTCGCTCGGCCTGGAGCGCGAGGCCGTTCCGCTGATCGTCGCCGGCGGCGTCAACAGCCACGAGAAAGTCAGGACCTACCTCGCCGACTACGGCGCCAGCGCCGTGCAGGTCGGCACCGCCTTCGCCGTCACGCGCGAGGGCGACGCGCACGACAACTTCAAAGAGGTGCTCGCCAACGCGCGCCCCGAGGACATCGGCGAATTCATGAGCGTCGCCGGCCTGCCGGCGCGCGGCGTGCTGACGCCCTTCCTGAAGAGCTACCTCAAGCGCGAGGACAAGCTGCAGGCCAACGCCAAGGCCGACCCGGCGCGCTGCACGCAGGGGCTGAACTGCCTGACGGTGTGCGGCCTGCGCGACGGCCTCAACAAGGTCGGCCAGTTCTGCATCGACCTGAAGCTCGCCGCCGCCTTCCGCGGCGAGGTGTCCAAGGGCCTGTTCTTCCGCGGCGCCGAGCCCTTGCCGTTCGGCAACGCGATCCGGAGCGCGCGCGAGCTGATCGACTACCTGCTGACCGGCCGCATGCCGGCCGACCTGCACACGGCCTGAGTCGGCCAACCCTGCCGGGCCGCGCCGGATTTCGTTCGGCGCGGCCCGGCCAGACTTGCGACGCCGTCTTGCTTGCGGGCGACGCGGGAAGCCCCGGTGCTGAAGGCGCCGGGGCTTTTTGTTACAGTGACGCCATGACTGCCTTTACCAGCTGCAACCCCGCCACCGGCGAGGTGGTGTTCACCCGGCCGGCGTGGCCGGCCGACGAACTGCCGCGGCGTCTGGCCGCGCTCAAGGCCGCGCAACGCGGCTGGGCGCGGCTGGCGCCGCAAGCGCGCGCCGAGAAGCTGCTCGTGCTGGCCGACCGGCTCGAAGCCGCGCGCGAGGCGCTCGCCGAGCGCGTCACGCTCGAAGTCGGCAAGCGCACCGCCGAGTGCCTCGCCGAGATCGACAAGTCGGTGCAGCTGACGCGCTACTACGCGCAGCTCGCGCCCGAACTGTTGGCCGCCAAGTCGATCGCGACGCAGGCGAGCGCCAGCGAGGTCGCGTTCGAGCCGCTCGGCCTCGTGCTGGCGGTGATGCCGTGGAACTACCCGGTCTGGCAGGTGCTGCGCTTCGCGGTGCCGGCGCTGGCGTCCGGCAACGCCTGTCTCGTCAAGCCGGCGCCGTCGGTGCCGCTGTCGACCGGCCTGCTGCTCGAGGTGGTGCGCGACGCCGGGCTCGACGTGTTCGACGTCGCGTGGATCGACCACGAGGAGGTCGAGGACGCGGTGCGCGGCGCCGACGCGGTCGCCTTCACCGGCTCGACCGGCACCGGCCGCGTGATCGCCAGCCTCGCCGGCCGCCACATCAAGAAGACCGTGCTCGAACTCGGCGGCAGCAATCCCTTCATCGTGCTCGAAGACGCCGACCTCGACGCCGCCGCGCAGGAGGCCTGCCACTCGCGCTTTCGCGACGCGGGCCAGAGCTGCAACGCCGCCAAGCGCCTGATCGTGGTGCCCGAGATCGCCGACGCCTTCATCGAGCGCTTCGTCGCCGAGGCGAAGAAGATCCGGCTCGGCCAACCGACCGACCCGGCCGCCAGCCTCGGCCCGCTCGCGCGCGCCGACCTCAGGGAAAAACTGCACGCGCAGGTGCTCGACGCGCTCGACAACGGCGCCGAACGGCTCTTGGGCGGCGCGGTGCCGGACGGCCCCGGCTTCTTCTACCCGGCCACCGTGCTCGACCACGTGACGAGCGCCTGCCGCGTCTACCACGAGGAAGCCTTCGGCCCGGTCGCCAGCATCCTGCGCGCGCGCGACGAGGCGGACGCGGTGCGGCTCGCCAACGACACGCCGTTCGGCCTCGGCGCCGCGATCTACACCGGCGACGTCGAGCGCGGCTGGACGCTCGCGCGCCAGATCGAGGCCGGCAGCGTGTTCATCAACCGCCACACCAGCTCCGACCTGAGGCTGCCGTTCGGCGGCGTGAAGGCGTCCGGCTACGGCCGCGAGTTGTCCGAATTCGGCCTGTACGAATTCGTCAACGTGAAGACCTACTGGCAAAAGTGACCCCCGGGCCTCGGCCAACCCGCCCACGCGGGTGAAAGGTTGGCCGAGCCCTCCTGTAAGGACGCCCACGCATGAGCGACCTCCTGCCCCGCCTCGCCGCCATCGTCGGCGACAAGTATTTGCTGACCTCCCCGACCGACACCGCGACCTACTGCCTCGACTGGAGAAAGCGCTACCGGGGCCAACCCTTGGCCGTCGCGCGCCCCGGCTCGACCGCCGAGGTCTCGGCGCTGGTGAAGCTGTGCCGCGAAACCGGCACGCCCATCGTCCCGCAGGGCGGCAACACCGGGCTGGCCGGCGGCGCGACGCCGGATGCGTCCGGCACGGCGCTGGTGATCGCGCTGGGCCGGATGAACAAAGTGCGCGAAATCGACGCGGCCAACAACAGCCTGACCGTCGAGGCCGGCGCGACGCTGAAATCGGTGCAGGATGCGGCGGCCCAAGCCGGCCGGCTGTTTCCGCTGTCGCTCGCCTCGGAAGGGACCTGCCAGATCGGCGGCAACCTGTCGACTAACGCCGGCGGCCTCGCGGTGCTGCGCTACGGCACGATGCGCGATCTGGCGCTCGGGCTCGAGGTGGTGCTGCCGGACGGCCGCATCCTCGACGCGCTGTCGGGCCTGCGCAAAGACACCACCGGCTACGACGTGAAGCACTGGTTCATCGGCGCCGAGGGCACGCTGGGGCTGATCACCGCCGCGACCTTGAAGCTGTTCCCGCGCCCGAGTGCGGTCGCGACCGCCTTCGTCGGCGTCGCATCGGCCGACGAGGCGATCGCCTGGCTGGGCCGGCTGCGCGAGCGCTTTTCCGACCGGCTGACCACCTTCGAGATCGTCGCCGACGTGTGCCTGAAGCTGGTCGAGACGCACATCGGCGGCGCGCGCCGGCCGTTTGTCGCGCCGTGGAGCCTGCTGGTCGAGCTGACCGACGGCGGCGACGAGGCGCGGCTCGTCGACGACCTGGTCGAATGGTTGGCCGAGCAGGCCTTCGTCGACGCGGTGGTCGCGCAGAGCGAGAGCGAACGCCAGGCCTTGTGGACGCTGCGCGAGGCGATCTCCGAGGCGCAGGCCAAGGACGGCGTCAGCCTCAAGCACGACATCGCGCTGCCCTCCAGCGCGATCCCTGCCTTCCTGCGCGACGCCGACGCGGCGCTGGAAGCGGCCTTCCCCGGCGTGCGCATCGTCGCCTTCGGCCACGCCGGCGACGGCAACCTGCACTACAACCTGTCGTACACCCGGCCGGGCAACGCGAACCTCTACGACGACGAGGAAGCCGCCAACGCCATCGTCTACGACGCGGTCGCGCGCCACGGCGGGACGTTTGCCGCCGAACACGGCGTCGGCCAGCTGAAAACCCACTGGCTGGCCCGCTACAAGGACCCGGTCGCGCTGGAACTGATGAAAACGCTGAAGGCCGCGCTCGACCCGCAACAGCTGATGAACCCGGGCAAGGTGCTCGGCTGAGCGCGGCGGGGCTTTTCGCCACGAGATGGCGACGCCGGTGCGACAGAAAATGCCAATAGAATTTTTCTGTGCTAGCGTATACGCACTTTGCCGCGTCTGGTCGCGGCAAGCAGGCTTTCGCACATATCCGCCCGGCAAACAATAAGGAGACCCCGCCATGAAACCCATCCTGCTCGCCGCCTGCCTCGCGCTGCTGCCGACGCTCGGCCACGCCGAGGTCGGCGATCTGGCCGTCGGCGCCGGCGTCGGCACCACCGGCGTCGACCTCGCGCTGACCTACAAGGCCACCGACAACGTCAACGTGCGCGGCGTGCTCAGCGGCGTCGACTACGACAGGGACGACCGCTACGGCACCGACGTCGACTTCTCCGGCACCTTCGAACTCTTCCACGCCGGCGTGCTGGCCGACCTCTACCCGAGCTCGGGCAGCTTCCGCGTCACCGGCGGCATCGTCTACAACGGCACCAAGCTGGCACTCGACGGCAAGCCGCGCAGCGGCGGCAGCTACTCGATCGGCGGCCAGACCTACACCGCCGACCAGATCGGCAGCCTGAACGCCGAGGCGAAGTGGGACAAGCCCGGCCTCTACCTCGGCATCGGCTTCGGCGACCCGGTCAGGAGCAAGGGCCTGTCGTTCAGCGGCGACCTCGGCGTGATCTACACCGGCAGCCCGGACACCCACCTGCGCGCGCGCTGCGGCACGCTCGACGCAGCAGGCTGTGCGCAACTACAGCAGGACGCCGCCGTCGAGGAGCGCAAGCTGCGCGACGACGCCGACAAGATCAAGTACTGGCCGGTCGCCCGCATCATGGCCAACTACGCGTTCTGACGCGGCGCATCGCCGCGCGACCAGGCCCGCCATCCGGCGGGCTTTTTCGTTTCGGGGAGGAAATCGGACAAAAAAATCCCCTGAAGGGAATCCGTCAGGGGCCAACACGAGGAAGAAACACCCCGCTGGCAAAGCAGCGCGATGCTTCGAGGGGCTAACACCACAAAAACCTGTAAAGGTTTCAGTGCGTTCGGCAATTTAGCGCAAATGCTCTAGGCCGTCCAAACATTTCGCGCATTCAAACATCCGTTTGCGGTATTTTTTCACATCCGCAAAATCCGCCTTTCGTTTCTGCTCAGCGAGACACCGGCCGCTTGGCCAGCATGCGTTGCAATGTGCGCCGGTGCATGTTCAGCGCGCGCGCGGTCGCCGACACGTTGCCGCCGTGCTCGGCCAACACCCGCTGCACATGCTCCCAGGTCAGCCGCCTGACCGACATCGGCTGCGCCGGCGCGGCGTGCTCGACGTTCGGCTCGCGCGCGGCGAAGGCGGCGACGATCTCGGCCAAGGTCGCCGGTTTGGCGAGGTACTGCACCGCGCCGAGCTTGACCGCGTCGACCGCGCTGGCGATGCTGGCGTAGCCGGTCAGCACCAGCACCGCCACGCCCGGACAACGGCGTTTCAGTTCGGGCAGCAGCCGCAGGCCGCTCGCGCCGCCGAGGTTCAGGTCGAGCACGACGTGGGTCGTGTCGGGCGACAGCAGCGCCAGCGCCGTGTCCGCGTCGGCCGCGTGCCGCGCCGGCCGCCCCTGGCGCGCGAGGCTGCGGACCAGCACGCCGGCGAAGGCCTCGTCGTCGTCGACGACCAGCCAGTTCTCGTTCATGTCTCCTCCTCCCCGTTCCCGTCCAGCGGCAGCGTCACGCGCGCGAGCACGCCGCCGCCGGCGCGGTTTTCCAGCCTGACCGTACCGCCGAGCCGCGACAGCGTCGCGTGGCTGAGCATCACGCCGAGGCCGAGGCCGGCCGGCTTGTCGCTCGACAGCGGCGCCAGGCCGGCGCGCGCCAGCTGCGCGTCCGACAGCCGCCCCTTCGGGTTGACGATGTCGACCAGCAGCCGCGCGCCGTCGACGCGCACCGCGAGCGACACCGCGTCCGGGGCGGCCTCGGCGGCGTTGTTCAGCAGATTGAAAAAGGCCGGCCAGAACAGCGGCGGCAGCGCGAGCGGCGCGCCGCCCACCGGCAGCTCGGCCTCGAGCGCGACGCCGGGCTTGAGCGCGCGCCAGGCCTCGAGCCGGCGCGCGAAGGCGGCCCCGGGCGGCTCGGGCGGCGGCGCCGGCTCGACGCCGGCCTTCAATTCGGCCAGGGCCTCGCGGCAGCGCGCCAGCGCCGTCTCCATCGCGGCCCAGTCGGCGGCCAGCTCCGGGCGGTCGGCGGTTTCGCTGCGCAATTCGCCGGCGAGCAGCGTCAGCGTGTTCAGCGGCGTCGACAGCGCGTGCGCGGCGCCGGCCGCCTGCACGCCGAGCGCGACGAGCTGCTCGTCGGCCAGCTGCGCCTCGCGCGCCTTCGCCAGCGCCGCGTGCTGCTCGGCGAGCCGGCGCGACAGGCCGGCGACGAAGCCGGCGATCAACAGCGCCGACAGCGCGAAGGTCAGCCACATGCCGATCAGGTGCAGTTTGAAGGCGTAGGCCGCGTCGCCGCCGGCGAGCGGCCACGGCAGGTGGAAGCGGAACAGCAGGCCGTAGGCGAGCGCCGCGGCGAGCGCCAGCGCCCAGGCGAGGCGGCCGGGCGCGAGCAGCGCGCCGATCAGCACCACCGGCAGGTAGAGCGAGGCGAGCGGGTTGGCCGCGCCGCCGGTGAAGGCGAGCAGCTCGGTCAGCGCGACGAGGTCGGCGACGAGGCCGATGGCGAGCCAGCGTCGCGGCGCGCCGCCGCGCGCGAGCGCCGCGACGCCGAGCCGGTTGACGGCGAACAGCGTCGCAAGCGCCTGCGCGACCAGCCACCACGGCAGCACGACGCCGGAAAGCGCAAGCGCGGCGCAGCCGACGGCCGCGAGCGCGAGCATCGCGTCGCGCACGCGCGCGACGGCGAGGGCCGCGCGCGCGAGGGGGGCCGAGCCGGGCTCGGCGGGGGAGAACGGGGTCATCGATGCGATCAAGAAAATGCCCCGCGCGACGCGCGGGGCCCAACCTTGGAAGGCGCCGCCCGAGGGGACGACGCCGGCGATCAGTGTAGCGCCTCGGCCGTGGCGCGGGAATGCGGCAAGGTGTCGCAGCGCGCGAGCCTTGCCTCGAAACCGCCGTCGGGACGGTTGGCCAGCACAAGCTTCAGGCCGTGCAGCCGCGCGACGCGCTGCGCGATCGACAAGCCGAGCCCGCTGCCGCCGGCGCGCTGGCCGGGCGGGCGGAAGAAGCGCTCGCCGAGCCGCTGCATGTGTTCGCCGGCGACGCCCGGACCGTCGTCGCGCACCGTCACCGCGTCCGGCGCCACGGACAGCGTCACCCGCCCGCCGTCGCGGCCGCCGCAGCCGTAGCGCAGCGCGTTGTCGAGCAGGTTGCGCAAAAGCAGCGTCATCAGCACCGCGTCGCCGTGCGCGACCGGTCCGGCCGCGCCGGGCTCGACGTCGATCCGCGCGCCGCACTCGACCCGCTGCGGCTCGACCGCGTCGCGCGCGTCGCGCACGATCGCACCCCAGTCGAGCGGCGCGTCGCGCGGCAGGCCTTCGAGCGGGTCGAGCCGCGACAGCGCCAGCAGTTGCTCGGTCAGCCGCGTCGCGCGGTCGATGCCGACCATCAGTTGGCCGAGGGCGCGCGCGCGCGTTTCGGCATCGTCGGCCAGGCCGGCGACCTCGGCCTGCACCCTGAGCGCGGCCAGCGGCGTGCGCAACTCGTGCGCGGCGTCGGCGGTGAAGCGGCGCTCGCGCGCGAGCGTGTCGGCGACGCGCACGAACAGGCTCTCGAGCGCGTCGGTCAGCGGACGCGCCTCGTCGGGCACCGCCGAGGTCAGCGGCCCGCTGTCGTCCGGCCGGCGCCGGCCGAGTTCGTCGGCCAGCCCGGCCAGGGGCGCAAGGCCGCGCCGCACCGCGAACGCGATGCCGGCCAGCAGCAGCGGCAGCGCGAGCAGCCACGGCAGCGACTGGCTGGCGAGCACCTCCCACAACACCTCGTCGCGGAAGGACTGCGGTTGGCCGACGGCGACGGCGTGGCGGCCGTCGAGGCTGGCGAGGAAGAACAGCCGCCAGCGCGCGTCGCCGACGCGCTCGTCGGCGAAGCCGACCCGGCCGGCGGCCGGCGGGAAGGCGTGGCCCTCGCCGTCGGCGAGCAGCACGCGGCCGTCGCGGTCGCGCACGACGAAGCCGAGCGCGTCGTTCTCGTAGTCGCCGCCGTCGCCGTTCGCGAGCAGCGCGTCCAGCGGCGGCGGCGCGGCGGCGTCGCCGTCAAGGCTCGCGCCGACGGCGAGCAGCTGGCGGGCGAACAGCGCCTGTTCGGTGTCGAAGATCTCGGCGATCTCGTGGCGGGTTTGCTGATAGGTGGCCGTCAAGGCCAGCACCCAGGTCAGCGGCACCAGCACGAAGACCGGGCGCAGCAGCCGCGCGCGCAGGCTGGACGGGCTCACGCCGGCTCCCCCAGCGTGTAGCCGACGCCGCGCACCGTCCTGATGAAGGACGCGCCGAGCTTCTTGCGCAGGTGGTGGACGTGGACCTCGACCGCGTTGCTCTCGACGTCGCGGTCCCAGCCGTACAGTTTTTCCTCGATCAGGCGGCGCGGCAGCACGCGGCCCTTGTGGCTGAGCAGCAATTCGAGCAGCGCCAGCTCGCGCGCGGTCAACTCCAGCGGCGCGCCGGCGAGCGTCGCGACGCGCGCCGGCGGGTCGAACTCGAGCTCGCCGTGGTGGTAGCACGGCCGCGCTTCGCCGTGGCGGCGGCGGATCAACGCCCGAAGACGCGCGGCGACCTCGGCCAGCGCGAACGGCTTGACCAGGTAGTCGTCGGCGCCGGCGTCGAGGCCGCGCACGCGGTCGTCGACCGCGTCGCGTGCGGTCAGGATCAGCACCGGCAGCGCGTGGCCGGCACGGCGCCACACGCCGAGCACGTCGAGGCCGTCGACCGACGGCAGGCCGAGGTCGAGCACCGCCGCGTCGTAGGGGGCCGAAGCGGGCGCGGTCAGCGCCGCGCGGCCGCCGGCCAGCCAGTCGACGGTGAAACCGAGTTGGCCGAGGCCGACCTGCAGGCCGTCGCCGATCAGCGGGTCGTCTTCCACCAGCAAGATGCGCATAGGGGGTTCCGGTGTGCGGCGCATCACCGGGCGCGGCGGCGCTCCTTCACCCCGGTGACCATCGCCTTGACGAGAGGGGTCCGCTCGACACGGCTCATGACAAGCGCCGCCGCCGCGTGCAGACCGACCGACGCCAGCAGCAGGGTGGAGAGCGACTCGTGCAGCGCTTCGAGCCACTCCTCGCCCCAGAAGGCGTCGGTCCCCATCATATACCCGGTCGCGCCCAGCGACAGCACCAGGCCCATCAGCGCGAGCATCATGACGGCGCCCAGCGGGTTGTGGCCGGCGGTCGGCAGGTGGCGACCGGCGCGCAGCGCGCGCAGGTGGGCGGCGACGCGCGACGGCGTCGGAAAGAAGTCGGCGAAACGCGCGTGGCGGCTGCCGACGAAGCCCCAGACGACGCGCGCGGCGACCAGCGCCGCCGCCGCGTAGCCTGCCCAGCGGTGCGGCGTCTCGCCCTCCTCGAGCACGAACAGGTTCAGCGTCACGCAGGCGACGAGGCTCCAGTGGAAAAAGCGGACGAAGCGGTCCCACACCGCGACGCGCTCGACGGATTCGCTATGGGCCGGATGCGACATGGCACGCTCCCGGGCGCCCGGCGCCGCCGGCCGTGACGGCCGGCGGCGGGGCCCCCTCCAGGGGTGGGGACTCAGTCGTCGATCTCGCTCTTGACCGGCTTGCCGCTGACGGTGTCGAAGTAGATCTCGACCTTCTTGCCGTCCTTGTTCTTGCCGTAGAGCTCGTAGCAGTTGCCGTCGACCTTGAAGGTCTTGATCTGGTAGCCCTGCCCGGTCAACTGTTTCTTGAAGTCGGCCTCCTTGATCCACTTGTCTTTCGGATGGGCCTGGCAGCTGGCGCCGGCGAAGGCGGTGGCGGACGCGCCGGCGGCGATCAGGACGGCAACGAGGATGGGGGTTTTCATGGTGTGGCTCCTTTGCGTCGGGGGTGGTGAGGCGTATTGAAGCAGGCGCGGCTTAAGCCAGCCTTAGCGCGCGCTGACGATCACCTTAATGTCACGGCGCGCTCACCGCCTTGTCATGTCGCCGCCGCACGATGGCGCCGTCGCCCTCGCTTGGACGCCATCATGAACCGAGACTTCGCCCCGCCCCCGCGCTACCGCACGCTGTGGATTTCCGACGTCCACTTGGGCACGCGCGGCTGCCGCGCCGAGCAGTTGCTGGACTTTCTGCGCCACCACGACGCCGACACGCTCTACCTGGTCGGCGACATCGTCGACGGCTGGCAGTTGAAAAAGTCGTGGCAGTGGAAGCAAAGCCACAACGACGTGGTGCAGAAGGTGCTCAGGAAGGCGCGCAAGGGCACGCGCGTCGTCTACGTGCCCGGCAACCACGACGAGGCGGCGCGGCCGTACTGCGGGCTCGACTTCGGCGGCATCGCGATCCGCGCCGAGGCCGAGCACCGCACCGCCGACGGCCGCCGCCTGCTGGTCACGCACGGCGACGCCTTCGACGGCGTGATCCAGTACGCCAAGTGGCTCGCCTACCTCGGCGACAGCCTGTACACCGCCATCCTCGAGCTGAACCGCGGCTTCAACTGGTGCCGGATGAAGCTTGGCCTGCCGTACTGGTCGCTGTCGCAATACCTCAAGCACAAGGTCAAGAACGCCGCCAACTTCATCGGCCAGTTTGAGGCGGTGCTCGCCGACGAGGCGCGCCGGCGCGGCTTCGACGGCGTGGTGTGCGGCCACATCCACAAGGCCGAGATCCGCGACGTCGACGGCGTGCTGTACGCCAACTGCGGCGACTGGGTCGAGAGCCTGACCGCGCTGGCCGAGCACGCCGACGGCCGGCTCGAGATCCTCGCCTGGACCGCGCAGCCGGGCCGCGCGCCGCACGACAGCGACGAGGCCTTGCCGTTGGCCGAGCCGGTCGCCGCCAAAGGAAAAACCGCATGCGCATCCTGATCGTCACCGACGCCTGGCACCCGCAGGTCAACGGCGTGGTCCGCACGCTGACCGAAACCGCGCGCGAGCTCGTCGCCTTCGGCCACGAAGTCGAAATGCTCACCCCGCAGGACTTCGCCACGCTGCCCTGCCCGACCTACCCGGACATCCGGCTGTCGCTGTTCCCGGGCCGGCGCGTCGCCGAGCGCATCGAATCGTTCGCGCCGCACGCGATCCACATCGCCACCGAGGGGCCGCTCGGCATGGCGGCGCGCGGCTACTGCATGAAGAAGAAGCTGCCGTTCACCACCGCCTACCACACGCGCTTTCCCGAGTACGTGCACGCGCGCGTCAAGCTGCCGGTCAAGGTCAGCTACGCGTGGCTGCGGCGCTTTCACAACGCCGGCCGCGCGGTGATGGCCCCGACGCGCTCGATCTGCGACGAGCTGACGGCGCGCGGCTTTCGCAACGTCGCGCTGTGGAGCCGCGGCGTCGACACCGGCCTGTTCACGCCGGGCGAGCGCGACCGGCTGACCAGCGCGCCGCCGCGCTTCGTCTACATCGGCCGCGTCGCGGTCGAAAAGAATATCGAGGCCTTCCTCAAGCTCGACCTGCCCGGCAGCAAGTGGGTGGTCGGCGACGGCCCGCTGTTGCCGCGACTGAAGAAAGACTACCCGGACGTGCACTTCGCCGGCGTGTTCCCGCAGGCCGAGCTGGCGCGCTTTTACCGCGCCGCCGACGTGTTCGTGTTCCCCAGCCTGACCGACACCTTCGGCCTGGTGCTGCTCGAGGCGATGGCCTGCGGCACGCCGGTGGCGGCCTTCCCCGTCGCAGGCCCCTTGGACGTGGTCGGCGACAGCGGCGCCGGCGTGCTCGACCGGGACCTGAGAGCCGCCTGCATGAAGGCGCTGGAAATCGACCGCGAGCACGTGCGCCGCGTCGCCGAGCGCCACTCGTGGACCGCCGCCGCGCGCCAGTTCGAGGCCAACCTGCACCCGCGCACGCTGCCCGAGGCCGCGCTCGTCGCGCAGGGCTGAAGCCGGCCAGATCGCCGCTTAAGCGCCGCTTAAGCCCGCCCTGCTAGAATGGCCGGCATTCGATACGACGCCAGGGGCGGACAATGGAAAACACTCGACGCGGTCACCGACCGGAAGCGGCCACCCTCGCGGTGGCCGCTTTCTTGCTGCTGGCGGCCAACGCGACCTTCTGGCAGCGTCTGAGCGAGGTCGTCGGCGGCAGCGAACGCTGGCCGCTTATCGGTGCGGCCTTCGTGCTGTTGCTGGCGGTCTACACGCTGTGCCTGACGCCGCTGGCGGTGCGCTACGTGTTCAAGCCCGTCGCGACCGCCCTCTTGCTGCTGGCCGCCGGCCTCGCCTACTTCACCGCCCAGTACGGCGTGCTGATCGACACGACCATGGTGCAGAACGTCGCCGAGACCAACCCGGCCGAGGTGCGCGACCTTCTGACGCCCAAGCTCGCCGCCTACCTGTTCGGCCTCGGCGTGCTGCCGTCGTGGCTGCTGTGGAAAACGCCGATCGCCTACCGGCAGCCGGCACGCGAACTGCTGGCCAAAGTCGCCGTCGCGCTCGGCTGCTGCGTCACCGTCGCCGTGATCGCGCTCGGTTTCTACCAGGACCTCGCGTCGCTGGTGCGCAACCATCACGAGATCCGCTTCGTGCTGGCGCCGGCCAACGCGTTGCAGGCGAGCTACCGCTACCTGCGCCACCGCGGCGACACGCCGGTCGCCGTCGCCGCGCTCGGGCTCGACGCGCGCCGGCCGCACGCTGCGGGCGCGCGCCGCGCGCTGACCGTCATCGTCGTCGGCGAGACGGCACGGGCCGACCACTTCGCGCTCAACGGCTATCCGCGGCCGACCAACCC
Source organism: Crenobacter luteus (assembly GCF_004345725.1). Lineage (GTDB taxonomy): Bacteria > Pseudomonadota > Gammaproteobacteria > Burkholderiales > Chromobacteriaceae > Crenobacter > Crenobacter luteus. The sequence continues at coordinate 23,395 of NZ_SLXG01000017.1, read as the reverse complement.
GCGCCTGATGCGCGAGGGCGGCGTGATCAGCCTCGGCCAGGTGCGCTCCTGCGGCACCGAAACGGCGGTGTCGGTGCCCTGCATGTTCTCCGGCCTGGGCCGCGAAAACTACAGCGACGGCGCGGCGAAAAGCCGCGAGAACCTGCTCGACGTGCTGCGCCACGCCGGGCTGACCGTCTGGTGGCGCGACAACCAGGCCGGCTGCAAGGGCGTCTGCGCGCGGGTGCCGACCATGACGGTGACGCCACAGACGGCGCCGGCGCACTGCGCCGACGGCGAGTGCCGCGACGAGGGCTTGCTCGCCGGCTTGCAGGACGAGATCGACCGGCTGCCCGGCGACGGCGTCGCCGTGCTGCACATGATGGGCAGCCACGGGCCGGCCTACTACAAGCGCTACCCGGCCGCCTTCGAACGCTTCACACCGGTCTGCCGCACCAGCGAACTCGGACGCTGCGAAGCCGGCCAGATCGTCAACGCCTACGACAACACCGTGCTCTACACCGACCATGTGTTGGCCGAGCTGATCGGGCTGCTGCGCCGCAACGCGGAGACGCTCGACAGCGCGATGATCTACCTGTCCGACCACGGCGAATCGCTCGGCGAAAACGGCCTCTACCTGCACGGCATGCCGTGGCTGTTCGCGCCCGACGCGCAAAAGCACGTCGCGTCGCTGCTGTGGCTGTCCGACGGCTTTGCCCGCGCCCGCCGCGTCGACACCGCCTGCCTCGCCGCGCGACGCGACGCGCCCTACTCGCACGACAACCTGTTCCACTCGGTGCTCGGCCTGCTCGACGTGCAGACCGCCGTCTACCAGCGCGAGCTCGACCTGTTCGCGCCGTGCCGGAGCCCGGCGTGAACGGCGCCACCCCGCTGCCGGGGGCCTTCTACGCGCGCCAGTTTGCCGGGCTGGCCCTCGCCGCCCTGCTGCTGTTGTGGCTCGACACCACCGGCGTCGACACCTGGTTCGCCCGGCTCGCCTTCGACGCGGCCCAGAGCCGCTTTCCGCTGCAGCACGACGCCACGATCGAATGGCTGAACCACCGGCTCGCCAAGTACGCGGTCTTCGCGACCGCCGCCGTCTGGCTGTGGCGCGGCGTCGCCGAACGCGACGCGCGGCGACTGGTCCAGCTTGGCGCGATGGCAGCCGGCACGCTCGTCGTCGCCGCGCTCAAGGCGCGCAGCGCGCACACCTGCCCCTGGGATCTGGCCGCCTACGGCGGCAGCGCCGACGCCTTCGCGCTGTTCGCGCCTGTGCCGGCCCACCCGGGCCCGGGCCACTGCTTTCCCGGCGGCCACGCCTCCGCCGGCTTCGCGCTGTTGGCCGCGTTCTTCTACCACGCACCGCGCGACGCCGCGCGGGCGCGACGCTGGCTCGCCGTCGCGCTGGCCGCCGGCCTCGCGATGGGGGCCGGCCAGATGCTGCGCGGCGCGCACTTCTTGTCGCACAACCTGTGGAGCGGCTGGCTCGTCTGGCTGGTGTCGGCCACCGTTTTCCTGTGCCACGACCTCGCGGCGACGGGCGGCAAAAAAAACCGGCGATCGTCAGGCGGATCGCCGGTGGCCCCTCCCGAGCGGCGCGAAACAGGGAGCCGTCCCGTGTGGGGGGAGGCGAAGTCTCAACGGTAGAAGTGGTAGTCGGCCTCGTAGGCGACCTGCTGGCGCGCGCCGCGGTTGGCCATGCCGCAGGCGGCGGCCGGCGCGACGCCGCCCTTGGTGTTCAGGCGCTGGATGTAGCTGACGCCGCTCATCGCGCCGCTGCCGGCGCCCGGCTCGGCCTTCACCAGTTGCAGCGGGATGTTGCCCGGCCCGGCCGGCGCGACCGCCAGCTGCTTGCCGCCGACCTTGCTGCCGTCGCTGGACTCCCAGGTCGGGCCGCCGTAGTACTTGCCGACCGGACGGCCGCCGCTGTACAGCGTCGCGACCGGTCCGGCGAACGCCCATTCGTAGCCATTGCCGTCGGCCCTGGCGCGGCATTCGTAGGTGATCTCGCCGACGCCGGTGGCGAGCATGAACCACTTCGCTTCGGCCGGCGGCCTGACCGCCTCGGGCGCAGCGGCGGCCTTCATGGCGGAAGACCCCATATCGGAGGCGCAGCCGATGACGAACAGCGGCAACGCGACAACGGCGAGCAGATGACGGCGCATGACGGATCCTTTCTGGTTCAGCGAACGCTGGAAATGGAAAAAGGGGAGCCGGCCAAGCCGGACTCCCCTCGTCATACGGCGGCGCGACACGAACGGATGCACGCGCGCGATGTTTTTTTCAGTCGGCCAGCGTGACCACCACCGGCGCGTGGTCGGACGGGCGCTCCCACTTGCGCGGCGCCTTGTCGATCACGCACCCGGTCGCGCGCGCGCTCAGCGGCGCCGACAGCAGGATGTGGTCGATCCTGAGCCCGAGGTTGCGGCGAAACATCGCCGCGCGGTAATCCCACCAGCTGTACTGCTTGTCGTCCTGGTTGAACAGCCGGAACGCGTCGGCGAGGCCCAGCCCCAACAGGCCCGCGAACGCGTCGCGCTCGGGCCTCGAGCACAGCACCTTGCCCTCCCAGGCGGCCGGGTCGTACACGTCGCGGTCGTCGGGTGCGATGTTGAAGTCGCCCATCAGCACGGTGTCCGGATGTTGGCCGAGCTCGGCGGCCAGGTAGTCGTGCAGCCGCGCGTACCATTCGAGCTTGTACGCGTACTTGTCCGACCCGACCGATTCGCCGTTCACGCAGTAGGCGCCGATCACGCGCACGCCGTTCACCGTCGCGGCGATCACGCGGCGCTGCGGGTCGTCGTAGCCGGGAATGCCGGCCACCGCGTCCTCGAGCGACAGCGGCGCGCGCGCCAGGAGCGCGACGCCGTTGTAGGTCTTCTGGCCGTACCACACCGCACGGTAGCCGGCCGCCTCGATCTCGGCCTGCGGGAACTTGTCCTGGTCGAGCTTCAGCTCCTGCAGCGCCAGCACGTCGACCGGGTTCTCGGCCAACCATTGCAGCACCTGCGGCAGACGCACGTTCAGCGAGTTCACATTCCAGGTTGCCAGGCGCATGTTCTTTCCCTCGTTCAGCGATCGCGCAAGGATAGCAAAGCCGCGCGGACGCCGCGCTTATTGCGCGCCCCTATCGCACCTATCACCGCGCAGAGGGTTCACTCATTCGTCATCGCTGTTATGATCGACCTCGAACCGCGGTCACGACGCTTTAGCACTTGTTCGTCCGTGTTCATCCATACCCATTCAACCGAGCCGGCAGATTCCCGCGGCTCGGCTTTTTCCGTTTCCGTACGATAAAGACAAAGACGACCCCCATGAGCCGACTGACCTCCCTCGACGACTTCCTCGCCCAGGTGCGCCTGCGCGACCCCGACCAGCCCGAATTCCACCAGGCGGTGCACGAGGTGATGAGCACGCTGTGGCCCTTCCTCGAACGCAACCCGCGCTACGCCGACGCCGGCCTCTTGGCGCGCCTGGTCGAACCCGAGCGCGTGATCCAGTTCCGCGTCTCGTGGGTCGACGACCGCGGCGAAGTGCGCGTCAACCGCGCCTGGCGCGTGCAGCACAACAGCGCGATCGGCCCGTACAAGGGCGGCATGCGCTTCCACCCGTCGGTGAACCTGTCGATCCTGAAGTTCCTCGGCTTCGAGCAGACCTTCAAGAACGCGCTGACCACGCTGCCGATGGGCGGCGGCAAGGGTGGCGCCGACTTCGACCCGAAGGGCAAGAGCCCGGGCGAGGTGATGCGCTTCTGTCAGGCGCTGATTTCGGAGCTGTTCCGCCACGTCGGCCCGGACACCGACGTGCCGGCCGGCGACATCGGCGTCGGCGCGCGCGAGGTCGGCTTCATGGCCGGCATGATGAAGAAGCTGTCGAACAACGCCGCCTGCGTGTTCACCGGCAAGGGCCTGTCGTTCGGCGGCAGCCTGCTGCGCCCCGAGGCGACCGGCTACGGCCTCGTCTACTTCACCGAGGCGATGCTGCGCCAGCACGGCTCGAGCTTCGACGGCCTGACCGTCGCCGTCTCCGGCGCCGGCAACGTCGCGCAGTTCGCGATCGAGAAGGCGATGAGCCTGGGCGCGCGCGTCGTCACCGCGTCCGACTCGGCCGGCACCGTCCACGACCCGGCAGGCTTCAGCGCCGAGAAGCTCGCGCTCTTGAAGGAGATCAAGAACGTGCGCTACGGCCGCGTCGAGGACTACGCGCGCGAGGCCGGCCTCGAATACCTCGCCGGCCGCAAGCCGTGGGAGATCAAGGTCGACGTCGCGCTGCCGTGCGCGACGCAGAACGAAGTCGACCGCGCCGACGCCGAAAGGCTGATCGCCAACGGCGTGAAGGCGGTCGCCGAGGGTGCCAACATGCCGTCGACCGCCGCCGCGATCGACGCCTTCCACGCCGCCGGCGTGCTGTTCGCGCCGGGCAAGGCCGCCAACGCCGGCGGCGTCGCGACCTCGGGCCTGGAAATGAGCCAGAACGCGATGCGCCTGGGCTGGGAAGCCGACGAAGTCGACGGCCGCCTGCTGAACATCATGCACGGCATCCACGAGGCCTGCGTGCGCTTCGGCGGCGAGGGCCGCGAGCGCGTGAACTACGTCGAAGGCGCCAACCTGGCCGGCTTCGTCAAGGTCGCCGACGCGATGCTGGCGCAAGGCGTGATCTGATCCGCGCCGCCTGACGCGCAAAAAAGCCTGGCCGAACCCTCGGGGTTCGGCCAGGCTTTTTGCCGTTCAGCGCCAGCAGCGGGGCGAGCGGACAAAAAAATCCCTCCGGGCCGCAACGCCCGGAGGGTGACACAGACTTTGCTTAACGCTCTTCCACACACACGAGGAAAATCCGCTGCGTCCAGCTCGCTTGCTGCTCGGGACGCGCACCGCACACATCGGCGCGCATCCCCCCTTTAGGGCAAGGGCCTTTGCGCGAAGTTCCGCGCGGCGTCAGCGAATTTCTGCGGCGACCATGCCGTTGTGGCGCAACAGCGCGTCGATTTGCGGGTCGCGGCCGCGGAAGGCGCGGAACGACTCGAGCGCCGGGCGCGAACCGCCGACGGCGAGGATCTCGTCCCAGAAACGCTTGCCGGTGGCCGGATTGGCGCCGCCGGCCTCCTCGAACGCGGCGTAGGCGTCGGCCGACAGCACCTCGGCCCACTTGTAGCTGTAATAGCCGGCCGCGTAGCCGCCGGCGAAGATGTGGCCGAAGCTGTTCGGGAAGCGGTTGTAGGCCGGCGGGAAGTTGACCGCCACCTCGGCGCGCACCTCGTCCAGCAGTTTCAGCCAGTCGCCGGCCGGGTCGAAGTCGCCGTACAGGCGCATGTCGAACAGCGCGAACTCGATCTGGCGCACCGTCTGCATGCCGCTCTGGAAATTCTTCGCCGCGAGCATCTTGTCGAACAGCGCGCGCGGCAGCGGCTCGTCGCTCTCGACGTGCGCGGTCATGCCCTGCAGCACGTCCCACTCCCAGCAGAAGTTCTCCATGAATTGGGACGGCAGCTCGACCGCGTCCCACTCGACGCCGTTGATGCCGGCCACGCCGAGCACGTCGACGCGCGTCAGCAGGTGGTGCAGGCCGTGGCCGAACTCGTGGAACAGCGTGATCACCTCGTCGTGCGTGAACAAGGCCGGGCTGGTACCGACCGGGCGGCTGAAGTTGCAGGTCAGGTACGCGACCGGCGTCTGCACCGCGCCGGCCTTCTTGCGCCGGCCGCGCGCGTCGTCCATCCACGCGCCGCCGCGCTTGCCTTCGCGCGCGTACAGGTCGAGGTAGAAGCCGCCGATCACGCCGCCGTCCTTCACCAGCTCGAAGTAGCGCACGTCCGGGTGCCACACCGGCGCGTCGGCCGGGCGCGCGCTGACGCCGTACAGCGTGTCGATCACGCCGAACAGACCGGCGAGCACCTTCGGTTCGGGGAAGTACTGCTTCACTTCCTGCTCGGAGAAGGCGTAGCGCGCGACGCGCAGCTTCTCGGCGACGTAGGCCAGGTCCCACGCTTCGAGCGTTTCCAGCCCCATCGTCTCGCGCGCGAAGGCTTCGAGCTCGGCGCGGTCGCGGGCCGCGAACGGCTTGGCGCGCGCGGCGAGGTCACGCAGGAAGGCGATCACCTCGGCCGGGCTCTCGGCCATCTTGGTCTCGAGCGACAGCGTCGCGAAGTCGGCGAAGCCCAACAACTGGGCCGACTCGCGCGCCAGCTTCAGCTTCTCGGCGATGATCGGCGTGTTGTCGAGCTCCGCCGGGCCGAACTCGGACGCGCGCTTGACGTAGGCGTCGTAGAGCTCGCGGCGCAGTGCGCGGTTGTCGGCGTACTGCAGCACCGGCAGGTAGAACGGCATCTGCAGCGTGATCTTGTAGCCCGGCTTGCCGTCGGCCTCGGCGGCGGACGCGAACAGCGCCAGCACGTCGTCGGGCAGGCCGGCCAGCTCGTCGGCGTTCTCGACGTACTTGGCGAAGGCATCGGTCGCGTCGAGCACGTTCTGCTCGAACTTGGCCGACAGCTCGGCCAACCTCGTCTCGATCTCGGCGAAGCGGCTCTTGGCCGGTTCGGCGAGGTCGGCACCGGCGAGCACGAAGTCGCGCAGGTCGTGGTCGAGCAGCGCCTGCTGCGCCGGGGTGAGCGCGTCGTACGCGCCCGCCTTCAGGTCCTTGAAGCGCGCGAACAGTTCGAGGTTCTGCCCCAGCTCGGTCCAGAACGCCGCCACTTTCGGCAGGTTGGCGTTGTAGGCGTCACGCAGCGCCGGCGTGTTGACCACCGCGTTCAGGTGGCCGACCACGCCCCAGGCGCGGCCGAGGCGTTCGGTGGCGTCGGTCAGCGGTTCGAGCACCGTCTCCCAGGTCGCCGGCGCGTCGCTCGCGGTGATCGCGGCGATCGCGGCGCGCGCGTCGGCCAGCAACTGGTCGATCGCCGGTGCGATGTGCTCGGGGGTGATGTCGGCGAAGCGCGGCAGGCCGGAGAAATCGAGCAGCGGGTTGGCACTCATGGGCATTCCTTTGGGTGGGTTCGGTCGCGCCCGCCGCGGGGAAACCCTCGCGGCCATGCCGCATCGGGGAGGCGGGCTCACGGTATCATCGTAGAAACCGTTTTGAGATGAGGACAAATCGATGAATCGCAATATCCGCTCCTTCGACGGCCGCCGCCCGGTGGTGCCCGAATCGGCTTATGTCGACCCGGCCGCGGTCGTGATCGGCGAGGTCAAACTCGGCGAGGCCGCGTCGGTGTGGCCGTGCGCGGTGGTGCGCGGCGACGTCAACCACATCGAGATCGGCGAGGCGAGCAATATCCAGGACTTCGCGATGCTGCACGTCAGCCACAAGCGCGACTCCGACCCCGCCGGCGCGCCGCTGATCATCGGAAACAGGGTCACCATCGGCCACCACGTGACCTTGCACGGCTGCACCATCCACGACGAGGTGCTGATCGGCATCGGCAGCACCGTGCTCGACCGCGCGGTGATCGAATCGCGCGTGCTGGTCGGCGCCGGCAGCCTGGTGCCGCCGGGCAAGCGCCTCGAATCGGGCTACCTGTACCTGGGCAACCCGGTCAAGCAGGTGCGGCCGCTGAACGAGGCCGAACTCGCCTTCTTCCGCTACTCGGCCGAGCACTACGTGCGGCTGGCCGCCAAGCACAAGGCCAGCCTCGCCGCCGACGAAGCCGGGGAGTGAGCGATGCGGCTGACCGAACTCTACGTCCACCCGATGAAATCCTCGCGCGGCAACGCGCTCGACGCCGCCGCCGTCACGCCGCGCGGCCTCGCGCACGACCGCGAATGGCTGCTGGTCGAGCCCGACGGCCGCTTCATCACCGGCCGCACCGCCCCCGGCCTGGTGCGCGTCGAGGTCGAGCCGACAGTGGACGGCGCGCGCTTTAGCACCCCCGGCCGCGCGCCGCTCGTCGTCGAACACGCCGCCTTCACCGCGCCGCACGACGCGACGGTGTGGAAGGACCGCTTCCCCGCCTGGCACGGCGACGCTACCGCCGACGCGTGGTTCAGCGCCTTCCTCGGCCACCCCTGCCGGCTGTTGTGGCTGGGGCGCGAATCGCAGCGCACGCAAAAAAGCGGCGACGGCGAGCTGTCGTTCGCCGACGGTTACCCCTACCTGCTGATCAACCGCGCCTCGCTCGCCGACCTCAACGCGCAGTTGGCCGAGCCGGTCGGCGCACGCCACTTCCGCGCCAACCTCGTCGTCGACGCCGACTTCGCGTGGCAGGAGGACGAGTGGCAGCGTATCCGCGTCGGCGAGGTCGAGTTCGAAATCACCAAGCCGTGCACGCGCTGCGTGTTCACCACCGTCGACCCCGAGCGCGGCGAACGGCGCGCCGACGGCGAACCGATGAAGACTCTGATCCGCACGCGGGCGCTGCCGGAGGGGATCTGCTTCGGGGTCAACATGCGAGCGCTGAACAGTGGGACGATCAGGATCGGCAACGGCGTGGAAGTGCTGGAGAGCAAATTCGAGTTTTGAGCGGGCGCTTGCCCGGCCCCGGCCGGCCTGCGACGCCCGCCCAGGCGCCGCGCGGCTCGGCCAACGTTGGCCGAGCCCATGAAAAAACCCCGCCGAGGCGGGGTTTTTTCATGCGGCCGTCCGGCGCGCCGGACAAGCGCGAATTACAGCGCGGCCAGCGCGGCTTCGTAGTTCGGCTCTTCGGTCACTTCGGACACCAGCTGGGTGTACTTGACGACGTTGTTCTCGTCGAGCACCAGCACGGCGCGGGCGGTCAGGCCGACCAGCGGGCCGGTGGCGAAGGCGACGCCGTAGGCCTGGGCGAAGTCGCCGTTGCGGAAGGTCGACGCGGACTTGACGTTGTCGAGGCCTTCGGCGCCGCAGAAGCGCGCCTGGGCGAACGGCAGGTCGGCCGAGATGCACAGCACGACGGTATCGGCGCGGCTGGAGGCGGCTTCGTTGAACTTGCGCACCGAGGCGGCGCACACCGGGGTGTCGACGCTCGGGAAAATGTTCAGCACTTTTTTCTTGCCGGCGAAGTCGGCCAGTTTCACGTCGCCCAGGTCGTTGCCGACCAGGGCGAATTCGGGGGCCTGGCTGCCGACGGCCGGCAGCTTGCCGGCGACTTCGATCGGGTTGCCCTTCAGGGTGATGGTGGCCATTTCAAGTCTCCTCTTGGTGGGTATGGAACGGACCTCAGTTTGAGGCATTCGGGCGACATTTCAACCCTTGCGCGAGCAGGGTCGGGGCTCAGCCTTCGAGCGGCGGCACCGCCAGGCCGAGCTCGTCGATGATCTCGCGCGCGACGCGGAAGGCCTCGACCGCCGCCGGCGCGCCGGCGTACAGCGCCGTGTGCAGCAGCACTTCGCGCACCTCGACCAGGCTGGCGCCGTTGTTGATCGCGCCGCGCACGTGGCCCTTCAGTTCGTGGCTGCGGCCGAGCGCGGCCAGCATCGCGCAGGTGACCAGGCTGCGCGTTTTCAGGTCGATGCCGTCGCGCCGCCAGGTGCTGCCCCAGGCGTGTTCGTTCAGCCAGTCCTGCAGCGGCGCGTTGAAACCGTCGACGCCGCCCATCGCGCGCGCGACGAAAGCCTCGCCCATCACCTCGGTGCGCCTGGCCATGCCGTTCTGCTTGTCCGCTTCGCTCATCGTGCTTCTCCTTTGTGACGTTTGTGCCGTTAGCGCCTCGCCGCGCGCGTCGCGAGCGCGACGCCGGCGAGGATCAGCCCGATGCCGGCCAGGTGGTAGGCGGCGATCGCCTCGCCGAGCCACAGCGTCGACAACAGCGCGCCGAAGGCGGGCATCAGGTGGATGAAGGTGCCGGCGCGCGCCGCGCCGACGCGCGCGACGCCGAAATTGTAGAAATAGTAGGCGGCCACCGAGGGCAGCGTGCCCATGTAGGCGAAGGTCGAGAGCGTCGCCGCGTCGAGGCGTACCGTCGCGCCGCGCGACCACTCCCACGCGCAGAACGGCGACAGCGCGATAAGACCCAGCGCGACCAAGAGCGTCAGCAGGTCGACGCGGTCGATCGCCGGCGGCACGGCGCGCAGCAACAGCGTGTAGAGCGCCCAGCACACCATCGCGGCGAACACCAGCGCGTCGCCGGGGTTGAGCTGCAAGGCCAACAGCCGCGCCGGCTCGCCGTGCGCGACGATGGTCACGACGCCGACGAAGGACACGGCGATCGCCAGCGCCTGGCGCACGCCGACCGTCAGGCCGAAGCCCAACGCGCCGAGCGCGACGATCAGGATGGGAATGAAGGAGTTGAGCAGCACGCCGTTGGTCGCGCTGGTGCTGTGCAGGCCGACGTAGACCAGCGAGTTGAAACCGGTGATGCCGAGCAACGCGAGCACGACGATGCGGCGCCAGTGCGGCCGCCACAGCGCGCGCTCGGCCAACATCGGTTTCAGCCCCAAGGGCAGCAGCACCAGGAGCGCGATGCCCCAGCGCGCGAAGGCGAGCGTGAACGGCGGAATGGCGGCGTGCATCGCGCGCGCGAGCACGAAGTTGCCCGACCAGAACAAGGCGGCGAGCACGAGCAGCAGGTAGGCGCTGCGATGCGAGGCGGCGGCGGGCGGAGCGAGCGTGGCGGCAGTCATCGTGCGACCTTGCCACGCGACCGCGCGCGCTGACAAGGGCGGCGCAGCGGGATGTTCGCCGCGCGCGCAAAACGAAACGCCCCGGCGAGGCGTCGCGCGGGGCGTTCAGGCTTGGCCTAGGGCCTTACTTGGCGAGCGGGTCGTAGGGCTTGGCCTCGACCGGCGCCTCGCCGCGCGCTTCGCGCTCGGCGGCACGGCGCGCGTCGAGGTAGTCCTTGATCGCGTAGGTCAGCTCGCGGGTGCCCTCGCCGGTCAGCGCCGAGATCACGAAGTGGCGTTTGGCCTCGGTATCGAAGGCGAAGCGGTCGTCCGGGTTCGTCAGCGGCCAGCCGAAGGCGGTCAGGAAGGACTCGACGACGGCCTGGCGCTCGTCCTCGGGCACCATGTCGAGCTTGTTGAGCACCAGCCAGCGCGGCTTGCGGTACAGCTCCTCGTCGTACTTCTTCAGCTCCTCGACGATCGCGTGCGCCTCGCGCACCGGGTCGACCTCGGGGTCGAACGGCGCGACGTCGACGAGATGCAGCAACAGGCCGGTGCGGCTCAAATGCTTGAGAAAACGGTGGCCGAGGCCGGCGCCTTCGGCGGCGCCCTCGATCAGGCCCGGGATGTCGGCGATCACGAAGCTCGAGGTGTCGTTCATGCGCACCACGCCGAGGTTCGGGTACAGCGTGGTGAACGGGTAGTCGGCGACCTTGGGCTTGGCGGCCGACACCGAGCGGATGAAGGTCGACTTGCCGGCGTTGGGCATGCCCAGCAGGCCGACGTCGGCCAGCACCTTCAGCTCGAGCTTCAGCGTGCGGCGCTCGCCGTCCTCGCCCGGCGTGCACTGGCGCGGCGCGCGGTTGGTCGACGACTTGAAGTGGATGTTGCCGAGGCCGCCCTTGCCGCCCCGGGCGAGGCAGACGCGCTGGCCGTGGTGGGTCAGGTCGGCGACCGTTTCTTCGGTGTCGACGTCGACGATCACCGTGCCGACCGGCATGTGCAGCTCGATGTCGTCGGCGCCCTTGCCGTAGCAGTCCGCGCCGTGGCCCTTCTCGCCGTTGTGCGCCTGGTAGCGCTTGACGAAGCGGTACTCGACCAGGGTGTTGACGTTCTCGTCGGCGACCGCGTACACGCTGCCGCCCTTGCCGCCGTCGCCGCCGTCCGGGCCGCCGAACGGCACGAACTTCTCGCGACGGAAGCTGGCGGCGCCGTTGCCGCCCTTGCCCGCGATCACTTCGATGCGGGCTTCGTCGATGAATTTCATGGTGCTCTCCTACTGCTGCGGGAGGAATCGGGCCTCAAGGTTGGCCGAGCCGCCCGAGCCGGCGCGATCGGCCAGCCTTCAGGACTGATTCCTCGGAAACGAAAAAAAGCCCTATCCCGAGGACAGGGCTTTTTTCACGTGCCGGAAACCGATTACTCGGCGTCGACGCCGGTGTACGGCACCACGTTCACGGTCTTGCGGTTCTGCGCACCCTTGGTGGTGAACTCGACGTAACCGTCAACCTTGGCGAACAGGGTGTGGTCCTTGCCGATGCCGACGTTGTCGCCAGCATGGAACTTGGTACCGCGCTGACGCACGATGATCGAACCGGCCGGGATCAGTTCGCTGCCGTAAACCTTCACGCCCAGGCGTTTGGCTTCGGAGTCGCGGCCGTTGCGGGAGCTACCGCCAGCTTTCTTGTGTGCCATGACTGATTCTCCTGATTACTTCGAAATCGCGTCGATGCGGATTTCGGTGAAGTTCTGACGATGACCCTGACGCTTCTGGTAGTGCTTGCGACGACGCATCTTGAAGATGCGGATCTTTTCGCCGCGACCGTGCGACACGACGGTCGCGGTCACGGTAGCACCGGCCACCAGCGGGGTACCCACAGCAAGGCTTTCACCGTCAGCGATCATCAGTACTTCGTTGAGCACGATCTGGCTGTCGACGTCTGCAGGTATCTGTTCTACTTTGAGTTTTTCGCCGACGGCAACCTTGTACTGTTTGCCACCGGTTTTTACGACCGCATACATTCGCATGAGCTCCTGAAAAAAGCATTACACCCGCGCACAAAACGCGGAGCCCGCAATAGTACGCAAGTCACTGAAACGCGTCAACTTTTTCGCCGCGCCCGCCCACGCCGCCCGCCGCATGCGGCCTTGCGGCCTTTTCTGGTATGATTTCGCGGTTTCAGGCCGCCAATCGAACGAACAACACCGTGTCCACCGCTCCGCTCTTCAAGTCGCTGATCGCCGACGACATGCAGACCGTCGACCGCGTCATCCGGTCGCGCCTCCACTCCGACGTGGTGCTGATCCGCCAGGTCGCCGAATACATCATCGGTGCCGGCGGCAAACGGCTGCGCCCGGCGCTGACGCTCTTGTCCGGCCGCGCGCTCGGCTACGACGGCGAGCACCTGCACGAGCTGGCGGCGATGGTCGAATTCATCCACACCGCGACGCTGCTGCACGACGACGTCGTCGACGAGTCCGACCTGCGCCGCGGCCGCGACACCGCCAACGCGCTGTTCGGCAACGCCGCCGCGGTGCTGGTCGGCGACTTCCTGTATACCCGCGCCTTCCAGATGATGGTCGCCACCCGGAACATGCGCATCCTCGAGGTGATGGCCGACGCGACCAACATCATCGCCGAGGGCGAGGTGCTGCAGCTGCTGAACATCGGCAACACCGACATCGACGAGGCGGCCTACCTGCAGGTGATCCAGTACAAGACCGCCAAGCTGTTCGAGGCCGCCACCCGCGTCGGCGCGCTGATCGCCGGCGCGACGCCCGAACAGGAGCAGGCGCTGGCCGACTACGGCATGCACCTGGGCACCGCGTTCCAGATCATCGACGACGTGCTCGACTACTCGGGCGACGCCGACACCATCGGCAAGAGCCTCGGCGACGACCTCGCCGAGGGCAAGCCGACGCTGCCCTTGATCCACGCGATGCGCCACGGCGACGCGCAGGCCGCCGCCACCGTGCGCCACGCGCTCGAACACGCAGACCGCGAGCATTTCCCGCAAGTGCTCGCTGCGGTACAATCGTGCGGCGCGCTCGACTACGCGCGCGGCGAGGCCGAAGCGGCCGCCCGCCGCGCCGCCGACGCGCTGGCCGCGCTGCCCGACACCCCGGTCCGCGCCGCCCTGGCCGAACTGGCGCTCGCGTCGGTCCGGCGCCAGGCCTGAGTTTTCCGGCTGTCTCCGTAGTTAAATGGATATAACGGCCCCCTCCTAAGGGGCAGTTACAGGTTCGATTCCTGTCGGGGGCGCCAAACCCGCTTCCCAAGCAGTCCGAAACAGTCCCACAAACCCGCACAGCGCAAGGCTCTGCGGGTTTTTTGTTGCCCTACACAGTCCCATCCATGCCCATGGAAGCCCGGCATTTCTGTTGGTACATTTGTTGGTATCTGATAAAAATGACAACGTAGATACCAACAGCGCGATACCAACATGCCCCTGACCGACAGCGCGATCAAGAACGCCAAGCCCCGCGAGGACGGGAAGCCAGACAAACTGGCGGACGGGCTCGGCCTGTTCCTATGGGTGATGGGCAATGGCTCGAAATACTGGCGCATGGCCTACCGGTTCGCCGGCAAGCAGAAAACCCTTGCGCTAGGGGTCTACCCGGAAACCTCGCTCAAAGAAGCCCGTGCGCGCCGCGACGATGCCCGCAAGCTGTTGGCCGAGGGTATCGACCCGTGCGAAAAGAAGAAGGCCGACAAGATCGCCGCCAAGGTCGCCGCAGCCAACACCTTCGAGGCGCTCGCCCGCGAGTGGCACGGCGTGATGACGGCCGAGTGGTCGGCAGCCCACGCCGGCCGCGTGCTCGCCTCGCTGGAAAGCCACCTGTTCCCCACGCTGGGCAAGCGCCCCATCACCGAAATTCAGCCGCTTGAGCTGCTCGACGTGCTCCGCAAGGTCGAGCGCGCCGGCAAGATCGACACCGCCAACCGCCTGCGCGAACGCTGCTCGGCCATCTTCCGCCTCGCCGTCCTGACCGGCCGCGCGACCGTCGATCCGGCCGCCACGCTGTCCGGTGCACTCAAGACGGCGGTTGCCAAACCGCGCAAGGCGCTGGGCCGGGACGAATTGCCCGGCTTCCTCTCGCGCTTGGAAGCCTTCGGCGGCACGCGGCAAACCTATCTGCTGTTCCGGCTGATGCTGCTGTGCTTCACCCGCATCGGCGAGATGGTGCGGGCCGAATGGGCGCATGTGGACTGGGACAAGGCGCTGTGGAGCGTCCCACCGGAGAACCGCAAGCTGCAGGAGAAATACAAGGCCACCGCCGCACCGCACATGGTGCCCCTGTCCCGGCAGGCTGCGGACGTGCTGCGCGAGCTGCAGGCGATCAGCGGCGGCCGGCAATTCCTGTTTCCGAACCGCAACCGGCCGGACAGCCCGATGAGCCCCGAGACGCTGCGCCGCGCGCTGCACCGCATGGGCTACAAGGGCAAGGCCGACGTGCACGGCTTCCGCTCGACCGCCTCGACGATCCTGAACGAAAGCGGTTTCAACCCCGACGCCATCGAGCGCCAGTTGAGCCACGCCGATCACAACAAGGTACGGGCCGCCTACAACCGGGCGGAGTACCTCGACGAACGCCGCAGGATACTGCAATGGTGGGCGGACTACATCGACGCCCAGGCGGAAGGCGGCAAGGTGATCCCTTTCCCTGATCGGGCGGCATGATAGGGGCCGCCTGCTCGTCCCGCCCGCAGGCTGCTGAAATTTTTTTTTATTCCCATGCAAGCCAATATCTATGCGGGTTTGCGTTATGCGTTGACGCGCACCGCTGAATAATTTATGCTTTTTTACAGCAGGACGAATTGCGTCCAGAAAATGCCGAAACAACTTAGAGCCGCTAACAAAACCTACTTTCCCCGCGAGCCGGTGCATGCCGGATCAAGACCTTACGGTTGCTCGATTGAGGTTTTGTTAGCGGCTCTTAATCCCGCGATCCACGTGTAGATACCTGCCTTGCGGCGGGTTTTGCACGCCCAGAAGATGCCAAAGCCCGAGAGCCTGACCGCCTCGGGCTTTTGCTTTTTCAGCACGTAGCCGGTACGCCGGCATTGCATCAACAAACCCGCCTTGAGCGGGTTTTTTCATTTGGAGAACCCAGAATGCAACTCATCGACGCTGCGCGCGCGCTTGGTCAGCAGGTATTGAGCACCAATGCGGCCGCGCAAATCCTCGGCATGAAACCACAATCGTTGCGCGCATGGGCTTGCAAAAGTCGGCCCGGACCGATTCGGCCGGTGAAGATTGGCGGCCGCCTTGGCTGGCGCGTGGATGACGTGGCCCGACTGGTCGGGGAGGGGGAATAATGGCCGCAAATGCCCCCCGCTACTCCATCATCCGTCGCAAACAGCTAGAGGCCAAAATCGGCCTGTCGCGCACAGCGATTTACGACCGCCTGAACCCCAACTCACCGCGCCACGACCCGACCTTTCCGACGCCGATCAGCTTGGGTGCTGGCGCGGTCGGCTGGGTCGAGTCCGAGGTCAATGCGTGGATCGAATCGCGCATTGCCGCCAGCCGGCAAGCGGCTTAAGGGAGGGCGAGCGATGAAACGAAAAAACGCCCGCCCCGCCAACGCGGAAACGAGCGCCCACACCAGCGCCAAGCATAGCACCGCCACGCCGCCGGCTGTCGGCGGCCCATGCGCCGAGGCCATGCCGCTGGTCCGTCTGGCCGGCGGCCAAGCGCGCACCGATTCCCTGACCATCGCCCGCGTGTTCGGCAAGCGGCACAAAAACGTGCTGCGCGACATCGAGAAACTAGGCGCGAATGAGGCGCTGCGCGATGTTCCACATGCCGCCCGGCAAGGTGCCCGAGGGCTTCCGCGACACGCTGACCGGGCTGCAGCTTGCCCACCTCACGACCGCCGAAACCGCCACCGTGCGCGCGCTGCAAGACGGCATGGCGGCCGGCGAGCCGTACAAGGCGGTGTTCCAACTGGCGAAAGCGCGGTGCGAGCGCTTCGCGGCGCTGATCGGCAAGAGCGTGCCGGGCGTCGCCCTGATCGCCGCCAACGACCACGGGAGGCTATCGGCATGACGCTAGACGAACGACAAGTAAGCTCGTACGCCGGTCAACACCCCGGCGAAATCCTCGGCCGACATGGACGGGGACAGGTACTCCCGCCCGTTGCGGGTTTTCCGGTGGAACTTGTCCAGTCGCTCGAACGCGACCGTGTAGAGCATGTCGCACTTCGCCCAGACTTGGACGGGCTGGGTTTCCAGAGGGTTCGGGTTCCGTTGCAACGGGTAATGCCACGGCATGACCGGATCGGGGGCCGTCGTGGACAGCGGGATGACCGTGCACAGCTTCCGGCCATGCGTGGCGGACGGCGAAATCACCACCACCGGGCGGCGCTTGAGCATTTCCGGGGCGACAAAGCCGCGCGAAAAATCGCACAGCAGCACATGGCCGCGCTTGGGGTAGAACTGGGGATGAAGGGGCATGACGGGGTTCTTCAGGCAAAAGAAAAGCCGCTCGAAAGCGGCTCTGTCATCCAACGCCCCGGAGAACTTGCGTTCGTCCTTTCGGGGCGACTGGTTCAACCCGAGGGGAACCAGATTCCAACCGGCAATGCCGGAAACGGTTTCATTGTCGGCATTCGGCGTTGCGGTGTCAAACCGTACCGTGGCGCGCCAAGCCATACCGCATCAGTCCGAAGCCCATCGCGGGAGGCCAAGCGCATGAAACCCGCATCCATGCTCGTCCCAACGAAATTTGTCGCTTTGGCCGGCGCTTCGGCCAAGCTTTGCGGCGCGATGGCCTGCCGCGTCACGGTGTGTCATGGCATGACGCCGCAGCTTGACCCGAACGGCATCGGCCGGTATCGTGCCCCGGTCGCGGTCAGTCCCGCGACCGGGTTTAGCAGCCCGAATCAATCCCCGCGAAGCAGCGTCCATGCTGTCTTTGCGGCCTTGGTGCGCCTTCAGTGGGCGGCCTTGGTGGGGAGGGCTTCGGCCCTGCCGGTAAGGGATTGCCGGTCTGCTAACCCTGCCTTGCGCCGCCCCACCCGATTAGCAGCGGGAAGCGGCAATTCGAACGCTAATCCTGAAGGCACCATGACCCACATCATCCCGCGCGCCCTGTCGCGCCTGTTCCCCGTTTTCGCCGTCCCCGTTACCACCCTGCCGACCTTGGCCGAGGCGCGCGCGCTCGCCGCGCTGCTGGTGTCGCGTGGCAAGCGGGTGTCCATCGCCCCGGCCGCCCACGGCTACACCGTCGCGGAGGTGGCCCGATGAGCGTCGTCTATTTCCTCACCTACGCCGCGCCGCGCCCGTTCCTGATCGACGGCACGCCGCGCCACCTGCTGCACGCCCGCGTGAGCGGCATCGCGCACCGGGACGAACGCGCCGCCCGCCGCGAGCTGGCGGCGCTGTCCGCCCGCCACGCCGAACCGCTCGGCATCAGCCGCGTCGAGACCTTCGGCGACGAGCGCGCGCCGCGTACCCGCCGCCGGGCCGCCTCGCTGCACAAGGAGGCCGCGCGATGAACTACGCCATCTACGCCCAGTTCGCCGGCCGCCAGCACGAGACGCTGGAAGGGGCCGAGTGCCTCGGCTGGTACGACACCGAAGCCGAGGCCGAGATCGTCGCCAGCCGGGCGCGCGCGTCGCTCGATTGCGCGGTCGCCATCGTGGTGCCGAAAGCCTGCCTGTACCCGGCCTTGATCCGCGTGGCGTGGGTGACGGACTGCCTGCTCAACGCCCGCCCGGTTGACGCGGACGCCGAATGGCGCGCGATCATCGCCGCGCACGGCTGCTGGCCGTTCTCGCTGGCGCTGGTGCTGATGCTGCCCGTGGTGGAGGCCACCCTGTCCGCCCGCGCCGCCATCCGGGAGGCCGCATCATGCTGAACCCCAACGCCCTGCATCTGGCCGAGCGCGACGGCCAATTGGCGGCGCTGCGCGCGCTCTACGCGCTGCGCTGGCACCTCGACGCCCACGACACCGGCGACGACGCCCAGCGGGCCGCCACGGCCTTTTGCGAGGGCTTCGCCGACGTGTTCGCGCCGCTGTTGGCCGAAGCACGCGAGGCGGACGGCCACCCCGCCGCCGCGCTGTTCCGCCTGATCGCCGCACGCGCCCCCGAGCTGATCGTCAGCCTAGAGCGCTGACCCACCCCGACAATCTGAGCAAGGCGTGAGGACGCGACCCCCGCACGGTGCCAGCACCGGGCGCGGCCCGCCTCACGCCCGAAAGGACACCCCATGTCCCGAATCGACCTGCAACACGTCCGCCGCGAAGCCTTCGGCCGCTGGCCGGACATCCTGACCGCCTTGGGCATCCCCGCCGAGGTATTCCGCCATCGTCGCAATCAGCCTTGCCCGTGCTGCGGCGGCACCGACCGTTTCCAGTTCATCGACAAGGGCACCGGCCGTTTCGTCTGCCGGGGGCTGGACAGACTGGGCGGCGACGGCTTCGCGCTGGCGATGCACTGGCTCGGGGCCGACTTCAAGGCCGCGCTACGGGCCGTAGCCGGCGTGCTGGGCTTGGCCGAGGGGGCCACCCCCACCGCCGCCGCGCCGCGCGCGCCTGCCCCCGCCAGCGTCCCGGCAACGCGCGACGACGCCGCCAAGCTGGAACGGCTGTGGCGCGAGGCCGCCCCGCTGCACCGCGACGACCCGGCCGCGCGCTACCTGACCGGGCGCGGGCTGCTGCTGAACGTCTACCCGGCGGCGCTGCGCTGCCACCCGGCCTTGCCGTACTGGTGCGAGGTGGATGGCCGCCCCGTGCACCTTGGCGACTTCCCGGCGCTGTTGGCCGAGCTGACCGCCCCGGACGGCTCGCGCGCCGGCCTGCATCGCATTTACCTGACCCCGGACGGCCGCAAGGCGCGGCCGCTGCACCCGGCGAGCGGCGCGGCGCTGGACTGCAAGAAGCTGCTGACCGCCCACGAGGGCGCGAGCAAGGGCGCGGCGGTGCGGCTGTTCGAACCGGAGGGCGGCGCGCTGGCGCTGGCCGAGGGCATCGAAACGGCGCTGGCGGTGCGCTTGGGTTCCGGCCTGCCGTGCTGGGCCGGCGTGTCGGCCGGCGGGCTGGAACGGCTGGAGCTGCCCGAGACCGTGGCCGACGTGCACATCATGGCCGACCACGACGAAAGCGGCACCGGCCAGCAGGCCGCCGAACGGCTCGCCCACCGCCTGCTGGGCGAAGCGCGCCGCGTCCGCATCCACACCCCGAGCGCGCCGGGCGACTGGCTCGACGTGTACCAATCCCGACAGGAGGCCGCCGCATGAGCGCCCGCGACGATCTGCAACGACTGCAACAGGCGGCCGACGCGCCGCTGTACGAACCGAAACCGCGCTTCGAGGTAAACGATTCCGGCGTGTACTTCATCGACGTGAAGCACGACGACGCTTCCGGGCAGGCGCTGGAAAAGCCCCCGGTGCGGCTGTGCGACCGGCTCGACCTGATCGGGCGCGGCGAGGACGAGGCTGGCAACCAATACCGCATCCTGCAATGGCGCAGCCGGGGCAGCCACGCCGTGCGCCGCATGGCCTTCCCGCTGGGGCTGGCCGGCGAGCGCGAGGGCTGGGTCAACCTGCGCAACAAGGGCTTGGCGATTGCCACCCAGCGCGGCCTGCAAGACAAGCTCGCCAAGTACCTGCAGGAGGAAGGGAGCGACGCGATGCACCACATCGCCGAACGGGGCGGCTGGACGCATGGCGCGTACATCGTGCCCGGCGGCGACGTGCTCGGCACGCCGCGCGAGCCGATCTTCTACCGGGGCGACATCAAGGACGCGAGCGCCTACGCGCCGTGCGGCACGCTGGCGGGCTGGCGCGACGGCGTGGCGCGGCTGGCGCGCGGACACTCGCGCGTCATGCTGGCGCTCGGCTGCGCGTTCGCCGCGCCGCTGCTCGATCTGGTGGAGATGGAGGCCGGCGGCTTTCACCTGTACGGCGACTCGACCGATGGCAAGACCACGGCGGGGCGGGCCGGCGCATCGGTCTGGGGCCACCACGACAAAACCAAGCTCGCGTGGGACGGCACGGCGCTGGGGCTGGCGAACGCCGCCGCCGCGCGCAACGACTGCCTGTTGTTCCTCGATGAGGTGGGGCAAGGCGACCCGAACGCGGTCAGCCTGCTGGCCTACCGGCTGTTCAACGGCGTGGGCAAGGCGCAGGGGGCCAGAGAGGGCGGCAACCGCGAGCAACCGCGCTGGCGGGTGCTGGTGTTCTCGACCGGCGAGCACCCGGTCAGCGAGGTGCTGAAAGCCGGCAGCGGCCGTATCAAGGCCGGACAAAGCGTGCGCCTGCCCAGCATCGCCGCCGACGCCGGGAAGGGCTACGGCGTGTTCGAGACGCTGCACGGCTACCCGTCCGCCAAGGCGCTGGCGGACGACCTCAAGCGCCAATGCGGCGAGCACTACGGCACGGCGGGGCGGGCCTTCATCGAGTACGTCGCGCCGCGCCGCGAGGAGCTGGCCGAGCTGATCCGCGAACAGGTCGGGGCATGGTGCGCCGCCCTGCCGCCGTCGGCCTCGCAAGCCGCCCGCGTCGTGAGCCGCTTCGCCGTGGTGGCGCTGGCGCTGGAGCTGGCGACGCGCGCCGGTATCACCGGCTGGGCGGAAGGCGAGGCACACGAGGCGATCCACGCGCTGATGCGCGCATGGCTGCAACGCAACGGCACCGGCAAGCACGAGGACCGCGCCATCGTCGAGCAGGCGGAAGCCTTCCTCGCCCTGCACGGCTACAGCCGCTTCGTCCTGCTGCCGATGGCCGACAACGAGCCGCGCGTCGCCAACATGGCCGGCTACAAGCGCTACGACACGGACGGCAACCCGGAGTACATCGTCTTCCCGCCGGTGTTCGAGGCGGAGGTGATCGCCGGCCACGACCTCGCCAAGGCGCAAAAGGTGCTCGCCGATCACGGCCTGTTGAAGCGGGCCGGCGACGGCCGGCTGAAGACCATGGTCCGCACACCGTGCAAGCCCAGCGGGGGGCGCTTCTATCTGCTGGTCAGCGCCGGCGACGAGGACGGCGACGCCTTCTGAACTTCATTACGCGAGAAACATGGTGGAAACAGTGGAAACATGGAAACAAACCTCTGTAAGCCTTATGGGGCAAGGGTTTGCGTGTTTCCATCCTGTTTCCAGTCGCCCGCCGGAGTGGAAACAAGAACCGCCGTCAGAAGGGGAGGTGGAAACAAAACCGCCCGATTGGAAACGGGATGGAAACGCGCAAAGCCAATAACGGCGCGGGTTTCAGCGTTCTGTTTCCATGTTTCCACTGTTTCCGCACCCTTCTGCAGGGAATGGAGGTGGCGACGCGACCTGAGCACTACACGCGCGTAGAAAAACAACGGGAACAACGGGAACACGGGAACAACACCTCTGTAAGCCTTACTGGATAAGGGTTTGCGCTGTTCCCGTCCCGTTCCCGTCATTCGAGCCGGCGGGAACAGAACACCCCGCCCCGACAGGGGGAACGGGAACAAAACCCCGATTCGGGAACAAGGACGGGAACGCGCAAAGCCAATAACGGCGCGGGTTTCAGCGGTTTGTTCCCGTGTTCCCGTTGTTCCCGCCCGCTTTTGCCTTACATGGAGAATCCCGAGACATGAACCCCGCGAACGACCCACGACACCCGATGACCCGAGCCGAGGCCGTCCGGCTGCTCGATGAGGCCGCCGCGCGGCTCAAGCGCGACCACCGGAACGCCAACGGCGGAAGCTGGCAGGCCGGCAGCGCATGAGCAACGTGATCGACTTCGCCCCGCCGCCCTGCCCCGTCTGCGAGCGGGAGGACGGCACGCATAGCCCGCTGTCCCGCCGCAACGGCTGCTGCAAGCTGCACGGCGGGGCCAGCACCGGGCCGCGCACCGCCGAGGGCAAGGCGCGCGTCACGGCCAACCTAGGCGACTTTGCGAAAACCACCCCATGAATGCCTAAGCCCTGAGGGAACGCCCCATGAGGCGGGCTTTGCTGGGCGCATTATGTATCGCATTGCTATACGTATAGCGTAGCGATACAATCAACCCATGATCGTTTCCTTCGCACACAAGGGGCTGGAAGCCTTCTACCGCAACGGGAGCAAGGCCGGCATCCAACCCGAGCACGCCGCCAAGCTGGCGCGACTGCTGGCCCGGCTCGACAGCGCCCGCGCCCCGCAAGACATGAACTTGCCCGGCTGGAAGCTGCATCCCCTCAAGGGCGATCTGCAAGGGCACTGGGCCGTATGGGTGAATGGGAATTGGCGTCTGACCTTCACCTTTCGCGGCACGGATGCCGAGATCGTCGATTATCAGGACTACCACTAGGAGCCATGGACATGACCCGCATGTACAACCCGCCCCACCCCGGCGAGACGCTGCGTGACGACGTGTTGCCGGCGCTCGGCCTGTCGATTGCCGAGGCGGCCCGACAGCTTGGCGTGTCGCGCGTGGCGCTGTCGCGCGTGGCGAACGGCAAGGCCGCCGTTTCGCCCGACATGGCGCTTCGGCTGGAAAGCTGGCTGGGCGGCCCCGATGCCGGCCCCAGCGCCGAAAGCTGGTTGCACCAACAGACGGCCTACGACCTGTGGCAACTGGAACAGCGCGGCGCACCCAAGGTCGCCCCGGCTGCCGCCAAGACCGCCTAAGCCGACCACCCGACCGCCCCGCCCGAGAGGCGGGTTTCCCATGCCCCACAACGGGGCACCGAGGGCGGGGGCGGTCGAAAGGTTGGCGAGGCCGGCCCCCTAGACCGCCCGTTCCCCCACGCGCGGAAAATTTCCCCGCTGGGCGATTTGTTAAAGGCGGCGATCCGCCCGCATCCCTGTGCCGGCGCGGCTTGGCGCGTGTTAACGCCCGCCCCGGTGTTAAGAGTCGCTAACAAAACCTACTTGATGCCGGCAGTGTGAAGCCCCATCTGGCCGGCATGAAGCGAAGTGTCGTCAGCCAGAAGCTCTGGAAATCG
>NZ_SLXG01000016.1 GCF_004345725.1 Crenobacter luteus | reverse complement strand
CTGCTCTTCCGTGAACCGCTTCTTCAAGTCCGTTCTCCTCGTATAAAACGAACTTTACTAAGTTTCAGGTGGCCCTGTTTAGGGGGAGCAGGTCACGGCCAACGTTTGCGGCGGGTCAACGTGCGGCGCACGACTCGATGCGGCCCGAGCCGGTATAATCGCTCCATTGTCCCCATTGCCCGGCCGCGATCATGACCGAACTGAAGAACGACACCTTCCTGCGCGCGCTGCTCAAGCAGCCCGTCGACTACACCCCGATCTGGATGATGCGCCAGGCCGGCCGCTACCTGCCGGAATACCGCGCCACGCGCGCGCGCGCCGGCAGCTTCATGGGTCTGTGCACCAGCCCGGATTACGCGACCGAGGTGACGCTGCAGCCCTTGGACCGCTTCCCGCTCGACGCGGCGATCCTGTTCTCCGACATCCTGACCGTGCCCGACGCGATGGGCCTCGGCCTCTACTTCGCCGAGGGCGAGGGGCCGAAGTTCGAGCGCCCGCTGCGCGACGAGGCGGCGATCAAGGCGCTGGCGGTGCCGGCGCTCGACTCGCTGCGCTACGTGTTCGACGCGGTGTCGTCGATCCGCCGTGCGCTTAACGGCCGCGTGCCGCTGATCGGCTTCTCCGGCAGCCCGTTCACGCTCGCCTGCTACATGATCGAGGGCGGCGGCTCGGCCGACTTCCGCCACGTCAAGGCGATGCTGTACAGCCGCCCGGAGCTCATGCACCACATCCTCGACGTCAACGCGCAGACCGTCACCGACTACCTGAACGCGCAGATCGACGCCGGCGCGCAGGCGGTGCAGATCTTCGACACCTGGGGCGGCGCGCTGACGCACGCGGCCTACCGCGAATTCTCGCTCGCCTACATGCAGAAGATCGTCGCCGGCCTCAAGCGCGAGGCCGACGGCCGCCGCGTGCCGGTGATCGTGTTCACCAAGGGCGGCGGCCAGTGGCTCGAGGATATCGCCGCGATCGGCGCCGACTGCGTCGGCCTCGACTGGACCACCGACATCGGCCTGGCGCGCGCGCGCGTCGGCGACCAGGTCGCGCTGCAGGGCAACCTCGACCCGAACGCGCTGTTCGCCGAACCGGCGGCGATCGAGCGCGAAGTCGCGCGCATCCTCGCCGCCTACGGCGCCGGCAGCGGCCACGTGTTCAACCTCGGCCACGGCATCTCGCAGTTCGTCGACCCGGCGCATGCCGGTGTGCTGGTCGAGGCGGTGCATCGCCTGTCGCGCCCGTACCACATGGCATAAACGGACGCGTCGCGCGCGAAGGCAAGCCGCTCGGGCTTGCCTTTTTTTCGCGGTGCGGGCGGGCTTGACACGGCGAACGACGTTTGATCTTCAAGTTATGCACAGCCCGACGCTTGCCCGGAATGCCTTGTCAAGCCCGGTGCGCCGACTTTTTGCGATTGCGACAAGTCTTTGAAAAATAAAGGTTTTAACATTTGATTAATTTTTGTGCAAACCAGCAAAAGCCGCGCCCGGAGCGGCTTTCTGTCTCCGGGTGAGCGCTTGTCCACAAAGTTATCCACATGTTCTGTGCACAGCCCGCGCCAAGCCTTGCGCCATGCGGCTTTGCCGGCCCGGAGGCGATAATGTCGAACGAATGGCGGGTCGAGGTCGCGCTCGACGTGCCGCTGCCGGGCACCTTCACCTATCTGGCCGATTCGCCCTTGCCGGCCGGCACGCGCGTGGCGGTTCCCTTCGGTTCCCGGCGGCTGGCCGGCGTGGTGCTCGGTCCCGGCGCGCAAGAGGGCGATGCGGACAAGCTCAAGCGGGTCGACGCGGTGCTCGACGAGTTGCCGCCGTTGCCGTCCGACTGGCTGGAGCTGGTGCGCTTTGTCGCCGGCTACTACCACGCGCCGATCGGGCAGGTCGTGGCGACCGCGCTGCCGACCGCGCTGCGCGACGCGGCGCCGGTGCGGCTGGCCGACGCGCGGCCATGGCGGCTGTCGGCGGCCGGAAGCTTGGCCGAGCCGCCGGCCGCGCGCGCCAAGGCGCAGCGCGCCTTGTGGCTGGCGCTGGTCGAGGGGCCGCTGACGCGCGAGGCGGCGCGCGCGCTCGCCGGGCAGGCCAGCCGGCTCTTGGCCGACTGGGAGGCCGCCGGCTGGCTCGAGCGCGTCGACGTCGACTGGCGCGGCGCGCCGGTCGCGGCGGGGCCCGAGCTGACGGCGGCGCAGGCCGACGCGCTGGCGCAGATCGGCGCGCGCGAAGGCTTTTCCGCCTGGCTGCTGTTCGGCGTCACCGGCAGCGGCAAGACCGAGGTCTATCTGAGGCTGATCGAGAAAACCTTGGCCGAGGGCCGGCAGGCGCTGGTGCTGATTCCCGAAATCAACCTGACGCCGCAGCTCTTGTCGCGCTTCGCCGCGCGTTTCCCGGCGACGCCGCTCGCCGCGCTGCATAGCGGGTTGTCCGACGGCGAGCGCCTGAGCGCGTGGGCCGACGCCTGGCGGGGCCGGGCGGGCATCGTGATCGGCACGCGGCTGGCGGTGTTCACGCCGCTGGCGCGGCTCGGCATCGTGATCGTCGACGAGGAGCACGACGGCTCGTTCAAGCAGCAGGACGGCGTGCGCTACCACGCGCGCGACCTGGCGGTGTGGCGCGCGCACCGCGCCGGCGTGCCGGTGGTGCTGGGGTCCGCGACGCCCAGCCTCGAGACGCTCTACAAGGTCGAGAGCGGCCGCTACCGGCTGCTGCGACTCGCCGAGCGCGCGCACGCGTCGGCTAGGCTGCCGGCGGTGCGCGTGCTCGACGTGCGGCGGCAGAAGTTGGCCGAGGGGCTGTCGGAGGCCGCGGTCGAGACGCTGCGCGCGGCGAAGCGGCGCGGCGAGCTGAGCCTGGTGTTCATCAACCGGCGCGGCTTCTCGCCGGTGATCGCCTGCGGCGATTGCGGCTGGAGCTCGGGCTGCCGCCACTGCCACGCCAAGATGGTGCTGCATCTGAAGGAGCGGCGGTTGCGCTGCCACCATTGCGGCGCCATCGAGCCGGTGCCGCACGCCTGCCCCGACTGCGGCAACGTCGACCTCTCGCCGGTCGGCCACGGCACGCAGCGCATCGAGGACGCGCTGGCGCGGCTGGTGCCGGGCGCGCGCGTGTTGCGCATCGACCGCGACTCGACCGGCCGCAAGGACGCCTGGGACGCGATCTACCGCCGGGTGCACGGCGGCGAGGTCGACATCCTCGTCGGCACGCAGATGCTCGCCAAGGGCCACGACTTTCCGGCGCTGTCGCGGGTGATCGTCGTCAACGCCGACGCCGGGCTCTACTCGGCCGACTACCGCGCGACCGAGCGCCTGTTCGCGGTGCTGACGCAGGTCGCCGGCCGCGCCGGCCGCGCCGACTCGCCGGGCGAGGTGCTGGTGCAGACGCAGTGGCCGGATCACCCGCTGTTCGCCGCGCTGATCGCGCACGACACGCTGGGCTACGCCAAGACCTTGTTGGCCGAGCGCGGCAGCGCCGCCTTGCCGCCGATCACTTGCCAGGCCATCCTGCGCGCCGACGCACCCGACATCGTCGACGCCAACGCCTTTCTCGAGGCGGTGCGCGACGCGCTGGTGCCGCCCCGCGGCGTGTCCGTGCTCGGCCCGGTGCCGGCGCTGATGGCGCGGCTCGCGGGGCGCGAGCGCGCGCAGCTGATCGTCGAGGCGCCGCAGCGCGCGCCGCTGCACGCCTTCCTCGACGCGTGGCGGCCCGACCTTGAGGCGGCGGCCAGGCGCGCCGGCCGCGCCTTGCGCTGGTCGCTCGACGTCGACCCGCAGGAGTTGTGAGCGGCGCATCGCCGCTGTCCGGTCGGCGCATCGCGCGTCGGCCCCGTCATAAGGAAAACCGGATGACCCGCTGGATCGCCCATTTCGCCGTCGCGGCGCTCTCGCTGCCGGCCGTCGCCGCGCCGCTCGCCGCCGGCGACTACGCGCTGTGGCTGGCGCCCGTCGACGGCGGCGCGCCGCTGCTCGAGCACCGCGCCGACGCGGCGATGAACCCGGCCTCGACGATGAAGCTCGTCACGAGCTGGGCGGCCTTGCAGACGCTCGGCCCCAACTATCGCTGGCGGACGCGCTTCGTCAGCGCCGCACCGATAGAGAGCGGCGTGCTCAAGGGCGACCTCGCGTGGATAGGCGGCGGCGAGCCGCGCTTTCGCGACGGCGACCTGATCGCGATGCTGCGCGAACTGCGGCGGCGCGGCGTGCGCGAGATCGCCGGCAACCTGGTGCTCGACGGCTCGACGTTCAGCCGCGTCGCGCCGGCCGCCGACTTCAACGGCGACGCCGAGCGGGTGTTCACCATCCCGCCCGACGCGCACCTGACCAACCTCAAGGTCGCCTGGCTGCAGTTCTTCCACGACGGTGCCGGGCCGCGCGCCGCGCTCGACCCGGCCTTGCCCGGCGTGACGCTCGACGCGCGGCTCGTCGACGGCGGCGAGCTGCCTTGCGGCGACGTGCGCGGCCACGTCGCGATCCGCCACGACGACGCGCGCGTCGAGGTGACGGGCAGGCTGCCGCGCGGCTGCGACGGCGCGCAGACCTATCTGAACCTCTTGTCGGCGCGCGACTTTGCCGGGCAAAGCTTTGCGGCGCTGTGGCGCGAGCTCGGCGGCGCCGGCCCGCGCGCGACGGTGTCGGGTGCGGCGCCGGCCGGCGCGGCGGTGTTGGCCGAACGCGAGTCGGCGCCGCTGACGGCGGTGCTCGCCGACGTCAACAAGCACAGCAACAACACGATGGCGCGCGCCGTCTACCTGACGCTGGGGCGGGGGCCGGGCGACACGCCGGCCAACGCCGAGCGCGCGGTGCGGCAAAGCCTGGCCGAAGCCGGCATCGCCGACGAGGCGCTGGTGCTCGAGAACGGCTCCGGCCTGTCGCGTCGCGAGCGCGTCAGCGCGCGGCTGTTGGGCGAGGTGCTGCGTCACGCCGCGCGCGGGCCGTGGTACGCCGAGTTCGCCGCCAGCCTGCCGATCGCCGGCGAGGACGGTACGCTGCAAAAGCGCCTGAAGGACTGGGGGCCGCGGCTGCGGCTCAAGACCGGCACGCTGGCCGACGCGCGCGCGCTGGCCGGCTATTACCAGGCCGGCGACGGCCGCCGCTACGCGCTGGTCGCCCTCGTCAACGGCCAGAGCGCGGCATCCAGCAACGGCGCGATCGACGCGCTGGTCGCCGAGGCGCTCGCGCGGCTGCCGCGCTGACCGTGGCGCAACGGCCCGATATAATGCCTCGTCGAATCCGAAAGGTCCGTCCATGAAACCCGTCAAGATGTACACCACCCTCGTCTGCCCGTACTGCCAGATGGCCAAGCGCCTGCTGACGCAGAAGGGCGTGGCCGAGATCGAGGAGATCCGCGTCGACCTCGACCCCGAGATCCGCCAGGCGATGATGGCGCTGACCGGCCGTCGCACCGTGCCGCAGATCTTCATCGGCGACACCCACGTCGGCGGCTTCGACGACTTGTCGGCGCTGAACCAGGCCGGCAAGCTCGACCCGCTCTTGGCCGACTGAACGGCCACCCTTTCTAGCCGGGCGCCGCTGTGCGATGATGCCCGACACCTTATTCCAACGACGCCCCGCGTGCCGCGGGGGTTTTTTGCGAGACGTCAAGCATGAGCGATCAACAAGAAGTGCAGCCGGTATTTTCCATCGAGAAGATCTACGTCAAGGACCTGTCGCTCGAGGTGCCGCACGCGCCGCAGATCTTCCTCGAGCAGGCCGCCCCCAACATCGACATGCAGCTGTCGTCCGAAGGGCGGCAGGTCGAGGAGGGCTTCGTCGAGGTCACGCTGACCGTGACCGTGACCGCCAAGCTCGACGACGGCAAGACGATGTTCCTCGCCGAAGTCGCGCAGGCCGGCATCTTCCAGATCCGCAACGTGCCCGACGAAGACGTCGAGCCGATCATCGGCGTCGCCTGCCCGAACATCCTGTTCCCGTACGCGCGCGAAACCGTGTCCAACCTGGTGAACCGCGCCGGCTTCCCGCCGGTGCTGCTCGCGCCGATCAACTTCGAGTCGCTGTACCTGCAGCAGCGCGCCGAAGCCGAAACCGCGCAGGCCTGAGCATGACGGCGCGCGCCTGGCTGTTGGCGACCCTGGCGGGGCTGTTCAGCCTGTCGGCCGGGGCGCTGGAATTCCGCTCGGTGAAGGAAACCGGGGTGGCGCTCTACGAGGCGCCGGCGCTGTCGGCGAAGAAGTTGTTCGTCGTCAGCCGCTACTACCCGGTCGAGGTGTTGTCGACGCAGAAGGAGTGGGCGCGCGTGCGCGACGCGACCGGCGGCGTCGCCTGGATGCCGGCGGCGGCGCTGTCCAATCAGCGCTGGCTGCTGGTCGTCGCCGAGCGCGCCGAGGTGAGGGCGGGCGCCGCCGCCGACGCGGCGGTGCGCTTCGCGGTGCCGCGCGACGGCGTGCTCGAGCTCGTCGAGCCGCCCCGGGCCGGCTGGGTCAGGGTGAGGCATCGCGACGGCGCGGAAGGCTACGCGCGCATCGACGACCTGTGGGGGCTGTGAGATGAAGATCGCGGTACTGGGAGCCGGCGCCTGGGGCACGGCGCTCGCACTCGCCTACGCGGCCGAGCACGACGTCACGCTGTGGGCGCGCAACGCCGAACAGGTCGACGCGATGCGGGCGGCGCGCGAGAACGCGCGTTACCTGCCGGGCGTCGCGCTGCCGGCGTCGCTCGCGCTGACGGCCGACCTCGCGGGCGCGGTGGCCGGCGCCGAACTCTTGCTGGTGGTCACGCCGATCGCCGGGCTGCGGCCGACGCTCAGGGCGCTCGCCGCGCTCGGCCAACCGCTGCCGCCGCTGTTGTGGGCGTGCAAGGGCTTCGAGGCCGGCTCGAGCCTGCTGCCGCACCAGGTGGTCGCCGAGGAGCTGCCCGCGCTGCCCGCCGCGGGCGCGCTGTCCGGGCCGAGCTTCGCGCTCGAGGTCGCGCAGGGGCTGCCCTGCGCGGTCACGCTCGCGTCCGAGGACGCCGCCTTCGCGCGCCGTACCGCGCTGGCGCTGAACAGCACCCGTCTGCGGCTGTACGCCAACGACGATCTGGTCGGCGTCGAGGTCGGCGGCGCGGTGAAGAACGTGATGGCGATCGCCACCGGCGTCGCCGACGGCCTCGGCTTCGGCATGAACGCGCGCGCGGCGCTGATCACGCGCGGCCTGGCCGAGATCAGCCGCCTTGCGGTCGCGCTCGGCGCCAGTCCGCAGACGATGATGGGGCTGGCCGGCATGGGCGACCTGATCCTGACCTGTACCGGCACGCTGTCGCGCAACCGTCAGGTCGGGCTGAAGCTGGCCGAGGGCAAGTCGCTGCCGGTGATCCTCGAGGAGCTCGGCCACGTCGCCGAGGGCGTGCCGACCGCGCGCGAGGTGCTGACCATGGCCGAGCGGCTCGAGGTCGACATGCCGATCACGGCGGCGGTGTGCGCGCTGCTCTACCACGGCGCCAGCCCGCAGCAGGTGGTCGGCGACCTGATGGGCCGGGCACCCAAGTCGGAGGCGGGCGAGCGGCTCGCCTGACGAGGGGAGGGCCGAACGAAACGGGCTGCCGCTGGCAGCCCGTTTCTTTTGTCGCGGCGCTCAGGCCGGCAGCGCCGGGAACAGCCGCGACATCGCGGCCTCGCAGGCGAGCCAGTCGAAGTGGTCGTCGACGTCGGCCAGCCGCTCGGCGTGGACGACGTGGTCGTCGCCGTCGCCGACGATCAGCGCCGGTGCGGTAAAGCCGGACAGCGGGTGGTCGGCGATCAGCACGCCGTAGCGGCGGTGGAAGTCGCGCCCGCGCAGCGTCGAGAGCAGCGTGACGCCGGGCAGGCCGTGCTCGCGCCGTACGCGCGCCAGCGCGAACGGCGAGTCGATGGTGACGACGATGCGGGCAAGGCTCGGCCAACGTTCGAGCCGCGCGAGCGTTGCGCGCAGCAGCGCCATGCCGCCGTGCCGTTCCTCGTCGAGCGACAAGAGCGTGATCAGCGTCTTGGGTTGGCCGAGGAAGGCCTCGAGCGACACGTCGTTCAGCGTCTCGTCGACCAGCATGAAGCTCGGCATCCAGTCCCCGGGGCGCGGAAAGTCGCCGTCGACGCGCAGCCTGTCCTCGCCCACCTGCAGTCGGAAGCCGTCCATGTCTTTCCCCTTTCGGTGATGGTGTTTCTCATCGTGGCCGAGCATGGCGGAAAAACAAGAAAAAACCGCACGGGATGTGCGGTCGTCTCGGGTGGGGTGGGTCTCAGGGGTAGAACCACAGCAGGCTGTAGCCCTGCGGCTTGAGCTTGCCGGTGTCGAGCTTCATCGTCACCTTGACCTCGCCGTTGCCGGGCAGGTAGCCCGCCTTGAAATCGTCCGGCTTCAGGTAGTCGGAGGCGGCGAAGTTGCGCCTGACCAGCACCTGGTCGTCGTCGTCCTTCAGCGTCAGCTCCATCGCCGGGAAGGCTTGCGGGTAGGGCGCGTGGTTCTTCAGCGTCGCCGACACCTGGACCAGATGGGCGTGCTCGGGCACGAAGGACAGTTCCGACCATTCGGTGCGGATCGCCTCGGCGTCGCCGGGCAGCGGCACGCTGCAGCCCAGGGGGCGGCAGGCCGCCTCGAGCGTCGGGCGCAGCTCGGGCACCTCGGCGGCGATGCGGGTGCGGTTGAAGTAGACCAGTTGGCCGAGCAGCAGCAACAGCGCGAGCAGCGACAGCAGCGCGAAGATCAGCGTCATCAGCAGCGCGCGGCTGGGGCCGGGCTCGTCGTCTTCCTCCGCGTCGTCGTCGCGTGCGGCGGCCGGCTCGGGCGCGGCGAGGGGGAGGGGCGCTTCCGGCGCCTCGGCCGGTTCGGGGTGCTCGGGGTGCTCGGCCGCGGAGGCGGTCTCGACGGGGGCGCGGCGCTCGTCGCCGGCGTCGGCCAGGGTCTCGATGCGGGTGGCGCTCGGCTCGCGGCGGCCGCCGTTCATCGCCTCCTTGAGCGCGCGCTCGAACACGTCGAGGTCGTCGTTCCGCTCGCCGGCCTCGGAGGCCGCGTCGGCGGGGGCAGCCATCGCGGTGGGCTCGACCGGCGGTGGCGCCGGCTCGGGCGCTGCGTCGTCCGGCGCGACACCGGGTGGCAGGATGGGGTCGAAGTCGGGCAGCTCGAGCTCGAAGTCGTCGGCAGCGCTCGCCGGCGGGGCCGGCGGCGGCGTCTGGCCTTCGAGGTGTTCACGCGCGTTGAACACGTGCGCGCAGCGCCCGCAGCGGACCATGCCCTCGGCGGCCGCCAGCTGGGCGTCGGTCACCTTGAAACGGGTCTGGCAGCTCGGGCACTGGGTAGCGTGGTTCATACGGTCGCGCGTCGGGTTCCGGTGAGTCGGGTCCAGCCTTCGTCGAAGACCGGCGGGTCCATGTCGAACCAGGCCGAGTAGATGCCGGACAGTTCGGCGGCCTGGTCGGCGAGGATGCCGGACAGCACGATCTTGCCGCCGGGCTTGACGTGACCGGCCAGCAGTTCGCCCAGGAGCCGCAAGGGGTTGGCGAGGATGTTGGCGAGCACGACGTCGGCCTGGATCGCCGGCGCGTCGTCGGGCAGGAAGAACTCGGCGACCACGCCGTTCTGCGCGGCGTTGTCGCGGCTGGACTTGACCGCCTGCGGGTCGATGTCGACGCCGACGGCGCTGGCGGCGCCGAGCTTGAGCGCGGCGATCGCGAGGATGCCGGAGCCGCAGCCGTAGTCGAACACCGTCTCGCCGCCCTGGATGTGCGCGTCCAGCCACTGCAGGCACAGCCGCGTGGTCGGGTGGCTGCCGGTGCCGAAGGCGAGGCCCGGGTCGAGCTGCAGGTTCACCGCCTGCGGGTTGGGCGCCTCGTGCCAGGTCGGCGTGATCCACAGCCGGTCGGAGATGCGGATCGGGTCGAACTGGCTCTGCGTCAGCCGCACCCAGTCCTGCTCTTCGACCGTTTCGAGCGTGAACGCCGGCGTCGGCGCGCCGGCGGCCAGCGCCGCCAGCGCGATCAGCGCGCCGACGTCGGCGTCGTCGGCGAACAGCGCGAGGATGCGGCTCTTCTGCCACAGCTTGTCGACCGGCTCGCCCGGCTCGCCGAAGATCGGTTCTTCCTGCTCGGTGCCGGCCCACGCATCCTCGATGGCGGCCGACAGCGCGCCGGCCTCCATCAGCGCGTCGGCGAGCGCCTCGGCGACGCGGCTGTCGGTATCGATACTGGCCTGTTGCCAAGCCATCACACGTCTCCCTTCTTCAGCTGCGACAGGCGTTCTTCCAGATAGTGGATGGTGGTGCCGCCCTTCTGGAAGGCGCCGTCCATGAACAGCTCCTGGTGCAGCGGGATATTGGTCTTGATGCCGGTGATCGCCATCTCCGACAGCGCGACGCGCATGCGCGCCATCGCCTGGTCGCGGGTGTCGCCGTAGGAAATCAGCTTGCCGACCATCGAATCATAGTGCGGCGGTACGGTGTAGCCCTGATAGATGTGCGAGTCGATACGGATGCCGGGGCCGCCGGCCGGGTGGTAGCTCTCGATCTTGCCCGGGCTCGGCACGAAGGTGAACGGGTCCTCGGCGTTGATGCGGCACTCCATCGCGTGGCCGCGCAGCACCACGTCGTCCTGGGTGTAGCGCAGCTTCTCGCCGGCGGCGATGCGGATCTGCTCCTGCACGATGTCGATGCCGGTGATCATCTCGGTCACCGGGTGCTCGACCTGCACGCGGGTGTTCATCTCGATGAAGTAGAACTCGCCGTTCTCGAACAGGAATTCGAAGGTGCCGGCGCCGCGGTAGCCGATGCGGCGGCACGCGGCCGCGCACGCTTCGCCGATCTTCTTGCGCTGCGCGTCGGTGATGCCGGGCGCCGGCGCTTCCTCGATGATCTTCTGGTGGCGGCGCTGCATCGAGCAGTCGCGTTCGCCCAGGTAGATCGCGTTGCCGTACTCGTCGGCCAGCACCTGGATCTCGATGTGGCGCGGGTGTTCGAGGAACTTCTCCATGTACACGGTCGGGTTGCCGAACGCCGCGGCCGCCTCGGTGCGGGTCATGTTGACCGAGTTGATCAGCGCCGCCTCGGTGTGCACCACGCGCATGCCGCGACCGCCGCCGCCGCCGGCGGCCTTGATGATGACCGGGAAGCCGATCTTCTTGGCGATCTTGACAATCTGCGCCGGGTCGTCCGGCAGCGCGCCGTCGGAACCGGGCACGCACGGCACGCCGGCGGCGATCATCGCGTCCTTGGCGGCGACCTTGTCGCCCATCTGGCGGATGGTGTCGCCGCGCGGGCCGATGAACACGAAGCCGGACTGCTCGACGCGGTCGGCGAAGTCGGCGTTTTCGGACAGGAAGCCGTAGCCCGGGTGGATGGCCTGAGAGTCGGTCACCTCGGCGGCCGAGATGATGGCCGGCACGTGCAGGTAGCTCTTGATCGACGGTGCCGGGCCGATGCAGACCGATTCGTCGGCCAGTTTGACGTACTTGGCTTCGCGGTCGGCCTCGGAATGGACGACCACGGTCTTGATGCCCATTTCGCGGCAGGCGCGCTGGATGCGCAGCGCGATTTCGCCACGGTTCGCAATAAGGATTTTTTCAAACATGGAGGGTCTCCCCGACAAAACCGCCGAGGCCGCAGCGGGCGGCCACGCGTTTTGACTTTGTCGCAGCGCCGCCTGGCCGGCGGCGGGGTATTTTCAAGCACGGCACGCGCCCGTCGGGCGCGTACGACAAGGGGTGAGGAACGAAGCCGGCACCGGAAGCCAACCTCATGCCTCACCCCTTGTCAGCGCCGCCTCATTCGATGACGAACAGCGGCTCGCCGAAT
Organism: Crenobacter luteus; assembly: GCF_004345725.1. Lineage (GTDB taxonomy): Bacteria > Pseudomonadota > Gammaproteobacteria > Burkholderiales > Chromobacteriaceae > Crenobacter > Crenobacter luteus. Next base: position 55,441 of record NZ_SLXG01000016.1, on the reverse strand, counting down.
TCGACCGGCTGGCCGTCCTCGACCAGGATGGCTTTCACCACGCCGGCGCGGTCGGCTTCGATCTCGTTCATCAGCTTCATCGCCTCGATGATGCACAGCGTGTCGCCGGCGTTGACCGACTGGCCGATCTCGATGAAGGCCTTCGCGCCCGGGCTCGGGCTGCGGTAGAAGGTGCCGACCATCGGCGACTTCAGGGTGTTCTTGTCGTTGTGCGCCGACGCGGCGGCCTCGACCGGCGCGGCGGCTGCGGCCGGGGCGGCCGCCGGTGCGGAGGCCGGCAGCTGCACGGAGGTGGGCTGCGGAATGTAGCTGACCTGGGCGTTGGCCGAGACGCGGGTAATGCGGACTTTCTCTTCGCCCTCGGTGACCTCGAGCTCGGCGATGCCGGACTCTTCGACGAGGTCGATCAGTTTTTTCAGTTTGCGCAGATCCATGGTTGTCCTTCGGATAGGTCTCTGATTTGTCGGTTCAGGCCTTGGCGGCCAGCACGCGCAGCGCGTGGGCGAGCGCCAGCTCGTAGCCGTGGGCGCCCAGGCCGCAGATCACGCCGACCGCCACGTCGGAAAAGTAGGAGTGGTGGCGGAACGGTTCGCGCGCGTGCACGTTGGAAAGGTGAACCTCGATAAAGGGAAGCTTGACCCCGGAGAGCGCGTCGCGCACGGCGACGCTGGTGTGGGTGAAGGCGGCCGGGTTGATGATCACGAACTCGGTGCCGTCGTCCAGCGCCGCGTGGATGCGGTCGATCAGCTCGTGCTCGGCGTTGCTTTGCAGCGCTTCGAGCTCGAAGCCGGCGGACTTGGCCTGCGATGCGAGGCGACGATTGATGTCGTCCAGCGTGTCCCGCCCGTAGTGTTGCGGCTCGCGAACGCCGAGCAGATTCAGGTTCGGGCCGTGCAGCACCAAGATTTTCCGGGTCATAAACGGCGATGTGGTCGTTAATATGGGCGCGAGTTTGCCGCAAATGGCTGCAAGATGTCTAGCTTTTGCGGAAATTAAACCGGAGCGCCGCCAGTTGGGGAGAGGGCGGCGTGGCAAAATGGAGTCAGCGCTCTAGCATGCACGCCCGCTGCCGCCTTGGCAAGCGTCATTCGGCCGCGTCGGCGCGACCTGCCGCGGGGCTCGGGGTATAATGGGCCGATTCCGCATCCAGATTTTGCCATGCAGCTTTCCGATTTCGATTACCACCTGCCCGAACACCTGATCGCCCAGCACCCGCCGGCCGAGCGTGGCGCCAGCCGCCTCTTGCTGGTCGACGGCCCGCGTCTCGAAGACAGCGTCTTTGCCTCTTTCGCCGAGCAGGTTAGCGCCGGCGACGTGCTGGTGTTCAACGATACGCGCGTGATCAAGGCGCGCCTGTTCGGCGAAAAAGCCTCGGGCGGCAAGGTCGAGGCGCTCGTCGAGCGCGTGCTCGACGAACACACCGTGCTCGCCCACGTGCGCGCCAGCAAGTCGCCCAAGCCGGGCGGTCGCATCGTCTTCGCCGGGCGCTGGGAGGCCGAGATGGTCGAGCGCGTCGGCGAACTGTTCAAGCTGCGCTTTTTGGCCGCCGACAACGTATTCGACATCCTCGACGCGTCCGGCAAGTTGCCGCTGCCGCCGTATATCGAGCGCGACACCGACGCCGACGACGACGCCCGCTACCAGACCGTCTACGCGCGCGAGCAGGGTGCCGTCGCCGCGCCGACCGCCGGCCTGCACTTCACCGACGCGATGTTGGCCGAGCTTGAGGCGCGCGGCGTGACGCTCGCCTACGTGACGCTGCACGTCGGCGCCGGCACCTTCCAGCCGGTGCGGGTCGACAACATCTTGGAACACAAGATGCACAGCGAGATCTACGAGATCCCGGCGGCGACCGTCGAGGCGATCGCCCACGCGAAAGCGAACGGCGGCCGCGTGATGGCGATCGGCACCACCAGCATGCGCGCGCTCGAATCGGCGGCGCAGGGCGGCGCGCTCGTCGCCGGGCGCGGCGAGACCGACATCTTCATCACGCCGGGTTTCCGCTTCCAGGTGGTCGACCGGCTGCTGACCAACTTCCACCTGCCGAAGTCGACGCTGATGATGCTGGTGTCGGCCTTCGCCGGCTACGAGCACATCCGCGCCGCCTACGCGCACGCGGTCGAGCGGGAATACCGCTTCTTCAGCTACGGCGACGCGATGCTGCTCGAGCGCGAAAAGGACACGCAAGCATGAGCGGACTGAACCCGAACACCCCGATGCCGACCGAACTGCAATTGCACGCGCAGTCTAAGGTGCTCGAGATCGCCTTCGACGACAGTGCGCGCTTCGAGCTGCCGTGCGAATACCTGCGCGTCTACTCGCCGTCGGCCGAGGTGCGCGGTCACGGCGTCGGCCAGGCGGTGCTGCAGGTCGGCAAGCGCGACGTGAACATCAGCGCGATCGAACCGGTCGGCCACTACGCGGTCAAGCTGGTGTTCACCGACGGGCACGACTCCGGCCTCTATAGCTGGAGCTATCTCTATGAACTGGGCGCCAGGCGCGAACAGTACTGGCAGGACTATCTGAACCGCCTGGCCGCGGCCGGCGCAGCGAGGGATTGAGGCATGAGCGAACAACAGACCCACTTCGGCTTCAAGAACGTCGCCGAATCGGAAAAGGCGCAGAAGGTCGCCGAGGTGTTCCACTCGGTGGCGCAGAAGTACGACGTGATGAACGACCTGATGTCGGGCGGCCTGCACCGCGTGTGGAAGCACTTCACGCTGAACACCGCCGGTGTGAAGCCGGGCGACAAGGTGCTCGACATCGCCGGCGGCACCGGCGACTTGTCGCGCGGCTGGCACAAGCGCGTCGGCAAGACCGGCGAGGTGTGGCTGACCGACATCAACAGCTCGATGCTGACCGTCGGCCGCGACCGCCTGCTCGACGAGGGCATCGTGCTGCCGGTGTCGCTGGCCGACGCCGAGAAGCTGCCGTTCCCGGACAACTACTTCGACCTGGTGTCGGTCGCCTTCGGCCTGCGCAACATGACGCACAAGGACGCGGCGCTCAAGGAAATGCACCGCGTGCTCAGGCCCGGCGGCAAGCTGTTGGTGCTGGAGTTCTCCAAGGTATGGAAGCCGCTGTCGCCGTTCTACGATATCTACTCGTTCAAGGCGCTGCCGATCATGGGCAAGCTGGTCGCCGGCGACGCCGAAAGCTACCAGTACCTCGCCGAATCGATCCGCATGCACCCGGACCAGGAAACGCTGAAGCAGATGATGGTCGAGGCGGGCTTCGGCAAGGTCGACTACCACAACCTGTCGGCCGGCGTCGTCGCGCTGCACAAGGGCTACAAGTTCTGAGTCGGCGCGTCGCGCCGCAAGCGGAGGGGAGATGGACGGTATCCAGCATTTCGGCGCTTTCGTCGCCGCCAGCGTCATGCTGAATCTGATCCCGGGGCCGGACACGCTGTTCATCGTCGGCCAGAGTGTCGCGCGCGGTCGCCGCGCCGGCGTGCTGTCGGCGCTCGGCATCGGCGCCGGCGCGCTGTCGCACACCGCGCTGGCCGCCGCCGGCCTGTCGGCGGTGCTGGCGACCTCGGCGCTGGCGTTCGAGGCGGTCAAGCTCGCCGGCGCCTTGTACCTCGTGTGGCTCGGCGTGCAAAGCTTCCGGGCCGGCCGTGCGACGTCGGCCGGGCCGGCCGAGGCGGTCGCGCTCTCGAGCGCCGCGCTGTTCCGCCAGGCGTGGCTGACCAACCTGCTCAACCCCAAGGTCGCGCTGTTCTTCCTCGCCTTTTTGCCGCAGTTCGTCGCGCCCGGCGCCGGCGGTGCGCCCTTCGTGCTGCTCGGGCTGACCTTCGTCGCCACCGGCACGCTGTGGGGCCTCGCGCTGGCGCTGAGCGCCGCGCGGCTGGGCGCGCTGCTGCGCGGCGGCGCGGCGTCGGCCTGGCTCAACCGCGCCTGTGGTGCGCTGTTCGTCGGCCTGGGCGTTCAACTGTTGCTGTCGCGTTCGCACGCGGCGTAAGGACCGATCCGTCATGCGCATCACCATCGCCGTGTTCAACCACCTGATCAACCAGCACCCGGCGCTGCGCGCCGAGCTGGCGCACCGCGCCGGCCGCCGCGTCGCGGTGCGCCTGCCGCCGTTGGCGGTCGAGGGCGTGATCACCGACGAGGGCTGGCTGGCCGCCTGCGAGGGCGAGCCGGAGGCGACCGTGCGCCTCAAGCCCGGCGCGGCGCTCTCGACGCTGACCGGTCGCGAGCCGGCGCTGTCCGACGTGCTCCTGGAGGGCGACGCCGAGCTGGCCGGCCACGTCGCACGCGTGATCGCGCGGATGAAGTGGGACGCCGCCGAGGACGCGTCGCGGCTGGTCGGCGACGCCGCCGCGCACCGGCTCGAGGGCGTGGTCAAAAGCGCGCTCGGCCTCAAGGGCGCCGTCGGCTGGCGGCTGGCCGAGAACTGGTTCGAGCACCTGCGCGAGGAAGCGCCGCTGCTGGCGAAAAAACACGACGTGAACCGTTTCGTCGCCGCGGTCGACACGCTGCGCGACGACGTCGAGCGCTGCGACAAACGCCTCGCGCGGCTCGAGGCGGCCCTCTCCCCATCCCGCGACGCCCGCGACGAGCAGGGCGGTTGATCCTTACATGCGTCTTGCCCGTTTCATCAAAATCGCCTCGACCTTTTACCGTTACGGCCTCGACGAATTCTTCGCGGGCCGGCCGCGTCTCAGGCTGATCCACGGCCTGATACGGCTCGCGCCGATCCCGCGCGACCTGTCGCAGCCCTTGCCGGTGCGCGTGCGTCTCGCGCTCGAGGCGCTCGGCCCGATCTTCGTCAAGTTCGGCCAGGTGCTGTCGACGCGGCGCGACCTGCTGCCGGCAGACTACGCCGACGAGCTGGCGCGCTTGCAGGACAAGGTGCCGCCGTTCCCGGGCGAGGAGGCGCGCCGCGTCGTCGAAGTCAGCCTCGGCCAACCTTTGGAGGCGATCTACGCCGAATTCAACCTCGCGCCGGTCGCCAGCGCCTCGGTCGCGCAGGTGCACTACGCGCGGCTGCGCCAGCCGGACGGCACGCCGGGGCGCGAGGTCGCGGTCAAGGTGCTGCGCCCCGGTATCGCGCCGGTGATCGCGCAGGACCTGGCGCTGATGGCGACGCTGGCCGGCCTGGTCGAGCGCTACCTGCCCGACGGCAAGCGGCTGAAACCGCGCGAGGTGGTCGCCGAGTTCGACCGCCACCTGCACGACGAGCTCGACCTGATGCACGAGGCCGGCAACGCCTCGCAGCTGCGGCGCAACTTCGTCGGCTCCGACCAGCTGATCGTGCCCGAGGTGTACTTCGACTATTGCTCGCGCAACGTGATGACGATGGAGTGGATGCGCGGCATCCCGGTGTCGCAGATCGACGCCTTGCGCAACGCCGGCGTCGACCTGAAAAAATTGAGCCGCTTCGGCGTCGAGATCTTCTTCACCCAGGTGTTCCGGCACGGTTTCTTCCACGCCGACATGCACCCGGGCAACATCTTCGTCGCGCCGGACGGCCGCTACATCGCGCTCGACTTCGGCATCGTCGGCTCGCTCACCGAAACCGACAAGCACTACCTGGCGGTCAACTTCCTCGCCTTCTTCAACCGCGACTACCACCGCGTCGCCACCGCGCATATCGAGTCGGGCTGGGTGCCGAAGGACACGCGCGCCGAGGAACTGGAAGCGGCGGTGCGCACCGTGTGCGAACCGATCTTCGAGAAGCCCTTGAGCCAGATCTCGTTTGGCCTGGTGCTGCTGCGTCTGTTCGAGACCAGCCGCCGCTTCAACGTCGAGATCCAGCCGCAGCTGGTATTGCTGCAAAAGACCTTGCTCAATATCGAGGGCCTGGGGCGCCAGCTCGACCCGGACCTCGACCTGTGGGCGACCGCCAAGCCCTTCCTCGTCAAGTGGATGAACGAGCAGGTCGGCTGGCGCGGTCTCGTCAAGACGATCAGGAACGAGGCGCCGAACTGGGCGAGCACGCTGCCGGCCTTGCCGAGGAAGATCAACGAGGCGCTGTCGGCCAACCACGCCGAGCTCTTGATCGCCGGCTACACGCAGCTGATGCGCGAACAGAAGCGGCAGAACTTCCTGTTGGGCGTGATCGCGCTCCTCTTGCTCGGCCTGTTGTTCTGGCGCTGAGCGCGGGGGCGGGGCGACGGGGCAGGGCCGGGCATTGCGCCCGGCCCTTTTCTTGGCGCGCGCCCGGCGCCCGGCAAAAAGCTTGGCCGAGCCCGCGTCGCGGGGCTCGGCCAAGCTTTTGGCTTTTGTGGCGGTTCGGGGGCCGCTCAGGTCAGCAGCAGCGCGACCACCTTGCGGTCCTCGGCCATCAGGATGTTGAAGGTGCGGCAGGCGGCCTGGGTGTCCATCACGTCGACGCCGACGCCGTGCTCGGTCAGCGCGGCGGTCAGGCGCGGGTGCGGAAAACGGATCGTCTTGCCGCTGCCGAACAGTACCACCTCGGGCGCGAGCGCGGCGATGGCGGCGAAGTGCTCGGCCTCGAGCGCGTCGAAGCTGGCCGGCGCCCACGGCGCGACGCTGTCGGCGGTGACGACGAGGCTGCCTTCGTGGCGCTCGGCGTTGATCAGCACGAAGCCGTCGCCGTAGCCGGTGAACAGGTTGCCGTTGAGCTTGGATTGATGCAGTTTCATGGGGCAGGGTCTCGCTTTGGCTGGGCGCGCCGCCGCCGTCGACAGGTTCGTGCAGCGCACCACGGATTCGGATACGATTATACCCGCCCTGGCGCCCACGCGGCCCGTGCCGGCCAGGACTTCGCACCACCCATCGGACATCAACCTATACAGCCGCTTCGTCAGGCGGCGTCGACAAAGATCGGTAAGCCAGCATGCAGCCCGTCCACAAATCGCAGAAACTCGCCAACGTCTGTTACGACATCCGCGGCCCGGTGCTCGAGCACGCCAAGGCGATGGAGGAAGAAGGCCATCGCATCATCAAGCTGAACATCGGCAACCCGGCGCCGTTCGGCTTTTTCGCGCCCGACGAGATCATCGAGGACATGATCGCCAACCTGCAGAACGCCTCGGGCTACACCGACTCGAAGGGCTTGTTCTCGGCGCGCAAGGCGATCATGCACTACGCGCAGGAAAAGCAGCTGCCGGGCGTCGGCATGGAGGACATCTACATCGGCAACGGCGTGTCCGAGCTGATCGTGATGGCGATGCAGGCGCTGCTCGACAACGGCGACGAGGTGCTGGTGCCGGCGCCGGACTACCCGCTGTGGACGGCGGCGGTCAGCCTCGCCGGCGGCCGCGCAACCCACTACCGCTGCGACGAGTCGGCCGGCTGGCTGCCCGACCTTGACGACATCCGCGCCAAGATCACGCCGACCACGCGAGCCATCGTCGTCATCAACCCGAACAACCCGACCGGCGCGCTGTACCCGGACTGGATCCTCGCTGGGCTAGTCGAGATCGCGCGCACCCACCAGCTGATCATCTACGCCGACGAAATCTACGACAAGGTGCTGTACGACGGCGCGAAGCACACCTCGATCGCCAGCCTGGCGCCCGACGTCTTGTGCGTCACCTTCAACGGCCTGTCGAAGAACTACCGCGCCTGCGGCTTTCGCGCCGGCTGGATGAGCGTGTCGGGCGAGAAGAAGCACGCGCGCGACTACATCGAGGGGCTGAACATGCTCGCGTCGATGCGGCTGTGCGCGAACGCGCCCGGCCAGTACGCGATCCAGACCGCGCTGGGCGGCTACCAGAGCATCGACGACCTGGTGCTGCCGACCGGCCGCCTCGGGCGCCAGCGCGACCTCGCGTACAAGATGCTGACCGAGATCCCCGGCGTCTCCTGCGTCAAGCCGCAGGGCGCGCTCTACCTGTTCCCGCGCCTCGACCCCGAGATGTACCCGATTGTCGACGACCAGCAGTTCATCCTCGAATTGCTGCAGCAGGAGAAGGTGCTGCTGGTGCAGGGCACCGGCTTCAACTGGATCGCGCCGGACCATTTCCGCGTCGTGTTCCTGCCCAATACCGACGACCTGACCGAGGCCTTCGGCCGTATCGGCCGCTTCCTCGAGGACTACCGCCGCCGCCACGGCACGCTGTAGTCCCGGAGCGGCCCTCTCGCAGGGCCGCCCGGCGAGCCGCCGCTAGGCGCAGCGGCTCGCCAGGCGGTCTTGAACTGCCAGACCATTAGACGAACCAGGGAGAATTCGATGAAGCCGATCCATGTTGGCCTGATTGGCGCGGGCACCGTCGGCGGCGGCACCGCCACCGTGCTCAAACGCAACGCCGCGGAAATCAGCCGCCGCGCCGGCCGCGAGATCCGCCTGTTCATGGCGGCCGACCGCGACCTCGTGCGCGCGCGCGAGGTGTGCGGCGACGACGTGCTGCTGGTCGACGACGCCTTCGCCGTCGCCACCCACCCGGAAGTCGACATCGTGGTCGAGCTGATCGGCGGCGACACCGTCGCCAAGGAGGTCGTCCTCAAGGCGATCGAGCACGGCAAGCACGTGGTCACCGCCAACAAGAAGCTCTTGGCCATCCACGGCAACGAGATCTTCGCGAAGGCGCAGGAGAAGGGCGTCACCGTCGCCTTCGAGGCGGCGGTCGCCGGCGGCATCCCTATCATCAAGGCGCTGCGCGAGGGCCTGTCGGCCAACCACATCGAGTGGATCGCCGGCATCATCAACGGCACCTCGAACTTCATCCTGACCGAGATGCGCGAGCAGGGCAGCGACTTCGCCGACGTGCTCAAGGAGGCGCAGCGCCTGGGTTACGCCGAAGCCGATCCGACCTTCGACGTCGAGGGCCACGACGCCGGCCACAAGCTGACCATCATGGCCGCGCTCGCGTTCGGCATCCCGATGCAGTTCGACAAGTGCTACCTCGAGGGCATCAGCCGGCTCGACGGCCGCGACATCAAGTACGCCGAGGAACTGGGCTACCGCGTCAAGCTCTTGGGCCTGACGCGCCGCACCGACAAGGGCGTCGAGCTGCGCGTGCACCCGACGCTGATCCCGGAAGGGCGCCTGATCGCCAACGTCAACGGCGTGATGAACGCCGTGCTGGTCAAGGGCGACGCCGTCGGCCCGACGCTGTACTACGGCGCCGGCGCCGGTGCCTTGCCGACCGCGTCGGCCGTGGTCGCCGACATCGTCGACGTGACCCGCCTGGCGACCGCCGACCCGGAACACCGCGTGCCGCACCTGGCGTTCCAGCCGGACCAGTTGCAGGACCTGACCATCCTGCCGATCGCCGAGGTCGTCAGCAGCTACTACCTGCGCATCGAGGCGGCCGACCGCACCGGGGTCCTGGCCGACATCACCCGCCTGTTGGCCGAGCAGGGCATCTCGATCGAGGCGGTGATCCAGAAGGGCGTGAATCCGGCCGCGCCGGCCGAGGTCGTGCTGCTGACCCACCGCGTCGAGGAGAAAAAGGTCGACGCCGCGATCGCCGCGATCGAGGCGCTCGAGTCGGTGGCGGGCAAGGTAGTGCGCATCCGCATGGAAGAACTCAATGGCTAAGGCCTTCATCGCCGCCGCCGCGGCGCTCGTCGCCCTCGCCGGCGGCGTCGCCGCCGAACCGTTGGCCGGGCAGGGTCGCGAGATCACGCAGAAGGGCCTGACCCTGCTGTGCGTGAACAAGGCGCAGGATTCGAGCTGGGGCAAGTTGCTGACCGGTTCGAACCCGCAGCGCGTGTGCGGCTGTACCGCCGAGCGCGTCAGCGCCGCGCTGTCCAAGGAGGATGTGATCGGCATCATCGGCGGCGAGATCAAGGTCAAGGAGGACGCCCGCCTCAAGGGCCTCCTCGAGCGGGCGGCGCTCGCCTGCAGCTTCAAATTTCGGTAAGGAATCATGCGCTACATCAGTACCCGCGGCGGCCTCGCGCCGCTGCCGTTCTCCGACACCATCCTGATGGGCCTCGCGCCCGACGGCGGCCTCGCGCTGCCGGAAAGCTACCCCAAGGTTGGCCGAGCCCAGCTCGACGCCTGGCGCGACCTGTCGTACGCCGAGCTGGCCTTCGAGATCATCAGCCTGTTCGCCGACGACATCCCGGCGGCGGACCTCCGCGACATCGTCTCGCGCACCTACACCGCCGAGGTGTTCGGCTCGGCCGACATCACACCGGTCAAGCGCCTGAACGACGGCCTCGTGATCCTCGAACTGTCCAACGGCCCGACGCTGGCGTTCAAGGACATGGCGATGCAGTTGCTCGGCAACCTGTTCGAGTACGTGCTGGATAAAAAAGGCGAGCAGCTCAACATCGTCGGCGCCACCTCGGGCGACACCGGCAGCGCCGCCGAATACGCGATGCGCGGCAAGCACAACGTCAACGTGTTCATGATGTCGCCGGCCGGCAAGATGAGCGCCTTCCAGCGCGCGCAGATGTACAGCCTGATGGACGCGAACATCCACAACCTCGCGATCGAGGGCGTGTTCGACGACTGCCAGGACATCGTCAAGGCGGTGCAGAACGACCACGCCTTCAAGGCCAAGTACAAGATCGGCACGGTCAACTCGATCAACTGGGCGCGCGTCGTCGCCCAGGTGGTGTACTACTTCAAGGGCTATTTCAACGCCACCGACAGCAACGAGCAGAAGGTCAGCTTCTGCGTGCCGTCGGGCAACTTCGGCAACGTCTGCGCCGGCCATATCGCGCGCCAGATGGGTCTGCCGGTCGAGCGCCTGATCGTCGCCACCAACGAGAACGACGTGCTCGACGAGTTCTTCCGTACCGGCGTCTACCGTCCGCGCGCGAGCAGCGAGACCTACATCACCTCCAGCCCGTCGATGGACATCTCCAAGGCGTCCAACTTCGAGCGCTTCGTGTTCGACCTGGTCGGCCGCGATCCGCAACAGGTGCGCGCGCTGTGGGCCAAGGTCGACTCGGGCGAAGGCTTCGACCTGTCGGCGAAGTTGGCCGAGGTGCGCGAGCGCTTCGGCTTCGTGTCGGGCAAGAGCAGCCACGAAGACCGCCTGGCGACCATCCGCCGGGTCGACGCCGAGGACGGCGTCGTGGTCGACACCCACACCGCCGACGGCATCAAGGTCGCGCGCGACGTGCGCCAGCCGGGCGAGATCGTGGTGTGCCTCGAGACCGCGCTGCCGGCCAAGTTCGCCGACACCATCGTCGAGGCGCTCGGCAAGCAGCCGCCGCGTCCGGCCGGTTTCGACGGCATCGAAGACCTGCCGCAGAAGGTGACCGAGTTCGGCGCCAACGCGGTCGGCGAGGTCAAGGCCTATATCGAGCGCGCCTTGAGCGCCTGATCGTCCCGCTCGGCCAAGCTCGGCCGGCAGACGCCGACGGCCGCCTTCGGGCGGCCGTTTTTCATGCGCGGCGAAGCGCCGTAGAATGGACGCCATGAAGACTTCGCGACTGTTGGCGGCGACGCTGTCCTGCGCGTTCGCCGTCCCCGCCCTGGCCAGCGGCGGCTGGGCCGCGCTCGACGCGCCGGTGCGCGCCTTCCTCGACGCCGAGCTCGCGCCGCGCGGCGTGAGCTACCAGCTCAGACGGCCGGCGGGCCGCCTCGCGCTGCCGGCCTGCGCGGCGCCGCAGGTGTCCTGGCCGGCCGGCGCCGCGCAGAGCGGCAACACCTTCGTCGAGGTCGGCTGCGCCGCCGCCGGCTGGCAGCTGCGCTACCCGGTTTCGATCGGCGAGGCGCGCGTCGGCGTGGTGACGACGCGGCGCATCCAGGCCGGCGAGACGCTGAGCGCCGCCGACCTGAAGCTCGCGCCGCTGCCGAATCCGGCGCTCGGCGGCCAGGTGCTCGATGCCCCCGAGGCGGCGGTCGGCCAGGTGGTCAAGAGCGGTCTGCCCGAGGGCGCGTGGCTGCGCCGCTTCATGCTCGTCGCGCCCATCGTCGTGCGCAGCAACCAGCCGGTGCTGGTGCGCGCGCAAAGCGACGGTTTCGTCGTCAGCGCGCAGGGCAAGGCGCTCGGCAACGCGGCGGCCGGCGACGAGGTATCGGTGCGCATGCCGTCGGGCCGTCAGGTGCGCGGCCGGGTACAGGCGGACGGCAGCGTCAGGCTGCCGTTTTGAGAAAAAGCTCAAGCTGCGCCGTTTCGCGCCGATAATGAGGACATGGAATTGCTGCATAAGGTTTTGCCATGAAAATCGACACCCTGGGCAAGGCCCTGGCGAACTACACCGGGCCGACCAAGTCCGCGCCGCGCGAGCCGGTCAGGGCCGACGCCGCGCAAGACAGCGTCGAGATCAACCCGCTGGCGAGCAAGATAGGCCGTATCGAGCGTAGCCTCGGCGCCGAGCCGGGCTTCGACGCGGCCAAGGTCGACGCGATCAAGCAGGCGATCGCCGAGGGCCGCTTCGAGATCGACGCCGGCGCGATCGCCGACAAGCTGATCGACAGCGCCCGCGAACTCCTGGGCCGCTGACCGTCCCCACCCTTTGCGCGCCCGCCGCCGTGGCGGGCGCGCGTCCTTGCCACGGAAGCCACCGATGAACGACGCCGCCGAACATTTCGCCGCGCTGTGCCGCGAGGAGGCCGGCCTGCTGGCCGCGCTGTCGCAGACGCTGGAGGACGAGCAGCGCGCGCTGCTCGGGCGCGACGCGCAGGCGCTGCTCGCGCTGTCCGAGCGCAAGGCCGCGCAGCTGGCCGCGCTGGCTGCGCCGTCGCGCGCGCGCGCCGACGCGATGCGCGCCGCCGGCCTTGGCGACGCCGCGCGCCTGCACGCCTGGCTCGCCGGGCGGCCCGACGCGCTCGCGGCCTGGGAGGCGCTCGAGCTGGCGCTGGCGCGCGCGCGCGCGCTCAACGCCCACAACGGCGGGCTGCTCGGCCAACGTCTCGACCAGGTCGAGGAGGCGCTGACGGTGCTCAAGAGCGCGGCGGCGGCCACCGTCAGCTACCACCGCGACGGCAGCCAGGGCGCGGTGCTGTCCGGCGGCCGCCACCTGGGCTCGGCCTGAAGACCGCTTCGCGCGCGCGTTGCCGCTGGCGAGCGGCGCCGGCCGTCGTCCGCGCCGGCGGCGCATCGGTGGGCGCGGCGTCCTCCTTGTGGTATCTTCGGTCCCGGGCCACACAAGAACCCTAAGCATCCATGACCCTGTTATCGCTGATCGTGGCGCTGGCGCTCGAACAGTTGCGTCCGCTGGGCAACCGCAACCGCGTCTGGCACCTGTTCATCCGCTACGCCAACCACCTGGAACGCACGCTCAACGCCGGCTCCAACCGGCACGGCGTGGTCGCGTGGCTCGTCGCCGTGCTGCCGCCGGTGCTCGTCACCCTCGGCGTGTACTGGGCGCTCTACGCCCTCACCCCGATCTTGGCCTTCGCGTGGAACGTGCTGGTGCTCTATCTGACGATGGGCTTCCGCCACTTCTCGAGCGCGTTCTCCGAAATCTCGCAGGCGCTGGCCGAGGGGCGCGACCTCGACGCGCGCCAGACGCTCGCGCAGTGGACCGGCCAGCCGACCGCCGAGCTGTCGGTCGGCGAGATTTCGCGGCTGGCGATCGAGCAGGGCGTGGTCGACAGCTACCGCCACGTGTTCGGCACCATGTTCTGGTTCGTGTTGTTGCCCGGCCCGGTCGGCGCGGTGCTCTATCGCCTCGCGCTGATGCTGGGGCACAAGTGGGGCGAGCGGCTGCAGGACGAGGACCGTTTCGGCCGCTTCGCCGGCCGCGCGCTCGGCTGGCTCGACTGGCTGCCGGTACGGCTGACCGCGGCGAGCTTCGCGGTGATGGGCGACTTCGAGGACGCGGTGTACTGCTGGCGCTCGCAGGCCCGCACCTGGGGCAACTACGCCAACGGCATCCTGCTCGCCTCGGCGGCCGGCGCGCTCGGCGTCAAGCTCGGCGACCCGCTGCGCCAGGACTACACGGTCAAGTTCCGCCCCGAACTCGGCGTCGGCGACGAGGCCGACCCGAACTACCTGAAGAGCGCAGTCGGCCTGGTGTGGCGCACGGTGCTGCTGTGGCTGGCGGCGATCTTCCTTCTGAGCCTCGCCCAGCAACTGGGTTGAGCCGCTGCCATTGATTGAATGAACTGCACGGGTGCGTCGTCCGGATGACGGAAGGCGCACCCGGCTTTGTTGTCAGGAGTCCGACATGTCCTTTGCCGAGCTAGGCCTGGCGCCCGAGATCCAGCGGGCGATCGAGGAGCTGGGCTATTCGCAGCCGACGCCGATCCAGGCCGCTGCCATCCCCAAGGTGCTGACCGGGCGCGACCTCTTGGCCGCCGCCCAGACCGGTACCGGCAAGACCGCCGCCTTCATGCTGCCTATCCTCGAGCGGCTGAAGAAATTCGCCAATTCGAGCGCCTCGCCGGCGATGCACCCGGTGCGCGCGCTGATCCTGTCGCCGACGCGCGAGCTGGCCGACCAGATCGCGGTCAACGTCGCCGCCTATACCAAGTACCTGCCGCTGCGGCACGTCGTCGTGTTCGGCGGCGTCAACATGGACCCGCAGACCGAGGCGCTGCGCCGCGGCGTCGAGATCGTCGTCGCGACGCCGGGCCGCCTGCTCGACCATGTGCAGCAGAAGACCATCCACCTGAACCGCGTGGAAATGCTGGTGCTCGACGAAGCCGACCGCATGCTCGACATGGGCTTCATCAACGACATCCGCAAGATCCTCGGCCTGCTGCCGAAAAACCGTCAGACGCTGCTGTTCTCGGCCACCTTCGCGCCCGAGATCAAGAAGTTGGCCGAGGACTTCATGCACTCGCCGGAGCTGGTGCAGGTCGCGCGCCAGAACCAGACCAACGAGCAGGTCGAGCAGCATGTGTACGCGGTCGACGCCAATCGCAAGCGCTACCTGCTGTCGCACCTGATCAAGACGCGCCAGATGAGCCAGGTGATCGTGTTCTGCAAGACCAAGCAGAGCGTCGATACGCTGGCGCGCGACCTCAAGCGCGACGGTCTGTCGGTCGAGGCGATCCACGGCGACAAGGCGCAGGGCGCGCGGCTGGAGACGCTGGCGGCGTTCAAGTCGGGCGACTTGCGCGTGCTGGTCGCCACCGACGTTGCCGCGCGCGGCCTCGACATCTCCGAGCTGCCCTTCGTCGTCAACTACGAGCTGCCGAACTCGCCCGAGGACTACGTGCACCGCATCGGCCGCACCGGCCGCGCCGGCGCGTCGGGCGTCGCGATCTCGCTGATGGGCGAGGACGAGGGCAAGCAGCTCGACGCGATCGAGAAGCTGACGCGCCAGACGCTCAAGCCCGAGCCGGTCGACGGCTTCTGGCCGTCGTGGATGCCGCGTCCGGCCAAGGCCGCCGAGCCGGCGCCGCGCCAGCCCGCGCCTGCCGCAGCGGCGGCACCGCGCGGCCAGGGCGCACAGCGTGGTAACGGCGCCGCCGCGAGCGCGGCGCTGTCCGAGCCGGCGGCGCCGCGCCGCGCGCTCGCCCGCCCCGGTGCGCGCCGCCGCGAGATCCCGGCGCTGCTCTTGCCGCCGCGCTACAAGGTCGAGGCGCCGCGCGGCGGCGGCCGCTGAGCGGGGCGTGACACGAAAAACGGGCAAGCTTGCGCTTGCCCGTTTTTTTGCGGCCGGTGTGGCGTTGGCCGAGCCCGGCCGCCTCAGCTACGCTGAATCAGGGCGACGGACAGCGCCGGCGCGCCGGCGACGATCGCGAACAGGCGGTCGATGTTCGGATGCTTGCCCGGATGCGCGCGCGCGTCGTCGCTGTGCTCGGCATAAAGCTCGATGCCGCGCGCGGCGGCGGCGGCGTCGATCGCGCCGAAAGTCTGGAACAGCGCGTGGTAGACGCGGACCGAACCGGCGGTACCCGGCTGGTTCGCCAGGCGCGCGACGAGTTCGCCGTTCGCGTCCCGCAGTTCCAGCGCCTCGAGGTGATCGCAGGCCGGCAAGGTGGCCAGCACGTCTTGAAAAAGGGCCATGACGTCGTTTCCTTGTGGTTGATGACAAACCCCGCATGCTAACGCGAACCGTCCCGATGCGACGCATTTTTTCCCGCCGCTTGCTGTTGCTCTTCGCCGCCGCCGTGGGCGGCGTTTTGGCGTGGGCGTGGTGGTGGCGCGGCACGGCGGTGACGGTCGAGGTCGCGCGTTTCGCGCCGCTGCTCGAAACGGTGGTATCGAGCGGCCGCGTGCGCGCGCCGGCCGAGACGTTGCTCGGGCCGACGCAGACGGCGCGCGTGACCGCGACGCCGGTCGCCGAGGGGAGGGCGGTCGCGCGCGGCGACGTGCTGCTGCGGCTCGAATCGGAGGAGGCGGCCGCCGCCGAGGCGCAGGCCTCGGCCAACCTTGCCGCGGCGCGCGCGGCGCGCGCCGAGGCCGAACGGCAGCTGGCGCGGCAGCGCGAGCTGTTCGCGCAGGGTTTCGTCAGCCGCGCGGCGCTCGACGCCGAGGGTCTGCGCGCCGAGCAGGCGCGGCGCCAGGCCGACGCCGCGCTCGCGCAGTTGTCCGCCAGTCGCAGCCGGCGCGGCCAGCTGACGCTGCGCGCGCCCGACGACGGCGTGCTGGTGCGCCGCGACGTCGACGTCGGCGACGTGGTCGCCGCCGGGCGCGGCGTGCTCGCCTTCGTCGCCGCCGGCGCGCCCGAGATCCGCCTCGACGTCGACGAGCGCCACCTCGCGCGGCTCGCGCCCGGCCAGGCGGCGCGCGTCGCCGCCGACGCCTACCCGGACGCGCCGTTCGACGCGACCGTCGCGCGCGTCGCCGCCCAGGTCGACCGCGACCGCGGCACGGTCGAGGTGGCGCTCGTGCCGCGCGCGCCGCCGGCCTGGCTCAAGTCGGGTATGACGGTGTCGGCCGAGCTCGTCGTCGCGCGCCGCGCGCGCGCGCTGCTGCTGCCGGCCGGCGCGCTCGTCCGCCACGACGGCGCCGCCGGCGTGCTGCTGCTTAACGGGCGCCGGCTGGTCTTTCGCCGCGTCGACGCCGATACGCCGCGCGACGGCCGCGTCGAGATCCGGCACGGCTTGTCGGGCGGCGAGCGGGTCGTCGTCGCGCCGCCCGGGCTCGCGCCCGGCGCGCGTGCGCGCGAGGTGTCGCCGTGAGCTTCGTCGTCACCGTCGCCTTCCGGCTGATGCGCGAGGGGCGCTTCCAGACCGCGCTGATCCTCGCCGGCGTGACGATCGGCGTCGCGGTGGTGGTCTACATTACCGCGGTGGTCGCCGGCCTGCAGGCCAACATCATCGACAAGACGCTGTCGACGCAGGCCCACCTGGTGCTCAAGCCGCGCGAGGACGAGAACCGTCGGCTCATCGCGCCGCCGGCCGGCGGCGCGGTGCGGGCCGAGGTCGAGAAACGCACGCAGCGCGAGAACACGATAGACGACTGGCAGCAGCGGCTCGACGCGGTGCGCGCGCTGCCGGGCATCGCGTCCGGCGCGGCGATCGCGTCCGGGCCGGGCTTCGCGACGCGCGGCGGGATCAACAAGTCGGTGTCGCTGATCGGCGTCGAGCTCGACGACTACGCGCGCATCGTGCCCTTGGCGCCCAAGCTGAAGGCCGGCGCGATCGCGCTGCCGACCGGCACGGTGATGATAGGCAGCGAGCTGGCGCGCGAGCTCGGGCTGGCGCCGGGCTCGCGGCTGCGGCTGCTGTCGGCGACCGGCGCGGCGCAGACCTTCACCGTCGGCGCGGTGCTCGACTTCGGTCTGCGCGACCTGAACCGGCGCTGGACGCTGCTGCCGCTGCGCGCCGCGCAGAGCCTGCTGGGCTACCGGCTCGAGGTCACCGAGCTGTACTTCCGCGCCGACAACCTGTTCGAGGCCGACGCGCTCAAGGCGCGCGCGCGCGCGCTGACCGGGCTGGACGCCGACAGCTGGCAGGACAACAACGCGCAACTGGTGGTCGCGCTCAGGAGCCAGAGCGCGTCGAGCATGATGATCCGCGTCTTCGTCACCTTCGCCGTCGCGCTCGGCATCGCCAGCGTGCTGGTGGTGTCGGTGGTCCAAAAGCAGCGCGAGATCGGCATCCTGCGCGCGATGGGCGCGCCGGCCTCGCGTATCCGCGCGATCTTCCTGCTGCAGGGCGCGCTGGTCGGCGGCGTCGGCTCCTTGCTGGGCACCGCGCTCGGCGCGGCGATGGCGGTCGGCCTCTCGCGCATCGCGATCACGCCGGATGGCAGCCCGCTGTTCCCGGTCGTGATCACGCCCGGACTGTTCTACGTCACCGCCGGCGTCGCCAGCGCGGTCGGCGTGCTGTCGGCGTTCGCGCCGGCGTGGCGCGCCGCGCGGCTCGACCCGGTCGAGGCGATCCGCCATGGCTGAGGTGATCCGGCTCGAGGGCGTGCGCAAGGGCTACGGCGGCGGCGAGGCGCCGTGGGTCGAGGTGCTGCACGGCGTCGACCTCGTCCTGCACGAGGGCGAGTTCGTCAGCCTCGCCGGGCCGTCCGGCTCGGGCAAGTCGACGCTGCTGAACATCATGGGCCTGTTGGAGCCGCCGAACGACGGCGCGCTGACCATCGCCGGCGAACGCGCCGAGGCGCTCGACGACGACGCGCGCACGCGGCTGCGCAACCGCTACCTCGGCTTCGTGTTCCAGTTCCACCACCTCTTGCCGGCCTTTTCCGCGCTCGAGAACGTGCTGATGCCGGTGTTCGCCGGCACGGGGCGGCTGCCCGCGGGCGCACGCGAGCACGCGCTGGCTTTGCTCGAGCGCGTCGGCCTGGCCGAGCATGCCGGCAAGCGGCCGGTGCAGCTGTCGGGCGGCCAGCAGCAGCGCGTCGCGATCGTGCGCGCGCTGGCGAACCGGCCGCGGCTGGTGCTGGCCGACGAGCCGACCGGTAACCTCGACACGCAGACCGCCGCCGAGGTGTTCGCGCTGATGCACGACATCAACCGCGAACAGGGCGTCACCTTCCTGGTCGTCACTCACGACGAGCGGCTGGCGCAAGACTGCCCGCGCAGGGTGAATCTGGTCGACGGCCGCATCGCGCCGTCGCCGGCGCTCGTCGGCTGAGGGGGGCGCGACGCGAAAACGCCTCGGCCAACCCATCAAGGGTTGGCCGAGGCGTTTTCGCGGCAAGGCGGGGCGCGGTTTAGGGCTGCTCGCCGGTCAGGTAGGTCTGGCTCAGGTGGCGGAAGCGCTCGTGGCCGGACGAGCGCAGCAGCTCGAACAGCACCATCTCGCGCGACACGATGTGCGCGCCGGCGTCGCGCATGCGCGCCAGGCCCAGCTCGTGGTTCTCGCGCGAGCGGCTGGCGACCGCGTCGGCGACCACGAAAACGTCCTTCTTGCCGGCGCGGCGCAGCTCGAGCACCGTCTGCAGCACGCACACATGCGTTTCCATGCCGCACACGATGATCTGCTCGCGCTCGAGCAGGCTGGCCGGCAGGCAGTCGGCCGCGACGCAGGAGAAGTGCCGCTTGTCGACCACGGTCGCGCCCGGCGCGGCGTCGAGCAGCGCCGGCAGCGTGTGGCCGAGGCCCTTCGGGTACTGCTCGGAAAACACCGTCGCGAGCCCGAGTTCGGCGGCGACCTCGACCAGCCAGCGCGCGCGCGCGACCAGACCGTCGGCGTCGAACACGGCCGGCACCAGTTTTTCCTGAACGTCGATCACCAACAGCGAGGCGCGTTCCAGTTCCATCAACATCGGCATGACTCCATCGAGATCGCCCGGGGCGGGAAACGGTAAACCGGCGGCGGCCGGCGAATACGTCGATTGTATTCGCCCACCGCCGCCGGTGCGAATGCGTAGGCGCCCGGATGGCGCCGCGGCCTTATTGCTGCTGCGGTTGGCCGAGCAGCGTCTGCAGTTCGCCGGACTGGAACATCTCGAACATGATGTCCGAGCCGCCGATGAACTCGCCGTTCACGTACAGCTGCGGAATGGTCGGCCAGTTCGAGTAATCCTTGATGCCCTGGCGGATCTCCGGGTCGGCCAGCACGTCGACGGTGACGAAGTCCTCGCGGCCACAGGCGGCCAGGATCTGCACCGCACGCGCCGAGAAGCCGCACTGCGGAAACTGGGCCGAGCCCTTCATGAACAAAACCACCGGATTGTCGGTGACGGTTTGGCGGATGGTGTCCTGCACGCTCATCGGGAACCCTTTAACGGAAGGTTGAATACTTGACTGTTTCAATGGGTTATTTTAGGGCGCGCGCGGCGGGCCGGTCAAATCCACGCCGCGCGCCGGCGCTGCGCTCAGCCCTTGCGCGTCAGCGCGGCGGCGAAGAAGCCGTCGGTGTCGTGCTTGTGCGGCGCCATTTCGAGGAAGTCGCCGGTGTCGAGCGCGACCTTGTGCTCGGCCAACAGCGCGCTCATCGGCACCAGCTCGAACTCGGGATGCGCGGCGAGGAAGGCGTTCACCACGTCGCGGTTCTCCAGCGGCAGCACGCTGCAGGTCGCGTAGACGAGGCGGCCGCCGACCTTCACCAGCCGTGCGGCGCTCTCGAGGATGTTCTTTTGCATCGCGTTCAGGCGCGCGACGCTCTCGGGGCTCTGGCGGAACTTGAGGTCCGGGTTGCGGCGCAGCGTGCCGAGGCCGGAGCACGGCGCGTCGACCAGCACGCGGTCGGCCTTGCCCGCGAGGCGCTTGATGCGTGCGTCGTTCTCGTGCGCGATCAGCTGCGGGTGCACGTTCGACAGCCCCGAGCGCGCCAGACGCGGCTTGAGGTTGGCCAGGCGCTTTTCCGACACGTCGAAGGCGTACAGGCGGCCGGTGCTGGCCATCTGCGCGCCCAGCAGCAGCGTCTTGCCGCCGGCGCCGGCGCAGAAGTCGACCACCATCTCGCCGCGGCGCGCGCCGGTGATCAGGCCGAGCAACTGGCTGCCCTCGTCCTGGATCTCGAACGCTCCCTCGAGGAACAGCGGGTGGCGGTTCAGCGCCGGCTTGCCCTTCATGCGGATGCCGAGCGGCGAGTACGGCGTCGGCCCGGCGTCGAAGCCGCCGGCCTTGAGACTCTCGAGCACCGCGTCGCGCTTCATCTTCAGCGTGTTGACGCGCAAGTCGAGCGGCGCCGACTCCATCAGGCCGCGCGCGAGCGCGCGGATCTCGGCCTCGTCGTCGATGCCGAGGCGCTCGATCACCCAGGCCGGCAGTTCGGTCTGGCCGGCGAGGTCGAGCTCGGGCGTTTTGCCCTTCAGTTCGATCACCCACTCGCGCTCGCCCTTGGACAGCGCCTCTTCGAGTTCGCGCAGGTTCATGCCGCGCACGCGGGTCAGCGTCGCCAGCGCGAGCTTGCGCGCCGTCGGGTGCGGGCCGCACAGCGCGCTCATCTGTGCGTAGCGGCGCAGGCAGGCGAAGGCGGTCTCGGCGATCAGGTGGCGGTCCTGCGCGCCGAGTTTGGCGTTCTCGCGGAAGTAGGCCGACAGGACGGCGTCGGCCGGGCGGTCGAAGGCGGTCAGCCGCGTGATCACTTCGGCCAGGTGTTTCAGTTGCGTCGGTTTGAGGCTCATGGGTCTTCAGTCGTTCTTGGCCGGCAGGTCCCAGACGGACTTGCCGTTGATGTCGATTCGCGTGGCGTGCTGCTCGATGCGTTTGTTCTTGTCGATGCGCACGATCTTGACCGGCAGGTTGTTGAGCTCGGGCGCCAGCCAGAATTCGGTCAGTTCGTCTTCGTGCCGGCTTTGCACCACCAGCACGGTCAGGCCGTTCTCGTCCGGGTAGCGCGTCTGGCCGGCGAGCCGGAGCGGGTAGCGGTAGACCTTGCGGCCGTTGGTGAGCTGCACGGTGTCGCCGAGGTCGGCGCCGCCGGTGACGGCCAGTTGCCAGGCCATGCTCAGCAGGTCCTGCGCGCCGCCGGCGAGGGGCGCGTCCTGCTTTTCCTTGTCGCGGTCGCCGTAGACGAGGCGGCCGGCGTCCCAGTCGAAGGTCGCGCTCTCGCGTTCGTCGCTGTCGCGCCAGGCCTGGTAGCGTTCGGGCACGAGGCCCTGGGCGCCTATCCGGCCCTCGGAACGGTAGTGGAGGTCGGGGCCGATGAAGGTGCTCAGGTAGGCGTCGAGGCGGTAACGGCCAGCCTCAGCCTGCCAGCGGACGTTGCCGCCGGTCGACAGTCTGCCGTAATACACGCGATAACGCACGGCGATTTGCGAGGGAAAGCGTCCGGGCTCGACTAGGTTCTGGCCGGTGGTGGCCGTTCGCGGCGGGTCGGCGTCGGCCGGCGCGGCGCCGACCGCTTCGTGTTGCGGCGTCTGGCGCACCGCAACCGGGGCCGACGCCTCGTGCCGGGCCGCAGCGTCTCCGGCGGTGGAGGCGTCGCGTTTCGCCGCCGCCCGCGCTGGGCGGGCCGGTGCGGGCTCGGCCGGGCCGGCGGCGGGTAAGGCCCCGGGCGGGGAGGGCGCCGCCGGCGTTTCGTCCAGCCGCTGCGCCGCCAGCGTCGCGGTGATCGGCGCGAGCCGCTCGGGCGGCGTCGGCAGCGCGATGTCGGGCAGCCAGTCGCCGCCGCCCAGCAGCAGCGCGTGGACGGCGAGCGAGACGGCGAACGCGAGGACGAAGAGGCGCAGGCGGCGCATGGCGACGGTGTCAGTCGGCGACCAGCAGGCGCTCGGCCGCGTCGACGGCGGACAGGTCGGCCGAGCCGTCGGCGCCGACCGCGACGCGGCCGGCGGCGAACCACGACACCACGCGCGGGTAGAGCACGTGTTCGAGCGTCAGCACGCGCGCGGCGAGCGCGTCTTCGCTGTCGCCGGGCAGCACGCGCACCACGCCCTGCGCGAGGATCGGGCCGTGGTCGAGCTCGGCGGTCACCAGGTGCACGGTGCAGCCGGCGATCAGGCAGCCCTCGTCGATCGCGCGTCGGTGGGTGTGCAGGCCGGGGAAGGCCGGCAACAGCGACGGGTGGATGTTGATCAGCCGGCCGGCGTAGTGGCCGGTGAAGCCGGCGGTCAGGATGCGCATGAAGCCGGCCAGCACGACGAGGTCGGGCTGGTAGCGGTCGATCGTCTCGATCAGCGCGGTGTCGAACGCGTCGCGCGAGTCGAAGCGCTTGTGGTCGAGCACGGCGGTCTCGATGCCGCGTTCGGCCGCCCACGCGAGGCCGGCCGCGTCCGGGCGGTTGCTGACGACGGCGGCGATGCGCGCGCCCGGGATCCGGGCGTTGACGATGGCCTGCATATTGGAGCCGCGGCCGGAAATCAGGATGACGATGTTTTTCATGGTCGATGCGGGCGATGCGTTGGACGGGGACGACGCGAGGTCTTGCCCCGCCCTTATAAACGAAAAGCGCTGCCGCCGCGAGGGCGAACAGCGCAAGAGGGGCGACGCGGGCGCGCTTTACGCGACTTGCGTCTGGTGTTCCTCGCCGTCGCGGGCGCGGATCTGGCCCAGGCGGTACACGGTCTCGCCGGCGGCGGACAGCTTGGCGGCGGCGGCCTCGGCGTGTTCGGCGGCGACGATCACCACCATGCCGACGCCGCAGTTGAAGGTGCGCACCATCTCGGCGAACTCGACGTTGCCGGCGGCCATAAGCCACTGGAACAGTTTCGGGAAGGTCCACGCCGACTTGTCGATCTGCGCGACGACGTTGTCCGGCAGCACGCGCGGCACGTTCTCGGTGATGCCGCCGCCGGTGATGTGGGCCATGCCCTTGACCGGCAGCTCGGCCATCAGCGACAGCAGCGGCTTGACGTAGATGCGGGTCGGCGCGATCACCGCCTCGCGCAGCGTCGTCTCGCCGTCGAACGGCGCGTCGAGGTCGGGCTTGGCCAGCTCGATCACCTTGCGCACCAGGCTGTAGCCGTTCGAGTGCGCGCCGTTGGACGCCAGGCCCAGCACCACGTCGCCCGGCACAATGTCGCGGCCGGTGATGACCTGGCTCTTCTCGACCACGCCGACGGCGAAGCCCGCCAGGTCGTATTCGCCGACCGGGTACATGCCCGGCATCTCGGCGGTTTCGCCGCCGATCAGCGCGCAGCCGGCCTGCTCGCAGCCGGCGGCGATGCCGCGGATCACCTCGGTCGCCTGCGGGACGTCGAGCTTGCCGCAGGCGAAGTAGTCGAGGAAGAACAGCGGTTCGGCGCCCTGCACCAGGATGTCGTTGACGCTCATCGCGACGAGGTCGATGCCGACGGTGTCGTGACGGTTCCAGTCGAAGGCGAGTTTCAGCTTGGTGCCGACGCCGTCGGTGCCGGAGACCAGCACCGGCTCCTTGTATTTCTTGCTGATTTCCACCAGCGCGCCGAAGCCGCCGAGGCCGCCGAGGACTTCGGGGCGCATGGTGCGTTTGGCGAACGGTTTGATGTTTTCGACGAGCGCGTCGCCCGCGTCGATATCGACGCCGGCATCGCGGTAACTGAGGGTTTGCGTGCTCAAGGTGGACTCCGCAAAGAGCGATCGGGGTGGAAACGCGCGGCGACGGCACGGGAGCGTCCCGGTCGCCAAGTGCCTGTATTTTAATGGGACGGGGTTTCCCCGAGTAGCCGGGAAACCCCGCGTGCGCGTGGCGCGCGCGGTTTCGCCGAATTGCCCTTGCGCGTAGAATGGCGTTCTCGACAGAAGCCTTGCATCGCCCGCCGTCCGGATGGATCAACTCGTTCTCAATCTCACGCCCGAACCCCTGCCCGCCTTCGACAGCTTCGTCGCCGAGCGCAACCGCGAGGTGGTGACCGCCCTCATCGACCCGCAAGCCGAGCGCTTTTTGTACCTGTGGGGCGAGCCGGGCAGCGGCAAGAGCCACCTGCTGCAGGCGTGGATCGCGCACGCCGAGGCGCTGGGGCGCGCGTCGATCTACCTCGACGCGCGTGTCGACCGGCTGCCCGAGTTCGCGCGCGAGGCCAGTTTCATCGCCGTCGACCACGTCGACGAGCTGCACCCGGACGACCAGATCACGCTGTTCTCGATCTACAACTCGCTCAAGGAAGCCGGCGAAGGGCGGCTCCTGATGGCCGGCCGCCGGCCGCCGATGGCGCTGGCGCTGCGCGACGACTTGCGCACCCGCATCGGCTGGGGGCTAGTGTTCGAGGTCAAGCCGCTGTCGGACGACGACAAGCTCGCCGCGCTCGCGCGCCACGCCGAGAGCCGCCAGCTGGCGATCCCCGACGACGTGTTCCGTTACCTGCTGACCCACTGGCGGCGCGACCTGGCGAGCCTGGTCGACATGATCGACCTGCTCGACCGCTATTCGCTGGCGCTGCGGCGTCCGATCACCGTGCCGCTGGTGAAGAATATCCTGCAAACCACTTCGAGCCCATCATGAACCTTGCGCTTTTCGACCTCGACAACACCCTGATCGCCGGCGATTCCGACGTGGAATGGCCGCGTTTCCTGATCAAGCAGGGCCTACTGGACGCCGACGTCTACCACGCGCGCAACGACGCCTTCTACGAGCAGTACAAGGCCGGTACGCTCGACATCCACGAATTCCTCGAATTCGCGCTGACGCCCCTGGCGCGCTTCGACCGCGCGCGCCTGGACGCGCTGCACGCGCAGTACATGGAAGAGCACATCAAGCCGATCATCCCGCAAAAGGCGCGCGACTTGCTGGCCGCGCACAAGGCCGACGGCGACGTGGTGATGATCATCACCGCGACCAACCGCTTCGTCACCGGCCCGATTGCCCGCGAACTGGGCGTCGAGCACCTGATCGCGGTCGAGCTCGAAGAAGACGGGAACGGCAACTTCACCGGCCGTCCGACCGGCGTGCCGAGCTTCCAGTCCGGCAAGATCACGCGGCTGGAAGCGTGGTTGGCCGAGCGCGGCGAGAGCCTCGCGTCTTACGACAAGGTGTTCTTCTACAGCGATTCGCGCAACGACCTGCCTCTGCTGGAGAAGGTCACCCACCCGGTGGCGGTCGACCCGGACGAGGTGCTGCGCGCGACCGCAGAAGAGCGCGGCTGGCCGGTGATCACGCTGCGCGACTGATCCCTTCCGGTGCCGGGCGGCCGCCGCGCCGTCCGTCCTGTACCCCTTCGCGGGGCCGGCGCTGTAGCTGTCCGGCCCCGTCGCGGAGTTCTACCCTGATGGACAAACTCGAAGCCTTCCTGAGCCGCGCCGAGCAGTTGCTGGCGCGCCTCGAGCCCTTGCTGCCGCCGGCGGTGCCGGAGCCCGACTGGTCGGCGCACGCCTTCCGCTGGCGCCGCCAGGGCCTGGCCGGCTGGCTGGAGGCGGTGCGTTCGCCGCACACCATCCGCTTGTCGTCGCTGACGCGCGTCGACCATCCGAAGCGCGAGCTGATCCGCAACACGCGCCAGTTCCTCGCCGGCCGGCCGTACAACAACGTGCTCCTCACCGGCTCGCGCGGCACCGGCAAGTCGTCGCTGGTGAAGGCGCTGCTGGCCGAGTTCGCCGGCGAGGGCCTCAGGCTGATCGAGGTCGACAAGGGGCATCTGGTCGACCTGCCGCTGATCGTCGACGCGGTGCGCGAGCGACCCGAGCGCTTCATCCTGTTCTGCGACGACTTGTCGTTCGAGGACGGCGAGGACGCGTACAAGGCGCTGAAGACCGCGCTCGACGGCGGCATCGCCGCGCAGTGCGACAACCTGCTGGTGATGGCGACCTCCAACCGCCGCCACCTGTTGCCCGAGAAGATGAGCGAGAACCTCGCGTCGCAAAACGTCGACGGCGAGATCCACCCGGGCGAGGCGATCGAGGAGAAGGTGTCGCTGTCCGACCGCTTCGGCCTGTGGCTGACCTTCTACCCCTTCGACCAGGGTGCCTACCTCGACGCGGTCGCCGCCTGGCTCGCGCACTACGGCCTCGCGATGGACGAGGGCGCCGAGCGCGCCGCGCTGCAGTGGGCGCTGACGCGCGGCGCCCGCAGCGGCCGCGTCGCCTACCAGTTCGCGCGCGACTGGGCCGGCCGCGACGAGGCGGAGCGCAAGCCCTTGATCCCCGGGGCCGAGGCATGAGCCGGATCGTCGAGGTGGTCGCCGGCACGCTGATCGACAAGGACGGCCGTTTCCTCTTGGGCAGCCGGCCCGAAGGCAAGCCCTACGCCGGCTACTGGGAATTCCCGGGCGGCAAGATCGAGCCGGGCGAGGCGCCGTTCGCGGCGCTCAAACGCGAGTTCCACGAGGAGCTCGGCATCGACGTCGAGGAAGCCACGCCGTGGCTGACCAAGGTGCACGTCTACGAGCACGCCACCGTGCGGTTGCGCTTTTACCGCGTGTGGCGCTGGACGGGCGAATTCGAGATGCGCGAGGGGCAGACCATCGCGTGGCAGACGCCGGGCGCACTGACCGTCGGTCCGATGCTGCCGGCCAACGGGCCGATCCTGAAGGCGCTCGAGCTGCCGCCGCTGCTGCCGATCAGCTGCGCGCACGAGGTCGGCGAGGAAGTCATTCTCAAACGGTTGGCCGAGGCCCCGCCGGCGGCGGTGCTGGTGCGCGAACCGGGCTACACGCGCGAGGCGCTGGCGCGCTTCGTCGTCGAGGTCGCCGCGCGGGTGCGCCCGGCCGGCGGCCGGGTGTTCGTCAACGCCGATCCGGCCTGGCTTGCCGGGCTGCCGGTCGACGGCGTGCACCTTTCCGAGGCGCGGCTGATGGCGGCGGACAGCCGCCCCGACTTCGCGTGGGTCGGCGCGTCGATCCACGGCGCCGAATCCAAGGCGAAGGCCGAGGCGCTCGGCGTCGACTACCTCTTGCTCGGCCACGTCAAGGCGACGCCGACGCACCCGGGCGCCGCGCCGCTCGGCTGGGACGGCTTCGAATGCCGGCTCGCCGACGGCTGCCCGCTGCCGGTGTACGCATTGGGCGGCCTCGCGGCGGCCGATTTGCCGGACGCGTTCGCACACGGCGCGCAGGGCGTCGCGCTGATGCGGGGGGCGTGGCGATGACGCGCACGCAACTGAAATGGGGCGCGATCGGCGTCGGGCTGCTCGTCGTCGCGGCGCTCAAGTTCCTGCTGATCAGCTGGTACTGGCAGAAGGACGGCGACGCGGTCGCGGCCGAGCCGCTCAACTGCGTGCCGCAGCAGGGCTGCGAGCTGCCCGGCGGCGGCCGGCTGCTGTTCACGCGTCCGCCGCGCCAGGAGGCGCCGTTCGAGATCCGCGTCGACGGCGTGCCGGGCGAGCCGCCGAGCGCCGAGTTCGCGATGCCGGCGATGGACATGGGCTTCAACCGCTACCGCTTCGTCGCCGACGGCGGCGGCTGGCGCGCGACGGTGACGCTGCCGGTGTGCGCGACCGGCGCGCGCGACTGGCTGATGACGCTCGAGGCCGGAGGACGGCGCTACACGGTGCCGTTTAGGACGCAGTAGGGAGGAAGGGGCGCGATGCGAACAGGCTCGGCCAACCTCGATAAGGTTGGCCGAGCCTGTTGACGGTGGGGGCGGCGGCTCAGCCGACCAGGCTGGACAGCGCGATGCCGGCGAAGATCGCGGCGCCTACGCGGTTGTTGTCGAGGAAGGCCTTGAAGCAGCGCGCGCGGTCGCGGCTGGCGACGGCCGGGTACTGCGACAGCGCCAGGGCGGCGGCGGCGGCGAGGCCGGCGTAGTAGGGCCAGGCGAGACCGGCGACGTGGCCGACCACGCCCATCAGCGCGAGGAAGACCGCCTGGCAGGCCATCACCGCGGCGACGTCGTAGTCGCCGAAGGTGATCGCCGAGGTCTTGATCGTGCCGAGCTTGAGGTCGTCCGGCTTGTCGACCATCGCGTAGGCGGTATCGTAGGCGACGGTCCAGAACGCGCTGGCGACGAGCGTCAGCCAGGCGACGAAGGGCACGTGGTTCTGGATCGCGGCGAAGGCCATCGGGATGCCGAAGGCGAACGCGATGCCGAGGTAGGCCTGCGGGATCGGGAAGAAGCGCTTGGTGAACGGGTAGCTGGCGGCGAGGAAGGCCGCCGGCAGGCTCAACAGCAGCGTCAGCGCGTTGAGCGGCAGGATCAGTAGCAGCGCGGCGAGCGTCAGGCCGGCGGCCAGCAGCAGCGCCTCCTTCTTCGTCACCGCGCCGCGCGCGAACGGACGGTTCTTGGTGCGTTCGACCGCGCCGTCGAAGTCGCGGTCGGCGTAGTCGTTGACCACGCAGCCGGCCGAGCGCATCAGGAAGGTGCCGGCGGTGAAGATCAGGAACAGCGTCCAGCCCGGCCAGCCGCCGGCGGCCAGCCACAGCCCCCACCAGGTCGGCCACAAGAGCAGCAGCGTGCCGATCGGCTTGTCGATGCGCATCAGCTGCGCGTAGACGGCGAGGCGTTCGCGAAGGTCGAAGGTGGCGGTCGGAGTCATGGCAGGAAGTCGGCGAGGGCGGGCAGGAAGGCTTCGCACAGGAGCAGCGATTCGCCTTGCATCGTGAAGCGCGAGCGGCGTGCCGGGTAGCGCGGCGCGGCGTGGCGCGCCTGGCGCACGACGGCCGGGTAGAACGGGTGGCGCGCGTCGAGCTCGGCGTAGCGCAGCGGCGCGCGCGCGAGCGCCGGCAGCTCGCCGAACAGCGTGAGGCCGAGCGAGCGCGTGCCGCGCGTCAGCACGCTCTTCCACACCGGGCAGCCGAGGCGGGCGGCGCTGCGCGCGACCACCACCGGCGTGTCGTCGAGCGTCAGCACGACTTCGCGCACGGTGCCGATGCTGCCCCGGGGCAGCGCGAACGCGGCGCTCTCCTCGTCGAACAGCGGCGCGCTGCCCTGGAAGCGCACGACGACGTCGAAGCGGTGGCCGGTGGCGAGCAGCCGCTCGGTCAGCGAGCCGGCCTCGGTCAGGTACGGCAACACGGCCGCCGGGACGGCCGGGGGCGCATCGCCCCAAAAGGTGGACGGATTCATGGCGCGCATTATGCCAAAGCCGCCGGGGCGCTGTCCCACGGCTTTGCCCTAAGGTTATCAATTAGAAAAACATCATGTTGGAAACGCTCATCTGGCTGATCGGCTATTACCTGGCCGGCGAATTCCTGGCGCGCAGCCTCGCGCTGCCGCTGCCGGGCTCGGTGCTCGGCATGCTGCTCTTGTTCCTCACGCTGTGCGTGCGGCGCGGCGTGCCGCTCACCCTGCGTGAGCATGTGCCGCCCTTGATGCAGCACCTGTCGCTGCTGTTCATCCCGTCCGGCGTCGGCGCGGTGCTGCTGTCGGCGCGGTTGGCCGAGCACGCGGCGGCGCTCGCCGTGGTGCTGACGGTCTCGACGCTGGCGACGCTGCTCGCGTCCGCCTGGCTGCTGCGGCGGCTGCTCGCCGGCCATCCGCTGCTGGCGGACGCGCCCGCCGACGAGGAGGGCGCATGAACCTTTACGAGGGCTGGCAATACCTGAAGAGCGCGCCGCTGTTCGGCCTGCTGCTGACGCTGCTCGCCTACCGGATCGCGCTCGCGGTCAACCGTCGCGCCGGCGGCAAGCCGCTGCTGCACAGCGTGTTCGTCGGCGTGCTGCTGGTGGTCGTCTTTCTGCTGGCGGCCGGCGTCGATTACCGGACCTATATGCAGGGCGCGAGCGTCGTCTACTGGCTGCTCAGCCCGGCGACGGTGGCGATGGCGGTGCCGCTCTACCTGAACCTCGCGCGGCTCAAGCGCGCGTTCGCGCCGCTGACGGCGACGCTGCTGGTCGGCGCGGTGGTCGGCGTCGTCAGCGCGGCGGGGCTCGGCCAACTGTTCGGCCTGCCGCGCGAGCTGGTGCTGTCGCTGGCGCCGCGCTCGGTGACGACGCCGTTCGCGATCGGCCTGGCCGAGCAGAGCGGTGGCGTGCCCGAGTTCGCCACCGCCTTCGTGCTGATCTCGGGCGTGTTCGGTGCCATCGTCGTCAAGCCGCTGTTCGACCGGCTCGGCCTCGCGCACGACTGGCTGCTGGGCTTCTCGACCGGGTTGGCGGCGCACGGCGTCGGCACTGCGCGCGCCTTCCAGCTCTCCGAGCGCGCCGGCGCGATCGCCGGGCTGGCGATGGGGCTGAACGGCGTCGCGACGGCGGCCCTGCTGCCGGTGCTGCTGCACTGGATGGGCGTGTGACGCTCTGACATGCTAAAGACACGCCGCCGCGCTACAGTGGCGGCAGACCGGAAACGAGGGGGAAGCGAGATGGAACTGATCCTGTGGCGTCACGCCGAGGCCGAGGAAGGGCGCGACGATCTGGCGCGCGTGCTCACCCGCAAGGGCCAGCAGCAGGCTGGCGCGATGGCAGCCTGGCTGCGTCCGCGCCTGCCGGAGGACTACCGGTTGCTGGTGTCCGAGGCGCGCCGCGCGCGGCAGACCGGCGCCGCGCTGGGCAAGCACGCCGAGGTGCTGCCGGCGATCAACCCCGGCGCGAGCGCCGCCGACGTGCTCGCCGCGCTCGGCTGGCCCCGGGTTGAGGGCACGGTGGTGCTGGTCGGTCACCAGCCCTATCTGGGCCGCGTCGCGTCGCTGTTGTTGGCCGACGCCGAGCAGGACTGGAGCGTCAAGAAGGGCGCGGTGTGGTGGATACAGCGGCGCGAGCGCAACGGCGATGCGCAGTGCGTGCTCAGGGTGATGATGACGCCGGGCATGGTCGGCGCCGGCGACTAGCCGCGCGCAGGCGAACGACCAAGGACGCCCGGCTTCGGCCGGGCGTTTCGCGTGCCGGCGCCGCCTCAGCCGGCGGGCTCGGCGCTCGGGCGCGTCGTCGCGACGCGGTTGCGCCCGGCGGCCTTGGCGCGGTAGAGCGCCGCGTCGGCGTCCCTGAGCAGCGCGTCCAGCGCGATGCCGGCGTGGCTGCTGGCGACGCCGATCGATACCGTTACGCGGCGCGGCAGGCCGAAGTCGGCGCCCTCGACGCGGCCGCGCAGCGTCTCGGCCAGCGTCAGCGCGCCGCCGGGGCCGGTTTCCGGGCAGATCACCAGGAATTCCTCGCCGCCCCAGCGCCCGGCCAGGTCGGTCGCGCGCACCGTCTGGCCCAGCGTCTGCGC
Organism: Crenobacter luteus; assembly: GCF_004345725.1. Lineage (GTDB taxonomy): Bacteria > Pseudomonadota > Gammaproteobacteria > Burkholderiales > Chromobacteriaceae > Crenobacter > Crenobacter luteus. The sequence continues at coordinate 23,882 of NZ_SLXG01000016.1, read as the reverse complement.
GAGGCCGCGCAGCGCGCGGTCGCCCGCCTCGTGGCCGTCCTCGTCGTTGATGGTCTTGAAATGGTCGACGTCGATCATCAGCACCGAGAAGCGCGTGCCGTAGCGCGCCGCGCGTTCGCCCTCGCGCTGCAGCGCCGTCAGCAGGCTGCGCCGGTTCGCCAGGTCGGTCAGCGGGTCGACGGTGGCGAGCCGCTCGAGCTCCGCGTTCAGCGCCTGCAGCGCGTGCTCGGCGTGGTGGCGCGCGTCGATGTCGACGGCGATGTAGATCGTCCCGCGCGCGGGGTGGGCCGGGTCCAGCGCACGGCCGCTGATCAGGCACCACAGCGTCGAGCCGTCCTTGCGCCGCAGCAGGAACTCGCCCTGCTGGCCGCCGCCGCGCAGCGCAGCCGGCGCGTCGTCGGCGGCGCGCCGCCAGTCCCCGGGGGCGGCGCACAGCCGTTCGGGCGTCTGGCCGATCAGCTCGCCGGCGGCGTAGCCGAAGGTGTCGACCATGTGCGGGTTGAGCCAGACGAAGCGCCATCCCTTCAAGAGCGCGATCGACACCACCGCGTTGTCGAGGATGGCGTCGCGTACCGCGACCGCCTCGGCCAACTGCTCGCCGCGCGCCGCCAGTTCGCCGGTGCGCTCGACGACCCGCTCCTCGAGCCGACCGCGTTCGCGCTCCAGCTCGACCAGCGCCTGGCGGCGCTGCCGCATCAGGCGCAGCAGCACGACGATCAACGCCGTCTGCGTGAGCAGCGCGCAGAGCGACGCGACGATCTGCCACTTGTACAGCTCCCACAGCGAGGCGGGGCGGTTCAGCACGACGGCGCCGGCCGGCAGCGCCGACTCGGCGATGCCGTGGCGCCGCATCGCGCGGTAGTCGAACTGGGCGGTGGTCGGCGAGCTCATCAGCGGCGGGATCGCCTCCGGCGGCGTGCCCTCGAGGATGCGCGCGCCCATCTCGGCGGCGGCCAGCCCCTGGTCGCGCCCGTTGAGCACCAGCCCGCCGACGACGCCGGTGCCGAGGTAGAAGTCCCAGAAGGAATAGACCGGCGCCGGGCTGGCCGAGGCGATCAGCCGGCCGTTTTCCTCGGGCGTCAGCGCGCGGCCCAGCCCGGCGTCGCGCGTCTGGCCGGCGATGAAGACGAGCGCGTCGCGACCGACGGAGGCGAGCCGGCGCCGGATCTCGGCCATCGACGCGTCCTTGATCGTCTCGATCCGGTAGCGCGACCGGTAGCGCGGCGCGACGTCCTTCTCGACCAGCGGCACGTGGCGCGCGCTGCTGAGCTCGCCGGTCGAGAGCACGAAGACCAGCGTCCGCGTCGCCGGGTGGAGCGCCAGCGCCGCGTCGACCGTCGCCGCGATGTTCACCTCCTCGTTGACGCCGGTGATGCGCTCCAGCCCCTCGAGCGCCTCCGGGCGCAGATTGTTGTAGCCGCAGAACACCACCGGCACGCCGGGGAACAGCTCCGCGCGGTGTTGGGTGATGAAGTCGAAGGCGGCGTTGTCGGCGGCGACGATCAGGTCGGGCCGGTAGTTTTGGTACTTGGTCTGCATCACCGTCAGCAGCGAGCGGCGGTGCGGCCCGGTCGGGAAGCGCCGGCTGTCGAGGAACTCCATCGACAGCTCGACCTTGCGCCCCGAGCGGCTCAGGCCGTCCCACAGCCCCTGGCCGATGTCGTCGCTCCACTTGTAGCCGGGGTGGTAGGAGTTGACCAAGAGCACGCGCGCCGGCCGCTGCGGCGGCGTCGTCGCGACGGCGGCGAGCGGAAGCAGCGTGGCGAACAGCGCGAGCAGGGCGGCGAAGCGGGCCGGGGAAAGGAGCATGGCATTGTCGCCGGACGGGAAAGTTGCATTCTGCATCCCTTGCTATGACCGTTGCAATCGCGCGCCTCAGCCCAGCGCCGATAGCCCCGGCAGGCTGGCGAAGCTGGTGTCGCGCACCGTCGCGAGGAAGTCGTCCAGGTAGGCCAGCCGCGCGTCGTCCTCGCGCAGCGCGGCGTACAGCTCGCTCTGCAAGCCGCCGGCGATAGTCCGCGCGACGACGTAGCCGCGCTCCAGATACGGCACCACCGCCCAGAACGGCAGCGCGCTGATGCCGCGCCGGCTCGCCACCAGTTGCACGATGGCGACCGTCAATTCGCTGGTGCGCCGCTTCGGGTTCACGCCGGCCGGCTTGAGCACCTTTTTGAGCAGGTCGAGCATGTCGTCCGGCACCGGGTAGGTGATCAGCGTCTCGCCGGCAAAGTCGGCCGCCTCCAGCGACTTCTTCGCCGCCAGCGGATGGTCGCGCGCGAGCACCGCGACCATCTCGTAGGCGAACAGCGGCCGGTGCACGACGCCGGGCTGGGGCTCCATATCGGACACGATCGCCAGGTCGGCGCGGTTGGACAGCAACAGCCCGACCGGGTCGGCGTGGAAGCCCGACACGATGTCGAGTTCGACCGCCGGCCAGTGGCTGCGGAAGGTGTCCATCGCCGGCATCAGCCAGTCGAAGCAGGTGTGGCACTCGACCGCGATGCGCAATTCGCCGGCCTCGCCCTCGCGCAGCCGCGCGAGGTCGCGCTCGGCGGCGGCGACCTGCGGCAGCAGCTGGCGCGCCAGCGTCAGCAGCCGCTCGCCGGCCGGCGTCAGCCGCAAGGGCTGGCTCTTGCGCGCGAACAGTTCGAGCCCGTAGGCGGCCTCGAGCTGCTTCAACTGGTGCGACAGCGCCGACTGGGTCAGGAACAGCCGCTCGGCGGCGCGCGACACGCTGCCGGTATCGGCCAGCGCGACGACGGTCTTCAGGTGGCGCAGTTCGAGCGGCGACTGATTCATGAACGATCCTCATGTTGAACGCAAAAATAATGCGTTTGAATCATAAACGAGTGCCCAGCATCATGCATCCGTTAACTGAAGAAAGGATTGCATGATGAGTACCGTTCATAACCTCGGCTTCCCCCGCGTCGGCGCCCGTCGCGAACTGAAGTTCTGGCTGGAGAGCTACTGGAAGGGCGAGATCGCGGCCGACGAGCTGCTGAACCACGCGCGCATCCTGCGCGAGAAGCACTGGCTGCTGCAGCGCGGCGCCGGCGTCGAGCGCGTGCCGGTCGGCGACGCGGCGCTGTACGACCACGTGCTCGACGCGCTGGTGCTGGTCGGCGCGCTGCCGAAACGTTTCGGCCTCGACGCGGCCTCGCTCGACCTCAAGGGCTACTTCACGCTGGCGCGCGGCGACGCGACGCACCACGCGATGGAAATGACCAAGTGGTTCGACACCAACTACCACTACCTGGTCCCCGAATGGCGCGCCGACACCGCCTTCTTCGCCAACCCGGCGCGCCTGGTCGCAGAGGTGCGCGAGGCGCGCGCGCTCGGCGTCGCCGCCAAGCCGGTGCTGGTCGGCCCGCTGACCTTGTTGTGGCTGGGCAAGGCCAAGGACGGCAGCGCGCCGCTCGAACTGGCGCCCCGCCTGGCCGAGGCCTACGCCGGCGTGCTCGACGCGCTGGCCGCCGAGGGCGTCGACTGGGTGCAGATCGACGAGCCGATTCTGGCTCTGGACCTGCCGGCAGAGTGGCTCGCCGCGTTCGCGCCGGTGTACCAAACGTTGGCCGAGGCGAAGGTCAAGCTGTTGCTGGCGACCTATTTCGGCGGCGTCGCCGACAAGCGCGAGCTGATCGCCGCGCTGCCGGTGGCCGGCGTGCACCTCGACCTCGTGCGCGCGCCGGAACAGCTCGATGCCTTCCTGCCGGGCTGGCCGGCGAATCGCGTGCTGTCGGCCGGCGTCATCGACGGCCGCAACGTGTGGCGCGCCGACCTGTCCGCCGCGCTCGGCCAGCTCGAGGCTGCGCGCGCGACGCTCGGCGACGCGCTGTGGATCGCGCCGAGCTGCTCGCTGTTGCACAGCCCGCTCGACGTCGCGCAGGAAACCGAGCTCGACGTCGAACTGAAGAGCTGGCTCGCCTTCGCGGTGCAGAAGCTCAACGAGCTGAAGCTGTTGAAGCGCGGCGTCGTGCACGGCCGCGGCGACATCGCCAACGAACTGTCGGCGAGCGACTTCGTGCAGCAGTCGCGCCGCAACAGTCCGCGCGTCCACCGTCCCGAGGTCGCCGCGCGGCTCGCCAGCCTCGCGCCGGGCGCCGACCGCCGCGACAGCGCCTACCCTGCGCGCGCCGCCAAGCAGGCCGCGTGGCTGAAGCTGCCGCTGCTGCCGACCACCACCATCGGCTCCTTCCCGCAGACCGCCGCCATCCGCGCCGCGCGCGCCGCCTTCCGTCGCGGCGAGTTGGCCGAGGCCGACTACCAGGCGGCGATGCGCGAGGAGATCGCGCTGGCGGTGCGCGAGCAGGAGGCGCTGGGCATCGACGTGCTGGTACACGGCGAGGCCGAGCGCAACGACATGGTCGAGTATTTCGGCGAGCAGCTGACCGGCTACCTGTTCACCCGCCACGGCTGGGTGCAAAGCTACGGCAGCCGCTGCGTGAAGCCGCCGGTGATCTTCGGCGACGTCGCGCGTCCGCACCCGATGACGGTCGCGTGGTCGGCCTACGCGCAGAGCCTGACCGACAAGCCGATGAAGGGCATGCTGACCGGCCCGGTGACCATGCTGCAGTGGAGCTTCGTGCGCGACGACGCGCCGCGCAGCCTGGTGTGCAAGCAACTGGCGCTGGCGCTGAACGACGAGGTGCTCGACCTGGAGGCCGCCGGCATCCGCGTGATCCAGATCGACGAGCCGGCGCTGCGCGAGGGCCTGCCCTTGAAGCGCGCCGACTGGGACGCCTACCTCGCGTGGGCCGGCGAGGCCTTCCGCCTGTCGTCGGCCGGCGTCGACGACGCGACGCAGATCCACACCCATATGTGCTACTCGGAGTTCAACGACATCCTGCCGGCGATCGCCGCGCTCGACGCCGACGTGATCACCATCGAGACCTCGCGCTCGGACATGGAGCTCTTGACCGCCTTCGCCGACTTCGAGTACCCGAACGAGATCGGGCCGGGTGTCTACGACATCCACAGCCCGCGCATCCCGGCCGAGGAAGAGATCGAGCGGCTGCTCTCCAAGGCGCTGGCGGTGATCCCGGCGCGCCGCCTGTGGGTGAACCCGGACTGCGGCCTGAAGACCCGCGGCTGGCCCGAGGTGAAGGCCGCGCTCGCCAACATGATGGCGGTCACCCGCCGCCTGCGCGAGAAGCTGGCCGAGAGCGTCGTCGTCTGAGCGCCGTCCGTCCCCGCGCGAACGCCGTCCCCTGCGGGACGGCGTTTTGCTTGCACGCTATGCTGTAATCATGACGGCTGGCCGAAGGGGAGGGTGCCATGTCGACCGATCTGAACCGCTGGCTGGGCGGGACCTTGCCGGGCAGCTGGCAGGACACCGTGACGCTGGCCCTCGTCACGCTGCTGTTGGGCGTGGCGCTCTACCGCTACCACGCCGACAGCCGCCGCCGGCTGCGCCACGCGCTGTGGGTGACGCTGCTGCTGTTCGCGTTGCTGCGCCTGTCGCTGTGGATGGGCCGCGACAGCCAGGCGTTGAGCTGGACGCTGTTGTCCGAGGTGTGCGTCGTGCTCTTGGGGCTGATCCTGATCCGCGTCTGGGGCATGGTGGTGTTCCGCCTCGCGCTGCCCCTGGCGCACCTGACGCCGCCGCGCATCCTCGAAGACATCGTCGTCGCGGTCGCCTACCTCGCGTGGGGGCTGGTGCTGCTGCGTCAGGCGGGGCTCGACCTGTCGCAGATCGTCACCACGTCGGCGGTGATCACCGCGGTGCTGGCGTTCGCGATGCAGGACACGCTGGGCAACATCCTCGCCGGCATCGCGCTGCAGCTGGACAACTCGGTCGACATCGGCGACTGGATCCGGCTCGACGACGTCACCGGCCGCGTGGTCGAGATCAACTGGCGCGCGACCAGCGTCGAGACGCGCAACTGGGAGACGGTGGTGATCCCGAACAGCGTGCTGATGAAGCAGAAGTTCGTCATCCTCGGCCGCCGCCAGGGCGAGCCGTCGCAGTGGCGGCGCTGGGTGCACTTCGACGTCGACTGGGAAACGCTGCCGACCCAGGTGATCCAGAAAGTCGAGAAGGCGCTGGCCGAGGCGCACATCCCGAACGTCGCCGACGAGCCGCCGCCCAACTGCGTGCTGATGGGCTTCGAGAACGGCCTGTGCCGCTACGCGGTGCGTTACTGGCTGCTCGACCTCAACCTCGACGACCCGACCGACTCGATGGTGCGCGCCCATGTCGACGCGGCGCTGCGCCGTCACAACGTGCGCATCGCCGCGCCGCAGTACAACGTCGCGATCACCAAGGAAAACGAGAAATACTTCGAGGCGCGCCACCGGCGCCATATCGAGGAGCGGCTGGCGGCGCTGTCGCGCGTCGACCTGTTCGCGCCGCTGACCGAGGCCGAGCGCGTGCAGCTGGCCGAGCAGCTCAGGTTCACGCCCTTCGTCACCGGCGACACCATCATGCAGCAGGGGCAGGTCGCGCACCGGCTCTACATCCTGATCAAGGGCGAAGTCGAGGTATGGGTCGACGACGGCCAAGGCCGGCAGCTGGTCGACGTGCTCGGCCCGGGGCAGGTATTCGGCGAGATGGGGCTGATGACCGGCGAGGCGAGGAGCGCGACGGTGGTCGCGCGCGGCACGGTCGAATGCTTCCGGCTCGACAAGGAGGCGCTGCAGACCATACTCAGCTCGCGCAAGGAGCTCTTGGAGAGCCTGTCGCGCACGCTGGAGAAAAGGTTGGCCGAGCGCCGCCGCAAGCGGCAGCATCCCGACCCGGCCGCCGCGCCCTTGCCGGAGCCGGGCAACGAGCTGATGGAGCGGATGCGGCGCTTCTTCGGGCTGACGCGCAGCGGCTGACCGGGGCGAGCGCGCGAGCGGGTGCTGGGACGCCGGCGACAAGACAAGGGCTCGGCCAACGTTGGCCGAGCCCTTGTCCGTGGCGCGCGCGACGCTACTCGCTGGCCGTCTCGGCGTGCGCCTCGTGGCCGGCGTCCATGCCCAGCTCGTGCATCTTGCGCGTCAGCGTGTTGCGGCCCCAGCCCAGCAGGTGCGCCGCCTCGACCTTGCGGCCGCCGGTGTGCGCGAGGCCGGCGCGGATGCAGGTCTCCTCGAAGCGGTGCGTCAGCTCGTCGATCAGGCCGACCTCGCCGGCGGCCAGCCGCCGCGCCAGCTCCAGCGCCAGCCCCTGCGTCCAGCTTTGCGCGGCGCCGGCCGGCGCCGCGTCGGCCGGCGCCGCCTCGCGCATCTCGGGCGGCAGGTCGGCCACCTCGACGGTCTGGCCCGGCGCCATCACCGTCAGCCAGTGGCAGACGTTCTCCAGCTCGCGCACGTTGCCGGGGAAGGCGTAGCCCTTGAGCCTGTCCATCGCCGGCTCGGCCAACCTTTTCGGCTCGACGCCGAGGCTGGCGGCGCTCTTGGCGAGGAAGTGGCGCGCCAGCAGCGGCACGTCCTCGCGCCGCTCGCGCAAGGGCGGCAGGCGCAGGCGGATCACGTTGAGCCGGTGGTAGAGGTCTTCGCGAAACAGGCCCTGCTTGACGCGCTCCTCGAGATGCTGGTGCGTCGCGGCGATCACGCGCACGTTGGCCTTGATCGGCGTGTGGCCGCCGACGCGGTAGAAGTGCCCGTCCGACAGCACGCGCAGCAGCCGCGTCTGCAGCTCGGTCGGCATGTCGCCGATCTCGTCGAGGAACAGCGTGCCGCCCTCGGCCTCCTCGAAGCGGCCGCGCCGCGTCGCGGTCGCGCCGGTGAAGGCGCCCTTCTCGTGGCCGAACAGTTCCGATTCGAGCAAGTCGCGCGGGATCGCCGCCGTGTTCAGCGCGACGAAGGGCTTGCCGGCGCGCGCCGAGTGGCGGTGCAAGGCTTCGGCGACGCGCTCCTTGCCGGTGCCCGACTCGCCGGTGATCAGCACGGTGACGCTCGACTGCGACAGGCGGCCGATCGCGCGGAACACGTCCTGCATCGCCGGCGCCTGACCCAAGAGCGCCGGCAGCGCCTCGGGCGCGTCGCCGTCGCCGTCGTCGACCTCGTTCTCGGCCAGCGCGCGCTCGATCAGCGCGACCGCCGCGTCGACGTCGAAGGGCTTGGGCAGGTATTCGAAGGCGCCGCCCTGGAAGGCGGCGACCGCCGAGTCGAGGTCGGCGTGCGCCGTCATCACGATCACCGGCAGGTTCGGGTGCGCCGCCTTGACCTCGGCGAGGAAGGCCAGCCCGTCGAGGCCGGGCATGCGGATGTCGCTGACGATGGCGCGCGGCGTGGCGCGGCCGAGCGCGGACAGCGCGTCGTCGGCGTTGGAGAAGCTCTGATAGTCGATGCCGGCGCGGGCGAGGGCCTTTTCCAGCACCCAGCGGATGGCCTTGTCGTCGTCGATGATCCAGACCGGTGCGGTCATGCGCGTCGTCCTTTGTTCGGGGCCGTTCAGCTGTCGCGGCTGAACGGCAACAGTACGGTGAAAATGGTCTGCCCCGGGCGCGATTCGAACTCGATCGCGCCGCCGTGCTGGTGCACGAAGGCCTGCGCCAGCGTCAGCCCGAGGCCGGTGCCCTCGGCGCGGCCGGTGACCAGCGGGTGGAAGATGTGGTCGCGGATGTCGTCGGGGATGCCGGGGCCGGTATCGGCGATCTGCAGTTTCAACGCCAGCGCGTGGCGCTTGCGCGCCAGCGTCACCTGGCGCGCGACGCGGGTCTTGAGCGTGATCTGCCCCTCGCCCTTCATCGCCTGCACCGCGTTCTTGGCGATGTTGAGCACCACCTGGATCAGCTGGCTCTTGTCGGCGATCAGGAGCGGTAGGCTGGTGTCGTAGTCGCGCCGCACCACCAGGCCCTTCGGCGTTTCGGCCAAGAGGATGCTGCGCACGCGCTCGAGCACTTCGTGGATGTTGACCTCGGTCGGCGCGTGGCGCTGGTTCGGCATCAGCATGCGGTCGACCAGCGACTGCAGCCGGAGCGCCTCTTCCTTGATCACCGCGGTGTATTCCTTGAGGTCGGGTCGCTCGGCCAACTCGTGCTCCAAGAGCTGCGCCGCGCCGCGGATGCCGCCGAGCGGGTTCTTGATCTCGTGCGCGAGGTTGCGGATCAGCTCGCGGTTGGCCTGCTGCAGCAGCAAGAGTCGCTCCTCGTTGGCGATCTTCAGTTGCTGGTCGAGCGCGCGCATTTCCAGCAGCGCGAGCGGCTCGTCGCCGTCGAGCGGCGTGACGGTCAGCGCGACGTGCAGCACGCCGTCCTGGTGGGCGAGGCCGAGCGCGAGGTCGTGCTCGATGAAGCTGGCGTGCTGCCGGAGCGTGGTCGCCACCGCCTGCGCGAGCGGTCCGCTGTCGCGGAACAGCGTGGCGATGCGCTGGCGCGTCAGTTCGCGGCGGCCGAGCGCGAGCAGGTTCTCGCACGCCGGGTTGACGAAGCGGACGGCGCCGTCGGCGTCGACGATCATCACCGGGGTGTCGAGCAGTTCCAGTCCGGCGTATCGGGTGGGGATCATGGCGGTGCACACCTTCGGGGCGATACCGTAACAAAAGCAAGTGTCGCGCCAGTTTGTCTTGGGGATAACCCGTGCCGTTTCGTCGTGCCCGGGCGCGAAAAAGCCGGACCGCCGACGGATGTCGCGGGGCCCGGCCCGGTTGCGGTGCCGGCCGGCGGCCGGCGCGCGTCACGAATGCACCGATCTGGTGCGTGCGGCTCAGGGTTGGCCGAGCTCCTTCCGGATCGCGGCGACGTTCTTCTCGCGGTCGGTCACCGCGTCCTTGAGCTTCTGCACGCGGTCGAGGTATTTCTGGTAGTTTTTCTCGTTGCCCAGCCGCACCGCCTCGCCGTCGGCGAGCGCCTTCCTGGCTTCGGCCAGCGCCCGGGTCTCGTTGGCCAGTTCGTCCTCGAGGATCTTGCGCCGGCCGGCGTCGCGCTGCTTCTGCGTGTCGGCGCTGACCTGCGGGAAGCCGCCGCCGGACGGGGCGGGGGCCGGACGCGCCGCCGCGCCGCCGTCGTCTTTCGCGCGCGGCGCCGCAGCGGGCGAGGGCGCGACGCCGCCCGGACGGTAGCTCGACAGCGGCGCGAGTTCGAGGCGCTGGCTGCCGCGGATCGGCACGTTGGTATAGGTGACGCGGCCGTCGGCGTCGACGTGTTTGTACACCGCGGCCTGGACGGTGCCGCTCAGGAGGGCGGCCAAGACGAGGGGAAGTGCTTTCATCGGAGTCCACTGCGGAAGAGGGCTGGGCGGGGCCGGCGCAATCATGCGCCGCAGCAACGCTTTCATCATAAGCAAAAGCGCCGCCCTCGTCATGCCCGGCGTCTGGCGACGGGCAAGAAAAAACCCGCCACGGGGGCGGGTTTTTCGTCGATCGGCGTCGATCAGGCGCTGTAGCTCTGCTCGAACTCGACCGGGTGCGGGATCATGCGCAGACGGTTGACTTCCTGCATCTTCAGTTCGATGTAGGCGTCGATCCAGTCCTTGCTGAACACGCCGCCGCGGGTCAGGAACTCGTGGTCGGCTTCCAGCGCGGCCAGCGCTTCGTCGAGCGAGGCGCACACGGTCGGGATCAGCTTGTCCTCTTCCGGCGGCAGGTCGTACAGGTTCTTGTCGGCCGCGTCGCCCGGGTGGATCTTGTTCTGGATACCGTCCAGGCCGGCCATCAGGAGCGCGGCGAAGCACAGGTACGGGTTGGCCAGCGGATCCGGGAAGCGCGCTTCGATGCGACGGCCTTTCGGGCTCGCCACGTGCGGAATGCGGATCGAGGCCGAGCGGTTCTTGGCCGAGTAGGCCAGCTTCACCGGCGCTTCGTAGTGCGGCACGAGGCGCTTGTACGAGTTGGTGCCCGGGTTGGTGATCGCGTTCAGCGCCTTGGCGTGCTTGATGATGCCGCCGATGTAGTACAGCGCGGTCTCGGACAGGCCGCCGTAGCCGTCGCCGGCGAACAGGTTCTGGCCGTCTTTCCAGATCGACTGGTGCACGTGCATGCCCGAGCCGTTGTCGCCGAAGATCGGCTTGGGCATGAAGGTGGCGGTCTTGCCGTAGCTGTGCGCGACGTTGTGCACCACGTACTTCAGGATCTGGGTCCAGTCGGCGCGTTGCACCAGGGTGCTGAACTTGGTGCCGATTTCGTTCTGGCCGGCGGTGGCCACTTCGTGGTGGTGCACTTCGACCGGCACGCCCAGTTCTTCCAGCACCAGCACCATGGCCGAGCGGATGTCTTGGAACGAGTCGACCGGCGGCACCGGGAAGTAGCCGCCCTTGACGCCCGGACGGTGGCCGGTGTTGCCGCCTTCGTATTCCTTGCTCGACGACCAGGCCGCTTCTTCGGCGTTGATCTTCACGAAGCAGCCGGACATGTCCTGGCCCCAGGTGATCGAGTCGAAGATGAAGAATTCCGGTTCCGGACCGAAGTAGGCGGTGTCGCCGATGCCCGAGGCCTTCAGGTAGGCTTCGGCACGCTTGGCGACCGAACGCGGGCAGCGGTCGTAGCCCTTGCCGTCGGCCGGGTCGACCACGTCGCAGGTCATGAACACGGTCGGCTCGTCGAAGAACGGGTCGATCTTGGCGGAGGCCGGATCGGCCATCAGCAGCATGTCGGAAGCCTGAATGCCTTTCCAGCCGGCGATCGACGAACCGTCGAAGGCGTGGCCGTGCTCGAACCACTCTTCCGGCTCGGACAGTACGACGTGGGCCGGGATGGTCACGTGCTGTTCTTTGCCGCGGGTGTCGGTAAAGCGCAGGTCAACGAATTTGACATCATTGTCCTGGATCAGTTTTACAACGTCTGCAACCGCCATGTGTCTCTCCTAAGGCTTTGTGCAATAGATGGCTATTGGAATCGGTGAAATCCGGTACGCCAAGAACTAAGCATGAAGCGTGCCAGGTCTTCGCGGCCCGGAAAATGCGGGAGCCGGCTCGCCCGGGGCGCCGGTTTTGCCCGATCATGGTGCATGGATCGCGGCAATGCACCTGTTTGGTGCATTTGTCGGCGCGGCTGCCCTCTCCCGGTGCGCGGCCCACAGTGTTATAACGCATTTAGGCCGTGGCGGGTTTGAATTGTGCAGGCCGCGGCAAGGAGAAAACGATGAGCCAAAGCAAGGAAATTCTCGGCGTCGCGCATCGGCGCGCGCAGGAACTGGCGCTGCCGTATTCCGGTGCGCTGTTGCCGCAGGAAGCGGCCCACCTGATGGGCGAGTTGCCCGGCGTCGTGCTGGTCGACGTCAGGAGCGCGGCGGAGTGGCAGTTCGTCGGCACGGTGCCGAACTCGGTGCGCATCGAGCTGAAGACCTGGCCGGGCATGCAGCCGAACCCACACTTTCTCGCGCAGCTGAAGGAGCAGGTCAGCCCCGAGGCGATGGTGCTGTTCATGTGTCGCAGCGGCGTGCGCTCGGACGAGGCGGCGCGGCTGGCGACCGGCGCCGGCTACACCTCGGTCTACAACGTGCTCGAGGGCTTCGAGGGCGACAAGGACGCCGCCGGCCATCGCGGCACTATCGGCGGCTGGAAGGGGCGCGGCCTGCCCTGGGTGCAGGGCTGAGCGAGTACGGCCCGGTCGCGCCCGCGCGGCCGGGCCGGGCTTTTGCTGCGTTGCGACATCGGCGGCGGAGACGGCTTGCGCCGCGTCGCGCATCAAGGCAAAGTCATGCCATCGGCGGTGTTTCTCCACCGCGCCACGCATTTGCCAAAGGGATACGCTTTACCATGACCGACCGTTACGCCGTGATCGGCAACCCGATCGCTCACAGCCAGTCGCCGTTCATCCACGCCGAGTTCGCCAAGGCGACCGGCGAGGACATCGCCTACGAGCGCCTGTACGCCGAACTCGGCAAGTTCAACGACGTGGTCGACGAGTTCGTCGCCGCCGGTGCCCGCGGCCTCAACATCACGCTGCCGTTCAAGGGCGACGCCTTCCGCTACGCCGACGAGCTGACCGAGCGCGCGCGCGCCGCCGAGGCGGTCAACACGCTGACCTTCAAGGACGGCAAGGCCTTTGGCGACAACACCGACGGCGTCGGCTTGGTGCGCGACATCGTCGACAACCTCGACTTTCCGATCGAGGGCCAGCGCGTGCTGATCCTCGGCGCCGGCGGCGCGGTGCGCGGCGTGCTGGTGCCGCTCTTGGAGCAGCGGCCGGCCGCGCTGACCATCGCCAACCGCACGCTGATCAAGGCCGAGGCGCTGGCTCACCAGTTCGGCCCGTTCGGCGCCATCGAGGCAGTCGGCTACGAGGCGCTCGCCGGTCGTACCTTCGACATCATCATCAACGCGACCTCGTCGAGCCTGTCGAACGACCTGCCGCCGATTCCGCGCGGCGTGTTCACCCCGCGCACGCTGGCCTACGACATGGTCTACAGCAAGGGCCTGACCCCCTTCCTGGCGCGCGCGCAAGCCGAGAACGCTGGCATGCTGGCCGACGGCCTCGGCATGCTGGTCGAGCAGGCGGCCGAATCGTTCCGCATCTGGCGTGGCGTGCAGCCGGAGACGCGCACCGTGACCAATCTGCTGCGGGACCTGTTGGCCTGATTCATGCGCCTGCTGCTGAAAATCGGGGCGGCCCTTCTGGCCGCCTTTGTTTTGTACAACCTGTGGATCTTCGGCCATATCGTCTACTGGCGCGCCAACAACCCGTCGGCGAGCACCTTCATGAACGAGCAGCTCGCGCGCCTGCAGGAAAACGACCCGGAAGCCGAACTGCACCACAAGTGGGTGCCGTACGAGCGGATCTCGGCCAACCTCAAGCGCGCGATCGTCGCCTCCGAGGACGCCAAGTTCGTCGACCATGTCGGTTTCGATTGGGACGGCATCGAGGCGGCGTTCGAGAAGAATATGCAAAAAGGCAGGATCGTCGCCGGCGGCTCGACCATCAGCCAGCAGCTGGCGAAGAATCTGTTCCTGTCGAGCAGGAAGACGCCGTGGCGCAAGCTCGAGGAGGCGGCGATCACCGTGATGCTCGAGGCGGTGATGGACAAGCGGCGCATCTTCGAGATCTACCTGAACGTGATCGAGTGGGGCAACGGCGTGTTCGGCGCCGAGGCGGCGAGCCGGCATTATTTCCGCGTTTCGGCGGCGCGCCTCTCGCCGGCGCAGGCGGCCCGTCTTGCGGCGATGGTGCCCAACCCGCGCTATTACGACGAGCATCGCGCCGCGCCGGGGCTGGCGAAAAAGACCCGCATCATCGTACGCCGCATGCGCTACGCCGACGTACCCTGAGCGTTTACGCGCGGTAACACGCCGGTGCCCGCTTTGTCCGGATGCCCCGGCCCGTCTGTCTGGCGGGCCGGGGTATCGGCATGATAAAATTAACCGTTTTCCCGTTTTGACCGCGCAACGCGGTTTGAATCATGGACTTGCCCAGTTATCCCGGAACCGATTTCCGCGACACAGCTTCAACCCAATCCTGATCCCCGCCCGATGACCGTGCGCGCCTAGCGTCCCGCCGCCGATCGGCGGAGGAGGTGTGCATGAACGTAGTAGAAAAGAAACCTGCAGACCGCCTGCAGGACAACCTCGCCCAGGTGCAGCGCCTGATCGAGCGCCACCGTCTCGTCGAGGGCCTGGTGCACCGCCAGGACATGCCGCGCCACGACCTGGTCGAATCCATCGTTCACAAGCAGAACCTGGCCGAACTGCAGCACAAGCTCGACGCGCTGCACCCGGCCGACATCGCCTACATCCTCGAGGCGCTGCCGCCCGAGGACCGTCTCTTGGTCTGGGACCTGGTCAAGGCCGAGCGCGACGGTGAGATCCTGCTCGAGGTGTCCGACGCGGTCCGCGAGACGCTGATCGAGTCGATGGACCAGCAGGAACTGGTCGCCGCCGCTGAGCAGCTGGACGCCGACGAGCTGGCCGACCTCGCGCCCGACCTGCCGCGCCAGGTGGTGTACGAGGTGATGGGCTCGCTCGACGCCGAGGAGCGCGAGCAGTTGCAGTCGGCGCTGTCCTACCGCGACGACCAGGTCGGCGCGCTGATGGACTTCGAGCTGGTCAAGATCCGCGCCGACGTCAGTTGCGAGGTGGTGCTGCGCTACCTGCGCCGCTTCGACGAGTTGCCGGAGCCGACCGACAAGGTGTTCGTGATCGACGAGGCCGGCGTGCTCAAGGGGGTGCTGCCGCTGCGCAAGCTCCTGGTGTCGGACCCCGAGGCGCTGGTCGAGGACGTGATGGCGACCGAGGTGGTCGCCTTCCATCCGGACGAGGACGCCGAGGACGCGGCGCTCGCCTTCGAACGCTACGACCTGGTGACCGCGCCGGTGGTCGACGCCGACGGCCGGCTGATCGGCCGGCTGACCGTCGACGAGATGGTCGACGTGATCCGCGAGGAGTCCGAGAGCGACATGCTGAACATGGCCGGCCTGAAGGAGGAGGAAGACCTGTTCGCGCCGGTGCTCGACTCGGTGAAGAACCGTTGGGCGTGGCTGGCGGTCAACCTGGTCACCGCCTTCGTCGCCTCGCGCGTGATCGGTGCCTTCGAGGGCTCGATCGAGCGCATCGTCGCGCTGGCGGCGCTGATGCCCATCGTCGCCGGCATCGGCGGCAACTCGGGCAACCAGACCACCACGATGATCGTGCGTGCGCTGGCGATGGGCCAGATGCAGGCGAGCCAGGCCTTGCGTCTGTGGCGCAAGGAACTCGGCGTCGGCCTGATCAACGGTCTGGTGTGGGGCAGCGCGCTCGGCGTGCTGGCCTGGGCGCTGTACGGCAGCCTGCCGCTCGGCGTGGTGATGACCACCGCGATGACGCTGAACCTGATGCTGGCGGCGACCATCGGCGTGTTCATCCCGATGACGATGGCGCGGCTCGGCCGCGACCCGGCGGTCGGCTCCAGCGTGATGATCACCGCCTGCACCGATTCGGGCGGCTTCTTCATCTTCCTCGGGCTGGCAACCCTGTTCCTGATGTGACGACGATGACGAGCTACGACGACCTGTTGCGCGACGCCGGCCTGCCGAGGCTGGAGGCGCGCCTCCTGCTCGAAACCGCGTCCGGGCTGACGCGCGCGCAACTGATCGCGCGCGGCGACGAGGCGGCCCCCGACCGGGTCGTCGCCGCCTTCCAGACGATGGCCGGGGCGCGACGGCGTGGCGAGCCGGTCGCCTACCTGGTCGGCGCGCGCGAATTCTTCGGCCGCGCCTTCCGCGTCGCGCCCGGTGTGCTGATCCCGCGTCCGGAGACCGAGCACCTGGTCGAGGCGGCGCTGGCGCGTCTGCCGCGCGAGCGGGCGTGTCGCGCGGTCGACCTCGGGACCGGCAGCGGCATCGTCGCCGTCACGCTGGCGCTGGAGGCGCCGGCCTGGACGGTCGACGCCGCCGATATCTCCGCCGGCGCGCTGGCGATCGCGCGCGACAACGCCGACCGCCTCGGCGCGCCGGTGCGTTTCCATCGCGGTAGCTGGTACGACGCCTTGCCGGCCGGCGAGCGCTACGACCTGATCGCGTCCAACCCGCCGTACATCGCCGCCGGCGACCGGCATCTCGAGCAGGGCGATCTGCGCTTCGAGCCGCGCGGCGCGCTGACCGACGGGGCCGACGGCCTTGCCTGCCTGCGCGAGCTGGCGGCCGGCGCGCCGGGGCGGCTGGCGCCGGGCGGCTGGCTGATCGTCGAGCACGGCTACGACCAGGCGGGCGCGGTGCGCGCGCTGTTCGCGGCGGCCGGCCTTGCGCGCGTCGAAACCCTGGTCGATCTGGCCGGTCTGGACCGCATCACCCTCGGCCAACGTCCATGCTGATATCCCGTCCGTCCGCCATCGCGCCATGGCCGCTCTACCTTGCGCTGTCGGGCCTTGCCGTGCTGCTCGCCTGGCCCGGCGCCAACCGCGCGCTGTTCCTTGCGTTCAACCACGCCGCCGCCGCGCTGCCGCCCGGCCTGTGGCTCGGCCTGTCGGTGGTCGGCGAATGGGCGGTCGTCGCCATTCTGCTGGCGGTCTGGGCGAGCCGTCGTCCCGGACGCTGGCCGGCGGCTTTGTCCGGCTACGCGCTGGCGCTCGTCCTGTCGGCGCTGTTCAAGCTGTTGTTCGCCGAGGCGCGGCCGCCGCTGGTGCTGGCGGCGGGCAGTTTCCACTTGCTGGACAGCGTGCCGTTCACCAATGCCTTTCCGTCCGGCCATTCGACCGCCGCGGCGCTGCTGGCGACCCTGCTCGCGCACGGCGCGGCGGCGCGCTCGCGCGCCGCGCTGGCGTTGCTGGCGGCGGGGATCATGCTGTCGCGCGTGGCGGTGGGCCTGCACTGGCCGGTGGACCTGCTCGCCGGCGGCCTGCTCGGCTGGGCCTGCGCGCGGCTGGCGCTGGCTTGCCGGCTCGCTGTGCCCGCGCTCGACGGGGCGCGTCCGGCCGGCGTGGCGCTGCTGCTGACGGGCGGCTACGCCGTCCATCTGGCGCTCGGGGTCTGGGCGGCCGCGGACGTCGAGGCCGGGTGGCGCCTGCTGCTGGTGGCGGCGGCGCTGGCGGCGCTGGCGATCGCGTGGGGAAGGGCGCGCCGGCGGGCATGAAAAAGGGTTGGCCTCGGCCAACCCTGCTGGTCTTGCGACGAACGGAACGATCAGTGATGATGGCCGTGCTCGCCGTGGGCGTGGCCGTGCTCCACCTCGTCGGCGCTGGCGTCGCGCACGTCGGCGACGGTCGCCTTGAAGCGGATCACCTGGCCGGCCAGCGGGTGGTTGGCGTCGACGACGGCCTTGCCGTCGGCGATGTCGGTGACGCGGAACAGCAGCACTTCGCCGGTTTCCGGGTCGTCGGCCTCGAACATCATGCCGACTTCGACGTCGGCCGGGAACACGTCGATCGGCTCGACGCGGACCAGCTCTTCTTCCGGCTCGCCGAAGGCGTCGTCCGGCTGCATGGTCACGTCGATGGTTTCGCCCACAGCCTTGCCTTGCAGAGCCTCTTCCACCAGCGGGAAGATGCCGTCGTAGCCACCATGCAGGTAGCTGATCGGCTCTTCGGTCTTGTCGATCAGGTTGTTTTCACCGTCGAACATTTCGTAGTGCAGGGTCACGACGGTATTTTTGGCAATTTGCATGAGTGAGCTTTCCGTGAGAATTCAAACCAAAGGCGCCGGCCGCACCGCGTGCGAGAAGGTCGCGCGAGGCGGCCCGCTTGGCAATGCGCTGTAAGGCGCTGTCCCTATTGTAAACCATCGCCTGCACCGCAACCGAGAAAAGCCCATGAACCCCAACCCGCTGCTCGGCGGCCTGACGCCGCAACAATTCCTCGCCGACTACTGGCACAAGAAGCCGCTCCTGATCCGGGGCGCGCTCAAGGACGTCGGCCCGCACGTCGACTATCCGTGGCTGGCCAGTCTGGCCCAGCAGGACGACGTCGAGTCGCGCCTGATCGAGTGCCGGGGCGGCGACTGGCGCGTCGAGCACGGGCCGTTCCGTGCCGGCCGGCTGCGCAAGCTGCCCGCGACCGACTGGACCTTGCTGGTGCAGGGCGTCAACCACCACCTGCCGCATATCGCCGACATCCTGTGGCGCTTCGACTTCGTGCCCTACGCGCGGCTCGACGACCTGATGATCAGCTACGCGCCGCCCGGCGGCACCGTCGGTCCGCACTTCGATTCCTACGACGTGTTCCTGCTGCAGGTCGGCGGCAGCAAGCGCTGGCAGATCGCCGCGCAGCAGGACATGACGCTGGTCGACGGGGCGCCCTTGAAGATCCTCAAGGATTTCAGGGTCGAGGAGGAATACGTGCTCGAGCACGGCGACATGCTCTACCTGCCGCCGCGCTACGCGCACTACGGCGTCGCGCTCGAGCCGGGCATGACCTACTCGATCGGCTTCCGGGCGCCGAGCGCGCAGGAGCTGGCCAGCCAGTTCCTCGTCTACCTGCAGGACCGCGTGTGCCTGGACGGGCGCTACGCCGACCCCGATCTCGCCTGGCAGGCCGAACCGGCGCGGATCGGCGAGGCGATGGTCGACCAGGTGTTCGACACGCTGCGGCGCGTGAGCTGGGGGCGCGACGAGGTGGCGGACTTCCTCGGCCACTACCTGACCGAACCGAAGGCGCACGTGTTCTACGACGGCGCCGACGAGGAGCTGGAGGAGGACGCATTCGCCGACGCCGCGCGCGAACGGGGTGTCAAGCTCGACCTGAAAACATTGATCCTGTACCGCGACGGGGCGTTCTACTGCAACGGCGAGAAGCTGGAGGTTGAAGGTGCTGCGGTGGAATCGTGGGAAATTCTTTCGAATCGTCGCGAGCTCGCGGGCGAACAAGTGGCCGCATCCATGCTGAAGGTCTTGTACGACGGCTGGCAGTTAGGCTATTGGCATCTGTGCTGAACCTGTCGCGAAATGGCAACGGAACCGGTTCGTTTCTGAAAATTCGGCGTTGCCATCCGCTACGGGGGACGCGAAAGGCCGAATTTTCCGGTATGCTGCGTTGCAGCAACCCTGTGCACGGACGTGTCGCTTTTTTATCTGCGCTCCCCCTAGACAGGCCGGGCGTTCGTGATACAATCCTGCGCACTGATGGTTTTGTGCCGTCGCTTCGGATAAACAGGCGCGGCATCGCTATAGACGTATCGTTTACCTTCAACACACTCTCAAAGGTATAGAAAAAATGAAACAGTCGCTCCTCGTTGCTGCCCTGCTGGCCGTTGCTCTGTCCGCTTGCGGCAAAAAAGAAGAAGCTGCTGCCGTTGACGCCTCGGCTCCGGCCGTCGAAGCTTCGGCTCCGGCCGTTGACGCTTCGGCTCCGGCCGTTGACGCTTCGGCCGCCGCTGCCGACGCTTCGGCTCCGGCTGCTGACGCTTCCGCTGCCCAGTAATCCGGCGCACGAAGTGACAAAAAACCGGCCCACGGGCCGGTTTTTTGCTGTCCGGCGTTTTCGTGCCGACGATCGTCCGGCTGTCCGTCCGGGCGAAGAAAAGCCCGCCTTGCGGCGGGCTTTGGCGTCTGACGTTGGCCGCCCCCTTACTGCAATTCGTTGCGCAGCTTGCCGAGCAAGGTGCGGGCCTCGGCTGCGGGCAGGGCCGCGCCGTGCGCGTCGGTGAGGGTCAGCGTGCTTTGCGCGCTGCCGGCCGCTTTGACGACGACGCGGTAGTCGTTGTCGACCTTGCCGCCGGCTTTTTGCGGCTTGTCCTTCCAGAAGGCGAGGCTGGACCAGAAGCCGCCCTCGGCCTTCGCCTCGGCCTCGCTCTGCGCGGGGCGCACGAAGTAGGTGCCCTGCGAGCGGTCGCGATCGGAGACGACGAGGCCGACGCGGTCGAGCGCGAGGCCGATGCGGCGCCACGCGCGGTCGAAGCTGTCGACGACAATCAGCGTGTCGCCTTCCAGGCGCGCGCGGGTCGCGACCGGGTTGGGCGTCGCGGTGACGGACTCGACCGCCTGGCGGGCTTTCTCGTTCTGGATGCCGAGGCGGACCATGAAGCGGCCGAGGAAGGCGGCTTCGAGTTCCGGGTCGCTCGGACGCGGCTGCCAGCGGGTCTCGTCGCGGGCCTCGCGGGTGTAGATCTCGTACATGCCGCGATGCGAGAAGTAGACCTCGGTGCCCTCGGCGGTCTTCTCGAGGCGGATGCGGAACTTGTCGCGCTCGGGGGTCGAGTAGACCGCGCCGAGGCCGACGGTTTCCATCAGCTTGCGGAAGCCGTCGTTCGGCAGCTTGGCGCGGTTCTCGGCCCACTCGGTTTCCATGATGCCGATCTCGGGCTCTTCGGTCTTGATGACGAAGCCGTTGTCCTGCCAGAACGCCTTGAGCAGCGGCCACAATTCCTGCGGGCTCTGCTTGCCGACCACCAGCCAGCGCTGGTTGCCGTCGCGGGCCATGCGCACGTCGTCGACCCGGGACAGCACGGCGCCGTCGGCGCGCGGCGTGGCCCTGGTGTCGGCCTGCGCCTCCTTGAGCGCGGACAGCGAGGCGCCGCCGGGGATGCTGTAGCGGTTCTGCACCTGCGGTGCGGTCAGGTCGGGCGGTACTTCGAGGCCGGCGCCGCTCTTCTTGGCCGGGCCTTCGGTCTTGTAGTCCAGCCTGGACATCGGATCGGTCGAGCTGCAGGCGGCGACGAGGACGCTGCCGGCCAGCAGGGTGAGGGACGCGATGCGTTTCATGCGTTCTCCCGTGAGGGGGTTAAAGGACGCCGGCCTCGCGCATCGCCGCTTCGAGCGGCGCGACGGGGGCGTCGGTCATCGGGGTCAGCGGCAGGCGCAGGCCGGCGCCGATCAGGCCCATGCGCGCGAGCGCCCATTTGGCCGGGATCGGGTTGGGTTCGGCAAACAGGTGCTTGTGCAGACCCTGCAGGCGGTCGTTGATCGCGCGCGCCTCGCGCGGCTTGCCGGCCAGCGCCGCGGCGCACAGCTCGCTCATCGCCTTGGGCGCGACGTTGGCGGTGACCGAGATCACGCCGTGGCCGCCGCACAGCATGAAGGCCATGCCGGTCGGGTCGTCGCCGGAGTAGAGCGCGAAGTTGTCGGGCACGCGGCGCGCCAGATCGCAGGCGCGGCCGATATCGCCGGTCGCGTCCTTCAGGCCGACGATGCCGGGTACCTCGGCCAACCTCAGCACGGTGTCGTTGCTCATGTCGGCGACGGTACGGCCCGGCACGTTGTAAAGGATCACCGGCAAGTCGACCGCTTCGGCGATCGCGCGGTAGTGGCGGTAGATGCCTTCCTGGGTCGGCTTGTTGTAATAGGGGACGACCGACAGCGAGTAATCGGCGCCGGCTTCCTTCGCCAGGCGCGCCAGCTCGATCGCCTCGGCGGTCGAGTTGCCGCCGGTGCCGGCGACCACCGGCACGCGGCCGGCGGCGTATTCGACCGTGGCCTTCACGACCGCGATGTGCTCGTCAACCGTCAGGGTGGCCGATTCGCCGGTGGTGCCGACCGCCCCCAGGGCTGCGGTGCCGTTCTGAATGTGGAATTCAACCAAACGCTTGAGGGACTCGAAATCGACCCGGCCATCGTCGAACATCGGCGTGACCAGAGCCACCTGGCTTCCGGTGAGCATAATTTCAGCCTATTTGAAGTGGGATGCAAAGGCTTTCGATTGTAGCGGAATTTGTCTTGGCGGCGATAGCGACGCTCGGCGCCGCGGCGCGGGCCCCGTCGCGGCGGGCGGGGCGGCGGGGCGAAGCGATGGGGGCTTTGTGCTAGAATGTCTGTTTTTTCGAGTACTTACGGCTGTTTGCCGACAGGGAAATCCGACGTGATCAGCACACAGAACATTACGATGCAGTTTGGCGCGAAACCGCTGTTCGAAAAGGTTTCGGTCAAGTTCGGCGAGGGCAACCGTTACGGCCTGATCGGCGCGAACGGTTCGGGCAAGTCGACCTTCATGAAGATCCTCGGCGGCGATCTGGAGCAGACCTCCGGCGAGGTGGCGATCGAGAACGGCGTGCGCCTCGGCAAGCTGCGCCAGGACCAGTTCGCCTACGAGGACCGGCGCGTGCTCGACGTGGTGCTGCAGGGCCACACCGAGATGTGGGCGGCGATGACCGAGCGCGACGCGATCTACGCCAACCTCGAGGCGACCGAGGACGACTACATGCACGCGGCCGAACTGGAGGCGAAGTTCGCCGAGTACGGCGGCTACACCGCCGAGGCGCGCGCCGGCGAGCTGCTCCTGGGCGTCGGCATCCCGACCGAGCTGCACAACGGCCCGATGAGCGAGGTCGCGCCGGGCTTCAAGCTGCGCGTGCTCTTGGCGCAGGCGTTGTTCTCCGATCCGGACGTGCTCTTGCTCGACGAGCCGACCAACAACCTGGACATCAACACCATCCGCTGGCTCGAGCATGTGCTGAACGAGCGCAACTCGACCATGATCATCATCTCGCACGATCGTCACTTCCTGAACGAGGTGTGCACCCACATGGCCGACCTGGACTACAACACGATCCAGATCTACCCGGGCAACTACGACGATTACATGATCGCGTCGATGCAGGCGCGCGAGCGCCAGTTGGCTTCCAACGCCAAGGCCAAGGAGCGCATCCAGGAGCTGCACGAGTTCGCAGCGCGCTTCTCGGCCAACAAGTCCAAGGCGCGCCAGGCGACCAGCCGCCTCAAGCAGGCCGACAAGCTCAAAGCCGAGATGGTCGAGGTGAAGCCGTCCAGCCGCCAGAACCCGTTCATCCGCTTCGAGCTCGACGACAAGAACAAGCTGCACCGTCAGGCGGTCGAGATCGAGGGCCTGTCCAAATCCTTCGACAAGCCGCTGTTCAAGGACCTGAACCTGATCCTCGAAGCAGGCCAGCGCCTGGCGATCATCGGCCCGAACGGCGCCGGCAAGTCGACGCTGATGAAGCTGCTGGCCGGCGCCTACGATCCGGTCCTGGCCGAGGGCGTTACCCCGGACGCCGGTACCATCAAGTGGGCCGAAAAGGCGCAGGTCGGTTACTACGCGCAGGACCACGAGGCCGAGTTCGACAGCGACCTGACGCTGACCGAGTGGATGCGCGAGTGGACCCAGGAGGGCGACGACGAGCAGGTGGTGCGCGCCACCCTCGGCCGCCTGCTGTTCGGCGGCAACGACGTCGACAAGGCGGTACGCGTGCTGTCCGGCGGCGAGAAGGGGCGCATGCTGTACGGCAAGCTGATCATGACCCGCCCGAACGTGATGCTGATGGACGAGCCGACCAACCACATGGACATGGAGTCGATCGAATCGCTCAACATGGCGCTCGAAAAGTACAAGGGCACGCTGATCTTCGTGTCGCACGACCGCCAGTTCGTGTCCTCGCTCGCCACCCAGATCCTCGAACTGGACGGCAAGGGCGGTTACGACTACTACATGGGCGGTTACGAGGACTACCTCGCCAGCAAGGGCATCGAATAAGCCCTGGCGGCGCGCGTTTGTTGCGTAGCAGCAACCGCGCGGAGTCGCGTCGCGCCGGGCTTGTCGAAGCCGCTATCAAAAGGCGAAGGCTTATGCCTTCGCCTTTTTTTGGTTCTTCACGGATTCCCGGGGAAAGCGGCCCTGATCTTCAGGAAGAAGTACTCGCTGTCCCGGTAGCCATAGGCCATGCGCTTCATCA
>NZ_SLXG01000015.1 GCF_004345725.1 Crenobacter luteus | reverse complement strand
GCGATCACGTGGCTGCCGCCGCCGTAGAAGTTGATGTACCAGATGCCGACCAGCGCCAGGATCACCGGCATATTGCTCGCCAGCGGCGCGGTGCGAAAGTGCGTATCCATGCCGTGCGCGCCGTCCAGCAGCTCGACGAAGTTCTGCTCGCCCAGGTAGAGCATGATCGGCAGGCCGATCGCCGACCACAGGCTGTAGCGGCCGCCGACCCAGTCCCAGAACTCGAACATGTTCGCCGGGTCGATGCCGAACTCGGCCACCGCCTGCTTGTTGGTCGACACCGCGACGAAGTGCTTGGCGACCGCCGCCTCGTCGCGCGCGTAGCGCAGGAACCAGTCGCGCGCGGTGTGCGCGTTGGTCAGCGTCTCGTGGGTGGTGAAGGTCTTCGATTCGACGATGAACAGCGTCGTCTCCGGGTGGACGCGCTTGAGCGTTTCCTTCAGCTGCGAGCCGTCGACGTTGGAGACGAAGTGCATGTTCAGCCGCGGGTGGCCGTAGGGCTTCAAGGCCTGGCACACCATCAAGGGGCCGAGGTCGGAGCCGCCGATGCCGATGCTGACGATGTCGGTGATCGGCTGGCGCGTGTAGCCGAGCCACTCGCCGGAGCGCACCGCGTGGGAAAAGCGCCCCATGCGTTCGAGCACCGCGTTGACCTTGGGCATCACGTCCTCGCCGTCGACGACGATCGGCGTGTTGGCGCGGTTGCGCAAGGCGACGTGCAGCACCGCGCGGTGCTCGGTGGTGTTGATCTTCTCGCCGGCGAACATCGCGTCGATCTTGCCGGGCAGGCCGACCTCGTCGGCCAGCTGCAGCAGCAGCGTCAGCGTCTGGTCGCTGATGCGGTTCTTCGAGTAGTCGAGCGTCAGGCCCTCGACCTCGAGCCAGTAGCGCTCGGCGCGGCCCGGGTCGGCGGCGAACAGGTCGCGCATGTGCCAGTCGCGCGCGCGCGCGAAGTGGTTCCACAGCGCCCGCCAGGCGGGCAGTTGGGTCAGTTTGCTCATCGTGACTCCTCTGTCGGTGGGGTTCGCCGTCTACGCGGCGTGGTAACGGGTGACGATCTCGACTTCCTCGCGCGCGCCGAGGCAGACGGCGACGCGCTGGTGCAGTCCGGTCGGGACGATGTCGAGGATGCACTCGCGGCCGTCGGTCGCGGCGCCGCCGGCCTGTTCGACGAGGAAGGCCATCGGGTTCGCCTCGTACAGGAGACGCAGCTTGCCGGGCCGCTCGGCGCCGTCTTTCGGGTAGAGGAAGACGCCGCCGCGCACCAGGATGCGGTGCACCTCGGCCGCCATCGCGCCGACGCAGCGCATGTTGTAGTCCTTGCCGCGCGGGCCGGTCGAACCGGCCAACAGCTCGCCGATATAGCGCTGCACCGGCGCTTCCCAGTGGCGCTGGTTCGACATGTTGATCGCGAATTCGCGGGTTTCGGCCGGCACTCGCATGCCCGGGTGGGTCAGCACGAAGCTGCCGGTCTCGCGGTCGAGCGTGAAGCCGTTGACGCCGTTGCCGACCGTCAGCACCAGCATGGTCTGCGGGCCGTACAGCGTGTAGCCGGCGGCGACCTGGCGCGAGCCCGGCTGCAGGAAGTCGGCCTCGGTCGGCTCGGTCACGCCGTCCGGGCAGCGCAGCACCGAGAAGATGGTGCCGACCGAGATGTTGACGTCGATGTTGGACGAGCCGTCGAGCGGGTCGAACAGCAAGAGGTAGGCGCCCTTCGGATACTGGCCGGGGATGGCGTAGGGCAGGTCCATTTCCTCGGAGGCCATGCCGGCGAGGCTGCCGCCCCATTCGTTGGCTTCGAGCAGCACGTCGTTGGCGATCACGTCGAGCTTTTTCTGCGCCTCGCCCTGGATGTTGCCGGTGCCGGCCTCGCCGAGCACGCCGGCGAGCGCGCCCTTGTTGACCGAGTGGCTGATGGCCTTGCAGGCGCGGGCGACGGTTTCGATCAGAAAGCGCAGCTCGGCCGGCAGCAGGTTGGCCGAGCGTTGCTGCTCGATCAGGAAGCGCGAGAGGGTGATGCGGCTCATGGAGGTCCTCGTTTCGGTCGGCGTGGCGGCACGCGGGCGGCCGTCCTTGTTTTCGATCTTGGCATGCAATGAAAACGATTACAACCGGTTTTGTGCATGATTGCCAAAATATCACCGGTTTATATGGGGTTTTTACGCGTCATTGGCGCTTTAAAGACGGATTTCATGGCGGTTTATGGGTGTTTTTTGTAATCGTTTTCAATTCGACCGGGGGCGCCGCCCGGGAGGCGGGGGGCGGATGCGACGGTGGCTGCGGGGAAGGGGGGCGGCGGGCTCAGAAGCCGAGGGCGCGGCGCAGCGCGTGGGCGACGCCGTCCTCGTGGTGGTGGCCGGCCTCGGGCACGCCGGGCAACAGCTCGGCCAACCTCGGGTTGGCGTTCGCCATCCGGAACGGGTGGCCGACGCAGCCTAGCATGTCGAGGTCGTTCAGCCCGTCGCCGAAGGCGGCGCAGTCGGCCGGTTCGACGCCGTGGCGCGCCAACAGCCGCGTCAGAGCGCGGCCCTTGCTGACGCCGGGCGCCATCACCTCGAGGAAGTCGATCTGCGAATAGGTCAGCGCCACTGTGTCGCCGAAGCGCGCGCGGATCGCCGTCTCGATCTCGGCCAACCTTGCAGGGTGGCCGGTGTACATCACCTTGGCGACGCCGTCGCCCGGGTGCTGGGCGAGCGTCGCGTGCGGCTCGCCGAAGTCGTCGTCGTAGCGGTGCACGTAGCCGTCGTGGCGGCAGCACAGCCGGCCGTCGTCGCGGTACAGGCTGACCATCGTGCCGCGCGCGAGCGCCGGCTGCACCAGCTCGCGCACCTGTTCGGCGGCGACGTCGTCGCGGTAGAGCAGCGCGCCGTCGGCGTCGTGCACGCGCGCGCCGTTGGTGGTGATCAGGCTGGCGGGCACGCCGAGCGCCTCGGCGACCGCGCGCGCGTCGGCGACGTGGCGGCCGGTGGCGATGACGAGGCGGGCGCCGCGGCGGGCGGCCTCGCGCAGCGTGTCGGCGGTGAAGGCGGAGACGGCGTTGGCGGCGTTGAGCAAGGTGCCGTCGAGGTCGCAGGCGATGGCGGCGTACATGGGCTTGGTCCGGTGAGGGTGGTCGGGGCGGGCGCGTGGGCCGGCTGTTTCGTCGAGCTTAACGGCCGCGGCCGGACCTTGTCATCGGGGCCGGCCGCGGCGGACACGAAAAGACGGCGGACACGCGGTCCGCCGCGATCGTCAGGCGGCCAGCGCCGCCGGTTTCTTCAGCACGCGCAAGAGTACGGCGGTCAGCACGGTGCCGGCGATGAGCGCGGCCAGGTAGCCGACGAGGTGGGTGACGGCGTTCGGGATCGGCAGCACGAACACGCCGCCGTGCGGCACCTTCAGCTCGGCGCCGACGATCATCGAGATCGCACCGGTCAGCGCGGCGCCGGCCACCAGCGCCGGGATCACCCGCAGCGGGTCGCGCGCGGCGTAGGGGATCGCGCCCTCGCTGATGAAGGCGAGGCCCAGCACCGCGGTCGCGTTGCCGGTTTCGCGTTCGTCGTGCGTGAAGCGGTCGGCGAACAGCTTGGTCGCCAGCGCAATACCCAAGGGCGGCACCATGCCGGCGGCCATGACGGCGGCCATCGGCGTGTAGACCTGGCTGGCGATCAGGCCGGTCGAGAACGCGTAGGCCGCCTTGTTGACCGGGCCGCCCATGTCGAAGGCCATCATCGCGCCGAGCAAGGCGCCCAAGAGCAGCGCGCTGCTGCCCTGCATGCCCTTCAGCCATTCGGTCAGCGCGGCGAGCACGGCGGCGACCGGCGTGCCGACCACGTACAGCATCAACAGGCCGACCAGCAGCGAGCCGAGCACCGGCAGGATCAGCACCGGCTTGAGGCCGTCGAGGTTGCGGCCGAGCCTGATGTGGCGGTTCAGCCAGTCGGTGCCGTAGCCGGCGATGAAGCCGGCGGCGATGCCGCCGAGGAAGCCGGAGCCGAGGCTGGCCGCCAGCATGCCGCCGACCATGCCCGGCGCGATGCCGGGGCGGTTGGCGATCGAGTACGAGATGTAGCCGGCCAGGATGGGCACCATCAGCGCGAAGGCCGACTTGGCGCCGATCTGGAACAGCGACCACGCGAGCGTGCCCTTGTGCGCGTCGTCGAAGGCGTAGATGCCGCCGAGCGCGAACGCCAGCGCGATCAAAATCCCGCCGGCGGTGACGAAGGGCAGCATGAAGGACACGCCGGTCATCAGGTGCTTGTACGGGCCGGTGCGTTCCTTGGCCGCGTCGGCGTCGCCGGCGCGGGCCTCGGCGTTGGCCGAGGCCGCCCCCTGCAGGGTCGCCTCGGCGATCGCGCGGCGGATCAGGTTCTCGCCGTCGTTGATCGCCGGCTTGGTGCCGCTCTTGAACAGCCGCTTGCCGGCAAAGCGCGCCAGGTCGACCTGGGTGTCGGCGGCGATGATGACGAGGTCGGCGCGCGCGATTTCGTCGGCGGAGAGCGTGTCCTGCGCGCCGACCGAGCCCTGCGTCTCGACGCGGATGCCGTGGCCGAGCGACTTGGCCGCCTGCGCGAGGCCCTCGGCCGCCATGAAGGTGTGCGCGATGCCGGTCGGGCACGAGGTGATCGCGACGATGTTCAGCGTGGACGACGCCGGGGCGGGCGCGGCGGCGGGGGCGGACAGGCGGCCGAGCGCGTCGCGGATCACCGCCTCGGCATCCTTGAGCACCGCGTCGAGCGTGGTCGCGACGCGGGTGCGCGACGCGAAGCGCGCGTCGTTGGCGGCGGGCGCGCCGATCAGGAGCACCGCGTCGGCCTCGGCGATCGCGGCGGCCGACAGCGGGGACTGCGCGCCCTGCGCGGTATGGATCTCGACGTCGATGCGGTGGCTCAGGCGCGCCGCGCTCTGGCGCAGCGCCTCGCCGGCGAGCACCGACTGCGTGTTGCGTTCGCCGGCGGCGATGACGGCCAACAGTTTTGCCATGGGTTTCTCTCCTTTGCGGGCTTGCGCCCGGGTGTCGTCATACCGGTCTTCGCCGGCGATCTTCTCGTTGTGTGCTGCGGGGTCTTGCCTGTTGTGGGCGCGCTCTTACAGCCGCGCCAGATTCACTTGCCCGGCCAGGCGCGCCACTTCGGCCGCGTCGGGCAGGTGCGGGCCGAGGCGGCCGAGTTTGGCGACCGCGAACGCGACGCCGCGCCGCGCGACGGTTTCGGCGTCGGCGCCGGCGCGCCAGGCCGACATCAGCCCGGCGACCAGCGCGTCGCCGGCGCCGACGGTGCTGACCGTGTCGATCGCCGGCAGGCTGGCGAGGATCGCGTCGTCGGCGTCGACGAACAGCGCGCCTTCCTCGCCGAGCGACACGACGACGCGCTCGACGCCGCGCCGCTGCAGTTCGCGCGCGGCGGCGTGCACCTCGGCCAGGGTCGGCAGCGACTGGCCGGCCCATTGTTCGAGCTCGTGGCGGTTGGGCTTGATCGCGGCCGGCAGCGCCTCGCGCGGCGCGGATAGCGCCTCGGCCAACGGCGCGCCGCTCGTGTCGAGCAGCACCCGCGCGCCGAGCTTGTTCAGCCGCGACACCAGGTGCACGTAGCTGTCGGCCGGCAGGCCCTCGGGCAGGCTGCCGGCGGCCACCACGTAGCGGCCGGCGTCGGTGAAGTAGTCGAACTGGTCGATCAGCGCGTCCAGCGCCGACTCGGCGACGCGGATGCCCGGCAGGTTGACGTCGGTGGTCTCGCCGCGCGCGAGGTCGGCCAGCTTGATGTTGACGCGGGTGCTGCCCGGCACGCGCACGAAGCGGTCGGTGATGCCCTTGGCCTCGAACAGCTCGACGAAGGCCTCGCTGTTGTTGCGGCCCAACAGGCCGGTCGCCAGCACCGGCTCGCCGAAGTCGGCCAGGCAGCTGGCGACGTTGACGCCCTTGCCGCCCGGGTGGCTGTGCGCGGCGCGCGCGACGTTGACCGAGCCGGGCGTCAGGTTCTCCAGCGTCACCGTCTGGTCGATCGCCGGGTTCAGCGTGATGGTGGTGATCGGGCCGATCATGCCGATTTCCCCTTGTCGAGCGCGCGCACCGCCTCGGCGCTGTCGCAGGTCAGCGCCTTGAGCGCGAGGTCGGCCAGCTCGTCGCGGCGGCTGGCGCGCAGGCGCGCCTTGACCGCCGGAATGTCGCGCGGGCTCATCGACAGCTCGGACACGCCGAGGCCGACCAGGAGCGCGGCGCCGAACGGGTCGCCGGCGAGGCCGCCGCAGACGCCGACCCAGCGCTGGTACTGCGCGGCGCCGTCGACGGTGCGGCGGATCAGCCGCAGCACCGCCGGGTGCAGGCTGTCGGCCTCGGCGGCGAGGTCGGGGTGCTGGCGGTCGATCGCCAGCACGTATTGGGTCAGGTCGTTGGTGCCGATCGAGAAGAAGTCGACGTGCTCGGCCAACTTGTCGGCCAGCGCGGCGGCGGCCGGCACCTCGACCATGATGCCGATCTGCACCACCGGGGCGTCGAGCTCGGCGCGGATGCGCTCGCAGATCGCGCGCAGCGTGATGACCTCCTTGATCGAGGTGATCATCGGGAACATGATCGCCAGCGGCAGGCCGGACTTGGCTGCGCGGTACAGCGCTTTGAGCTGCGGCTCCAGCAGGTCGGGGCGGCGCAGCAAGAGGCGCGCGCCGCGCACGCCGAGGAAGGGGTTCTCCTCGTGCGGCAGGTTCAGGTGGGCGACCTGCTTGTCGCCGCCGATGTCGAGCGCGCGCACCACCAGCGGGCGGCCGTCGAGCGCCTCGAGCATGGAAAGATAGGTCTGGTATTGCTCCTCCTCGTCCGGCGCGTGGTCGCGCTCGAGGAACAGGAATTCGGTGCGCATCAGGCCGACGCCCTCGGCGCCCCAGCCGATCGCGTCGGCGACCTGGTCCGGGCGGTTGACGTTGGCGGCGATCTCGGTTGCGTGGCCGTCGCGCGTGGTCGCCGGCTGGCTGCGCTCGGCCTCCTCGCGCGCCTTGCGCTCCTGCTGCTGCGCGATCCACGCGCGCGCCGAGGCGACGTCGGCGTCGGACGGCTCCAGATAGAGGCGGCCGGTCTGGCCGTCGAGGATGGCCGGCGTGCCGTCGATCACGTCGAGCAGCACCGGGCCGCCGGCGACCACCGCCGGCAGGCCGAGCGTGCGCGCGAGGATGGCGGTGTGCGCGGTCGGGCCGCCCTGCGCGGTCGCCAGGCCGATCACCTTGCTAAGGTCGAGCGCGGCGGTGTCCGACGGCGACAGGTCGGTCGCGATCAGGATGCAGCCGTCGTCGGGCAGGTCCTTCAGCGAGGTGGTCTTGAGCGTCGGGTCGATATGGCCGAGCACGCGGCGGCCGACGTCGCGCAGGTCGGCGGCGCGGGCGGCCAGGATCGGATTGCCCAGCGCGGCGAGCCGGTCGGCCAGCCGCTCGGTCGCCTGGTGCCAGGCCCAGGCGACGCCGTGGCCCTCGACCATCAGCTGGCAGGTGAGGGTGATCAGGTCGGTGTCGTTCAGCAGCTCCGCCTGCGCCTTGAAGATGCCGGCCTCCGACTTGCCCAGCCGCCTGGCGGTGTCGGCCGCCAGTTGGCCGAGCTCGTCGCGCGTCGAGGCCAGCGCCGCGTCGAGCAGTTCGCCGCCCTCGGCCAAGGAGACCGGGTGGTCGGGCACCGAAACGGTGTTCGGGTTCAGCACGTGCACGGTGCCGATCGCGATGCCGGGGCTGGCTCCGAGGCCGGCGATCGCCAGCGGATCCTCGGCCGGCGCCCAGCCCGACTGCGCCGCCTGCGCCTGCGCCTTCTGCGCGGCGAGCGCGGCCTCGGTCTTTTCCTGCGCGGTCAGGCGCGTCATCACCTCGCGCAAACGCGTCAGCGCGTCGAGCGCGTCGTGGCCCTCGGCCGAGACGACGAGCTTGTCGCCGCAGGCGAGACCCAGCTGCAACAGCGCGATCATGTTCTTGGCGTCGGCCGCCTCATGGCCGTGGCGCACCTGGATGCGCGCGGCGAAGGCGCGCGCGGTCTCGACCCACTGCGTCGCCGGGCGCGCGTGCAGGCCGTTCGGGTAGTCGATGGTCCACTCGAAGCTTTCGGCCAGGTCGGTGTGCGCCGCCTCGGGCTGGGCGGCGGGCGCGTCGGACAGCGCGGCGATCAGCTCGTTGGCGTCGCCGGTCTCGAACAGCCGCTGCAGCTTGGCCTCGTCCTGCAGCAGGCGGGTCAGGCGGCGTAACAGCGTGATGTGTTCGTCCGACTGCGCGGCGATCGCGAACACCAGGCGGGTAGTCTGGCCCGGGTTCCATTCGAGGCCCTCG
This sequence comes from Crenobacter luteus, assembly GCF_004345725.1. Taxonomy (GTDB): domain Bacteria; phylum Pseudomonadota; class Gammaproteobacteria; order Burkholderiales; family Chromobacteriaceae; genus Crenobacter; species Crenobacter luteus. The sequence goes on along the minus strand of NZ_SLXG01000015.1, from coordinate 61,453 downwards.
GGCAACTGCAGGATGGCGATGCCGGTCTCGCGGATCAGGTGGCGGTCCTCGACCATGCCGTGCGGGATCGCGACGCCGTGGCCGAGGAAGGTGTTGGCGACCGATTCGCGCCTGAGCAGGCTCTCGACGTAGGCCGGTTCGATGCAGCCGGCCTCGACCAGCAGCTGGCCGGCCTCGCGGATTGCGCTGGCCTTGTCGGCGCTGGCGGTCGCGAGGCGGATGAGTTCGGGGCGGATCAGGGTGCTGGACATGGCGGGACAGTCTCCTTTGTCGTTCTGCCGGTGTGCGTTGCGCGCCGTGCCCGGCGCGTCGGTGGCGGCGCCAGGCTGCCTGTTTTTTCTTCATTGAAATCGATTACACAGACGATGTCAACGCCGTTGCGCCGCCGCGGCCCCGCCCGCAGTGGCGCTTGGCGCACGAAGGTCCGCACGGTGCGGCTTGCAATCGCCACCCGGCTGGGCGAAGATCGGGCCATGGTGTGTGAAAACGATTGCAGACGACGATGACGATACGAATCAAGGATGTCGCGGCGGCCGCCGGCGTGTCGGTGGCGACGGTGTCGCGGGTGCTCGGCAACGGCCCGGTCAGCGACGCGGTGCGCAAGAAGGTCGAGGCGGCGATCGAGGCCTCCGGCTACCGGCCCAACCTGTCGGCCAGGCGGCTGCGCTCGCAGCACACGCAGACCATAGGCCTGATCGTGTCCGACATCCGCAACCCCTTCTTCACCAACGTCAGCCGCGCGGTCGAGGACGCCGCCTACGAGGCCGGCATGCGGGTGATCCTGTGCAACACCGATGAGAACCCGGACAAGGAGGCGATGTACCTGCGGCTGATGCAGGAGGAGCGCGTCACCGGCGTGATCTTCGCGCCGACGCGGCAGACCGCCGAGACGCTCGATCCGGCGGGGCTGGGCTTTCCGGTGGTGCTGATCGACCGCGCGGGCCCGGCCGGCCTCAACGACGCGGTGGTGCTCGACAACGCGCAGGCGGCCGAGCTCTTGGTCGAGCACCTGCTGGAGCAGGGTTGCCGCCGCATCGGCGGCCTGTTCGGCAAAACCAGCACCACCGGCGCCGAGCGCCACGCCGGCTTCGTCGCCGCGCTGGCGCGGCGCGGCCTGCCGGCGCCGGCGCGTTTCCTGGCGCCCAGCCTCGAGGCCGCCGAGGCCGAGGTCGCGCGCTGGTTGGCCGAGCCCGACCGCCCCGAGGCGCTGGTCGCGAGCAACGGCCTGGTGCTGATGGGCGTGCTGAAAGCGGCGCGCCGCGCCGGCGTCGCGGTGCCCGACGAACTGGCGGTCGCCGGCTTCGACAACGACGCGTGGACAGAGCTGGCGGGGCCGGGGCTGACCGTGCTCGAACAGCCGGTCTACGAGATCGGCCGCACCGCGATGGCGATGCTGCTCGAGCGGCTCGCCCGGCCCGGGCAGACTGCGCGCAAGGTGGTGCTGTCCGGGCGGCTGGTGGTGCGCGGCTCGACGCGGCGCGAGGCGTTGCCGGTCGGCTGAGCCGCCCGCGCTTTTCCTTTCCGACCCCCGCGGACGACGGCCCGACACCGTCGCCCGCGGGGGTTTTTGCGTTTGCCACCCTGGCTTGCGCCGGTTCAATAACATGCTCGCCGCGCATGCGCGCTCGCCGTTCAAGGGCAAACGCCGCGTCGTGGTCGCGATGGCCGACGGGCACGGCGCGCGCTGACCGAGCGCGCGGTTGCCAGCGTGCTGCGCTCGCGACATAATTGAGAATCATTATTGTAACCGATCGCATTGCCGGCGCCTTGTGCGCCGGCCGCCTTTTCCGACCATGCCCCATTCCCCGTCCGCCGGCGCGCCGGCACTGTCCGCGCGCGGCCTGTCGGTGTCCTACCCGAACAAGACGGTGCTCGCCGGCCTCGACCTCGACATCGCCGCCGGCAAGATCACCGCGCTGTGCGGCCCGAACGGCTGCGGCAAGAGCACGCTGCTGCGCGCGCTGGCCGGCCTGCAGCCCCTGGCCGCCGGCGAGGTGGCGGTGGCGGGGAGGCCGCTGGCGTCCTTTCGCCGCCGCGAGCTGGCGCGCACGCTGACCATGCTCGCGCAGTTCAACCAGATCCCCGAAGGCCTGAGCGTCGCCGAGCTGGTCGGCTACGGCCGCTACGCCTACGGTTCGCTGCTCGGCGGCCCCGGCCCCGACGACCGCGCGGCGGTGGCCGACGCGCTGGCGGCGACCGGGCTGTCCGGCTACGCCGACCGCCAGGTCGCCGCGCTGTCCGGCGGCGAGCGCCAGCGGGCGTGGATCGCGATGGCGCTGGCGCAGCAGTGCGGCATCCTGCTGCTCGACGAGCCGACGACCTACCTCGACATCCACCACCAGATCGACGTGCTGTTCGAACTTCGAAGGCTGAGCCGCGAGCGCGGGCTGACCATTGTCTGGGTGCTGCACGAGCTGAACCAGGCGGCGGCGTTCAGCGACGAGATCGTGCTGATGCGCGCCGGCCGCATCCTGCACCAGGGCAGCCCGGACGCGATGATCACGCCGTCCTGCCTCGACGACGCCTTCGGCATGACGATGATGCGGCTCGACCATCCGGAAAGCGGCGAGCCGGTCTGCCTACCGTCCTACCGTCCCAGGGTGGCCGCATGAGCGCCTTGCCGCTCGCCTTCGCGCCGCCGGCCGGCCTGTCGCGCGCCGCGCTGCTCGGGCTTTCGGGGCTCGCGCTGCTGGCCGCCGTCGTCGCGCTCAGGCTGGGTCCCGACGCGGCGACGCTGTTGGCCGAGCCCGGCACGCCGTCCGCCGGGCTCGCCGCGGTCCTGCTGTTCGAGCTCGACCTGCCGCGCGTGCTCGCCGCGCTGGTCGCCGGCGCCGCGCTCGGCGTCTCGGGCGCGCTGTTCCAGGCGCTGACGCGCAACCCGCTGGCCTCGCCCGACCTCCTGGGCGTCACCGGCGGCGCGCAGCTGGGCGTGTTCGCTGCGATCATGCTGCCCTCGCTCGCCGGCGTCGGCTCGGTGCCGCTCCTGTTCGCCAGTGGCCTGTTCGCCGCCGCGCTCGCGGCCGCCACCGCCGGCGGCTGGCGCGCGTCGCCCTTGCGGCTGATCCTCGCCGGCACCGCCTGCTCGCTGTTCTTCGGCGCGGTGGTCAACATGATGCTGACAATCTTCGAGGAGAGCATCGTCGGCGTCGCGATGTGGGGCAACGGTTCGCTCTACCGGCCGGGCGCCGGCGGGCTCACGGTCGCCGCCGCGTGGGCGTTGCCGCCGCTGCTCGCGCTGCCGTGGCTGGTGCGGCCGCTCGGGGTCGCCCAGCTGGGCGACGCGGTCGCGCGCACCGTCGGCGTGCCGCTCGCGCCGCTGCGCGTGGCGACCGTCGCGACGGCGACCGCCTTCGCCGCCGTCGCGGTCGCCGTCGCCGGGCCGATGGGCTTCGTCGGCCTGGTCGCGCCCAACCTCCTGCGCGCGGCCGGCGTGCACCGGCTGCCGGCGCTGTTGCCGCTGTCTGCGCTGTGGGCCGCGCTGCTGCTGGCCGCGACCGACGGCCTGGTGGTCGGCCTCGACCTCGACAACAGCGTCTCGACCGGCGTGATGATCGCGCTGGTCGGCACGCCGCTCTTGCTGCTGCTGATCCACCGCAACCGCCGCCTCGGCGGGCTCGACGCCGGCGCCGCCGCGCCGTCGCGCGCGGCGATTCTGCCGCTTGGCGCCTTCGTCGGCCTCGCCGCGCTGCTGCTCGCCGCGCTCGCGGCGCTGGCGGCCGCCGCCGGCGGCCAGTGGCTGACGCCGGCGCGCGCGTGGGCGGCCTTCGCCGGCGACGACGTCGTCGCGCGGCTTTTGATCGACATCCGGCTGCCGCGCGTGCTGGTCGCGATGGTCGCCGGCGCGATGCTCGCCGCCAGCGGCGCGCTGTTGCAGAGCGTCGCGAAGAATCCGCTCGCCGGCCCCGAGGTGCTCGGCCTGACGCAGGGCGCCGGGCTGGCGACGCTCGCCGCGCAGGTCGTCTGGCCGCTGGCGGGCCGCGCCGCGCTGTTCGGCGCCGCCTTCGCCGGCGGCGCGGCGGTGCTCGCCGCCATCCTGCTGTTCAACCGCCGCCACCGGCTCGCGCCGCTGCCGGTCGCGCTGACCGGCATCGCGCTGGGCGCGCTGTGCGTGTCGCTATCGCAGTGGCTGATTGTGCAAAGCAGCGTGCAGCCGGCGCGCTTCCTCGTCTGGCTGATCGGCGGCACCTACGGCAAGAGCCTGGCCGACCTCGCGGCGCTGGCGCCGTGGCTGATCGTCGCGCTGCCGCTGATGGCTCTGCTGGCGCGGCCGCTCGACCTTACCGCGCTCGGCGACGAGAGCGCCGCCGCGCTCGGCGTGCCGGTCGCGCGCCTGCGGCTGTTGGCGATGCTGCTGGCGACGGCGCTGTCGTGCGCGGCGGTCGCCGTCGTCGGGCCGGTCGCCTTCGTCGGCCTGATGACGCCGCACCTGGCGCGGTTGATGGGCTTTCATTCGCTCGGCCAACGTCTGCCGGCGGCGATGTGCGTGGGCGCGATGGTGCTCGGCGCCGCCGACGTCGCCGGCCGGCTGGCGCTCGCGCCGCTCGAGGTGCCGGCCGGCGTGATGACCGCGCTGATCGGCACGCCCTACCTGCTGGCGATGCTGATCGCCGGCGCGAGGCGGCAGCGGTGAACGCGCCGATGCTGCCGACCTTCGCCGCCCGCGTGCCTGGGCCTTACGCGCCCTGGTGCGAGCGGCTGTTCTTCGGCGCGCCGGCCGTTGTCGGCTCGGATGTCGCGCTGCCGGCCGCGCGGCTGGCCGACGACGTCGAGCGGCTGCTTGCCGGCGTGCGGCCGCTCTACGACGGCGACGACGCGCGCGCGCTGTTGTCGCAGTGGAGCAAGTACTACTTCAACCTCGTCGTGCCGCCGGCGCTGGTCGCCGCGCGCGTGCTGAAGCGGCCGCTGGCGATGGCGTTGTCCGAGAGCACCGTCGTGCTGCGCCACGGCCTGCCGCACGCGCTGTGGCTGCCCTACGACGCGCTCGGCGACGAGGACGACGCGCCCGCGCCGCGCTACCGCTCGCTGTGCGTCGAGCATCTGGCGCCGCTGATCGCGCAGCTGTCGCGCGCCGCGCGGCTGGCGCCGCGCGTGTTCTGGGGCAACGCCGCCAACACGCTCGAATACGCGCTGGCCCACGAGCTGCCCGGCGGCGGCTGCGACGCGGACTGGCTTTTCGGGCGGCGCGAGTTTTTCGACACCGGCGAGGCGAATCCGCTGTACCGCGCGATCCGCTACGTCGACACCGAACGCGCCGGGCTCGCATCGCCTTTCCGCGCGCGCCGCGTCTGCTGCCTGCGCGACCGGCTGCCCGGCCAGACCCTGCTGTGCTCGGCCTGCCCGCTTTTGCTGTCGATGAGCGACGCGGAACTGGCCGCGCAGCTCACGTTGAGGGAAGAGGAATGAGGGTCAAACCGTGGCGGCGCCTCGCCGCGCTCGTCGCCTTCGTCGCGCTGGTCGGCGCGGCGCAGGCGTCGACCGTGATCGGCATGCAGAGCCGCGCGCTGCCGGCGGCGCCCAAGCGCGTCGTCGTGCTCGAATACATGTTGGCCGAGGCGATGGCCGCGCTCGACATCACGCCGGTCGGCATGGTCGACCCGCACTTCTATCCGCTGTGGATAGGCTACGACACGCCGCGCTTCGCGCGGACCGTCTACGTCGGCTCGCGCCAGCAGCCCAACCTCGAGGCGATCGCGCGGCTCGAGCCCGACCTGATCGTCGGCGTCACCTTCCGCCACGCGCCGTTGTTCGACGCCTTCGCGCGCATCGCGCCGACGGTGCTGGTCGAATTCAACTCGCCGCGGCCGGCCGACAACCAGCTCGACCACGCGCTCGCGGTGTTCGAAGCGCTCGCCGCCGTCACGCACCGCGAGGCGCGCGCGCGCGCGGTGCGCCGCGAGCTCGACGCCGCGCTCGAACGCAACCGCGCGCGGATCGCGCGCGCGGGCCTTTCGGGCCGCCAGCTGGTCGTGCTGCAGGAACTGGGGCTGCAGGACCGCTACTGGGCCTACACGCCCAACAGCATGGCCGGCGGCATCGCGCGGCGGCTCGGCCTGTCGAGCTGGCCGAGCCGGCCGGGCAAGGAGGGCACGGCCACCGTGTCGAGCCGCGACCTGCTCGCGCTAGCCTCGGCCAACGTCGTGCTGGTCAGCACCACCGGCCCCGAGGTGTCGCTGTCGACCAAGCTTTCCTCGCCGGTATGGCGCCACGTGCCGGCGCGCCGCGCCGGCCGCGTCGCGATGATGGAGCGCAATATCTGGGGCTTCGGCGGGCCGAAGTCGGCGATCGCCTACGCCGATGCGATCACCGACGCGCTGCTGTCGATGCCGCGCGCGCCGCGCTGAGTTCAGGCCACCTCCGGCGTACAAGCCCGCGAGCGATCGCGGGCTTTTTGCTGTGCGCAGCGGAGGGGCGTTGCCTGTATGGTTCGTGGCGTCCGAGTGCAGTCTCCGGCGGGAGGCGGGAAACCGCATTGGCAAAGGCGCAGAAACAAAAAGCCCGCGAACGGTCGTGGGCTTTTTTCTCGTGCGGGCGGGGCGGGCGTCAGACCGTCTCGGCGGGCGCCTCGCGCCGCTCGTCGACGACCAGCTTGCCGCTCTCGAGCTTGAGCCGGTGGTCGGCCAGGTGGAAGTAGCGGTCGTCGTGCGTGATGGCCAGCACCGCCTTGCCGCGCGCGGCCAGCTCGGGCAGCAGCTCCTGATAGAACACCGCCTTGAACAGCGGGTCCTGGTCGGCCGCCCACTCGTCGAACAGGTAGAAGGGTCGGTCCTCGAGGTAGGCGACCACCAGCGCGAGGCGCTTGCGCTGCCCCTGCGACAGTTCGCGCGTCGAGAAGCGGCCGTTCTCGATTTTGACCTTGTGGTCGAGGTGCAGCTTGGCGATCAGCGCGTTGGCGCGCGCGTCCAGTTCCGGGTCGGCGTCGCCGAGGCCGACCAGGGTCTCGAACAGGTGGAAGTCCGAGAACACCGCCGAGAACAGCTGGCGGTAGTCGGCGCGGTTCTCTTCGTCGACGGCGCGGCCGTCGAGCGAGATCGAGCCGCCCTCGGGCGCGTACAGGCCGGTCAAGAGCTTGGCCAGCGTGGTCTTGCCGCTGCCGTTGCCGCCGATCAGGAAGCTCACCTCGCCGCGCCTGAGTTCGAGGTCGATCGGGCCGAGCTGGAACACGTCGTCCTCCTTCTCGCGGTAGTAGCTGTGCGTCAGGCCCGACACCTTGAGCACGGCGCCGTCGCCGAAGGGGCGCGGCGACGATTCGGCGGCCGGCTCGGGCAGCTCGGCCAGCATCTCCTCGATGCGCGCGAGCGAGACGCGCGCGACGTTCAGCGTCGGGATGTTGTTGAGCAGGCCGTCCAGCGGCACCAGCATGAACAGGAAGATGATCACGTAGCCGGCGAGCACCGCCGCGTCGAGGCCGGCGACCGCCGCCGGCGCGAACACCACCAGGCCGAGGAAGACGTAGAACAGGAACACGATCCAGCCGACGCCGAAAGCGTAGGCGGCGAAGGCGCGCGTGCGGTGGCGGCGCACCGCGTCGATTTCGCCGCCGAGCGTCTCGCCGACGAAGGCGCCGGCGCGCGCGCGGTGCAGCTTCAGCTCCTTGGCGCCGGAGAACAGCGCGTTGAAGTGGGCGAACAGCCGGTCCTGCGCGGCGCCGGCGGCCTCGAGCGCCGACAGCGCGCGCGCGTCGCCCAGGTGATAGCCGAGCGAGCCGACGACGACGACGGCGAGCGCGAGCAGGAACACCGGCCACGACAGCCACGCGAGGTAGCCGAGGCAGCCGGCGACGATGGAGCCGTGCATCACGATGTTGGGCAGCGCGAAGAACAGCATCGACACGTTGGTCGCGTCCTCGGTGACGATGGACTGCGCGCGCGGCGCGCCGAGCGTCTCGACCTGGCGGAAGGGTGCGAGCGCGACGCGCGCCGAGATGTGCTCGCGCATCTTAGCCATCGTGCCCTGGCTGAGCTGGGCGAACACCACGCCGCCGACCACGCGGCTGACGAGCGCCAGCACCGCGAGCGCGGCGAAGCGCCACGCGAGGCCGGACAGCTCGGCCGGCGGCGCGGTCAGCGCGTGGTTGATCTGCGTGACGAGCGACACGCTAGCGACGCCGTTGACGACGCAGGCGACGGTCGCGACGGCGAGCGCCCAGCGCGATCGGTACAACAGGGAGACGAGCAGCCGGGTGGCCGGCCGTTGGGGGGTCGATGGTTTCATGGCGGTCCAGGAAAGTGGGTGCGGTCGGGCGCTGCGCGCGGGCGGATTTCGCCGGCTGCCCATGGTGCTGACGAAAGGTTAGGAACAATTATTATTCTTATTCTTGTTTTTATCCATGATCAGCGTGTCGGCGCTAAAAAACCGGCCCGACGGTTCGTCTTGAGCTCGACACGGCCGCCCGCGAGGCGGCCTCCGGACCAGCCGCAGCAAACAGGACGAAGCGATGAGCCACCCCGCCCCCGGGCCGCATGCCCCCCGACCTTTTGACCCAGCCCCCAGACTTCCCCCCGCTGTACCGCCAGTTCGTGCGCGGCGCTACAGTGTTTATTTAATAAGAATCATTATCTATTGAGTTGTTAGTGATTCGCATTTATATTGTCGGCGTTCATGACATACGGCCGGCCCGACCGCGCGGGGACGCGGGCGCGCCGGCCATCGCTTTATCTTGTTCCATCGAGGGGGAATCCATGTCGTACCCGTTCCACCGGCGCGTCGTCGCCGTTGCCGTGCTGGCCGCCTTCGCGCTGCCGGCCCTGGCCGCCACCGGCGGCGAGGCCGAACTGCCGACCGTGTCGGTGACCGCCCAGCAGGGCGGCAACGGCATGCTGTCCGGCTACCGGGCACCGGTTGCCAGCACCGGCGCGCTCGGCACCAAGACGCTGCTCGACACGCCATTCTCGATCAGCGTCGCGACCGACGACTACATCGCCAACCAGCAGGCGAGCACGTTGGCCGACGCCTTCAAGGCCGACGCAGCGGTGCAGGCGGCCAGTAACGATATCGCCGGCGAGAGCTCGCAACTGACGATCCGTGGCCTGCAGCTCGATACGCTGAACGGCTTCAAGGTTGACGGTCTGAATACCGGCCTGTGGATGAGCAACCTGCCGCTTGAGCATTTCGAGCAGATCGAGCTGCTCAAGGGCCTGTCGGGTTTCATGTACGGCTTCAGCCAGCCGGGCGGCGTCGTCAACTACAAGCTCAAGCGCGCGAGTCGCGAGCCGGTCACGACCCTGACCTCCGGCTACGGCGACGAGTCGCAGTACAAGCTCGCCGCCGACCTCGGTCGCCGCTTCGGCGACGACCGCTTCGGCCTGCGCCTGAACCTGGTGCACGAGGGCGGCGACACGTATCAGGATGCGCCGATCGAGCGCAACTCGGCTTCGCTCGCCTTTGACGCCAGGCTGACCGATAGCATCACGCTGAACCTCGACACGCTGTACCAGAAGCGCAAGGTCAACAATGCGATCTTCGCGCTGGCGCTCGACGGTGCCTCTACCGTACCGGCTCCAATCCCGGGCGATCGCAAGCTGGCGCAGGATTTTTCCTACTACCAGACCGAAACGAGCACCCACGGCGCCAGCCTGCGCTGGGACCTGAACGACAGCTGGAACCTGCGCGCTGCCGTGCGCACCGCGCTGATGAAGCGCACCAATTACGACAGCTATCTGAGCGTCGTGGACGACGCCGGTCATTACGACGATTTTCTGTATAGCTGGTACAGCGAGCACCGGAGCGACTCGGCCAACCTGCTGCTGAACGGCCAGTTTGCCACCGGCTCGATCAAGCACGACCTCGTCGTCGGCGCCGACGTGCAGAAGGTGCGGCGCTCGGCTGCCGAATCCGACGGCGCTTCCTTGCCGGGCGGCAATCTCTACAGCGGTCGTGCCGGCGGCGTGAGCGCCCCGCACCTGCCGATCGTCACCGGTCCGCTGTCGACCATCTGGCAGACCCGCAATATCGGCGTCTTCGTCAGCGACACCATCGAGTGGACGCCGCAGTGGCGCACCGTGCTCGGCCTGCGCCACCAGAACTTCCGCGACCGCAACGATCGCTGGAACGAGCTGTTCGAGAAAAAAGGCGCGCTCACGCCGACCGTCGCCGCGATCTGGAAGCCGGTCGATTCGACCTCGCTGTACGCGAGCTACGTCGAATCGCTCGAAAAGGGCAATATTGCGCCGACGGGTACGGCGAACGAAGACCAGGCCTTCGGTCCGCTCGAGAGCAAGCAGTACGAAGTCGGCGTGAAGACCGAGGGCGCCGGCTGGTCGGCCGAAGCGGCCTTGTTCCGCGTCGAGCGCGGGCTGGCGTATACCAACAGCGCCAACCGCTTCGTCCAGGAGGGCGGCCTGATCTTCAACGGCCTCGACCTGGCCGGCCGTGTCGAGCTCGGCCGCGACTGGGCGCTGAGCGCCAGCGCGCTCGTGATAGACAGCGAGAACGAGAGCGACGACGCGACCGTGAACGGCAAGAACGCCGCCAACACGCCGAAGTTCAGCGCCAGTCTGCAGGCCGAGTACCGGCTGCCGGCGTTACCGGGTCTGACGCTGACCGGCGGGACCCGCTACGTCGGCAAGCGCTATCTGGAGTCGAGCAACGCGAACCAGCTCGGCAGCTACCAGCTGTTCGACCTCGGCGCGCGCTATCGCACCCGCTTCGACGGCAAGGAGCTGACGCTGCGCGCCGGCGTCGACAACGTCGCCAACGAGAAATACTGGCAGGCCAACGAGTGGAGCTGGCTGACCCAGGGCGCGCCGCGCACCGCGCGCGTCAGCGCCGAGCTCAAGTTCTGAGCCGGCCTGCGCGGCGCAAACAAGCGGACGGCACCTCGCGGTGCCGTCTTTTTTGCGTGTTGGGCGCTCAGCCGGCGTTCAGCCGTTTGGCGCGCTCCTCGCGCGGCGTGATGTTGAAGTGGTTGCGGTAGCTGCTCGAGAAGTGCGGGCCGCTCGAGAAGCCGCAGGCGAGCCCGATCTGCACGATGGACTTGGACGTCTGCTGCAAGAGCTGGCGTGCGCGGTTCAGGCGCAGCTCGAGGTAGTACTTCGACGGCACGGTGTTCAAATACTGCTTGAACAAGCGCTCGAGCTGGCGGCGCGACACGCCGACGTAGTAGGCGATGTCGTCGGTCGACAGCGGCTCCTCGATGTTCGCCTCCATCAGCGACACCGCCTCGGTCAGCTTGGGCTGGCTGTTGCCGATGCGGGTGGCCAGCGGGATGCGCTGGCGCTCGCTGCCCGGGCGGATGCGTTCCATGCTGAAGCGCTCGCACAGCAGGCCGGCGAAGTCGGCGCCGTGCCGGCCGGCGAGGAAGCTGAGCAGGTAGTCGAAGGTCGCGGCGCCGCCGGCGCAGCTGTGGCGGTTGCGGTCGATCTCGTACAGGTTGGGGGTGACGATCACGTCGGGGAATTCGTCGGTGAAGCGGCCGATTTCCTGCCAGTGTATGGTCGCGCGGTAGCCGTGCAGGAAGCCGGCGCGCGCCAGCCAGTAGCTGCCGGCGGACAGGCCGACTAGCGTCAGCGTGTCGGGGTTCTGCGCCTGGATGCCGGCGATCAGCGCGTCCAGCGGCAGCTTCAAATCGAGCGAGTCGGCGAGCACGAACAGCATGTCGAGCTTGGGCGCGTAGCCCAGCGGCAGGTCGACCGGGCAGGGCTGGCGGTTGTTGAAGCTGACCGTCTCGCCGGTCAGCGACAGCGTCAGGATGTCGTACAGCTTCTTCTCGGCGATCTCGTTGGCGCGGATCAGCGCCTCGCTGGCGACGGCGTAGTCGGCCATCGAGGCGTTCGGCAGCATCAGGAAACCGATGCGTTGCGGCTTGCTGGCGGGCGGTTGGGCCATGGACACCACGTGCTAGGGGAGGGGAAACGCCCGGCGGGCGTCGCCCGCCGGGTGCGTCTTGCCGTCTCGCGGACGGCTTACTTCAGGCGGCCGGACAGGAACTGCGCCAGGCGCTCGCTCTTCGGGTTGGCGAGCACCTCGCGCGGATTGCCCTGCTCCTCGATCTTGCCCTGGTGCAGGAAGATCACGTGGTTGGACACCTCGCGGGCGAAGCCCATTTCGTGCGTGACCACCACCATGGTGCGGCCTTCGCGCGCCAGGTCCTGCATCACCTTGAGTACCTCGCCGACCAGTTCCGGGTCGAGCGCGGAGGTCGGTTCGTCGAATAGCATCACCTCGGGCTCCATCGCCAGCGCGCGCGCGATCGCGACGCGCTGCTGCTGGCCGCCGGACATGTGCGACGGGTATTTGTCCTCGACGCCCTTGAGGCCGACCTTCTCGAGGTACTTTTTCGCGCGCGCGACCGCCTCGTCGCGCGGTACGCCGAGCACGTGGATGGGCGCCTCGATGATGTTTTCGAGCACCGTCATGTGCGCCCACAGGTTGAAGTGCTGGAACACCATCGCCAGCTTGGTTCTGAGGCGTGCCAACTGCTTGGGTTCGGCGGCCTTGAGCGCGTGGTTGCGCTTGTCCTCGACGAGCGCCAGCTCCTCGCCGGCGACGAAGATGCGGCCGCGGTTCGGCTGCTCGAGCAGGTTGATGCAGCGCAGGAAGGTCGATTTGCCGGAGCCGGAGGAGCCGATGATGCTGATCACGTCGCCGCCGTGGGCGGTCAGCGACACGCCCTTGAGGACTTCGTGGTGGCCGTAGCTCTTGAAGAGTTCGTCCACGCGCAGCTTGATGTTGCCGTTCTGGCCGGCGGCGACGGCGTTGGGGTGTTCGATCGGTTTCATGCGCTTAACAACTTTCCTGTTTTGAAGGCGAGGTCGGTGGCGATCTTGGCCACCCACAGGCCCGGAGCGGCGTAGCGGTCGCGCACGCGGGCGTACAGCATGCCGTCGCGGCGCGCGACGAGCGGCGTTTCGGTGCCGGCGACCGGGTCGATCACGTCGGCGACGACGTCGCCGGCCCTGACCGCCTGGCCGGCACTCCGGTGAAAGACGATCACGCCGGCGTGCGGGGCGAGGAGGTCGTCGACGCCGGCCAAGGGCGTGGCCGGGTAGGGCAGCGCGGGCGGCGGCGGCGCGTCGCCGGCGACGAAACCGCGTTCGGTCAGGTAGGCGATCAGCGCGCCGGCGTCGCGTTCGGCCAGCTCGTGCGCGACGCTGTCCTGGCCCCTGAGTTCGACGGTGACCGCGCAGCAGGCCAGCGGCACCGGCGGTGCGTCTTCGCCCAGGCCCGCCGCGCGCGACCGGCTCTTCTGGTCTAGCAAATGCCACAGCTGGCTGCAGGCCTCGTCGAACGGGTGCTCGCCCGAGTCGAGGGCCAAGAGCTGCGCGCAGGAGCCGAGGTAGCGCGCCAGCGGTTCGACCCGCTCCCACAGCGGCGTCAGCGTGTAAAGGTGTACGCCGGCGTCGAGATCGCAGTGCAGGTCGAGCACTAGGTCGGCGTCGGCGGCCAGCCGCATCAGCGTCAGGCGCAGGCTTTCCAGTTCGCTCGCCGGCGTGAGCGCCGCGAGCTGGCGAGCGAGCTCGGCGCGGATCAGCGCCACGTTGGCCGAGGCGTCCGGCCCGAGCCGGTCGGCGACGGCGTCGAACACCGCGTCGGCCAGCGCCGGGTAGTGGCGGTTGAAGTTGTGGCCGGAGCCGAGCTCGAAGCGGCCGAGTCCGTGGCCGAGCAGGCGCTGGTCGAGGCCGATCGGGTTGGCGGCCGGCACCAGCACCACCTCGGCGGCGAGACGACCCTGCTTTTCCAGCTCGGCCAACCTCGCCTTGAGCGTGAACGCGACCAGCATGCCCGGCAGTTCGTCGGCGTGCAGCGCGGCCTGGATGTAGACCTTGGCGCCGCCCGCCGGGCCGAAGTGGAAGCTGGTCACGCGGCGTTGCGTGCCAAGGCCGGGCGATAACAGCGGGTGTTCGCGCGTCTGCATGGCCGGCTCCTCAGTGCTTGCGCGGCGCCAGATAGGCGAGGTAGCGGCCTTCGAGGCGCTTGAACAGCCAGACGAACAGGAAGGTGAACGTCAGGTACAGCGCGCCGGCCATCAGGAACGGTTCGAACGGCTGATAGCTGTCGGCGTACAGGCGGCGCGCGACGCCGGTCAGGTCGGCCAGCGTGACGAGGCCGGCGATCGAGGTGCCGTGCAGCATCATGATCACCTCGTTGCTGTACGCGGGCAGCGCGCGGCGCAGCGCCGACGGGATCACGATGCGGCGCATCATCAGCCAGCGGCTCATGCCGACCGCCTTGGCCGCCTCGATCTCGCCGTAGTGGGTGTTGCGGATCTGGCCGGCGATGATCTCGGTCGTGTAGGCGGCGGTGTTCAGCGTGAAGGCGAGGATGGCGCACACGTACGCTTCCTGCAGGTATTCCCACGCCCAGCTGTCGCGCACCGCGTCGAACTGCGACAGGCCGTAGTAGAAGATGAACAGCTGCACCAGCATCGGCGTGCCGCGGAACACGTAGGTATACAGCCATACCGGCCAGGCGAGCCACTTGTTGCGCGACACGCGCATCAGCGCCAAGGGCACCGACAGCGCCAGGCCCAGGAGCAGCGACAGGCCGAGCAGCTGGAAGGTCATCACGAGGCCGTCGCTGGTCGAGAGCACCGGCTCGCCGTAGGCGCCGCCGAAGAAGGACGGCAGGTTTTCCAGGATCAGGTTGAGGTCGATCACAGTCCGCTCTCCTTCACGCCCATCGAATAACGATTCTCGAGCCAGGTCAGCGCCAGGATCGACACGGTGGTGATCGCCAGATAGAGGCCGCCGACCACCATGTAGACGGTGAACGGTTCCTGCGTGACCGACTTGGCGGTGTCGGCCTTGTACATCATGTCGTTCAGGCCGATCACCGACACCAGCGCGGTCGACTTGACCAGCACCAGCCAGTTGTTCGAGAAGCTCGGCAGCGCGAAGCGGACCATCTGCGGCAGCGTGATGCGGAAGAACACGCGCAGCGGACTCATGCCGTAGGCGAGGCCGGCCTCCATCTGGCCCTTGGGCACCGCCATGATCGCGCCGCGGAAGGTCTCGGTCATGTAGGCGCCGAAGATGAAGCCGATCGTCAGCACGCCGGCGACGAAGGGGTTGATTTCCGGCGCCGCGAGGCCGAAGCGGGTCGCGACGTCGTTGATCAGCATCTGGCCGCCGAAGAACAGCATGAACATCCACACCAGGTCGGGCACGCCGCGGATCACGGTGGAATAGAGCTCGGCCAACCACACCAGCGGTTTGGACGGCGACAGCTTGCACATGGCGCCGACGAAGCCGAGCACGACGGATACCAGCAAGGATGCGCCGGCCACCTCGAGGGTGAGCACCGCGCCTTCCAGAATGCTGGGGAGATAACCCTGCAGGAACATGGAATGCACCCCGAAAAAAAGACGCTGGGGTGAGGGCGGCGCGCGGCCGCCCTCCGGTTGTCGTCAGGCCGGGCGCTGCTGCGCCCGGCGCGCTGGATCACTTGATATCGAAGCTGAAGTACTTCTGCTGGATACGGTCGTAGCTGCCGTCGGCGCGAATCTGCTTGAGCGCCGCGTTCAACTTGTCCAGGCGAGCCTTGTCGCCCTTCCTGACCGCGATGCCGGCGCCGTCGCCGAAGTATTTCGCGTCGTTATAGACCGGTCCGGCGAAGGCGAAGCCCTTGCCGTTCGGCGTCTTGAGGAAGTCGGTCTCGCCGACCGCGGCGTCGACGAAGCTCGCGTCGACGCGGCCGGCCTTCAGGTCGAGGAAGGATTCGGGCGCCTTGCCGTAGGCGACCAGACGGGCGCCGAGCTTGACCCAGTGGTCGCGCGCGTACTTTTCCTGGATCGACGAGCGCAGCACGCCGATCTTCTTGCCGCGGAACCAGGCGTCGTCGACCTTGGTGCCGGCGCGGGCGACCAGACGGCTGGGCATGTTGTAGTAGCGCTCGGTGAAGTCGACCGCCTTCTTGCGCTCCTCGGTGATGTTCATCGACGCGATGATGGCGTCGAACTTCTTCGCGTTCAGCGCCGGGATGATGCCGTCGAAGTCCTGCGGGATGACTTCGCACTTGACCTTCATCGCCGCGCACAGCGCGTGGGCGATTTCCGGGTCGAAGCCGACCATCTTGCCGTCCGGGCCCTGTTTCGAGAACGGCGGGTAGCTGGCGTCGGTGGCGAAGCGCAAGGTTTCGGCATGGGCGACGCCGCCCACGGCCAGGGCGAGCACCCCGGCGAGGAAAAGGCCGTGCTTTCTCATGATTTCTCCGTTGTAGCTTGTGGGGCCG
Organism: Crenobacter luteus; assembly: GCF_004345725.1. Lineage (GTDB taxonomy): Bacteria > Pseudomonadota > Gammaproteobacteria > Burkholderiales > Chromobacteriaceae > Crenobacter > Crenobacter luteus. Next base: position 45,286 of record NZ_SLXG01000015.1, on the reverse strand, counting down.
GGCGGCGGGCGCCGCCCGGGTGACCGGTCGGGCAGCGCTTAGCCGCCGTACACGTCGAAGCTGAAGTACTTGTCCTGTACCTTCTTGTAGCTTCCGTCCTTGCGGATCTGGTCGATGGCCTGGTTCAGGCGGTCGACGAGGGCCTTGTTGCCCTTCTTGACCGCGATGCCGGCGCCGAGGCCGAAATACTTGGCGTCGCTGTAGTTCGGGCCGATGAAGGCGTAGCCCTTGCCGTTGGGGGTCTTGAGGAATTCGGTGTCGCCGACCGCGCCGTCGACGAACACCGCGTCGACGCGGCCCGCCTTCAGGTCGAGGAAGGACTCGGGCGACTTGCTGTACGCCACGATGCGCGCGCCGCTCTTGCCCCAGTAGTCGCGCGCGAACTTCTCCTGCGTCGACGCGCGCAGCACGCCGATCTTCTTGCCCTTGAAGGTGTTCTGGTCGACCTGGGTGCCGGCCTTGCCGATCACGCGGCTGGGAATGTTGTAGTACTTGCGGGTGAAGTCGACCGCCTTCTGGCGCTCGGGGGTAATCTGCATCGACGACAGGATGGCGTCGAACTTGTTGGCGTTCAGCGCCGGAATCAGGCCGTCCCAGTCCTGCGGGACGACCTGACAGCTCGTCTTCATCGCCGCGCACAGCGCGTGGATCATGTCGACGTCGAAGCCCTGCGGCTTGCCGTCGGCGCCCTGCTTGGAGAACGGCGGATAGTTGAGGTCGATGCCGAAGCGCAGCGTTTCCGCCTGCGCGGTCGCGCCGGCCGCCAGCGCGGCCAGCGTGGTGAAAACCAGAACCTTCTTCATGAGTGTGCTCTGCCCTGTGATGATGGTTATCCAATTGTTTTTTGACAAATGAATCAACCCGCATGGTGTACCCAAGATCGGCGGGGGTAACCCCCGACTGGAAGCCGGCCAGACGCGCTTGCCGGGTGCTCATGCTGCCAATTCGGTTGCGGCTTGAGGATCGTCTCAAGGCGAACCAATCTTGTCACGATTGCCCCCACCCAACAATCTGGCGGCGGCGGCAACGCGCGGCGGAACGAGGAAGTCGCGCATTTTACCCGCTTTGCAGGCAAAGTGGAAATGGCTTGAAAATCAACGGTTTGCCGTTCTTTTTCTCGGGGTTTGACCGGGCGCTGGCCGCCGGTGGATTTGTAATTCGTCGTCGCATTGCTATAAGCAAAATGCCTTTTACGGCCGGGAATGCTCGACGCCGAACGGCGCCTAGGGATAACCATGGGATTCGATGAATATATAAATGCGTGTCGCATGATGGAATTTCCCGGCCTCCCCCCCCCGTCTACAATGCCTCGCACCTCTTTCTGGTCAGCGGAGCACGACAGGTCATGTCACTCACACACGAAGCAGAATCGAAGAATCTGGTTGACGATATTCAGGCCAGCGCCAAAAGCGCCGCGCCAGCCACCTTTCTGGCCCCGGGAGCCGAACGGATCATGTCTCTGACCCATAAAACAGAATTGACGAATCTGGTTGCCGAGATTCAGGCACTCGCCGAAAGCAGCCTGCCCGCCAAAGAAAAAGCCGTCTTCATTCCTTTCCTCTCCATCTACTACGAAGAAGCCGAGCACGACGACCTGTCGCGCGTTTCCGCGCTCGACCTGCTGGGCGCCGCGATGGCGCATCACCGCTTCGCCGAGCAGCGCAAGGCCGGCGAACCGAAAGTCCGCCTGTACAACCCCGATTTCGAACGCGACGGCTGGCAGAGCACCCACACGGTGATCGAGATCGTCAACGACGACATGCCCTTCCTGATCGACTCGGTCGCGATGCTCTTGGCGCGCCACAACCTGCGCCTGCACCTGCTGGTGCACCCGGTGCTCGCGGTGCGCCGCGACGAGGCCGGCCAGCTGGTCGAGGTACGCCGCACCGAGGGTCGCACGCTGCCGCTCGAATCGTTCATCCACGTCGAGATCGACCGCGTCTCCGAGCCCGAGCGCATCGCCGCGCTCGAGGCCGAGCTGCAGCAGGTGCTCGGCGCGCTGCGCCGCGTGGTCGAAGACGAGCCGAAGATGCGCGACGTGGCCGCGAGCCTGGTGTCCGGCCTGGTCGAGGCCGCGCCGGCCGCGCTGCAGGACGAGGCGCGCGAAGTCGCCGACTTCCTGTCGTGGCTGGCCGCCGACCACTTCCTGTTCATGGGCTACTGCGACTACGACCTGGTACGCCGCGACGGCAAGGACAGCCTGAAGATCGTCAAGGGCTCCGGCCTCGGCGTGCTCAAGGAGCAGGGCGACAAGGAGTTCTCGGAAAGCTTCGAGGCGTTGCCGCAGGCGCTGCGCGAACGCGCCCACCTGCCGCAGCTGGTGGTACTGAACAAGTCGCAGACCGTGTCTCAGATCCACCGTCCGGCCCATCTCGACTTCGTCGGCGTCAAGCGCTTCAACGACAAGGGCGAGGTGGTCGGCGAGCGCCGCTTCCTCGGCCTCTACACCGCCAGCGCCTACCAGGTGCCGCCCAAGGACATCCCGATCCTGCGCCGCAAGGTCGACTACGTGGTCAAGGCCTGCGACTACGTCGACAACAGCTACAAGGCCAAGACGCTGGCCTTCGTGCTCGAAAGCTACCCGCGCGACGAGCTGTTCGAGATCCCTGCCGAGACGCTGCAGCCGATCGCCGAGGGCATCGTCAACCTGCAGGAGCGCCCGCGCGTGCGCCTGTTCGCGCGCACCGACCACTACCACCGCTACGTCAGCTGCCTGGTGTACGTGCCGCGCGACAGCTTCAGCACCGAGGTGCGGCTGAAGATCGAGAAGGTGCTGCTCAAGGCCTTCAACGGCGCCAGCACCGAATTCGGCGTGCAGATCGGCGACGGCATGCTCGCCCGCGTGCACTACATCGTCCGCACCCCGTCGGCCAGCCTGCCCGACTTCAACGAGGACGAGATCGAGGCCGAGATCGCCCGCGTGGTACGCGGCTGGGTCGAGGAGCTGCACCAGCAGCTGATCGAGGCGCACGGCGAGGAGATCGGCAACCGCCTGTTCCACCGCTACCAGCAAGCCTTCCCGACCGCCTACCGCGAGGAGTTCGCCGTCCGTAGCGCGGTGCTCGACATCCAGCTGCTGGAAACCGTGAGCGACGCGTCGCCGCTGGCGCTCAAGCTTTACCGTCCGCTGCACCGCGAGGGCGAGGCGGTCAACCTCAAGCTGTTCCACGCCGGCGAGCCGCTGAACCTGTCGGCCAGCCTGCCGCTGCTGGAGAACCTCGGCGTCGCGGTGCGCGACGAGCACCCGTACAAGGTCGAACGCGCCGACGGCTCGGTGGTGTGGATCATCGACTTCGGCCTGCAGCTCGGCCACGGCGGCGACGCGCTGGCCCGGCCCGAGGTCGAGGCGGCGTTCCAGACGCTGCTGGCGCAGGTGTTCGCCGGCAAGGTCGAGAACGACGGCTTCAACAAGCTGGTGCTGTCCGCCGGCCTCGACTGGCGCGAGATCTCGCTGACCCGCGCGCTGGCCAAGTACCTGCGCCAGGGCGGCCTGACCTTCAGCCAGGCCTATATTGAGCAGTGCCTGGGCAACTACCCGGCGATCACCCGTGCGCTGGTCGACCTGTTCGTCGCCCGCCTGCATCCGGTCGACGCCGACGACGCGCGCGCCGAGGCGCTGCGCGGCCAGGTCAAGCAGGCGCTCGAATCGGTGGCCAACATCGACGAGGACCGCATCCTGTCCGGCATGCTCGCGGTGATCCTGGCGATCCGCCGCACCAACTTCTGGCAGAAGGACGCCGAGGGCGGCTTCAAGTCCTACATCTCGTTCAAGATCGAGTCGGGCAAGATCGCCTTCCTGCCGCAGCCGCGCCCGCTGTTCGAGATCTGGGTCTACAGCCCGCGCATCGAGGGCGTGCACCTGCGCGGCTCCAAGGTCGCGCGCGGCGGCCTGCGCTGGTCCGACCGCATGGAAGACTTCCGCACCGAGGTGCTCGGCCTCGTCAAGGCGCAGATGGTGAAGAACTCGGTGATCGTGCCGATGGGCTCCAAGGGCGGTTTCGTGTGCAAGCAGCTGCCGCCGGCGAGCGACCGCGAGGCCTTCATGGCCGAGGGCATCGCCTGCTACAAGACCTTCATCTCCGCGCTGCTCGACGTCACCGACAACCTGGTCAACGGCCAGATCGTGCCGCCGGCCGACGTGCGCCGCCTCGACGAGGACGATCCGTACCTCGTGGTCGCCGCCGACAAGGGCACCGCGACCTTCTCCGACATCGCCAACGGCGTGTCCGAGGCGTACGGCTTCTGGCTCGGCGACGCGTTCGCCTCGGGCGGTTCGGCCGGTTACGACCACAAGAAGATGGGCATCACCGCGCGCGGCGCGTGGGAATCGGTCAAGCGCCACTTCCGCCACCTCGGCGTGAATTGCCAGGAAGAGGACTTCACCGTGATCGGCGTCGGCGACATGGCCGGCGACGTGTTCGGCAACGGCATGCTGCTGTCCGAGCATATCCGTCTGAAGGCGGCGTTCAACCATCAGCACATCTTCCTCGACCCGAACCCGGACGCGGCGGTGAGCTTCGCCGAGCGCGCGCGCCTCTTTAACCTGCCGCGCTCGAGCTGGGCCGACTACAAGCGCGAGCTGATCTCCGAGGGCGGCGGCGTGTTCGAACGCTCGGCCAAGTCGATCCCGCTGTCGCCGCAAGTGCGCGAGTGGCTGAAGACCGACAAGGAGAGCATGGCGCCGACCGAGCTGATCCACGAGATCCTCAAGGCCGAGGCCGACCTCTTGTACAACGGCGGCATCGGCACCTACGTCAAGGCCAGCACCGAGGGCCACGCCGACGCGCGCGACCGCGCCAACGACGGCCTGCGCGTCAACGGCAACCAGCTGAACGTCAAGGTGTTGGCCGAGGGCGGCAACCTCGGTTGCACGCAGAAGGGCCGCATCGAGTTCGCGCTCAAGGGCGGCCTGATCTGCACCGACGCGATCGACAACTCGGCCGGCGTCGACTGCTCCGACCACGAGGTCAACATCAAGATCCTGCTCGGCGCGGTGATGCAGGCCGGCGACATGACGCTCAAGCAGCGCAACGAGCTGTTGGCCGAGATGACCGAGGAAGTCGGCGAGCTGGTGCTGCGCAACAACTACCTGCAGACGCAGATCCTCGCGATCAACCGCCTGAACGCGCCGGCGATGCTGTCGGTGCACACCCGCATGATGGCGGCGATGGAGAAGGCCGGCGAACTGAACCGCGAGCTCGAGTACCTGCCGAACGAGGCGCAGCTGAACGAGCGCCGTCTGGCCAAGCTCGGCCTGAGCAGCCCGGAAATGGCCGTGCTGCTCGCCTACAGCAAGATCACGCTCGACCAGGCGCTGCTGAAGTCCGACCTGCCGGACGACGCGGACTTCCTGCCGGTGCTGGTGAACTACTTCCCGAAACCGCTGCAGGCGCGCTTCGGCGAACAGATGAAGTCGCACCACCTCAAGCGCGAAATCATCGCCAACCAGCTGGCCAACCAGCTCGTCAACCGCATGGGCACCAGCTTCATCTTCCGCCTCAAGGAAGAGAACCCGCAGCCCGAGGCCGACATCGCGCGCGCCTGGTGGATCGCCAGCCGCGTGTTCGGCGCCGAGGCGCTGTGGTGCCAGATCGAGTCGCTCGACAACCGGGTGCCGGCCGAGCTGCAGGTCGAACTGATGGTGCGCGTGCGCACGCTGGTCGAGCGCGTGACGCGCTGGGTGCTGCGCTATCGTCGCCCGATCGGCTCGGTCAACGCGCAGATCGAGCACTACGGCAGCCGCGTCGCGGCGCTGATGGCCGCGCTGCCGACGCTGGTGTCGGCCGACACCTACCCGGCGGTCGCCGCGCTCGAGGCGCGCTACCTCGCCGAGCCGGGCCTGCCGCAGGAGCTCGCGCGCCTGATGGCCCGCCTCGAGTTCGCGGTGCCGCTGCTCGACATCATCGACACCGGCGAGGGCAGCCCGGTCGCGCTCGAGGATCTGGCGTCGAACTACTACCTGCTCGGTCGCACGCTGCAGCTGGACTGGCTGCTCGAGGCCGTCAACCGCCTGCCGCGCGACAACCGCTGGCAGTCGCTGGCCCGCTCGGCGCTGCGCGACGACCTGTATCGCCTGCAGAAGAAGCTGACCCGTCAGGCGATGCAGGACGCGCCGTCCGGTTGCGCCGACGAGCACTGCTTCGCCGAGGCGTGGCTCGCGCGCCGCGGCGCCGACGTCGAGGCGTGCCAGCAGATGCTCGGCGAGTTCCAGTCCTTCGACGTGCTCGACCTGGCGATGCTGTCGGCCGGCCTGCGCGAGCTGAGCAACCACCTGCTGTCGTAAGTTCCTGCTAATCACTGGCAACTCCCTTGGACCGGCTGCGCGCCGGTCTTTTTTTGCCTGCGGCCAGTGGGGGGGGCGGGCCGCTGCGCGATGCGGGCGGGAGAGGCGGAACGGCCATGTGTCTGCGCGACGGCCGGCGACGCCTGGAAGGCGGATATGAAAAGGCTCGGCCAACCTATGCAAGGTTGGCCGAGCCTTCTGGTTATCAGCGATCAGCGATCAGCGATTCAGTGGCGGCCGGTGCTGCCGAAGCCGCCTTCGCCGCGCTCGGAGGCGTCGAAGTCGTCGACCACGTTGAACGCCACCTGCACCACCGGCACGATCACCAGCTGGGCGATGCGTTCCAGCGGCGCGAGGCGGAAGGTCTCGTGGCCGCGGTTCCACACCGACACGAACAGCTGGCCCTGGTAGTCCGAGTCGATCAGGCCGACCAGGTTGCCCAGCACGATGCCGTGTTTGTGTCCGAGGCCCGAGCGCGGCAGGATCATCGCGGCGAGACCGGGGTCGGCGATGTGCATCGCGATGCCGGTCGGCACCAGCACGGTCTGGCCCGGTTCGATCGTCATCTCGGCGTCGATCGCGGCCTTCAGGTCGAGGCCGGCCGAGCCGGGGGTCGCGTAGGCGGGCAGGGCGTCCTTCAGGCGCTCATCGAGGATTTTGAGGTCGACGGTCGGTTTCATGCTTGTCCTTGTGATGCAGTGAGCTGGCGGGCGAGGTGGCGCACGATGGCGACGGCGACCTCGTCCTTGGTCATGATCGGCAGCGGATGGCTGCCGGCGTCGTCGAGCAGCACCACCTCGTTGGCGTCGCTGCCCATCGCGGTCTGCACCAGATTGGCGACCAAGAGCGGCACGCCCTTCTTCTGGCGCTTGGCCTCGGCGAAGTCGATCAGGTGCTGGCTCTCGGCGGCGAAGCCGACACAGAACGGGCCGTTCGGCAGCGCGGCGACGGCGGCGAGGATGTCGGGGTTCTCGACCAGTTCCAGCGTCGGCGCGGCGCCCTGTTTTTTCAGCTTGTGCTCGGATGCGTTGGCGACGCGGTAGTCGGCCACCGCGGCGACGGCGACGAACACGTCGCTGGCGGCCGCGCGCGCCATCACCGCGTCGTGCATCTGCTGCGCGGTGGTCACGTCGACGCGTTCGACGCCGACCGGACCGGCGAGCGCGGTCGGGCCGGAGACCAGCACCACCTCGGCGCCGGCGTCGCGGCAGGCGCGCGCTAGCGCGTAGCCCATCTTGCCCGAGCTGATATTGGTGATGCCGCGCACCGGGTCGATCGGCTCGAAGGTCGGGCCGGCGGTCAAGAGCACCTTCCGGCCGGCGAGCGTCTTGTCGGCGAACACGCCGTCGAGCAGTTCGACGATTTCCTCGGGCTCCAGCATGCGGCCCGGGCCGACCTCGCCGCAGGCCTGTACGCCCGAGGCCGGGCCGAGCACGGTCACGCCGTCGGCCACCAGCTGCGCGACGTTGCGCCGGTTGGGCGGGTTGTCCCACATCTGGCGGTTCATCGCCGGCGCGACGGCGAGCTTGCAGGCGCGCGCGGCGGCCAGCGTCGAGATCAGGTCGTCGCAGGCGCCGTGCGCGATCTTGAACAGCATGTCGGCGGTGGCCGGCGCGATCAGGAACAGGTCGGCGCGGCGCGACAGGTCGATATGCGCCATCGCGCCCGCCGGGCGGCTGTCCCACAGCTCGGTGTAGACCGCGTGGCCCGAGAGCGCCTGGAAGGTCGCCGGCGTGACGAAGCGGGTCGCCGCCTCGCTCATCACCACCTCGACGTGGTGGCCGGCCTTGACCAAGAGGCGGGTCAGCTCGGCCGACTTGTAGGCGGCCACGCCACCGGTGACGCCCAAGAGGATGCGGCGGGTCGGCATGCTAGGCTCCTGATTGAATGCGGAAGCGGCGATTTTACCGGAATGCCGGCGTGCGGTCGCCTGCGCCGCCGCGCCCATTTTATGCAAATGTCTTTATTGTTGCGTGCGGGACGGGGTGCTATAGCGAGACAAGGGGGGAAAGCATGTCGATCGCGCACTGGCCGGAAAACGAGCGTCCGCGGGAGAAGCTGCTCGCGCAGGGCGCGGCGGCGCTGTCGGACGCCGAATTGCTGGCGATCCTGCTCAGGACCGGCATCAAGGGCCAGACGGCGCTCGACGTCGGCCGCAACCTGATCGGCCGCTTCGGCAGCCTGTCGGCGCTGTTCGCCGCCGACGCGGCCACCGTCGCCGTCACGCCGGGGCTGGGCGTGGCCAAGTACACGCAGCTGGCCGCCGCGCGCGAGCTGGCGCGGCGCAGCCTCGCCGAAGAGATCCGGCTTGCCGACGCGCTGTCGAGCCCGCAGGCCGTGGTCGATTATCTGCGCTTGTCGATCGGCCAGGCGCCGGTCGAGGTGTTCGTCGCGCTGTTCCTGTCGGCACAAAACCGCGTGCTGGCGGTCGAAGAAATCAGTCGGGGCACGGTGAGCGAAACGCGCGTCTATCCGCGCGAAATCGTCAAGCGGGCGCTGGCGCACAATGCGGTCGGCGTGATCGTCGCGCACAACCATCCATCGGGTAGCGCCGAGCCGTCGGGCGCCGACCGGATGCTGACCGCGACGCTCAAAGCCGCCCTCGAACTGGTGGAGATTCGTCTGTTGGATCATCTTGTCATCAGCGCCGGCGCGGCCAGTTCGCTGGCCGCGCGCGGCTGGCTGTAGAACGCCCTCGAGCGGTGCGTCGGTTCGCCTGACAGTGTGGGCCCGCGTCAGCCGGGAGCCGGATGGAACTGTCTCGTTGTGGACGTGCGGTGCGCACGGACAAGGAGGGCATCATGAACATCCTGCGTTTGCTGAACCGGTCCGACTACATCCAGGTGAACAACCAGTTTGTCGTTCCCGACTTTCTCTATGCCTCGGAGGATTACGCCGACGACGACGACGTCGCGCTGCAGGCGCAGGTCGACGGCCAACTGCTCGAACTGACGGTGGGCGAGCTCGAGGAGGCCGACCCGCTGCCGGACGGCGGCTTTTGGATCGACGGCGTCGGCTACCTGCGTTTCCTGAGCCGCGAGAGCCTGCATTGACGTCCGTCGTGTCGTGCGCGCGGCGCGCAAGCGGCCCGCCGCCCGCCTCCTTGTCCGCCGGTCTCGTCCCGCCGCCCGGCTTGCGCGTCCACCGTGTTGCGCGCCTGGCGCCCGCTGGCCGATCTGCTGCGGGTTTGACGCAGCGCAAATGACGGCCGCCGGCTTGGCGTTACGCTCGTGGCTTTAGGCTGAGGGAGTCGAGGATGGAGAAAATTCGCGTGGGCATGATCGGCGCCGGCGAGACCGGCACCCCGCTGCTGCGGCAACTGTTGCAGGCGCCGTTCGTCGAGGTGGTCGGCGTGGCCGACCTCGACTTCTCGCGGCCGGGCATCGCCGTCGCGCGCGATCACGGCGTGGCGGTGACCGCCAACTTCATGGAGTTGGCCGAGCAGGGCGACGCGGTCGACATCCTGATCGACGTCACCGGCTCGAAGAAGGTGCGCGAGGATCTGCGCCGCTACCTGCAGTTTTCCGGCAATGCGCATACGGTGATCCTGCACGAGCGTATCGCGCTGCTGATGATGTCGCTGTCGGCCGGCCACCTGGTCGAGACGCGGCACGGCGAACTGGCGTACTGATCCGCGCGAGGCGCGCGCGACAACAAGGCTCGGCCAACCCTGGGGGTTGGCCGAGCCTTGTTATTTTGGCGTCGGGACGAGGCGCTAGCCGTAGCCGCGCGCGGCGAGCGCCTGGTAGGCGAGCGCGGCGGTGGTCGCGTCGTTGAGCGCGTCGTGGCGTGGCAGCGCCGGCACGCCGAGGTCGGCCAACAGCGCGTGCCACGACAGGTCGACGTGGGCACCCGCTTGCCGGCGCGTCTTGTAGTCGTAGTAGCGCGCCGAGATCTCGATCGCGCGGTTGGGCAGGCCGATGCCGATCAGCGGTTTCAGGTAACGGCCGAGCACCGCGAGATCGTACTCGAGGTAGTAGCCGACGAGCGGCCGGCCGCCGACGAAGTCGAGCAGCGCGTACAGCGCGTCGGCCGGCGCGAGGCCCGCTTCGACGTCGCGCGCCCTGAGGCCGTGGACCTTCACGCTGCCGGCGTCCGGGCGCTTGTCCGGGCGCACCAGCACCGAGAAGGCCGTGCTGGTCAGCACACGGTGGCCGACGATCCTGACGGCGCCGATCGCCAGCAACTCGGCGTCGCGGACGTTCAGGCTGGTGGTCTCGCAGTCGAGGCTGACGTATTCGCCGTCGACCTCGTCGAACAGGCCGGCGTAGCGCGGATCGGTCAGCTTCTCGCGCAGCCAGCGGCGGCGCAGCGCGGCCAGCATCAGAACGCCCCCAGCCGGAAGTGGTGGCGCAGCAGCGCCTTGAAGCGCCGCACGACGGCGAGCGCCTCCTTCAGCAGGTCGCGCTCGAGCGCGTTCAGCCGCGCCGGAATCACCACCGTGTCGGCGGTGCGGCCGTGCTCGGTCGCGGCCAGCCCGGCGCGCAGCCGCAGCCCCATCAGCAGCGACAGCGCCTCGGCCAGGTCGCGCGCCAGCTCGCGTTCGAGCGCGTGCTGCGCGACCAGCGCGTCGAGCCGCTCGAAGGTGTTGGCCGCGTCGATGCCGTGCTCGAAGGCCAGCGCGCGGCAGCCGTGCACGATGGGGAAGATGCCGGCCTTCTTGAGGTCCAGCGGCGCGTTTTCCTGCAGCAGTTGCGCGATCAGCCCGGGGGTGTCGAAGCGCTCGAGCGCGCGCGCGAAGCGGGCGAGCAGCGCGTCGTCGTCGCGGCGCAGCGCGTCGAGGTAGCGCTTGAGCTCGGCCAACGGCGCGGCGTCGCCGGCGACCGTCTCGGCGTCGAGGAAGATCGCCAGCCGCATCAGCGCCTCGTCGTCCGGCTGCGTCATCCAGCGGTAGAGCCGGTCGCGCCAGGCGGCGGGCGTGCCGCGCCACTCGGGGTTGTCGACCATCACCCGGCCGGGGCAGCGCGGGTAGCCGAAGCCGTCGAGCGCCGCCGAGAAGGCGGCGGCGGCCTGCGCGACGGCCGCCGCGTCGACGCCGTCGCCCTCGCGGTAGAGCAGCGCGTTGTCCTGGTCGGTGCGCAGGATCTGCTCGCCGCGTCCTTCGGAGCCGAGCACGATCAGGCTGCTCGCGGCGGCGACCGCCGGTGGCGCGACGAGCTGCCAGGTGCGCGCGAACAGCCGCGCGTTCAGCGCCTGCACCAGCCGTGCCAGGTGCGGCGCCTTGACGCCGGCGTCGACCAGATGGCCGACCAGCAGCGGGATCTGGCCGGCGGCGTCGGCCAGCGCGTCGAGCGTGCCGGCGCGGTCGATGCGTTCGGCGATCAGGTGCGAATGGGTCGAGAAGAAGGACAGCAGGTCGACCTGCTCGAGCACGCCGAGCGGCCGGCCGCGTTCGGTGACGACGACGCGGCGCACGTCGTGGCGGGTCATGGTCAGGAGCGCGTCGAACAGGTGGGCGTCGGCGTCGACCGCGATCAGTTCGAAGCGCGCCCGCGCGGCAAGCGGCGTGTCGCCCGGCAGGCCGTCGAGCACCACGTCGCGGAAGTCGCTGCTGGTGAAGATGCCGACCGCGTCGCCGCGGCGCACCAGCACCGAGTGCAGGCTGCGCGTCTTCATCGCGCGCGCGGCGTCGACCACGGTGTCGGCCGCGTCGAGGAAGAGCGCCTCGCGCACGCCCAGCTCGCGCACCGTCGCGGCCAGCAGCGTCTGCAGCTCGCGCCGGCCGGCGCGCGCCGCGAGCCGCGCGAGCTTTTCCGACACGCGCGCGAAGAAGAAGGCGCCGAACTGCGGGTTCGTCTCGGTCAGCGCCAGCACCGCGTCGCGCGGTAGCGCGTGGGCGACCGCCTCCTCGTGGCAGACGAAGCGGTGCGCGGTGCGGCCGGCGACCAGCGCGCGCGCGTCGAAGGTGTCGCCGGCCTGGTAGGCGGCGACCGTCTCGTCGCCGGCCATCTCGCGCACCCGGCCCTTGATCAGCACGTAGAGCGTGTCGACGCGCGCCTCCGGACCGAGGATCTCGTCCTCGTCGGCGTAGTAGACGAGGTCGGCGGCCGCCTCGAGCCGTTCGCGCTCGGCCGGCGAGAGCGCGTCGAAGGGCGGGCTCGTCAGCGCGAAGCCGCCGCTCACGCCGCCGTCCCCGCCAGCGCGGCGATCGCGCCGTCCAGCGCGGTCGCGAGCGTGTCGACGTGCTCGCGCGTGGTGGCCGGCGCGCACAGCATCATGTTGTGGAAGGGGGTGATCGCGACGCCGCGGTTGAGCAGGAACAGGTGCAGCGCCAGCGACAGCTCCCCGTCCATCGCCGCCGCGGCCTCGCGCGCGGTGGCCGGCGGCGAGGGCGAGAACTGGAACTCGCAGCGCGCGCCGATCTGCGTCACGCACCACGGCAGGTGGCGGCGCGCGATGAGCTCGGACAGCCGGTGCGCGAGGTAGGACGCGGTGCCGGTCATGTGCAGGTAGGCGGCCGGCGTGGCGACCGCCTCGAGGTTGGCGCGTAGCGCCGCCAGCGTGAACAGGTTGGCCGACAGCGTGGTGCCGAGCCCCGAGTGGCCGGCCTCCTTGGTGGCGAGCAAGGTCTCGGCCCGGCTGGCGACCTCGGCGCTCATGCCGTACACCGCCGCCGGCAGGCCGCCGGCGATCGCCTTGCCGACGGTCAGCATGTCCGCGTCGACGCCGGCCTGGCGGCCCCAGCCGCCGGGCCCGGTCGACAGCGTGTGCGTCTCGTCGAGGATCAGCAGCGTGCCGTGGCGGCGCGTCAGCTCGCGCACGCCTTCGAGGAAGCCCGGTTGCGGCAGCACCATGCCGCAGTTGGTCAGCCCCGGCTCGGTGAGCACGCAGGCGACGTCGCCTGCGGCCAGCGCCGCCTCGAGCGCGGCGAGGTCGTTGAACTCGACCGCCACGCTGTGGCGGGTCAGGTCGGCCTGCTGGCCGATCAGGCCAGGGCGGTGCGCGGTGCGGCCGTGGTCGAGCCTGACGAAGGTGTCGTCGACCGTACCGTGGTAGCCGCCGTCGAACACCAGCACGCGGCCGCGGCCGGTCAGCGCGCGTGCCCAGCGGATCGCCGCCCGGTTGGCGTCGGTTGCGGTGGCGGTCAGTTGCCAGACAGGCAGCCCGAAGCGCTCGGCCAGCAGCCGTCCGACCGCCGGCGCGTCCGGCGACGGCAGCATGGTCGACAGGCCGTGGGGTGCGGCGCGCGCGAGCGCCGCCGCGACGGGGGCCGGGCTGTGGCCGAACATCGCGGCGGTGTCGCCGAGGCAGAAGTCGACGTAGCGGTGGCCGTCGGCGTCGCTCAGCGTCACGCCCTCGGCCGACGCGACGAAGAGCGGGAAGGGCGTACCCCAGTCGCTCATCCAGTGCATCGGCACGCCGGCGAGGAAGTGGCCGCGGCTGTCGCGCGCGAGCCGTTCGGAGGCGGGGTGGGCGGCGGCGAAGCGCCGGCGTTCGCCGTCGATGACGGACAAGATGGCGGAGCGGTCGAATCGGGTCGGCATGCGTTCTCCTAGGGCGATGGCGTCAGCCGCCCTGCTGCGGGCGGATCAGGTCGTCGAGTTCGAAGCCCAGTTCGCGCGCGCGCGCGAGCGCGGCGGCCTCCAGCGCCGGGTCGAGCTGCGGCGTGCGCGACAACAGCCACAGGTAGTCGCGGCCCGGCTCGCCGACCAGCGCGGCGCGGTAGTCGCCGTCCAGCCACAGCACCCAGTAGGGCGCGGTGAACGGCCAGAAGAAGCTGACCTTGAGCTTGGCGTTGCCGCTGCCGGGCACCACCTGCGCCTTGCCGCGCGCGCGCCGCTCCTCGCCGTCGCGGTCGAGGCAGCGGTTCTCGATCCGCAGCGTGCCGTCGGCGCGGGCCGTGTAGGTGGCGGTGACGTCGCGCACGCAGTGGCGTTCGAAGTACATCGGCTTGCGCGCGATCTCGTACCAGGTGCCGACGTAGCGCGCGAGGTCGACGGCGGCGACGGTGGCCGGCGGCGTCTCGGCGCGCGCGGCGCCGGCCAAGAGGCCGCACAGCAGCAGGGGGATGAGGGCGTGGCGCATCGCGTCTCCTTGTCGTCGCTTCGGGCGGGTCGCCGCGCCTCAGGCGTGGAACAGCGCCCGGCCGTCCTTGAACAGCAGCGCCTGGCCGGGGTCGATCCGCGTCCAGTGCTCGTTATCGGTCAAGGGCTGGGTGGCGATCACCGCGACCCGGTCGTCGGGGGTGGTTTCCTCGGCGAAGTCGACGGTGATGTCCTCGTCGAGCAGGTGGGCGGTGGCGAACGGCGCCTGGCGCACGATGTAGTGCAGGTGGGTCGAGCAGTGCGCGAACAGCCACTCGCCGTTGCTCAGCATGAAGTTGAACACGCCGTGCGCGCGGATCGCTCCGGCCAGCTCCAGCAACGCCTGCCACAGCGCTTCGAGCGGCGGCGGCGCGTCCCAGCGCCGGCGCAGGTTTTCCATGATCGCGCAGAAGGCGGCTTCCGAATCGGTGCCGCCGACCGGGCGGTAGTAGCGGCCGGGCGCCGGGTGATAGTCCTTCAGGTCGCCGTTGTGGGCGAAGATCCAGTACTGGCCCCACATCTCGCGCAGGAAGGGGTGGGTATTCGCCAACCCGACCGGGCCGACGGTGGCCTTGCGGATGTGGGCGATCACGTTTTCCGACTTGATCGGGTAGGATCGCACCAGCGCCGCGACCGGCGAGTCGGCCGAGGGCTTGTCGTCGAGGAACAGCCGGCAGCCACGCCCCTCGAAGAAGGCGATGCCCCAGCCGTCGGCGTGGTGGTCGGTCAGGCCGCCGCGACGGTGGAAGCCTTCGAAGGAGAACAGGATGTCGGTCGGGGTGTTGCAGTTCATCCCCAGCAGCTGACACATGGTAAAGCGACTCCCGTGCTTGTTTTTTTGGGATGGTGCCTTATCTTAGCGTTTTTATTTCGACAGGGTGAGGCGCGCATGACGACCATCGTGGTGGTACGCAAGGGCGACGAGGTCGCGATCGCGGCCGACAGCCAGACCACCTTCGGCGACGACCACAAGTTGCTGTCGGGCTATGACCGTTTTCACGACAAGATCTTCAAGTGCGGCGACAGCCTGCTGGCGATTTCCGGCTCGGCGGCGCACGACCTGGTGCTGCAGCGCGCGCTCAAGTCGCTCAAGTCGCGCGACCTGTCGAGCCGCGAGGCGATCTTCGACACCTTCTGCAAGCTGCACCCGAAGTTCAAGGACGCCTTCTTCATGCGCCCCGAAGAAGAGGACGACGACCCCTACGAATCGAGCCAGATGATGGTGCTGATCGCCAACCCGCGCGGCATCTTCGGCGTCTACCCGATGCGCGAGGTGTACGACTTCGCGCGCTTCTGGGCGATCGGCTCCGGGCGCCAGTTCGCGATGGGCGCGATGTTCGCCGCCTACGACTCGGAGCTGTCGGCGCGCCAGATCGCCGAGCTGGGCGTCAAGGCCGGCGCCGAGTTCGACGTGTCGTCCAGCCTGCCGATGACCGTCTATACCCTGAATCTCGCAAAGGAGTCCTGAACCATGGACCACAAAGACACGCTGCAACGCTTCCTGTTCGACGGCGCCCCGGTGCGCGGCGCGCTGGTTCGCCTCGACGACACCTGGCGCCAGGTGCTCGACCGCCGCGCCTACCCGGCGCCGGTGGCGCGCGTGCTCGGCGAGATGATGGCCGCCAGCCAGCTCTTGTCGGCCAACCTCAAGTTCGACGGCACGTTGGTGATGCAGTTGCAGGGCACCGGCCCGCTGCGCCTCGCCGTGGTCGAGGCCTCGAGCGACCGCGGCGAGCGCGCCACCGCCAAGGTGCACGGCGACGTCGCCGAGGACACGAGCTTGGCCGAGCTGGTCGGCACGGGCGGTCAGTTCGTCATCACGCTCGAACCGGCGCAGGGAGAGGCCTGGCAGGGCATCGTCGCGCTCGAGGGCGACAGCCTCGCCCAGATGCTGATGAACTACATGGGCCGCTCCGAGCAGCTCGACACCTACCTGAAGCTCGCCTGCGACGGCGACTCGGCCGCCGGCCTCTTGCTGCAGCGTCTGCCGGACGGTCACGGCGACCCGGACGGCTGGCCGCGCGCGCGCGCGCTGGCCGAAACGCTGGCCGACGACGAGCTGCTGGCGCTGGCGCCGGCCGAGATCCTGCACCGCCTCTACCACGAAGAAACCGTTCGCGTGTTCGAGCCGGAGGCGACCCGTTTCGCCTGCAACTGCAGCCGCGAGCGCGTCGGCGAGATGTTGAAGATGCTCGGCGGCGAGGAGGTCGGCGACATCGTGCTCGAGCAGGGCAGCGTCGAAATCGCCTGCGATTTCTGCAACCAGCGCTATGTGTTCGACGACGCCGACGTCAAGGAGCTGTTCCAGTTCGACGTGGTGGGGGCGGTGCGCGACG
Source organism: Crenobacter luteus (assembly GCF_004345725.1). GTDB lineage: Bacteria > Pseudomonadota > Gammaproteobacteria > Burkholderiales > Chromobacteriaceae > Crenobacter > Crenobacter luteus. The sequence continues at coordinate 28,643 of NZ_SLXG01000015.1, read as the reverse complement.
CGCGGCACTGAGTTCCCGGCACCCGGCTTCATTTGGACGAAGGCTCGGCCAAGCTTGCATAGCTTGGCCGAGCCTTCTTGCGTTGAGACGGCAAAAAAAGCCCCGGCTCGCGGCCGGGGCATAAGGGACAGAACACGAAGAGAAACGTGTCAAACACCAGGGACTACCGATAACGGAAGGCGGCGCGCTTGACGTTGCACAGCAGCTCGTAGGCGATGGTGCCGGCGTGCGCGGCGACCTCGTTCACCGACACCGTATCGCCCCACAGCTCGACCTCGCTGCCGACGCCGGCGTCGGCGTCGGGCAGGTCGGTGAGGTCTATCGTCAGCATGTCCATCGACACGCGGCCGATGATGCGGGTGCGTACGCCGTCGATCGCGACCGGGCTGCCGGTCGACGCCAGGCGCGGGTAGCCGTCGGCGTAGCCGCAGGCGACCACGCCGACGCGCGTCGCGCGCGAGGTGTGGAAGCTCGCGCCGTAGCCGATCGGCTCGCCCGCGGCCAGCTCGCGCACCGCGAACACTTTCGATTTGAGCTGCATCACCGGCTTGAGCTCGACCGCCGGGCCGTCGACCGGCATCGGGCTCGCGCCGTAGAGCAGGATGCCCGGGCGACCCCAGCCGACGCGCGCCGCCGGCCAGCCGATCAGGCCGGCCGAGTTGGCGAGGCTGACCTCGCCGGCCAGGCCCTCGGTCGCTGCCTGGAAGGCGGCGATCTGGTCGGCGGTGGCCTGCGCGCCCGGTTCGTCGGCGCGCGCGAAGTGGCTCATCATCGTGATCGACGCGACCTTGCCGCTGGCGCAAAGACGGGCGTGCGCGGCGGCGTAGTCGGCCGGCGCGAAGCCGACGCGGTGCATGCCCGAGTCCATCTTCAGCCACACGGTGTACGGCGTTTTCGGCTTGGCCGCCTCGATCATCGCCAGCTGGCCCTCGTGGTGGACGACCAGCCACAGGCCGTGGCGTTCGACCAGTTCGAGCTCGGACGCCTCGAATACGCCCTCGAGCAGCAGGATGGGCTGCGCGATGCCGGCCTCGCGCAGCTGCAGCGCTTCCTCGATGCAGGCGACGGCGAAGCCGTCGGCGTCGGGCAGGGCTTTGGCGCACTGCACCGCGCCGTGGCCGTAGGCGTTGGCCTTGACGACGGCGAGCGCGCGGCCGCCGGCGAGGGCTCGGCCAACGTGGTAGTTGTGGCGCAGATTGTCGAGGCGGATGACGGCTTCAAGCGGGCGGCTCATCGACGGCTCCTTACGCGGTCGCGGCGCGGGGGCGCAGCGGGGCCGGCGCGACGGTCTTGGCGCCGTAGCGCGCGATCGACAGGCCGTCGGCGCTGATCTCGGTCTTGCGGCCGGTGATCAGGTCGGCGAGCAACTTGCCGGAGCCGGCGCTCATGGTCCAGCCCAGCGTGCCGTGGCCGGTGTTCAGCGACAGGTTGGCAAGGCGGGTCGCGCCGATGATCGGTGTGCCGTCCGGGGTCATCGGGCGCAGGCCGGTCCAGAACGACGCGGCCTTCAGGTCGCCGCCGTCCGGGTACAGGTCGCCCACGACCATTTCCAGCGTCGCGCGGCGCTTCGGGTTCAGCGACAGGTCGAAACCGGCCAGCTCGGCCATGCCGCCGACGCGGATGCGGTCGTCGAAGCGGGTGATCGCGATCTTGTAGGTCTCGTCGAGGATGGTCGAGGTCGGCGCGCCGGCGGCGTTGACGATAGGCACGGTCAACGAGTAGCCCTTGACCGGGTAGACCGGCACGTCGATGTCGAGGGTCTTGAGCAGCTGGCGCGAGTAGCTGCCCAGCGCCAGCACGTAGTGGTCGGCGGTGTGGGTGACGCCGTTGGCGACCACGCCGGTGATGCGGCGGCCGTCGTCGAGGATCTTCTCGATGCGGTGGTCGAACAGGAAGGTCACGCCGGCATCCTTGCACATCTGGGCCAGGCGCTGGGTGAACAGGTTGCAGTCGCCGGTTTCGTCGTTCGGCAGCTGCAGGCCGCCGGTCAGCTTGTGCTTGGTCTTGGCCAGCGCCGGCTCGACGCGCGCGCAGCCGTCCGGATCGAGCACGTTGAAGGCGACGCCGCACTCCTTGAGCACCTCGATGTCCTTGCCCATGCCGTCCAGCTGCGCCTGCGAGCGGAACAGCTGCAGCGTGCCGCCCTGGCGGCCTTCGTACTGGATGCCGGTTTCGGCGCGCAATTCCTTGATCTTGTCGCGGCTGTATTCGGCCAGGCGCATCATGCGGCCCTTGTTGAGGTTGTAGGCCTCCGGGTTGCAGTTGGCGAACATCTTGGCGATCCATTCGAGCTGGAACAGCGAGCCGTCCGGGCGGATCGCCAGCGGCGCGTGTTTCTGGAACAGCCACTTGGCGGCCTTCATCGGGATGCCCGGCGCGGCCCACGGCGCGGCGTAGCCCGGCGAGATCTGGCCGGCGTTGCCGAAGCTGGTTTCCAGCGCCGGACCCGACTGGCGCTCGATCACGGTCACTTCGCAGCCGGCCTGGGCCAGATACCACGCCGTGCTGATGCCGATAACGCCACCACCCAATACCATGACTTGCATTTCGTTCGTCCTCTACTTGCCTGGAGGGGGCCGCAGACCCCGTCGCCGTCCTTGCTTCGGTTCAGGGTTTGCCCTGAACCCGTCTTTAGTGATTTTTTGTAGTATATTTATTTGAAAGCAGTTTTTTTCTCCAAAACTTACTGTTTATTTGGGTGAAAAACTGATAATTCGACAGGTTGACAGGAAAAATGAAAAAGGCGAATTCCGGCGCTTATCCGCTAGACCGCATCGACCGCAAGATCCTCCGGCATCTGCAGGCCAACGGCCGCATGTCGATGACCGAACTGGCGGAAAAGGTCGGCCTGTCGATCACGCCGTGTACCGAGCGCGTGCGCCGGCTCGAGCGAGACGGGGTGATCGAGGGCTATTACGCCAAACTCAATCCGCAGGCGCTCGGCGCGTCCTTGCTGGTGTTCGTCGAGATCAAGCTGTCGGCCAAGTCGGGCGAGATCTTCGAGGCGTTCCGGCGCGAGGTGATGAAGCTGCCGCAGGTGCTCGACTGCCACCTGGTATCCGGCGACTTCGACTATCTGATCAAGGCGCGCATCGCCGACATGAGCCACTACCGCAAGCTGTTGGGCGACATCCTGCTGCAGTTGCCGAACGCGAACGAGTCGAAGAGCTACGTGGTGATGGAGGAAGTGAAGGAAACCCTGCTGCTGCCGGTCGAGGAGTGAGCGGGGCGGCGGCGCGCGGACGGCGGAAGGGCGGGCTCAGAACAGGTCGAGCGCGACGAGCAGGCCGACCAGCAGCACGAAGGCGGTCACGCCGGTCATGATCTGGTTGGTGTGGCGTTCCCGGGCGATCTGGCGGCGCAGCGCCGACTGGCTGGCGTCGGCCTCGGCCAACTTGTGCTCGAGTTCGTGCTGGTAGGCGTCGTGTTGCGCCAGCGAGTCGAGCAGCGCGGCGCCGGGGACCTCGCTGACCCGTTCGGCGTCCCACACGCCGAGCAGGCGGCCGGCCCGGTCCTTGCCGTAGTGGGCGCTTTTCTGGCCGTCGCCCCATTCGAAGTCGAAGCCCTGAGAGGCGAAGAAGGCGTTCACGCGCAGCTTGTCCTCGTCCGGCAGCGACAGCGTGCTGAGCACGCCGGGCGCGACCCGGTAGTCGGGGTAGACGGTCTTGGCCCAGGCGATGACCTGGGCGAACAGGTAGGCGTCGAGCGGCCCGCCGGCGAAGGCCGCGCTGAGCGCGACGCCGCTCTTGGGGCCGAAGGCGACGCTGCGGCTCGGGTGGTCGACGCGCGCCCACGCGCTGTTCAGGTTGTTCGGCGAGGCGGCGTCCTCGCCCTCGAAGCGCTGCCACTGGCCGGCCGCGACCCGGGCGAAGCCCTGGAAGACGACCCGGAAGTAGTCCGACTGCGCGGTATTCGCGCGGCTCTTTTTCAGCGTGCCGTAGGCCGGGTCGCCGTGGCCTTGCACGGCGACGACGGTTTCGCCCAGCGGCAGCGCCAGGCCGGCGAGCCTTGCCTCCGGTTCGGGCGGCGGCAACGGGACGGGGTCGAGGGGAGAGCTCATGCCGGCATGATAGCGAAGAGCGTCTTTCCCGTTAAGCGCCGGCCGTCTCCAGTTCGAAGTGGCCCGCCAGCTCGGCCAGCCCCTCGGCCTCGGCGGCGAAGTGCTCGATCAGCCGGTTGGCCGAGGCAAGGTCGCGGTCGGTCGCCTCGAACAGCCCGGCGACGTCGCCCATCTTGATCGACAGCTCGGCGGCGGCCGACGATTGCTGCGCGTTGCTGGCGGCGATTTCCTGCATCCGCTCGGCGACGCCGCCGGTGCATTCGCGCACCGCGATGAGTCGCTCGGCGGTACGCGCCTGCGCGTCGGCGCCGCGCTGTGTCTCGTCGGCCACCGCCTGCATCGCCGCGACGGTGGCTTGCGCCGCCTGCTCGACGTTGCCGACCAGCGCGTGGATTTCCAGCGTGCTCGCGCTGGTGCGCTCGGCCAACTTGCGCACCTCGTCGGCGACCACCGCGAAGCCGCGCCCCGATTCGCCGGCGCGCGCCGCCTCGATCGCCGCGTTCAGCGCCAAGAGGTTGGTCTGGCCGGCGATGTCGCGGATGGTGTCGCTGACGCGGTTGATCGCCGCGATCGCGCCGGCCAGCGACGCGATGCTGTCCTGCGCCGTGGCCACCGCGCGGCCGGTTTCGCGCGCGCCCTCGTTCGCGCGCGCCATCGCCTCCAGTCCTGCCTCGAGCGCGCCGCGCGCGTCCAGGCTCTGCGCGGCGGTGTCGGCGGCGGTGCCTGCGACCTGCTCGACCGAGCACGACAATTCCTCGATCGCCGCGCTCATCTGCGCGACGCCGCCGTTGCCGGCCTCGACGCGGCGGTGGATGTCCTCGCTGGTCGCGCGCAGCGCGGCCGCGTCGCCCGCCAGCGATCGGGCGGCGCGCTGCAGGTCGTCGATGACCACCTTCAGGTGCACCTGCATGTGCGCGAGCTCGGTCTCCAGCCGTCCGGTCTCGCCGCGCCGGCCGACCGGCAGCGGGTTGGCCAGCCGCCCCTCGGCGATCGCGCCGCAGGCGTCGAGCAGCCGGGCGACGCGCGCGTGCCGCCGTCGCTCGACGCCGAGCCAGCCGGCGGTCAAGAGCGCCTGGCCGGCGAGCAGGGCGAGGCCGGCGGCGCCGTGACCGAAGCCGCCGATCAGCGCGCTCGTCGCCAACAGCGCTGCGCCCACGCCCAGCCGCAGGCGGTGCTCGTCGTAGCCGCCGGGCCGCGCCTTGCGGAACGGCCGCCCGGCGCGCAGCGCGGCGTAGTCGCGTTCGGCCGTCTCGACCGCGTCGCGCGCGGCCGGGGAGCGCACCGACATATAGCCGACCGTCTCGCCCTGCTGCCTGACCGGCACGACGAAGGCGTCGACCCAGTAGTGGTCGCCGTTCTTGCAGCGGTTCTTCACCAGGCCGCGCCAGGGTTGGCCGAGCCTGATCGTGTGCCACATGTCGGCGAACAGCGCCGGCGGCATGTCCGGGTGGCGCACGACGTTGTGGCTGTGGCCGACGAGCTCGTCGCGCGCGAAGCCGGACAGCGCGACGAAGGCGTCGTTCGCGTGCGTGATGACGCCCTTCAGGTTGGTGCGGGTGACGATGAGGCCGTGCGTGAACGGCCGTTCGATTCCGGTGACCGGCAGGTTGAGCTTCATGGCTGAGGGTCGGTTTCGTGGTTGGCGGAATAAACGGATGAAATACGCGACATCGGCGATGCCAAATGAATCGCCATGGTGGAGGACGGCGGCAAAGAGGGCTTGATCTGGGTCAAGCGCGCAAGGGGCGGCGAACGGGCTTGGAGCGCCCGCTTGAGAATGCGTTTTGGATATTCAACGAAAGGGCGGCAAAAAGCCGCCGCGCTGTGGCGCAGACGCCAACAGGGCGACCCGTGGGTCGCCCTGTTCGTTTGGCCGGCCGCCGCTCAGGCCGCTTCGCGGGCGGCGGGCGGCGCGGCGACGCGCGGCGCGCTCAAGAGCAGCATCGCCCAGGTCACCAGGATGAAGGGTAGCGTGAAGTATTTGACCCCCGCGGCGGCCAGCGCGAGGCAGACCGGCACCGACAGCAGGATGCCGGCCAGCCTGACGCCGGGGCGGCGGCCGAACACGGTCAGGCCCTGGCCGATCAGCGCGGCGTTGACCGCGAGACCGACCAGCTGCTCGCCGGCGGCGAGGCCGGGGGCGAACAGGTCGAGCGCGTCGCTGGCCATCCAGGCGACGGCGGCGCCGGCGGCCAGCCAGAAGGCTTCCTCCTTGTCGTGCCAGGCGAAGGCGAACAGCACGACGAGGCCGGGCCTGAGGCCGCTGATGAAGGTTACCTGGCCGACGTTGCAGATCACCGAGGTCCAGCTGTCCTCGCAGCCGGGCGGCGAGATGCGCTGGCCGAAGGCCGACTCGATCGCCAGCGCCAGCCACATCGCGAGCACGAACTGCAGCGTCAGCGGCGGCAGCCGGCCCCAGGCGGTCCAGCGCGCCGACACGAAGGTGGAGGCGACGCTGACCAGCGCGAGGTAGGCGAACAGCAGCGGGCCGGGCGCGAAGAAGGACAGCAGGCCGGCGCCGGTCAGCGCCGCGTTGAAGCCGTACAGGCCGTCGACGCGGGCCTCGCGCGGCAGGCGCGCCAGGTAGGCGGTCGCGAGGGCGACCGCGCTGGCGAACAGCGCGCCGACGGCGGCCCAGAGGTTGACGCTGGCGAGCGCCAGCACGATGGCGAAACCGGTCAGCGCCGAGCGCTGGAAATGGATCTGGCCGACTTGGCGGAACAGCACGGCGAGCGGTTCCGGACAGCGTCGGGACAAGGATGCGGCATCAAACATGGTCGGGTGCTACCAAAGAACGGCGGCGCGTCGCGCGCGGGTGTTGTCTCGGAGTTTTTTCTTTTGGCCTCAGGGGCGGGCGTATCTTAGCGTCCCGCGCGCGCTTTGTGGAGAGTGGGGGCGCCGCCTGCCGCGACGGTCAACCGGCTTCAGCGCGCCGCCGGGTCGCGGCGGAACACCCAGGTGTCGTCGTCGGAGGCCTCGGCGACGAAGGCGTAGCCGTCGGCATCGAAGCCCTTCAGTTGCCGCACGTCGGTGACGCGGTGCTTGACCGCCCAGCGCACCATCAGGCCGCGCGCACGCTTGGCGTAGAAGCTGATGATCTTGTACTGGCCGTTCTTGAGGTCCTGGAACACCGGCGTCACCCGCCGCGCCTTCAGTTGCCTGATTTTCACCGACTTGAAGTACTCGTCGCTGGCGAGGTTGACCAGCACCGGCTCGTCGCTCTCGAGCAGCACGGCGTTCAGCGCGCCGGTGAGCTTGTCACCCCAGAAGTCGTACAGGTTTTTGCCGCGCGGGTTGGCGAGGCGGGTACCCATCTCGAGCCGGTAGGGCTGGATCAGGTCGAGCGGGCGCAACAGGCCGTAGAGGCCGGACAGGATCCTCAGGTGCGTCTGCAGGTAGTCGAGTTCCTGATGATCGAAGTCGCCGGCCGACAGGCCTTCGTAGACGTCGCCCATGAAGGCGAGCACGGCCTGTTTGGCGTTGCCGGGCGTGAACGGCGTGTGCCAGTCGTGGAAGCGGCCGACGTTGAGCGTGGCGATCGCGTCGCTGACACCCATCAGCCCGGCGATATCGGCCGGGCTCTTTTCGCGCAGCACGGCGATCAGCTCGGCGCTGTCGGGCAGGAAGTCCGGCTGCGAAAAATGACGGGTGGTCGGCGGGGTGTCGAAGTCGAGCGTCTTGGCGGGTGAAATCACCATCAGCATGAAAGGCTCCTTGTTGTTATGCTGGCCGGCGTTTCATTCTAAGCGATACGGAGATCACGATGCGGGTGCTGGTGCAAAGGGTGGCCACGGCGAGCGTGGCGGTGGCGGGCGAGACGGTCGGCTCGATCGGGCCGGGGCTGCTGTTGCTGGTCGGCGTCGAGGACGCCGACGGGCCCGAGGACGTCGCGTGGCTGGCGAAGAAGGTGCTCAACTTGCGCATCTTCGCCGACGAGGCCGGCGTGATGAACCGGTCGGTGCTCGACGCCGGCGGCCAGATCCTCGCCGTCAGCCAGTTCACGCTGTTCGCCAGCTGCAAGAAGGGCAACCGGCCGTCGTACAGCCGCGCCAGCCGGCCGGAGCATTCGAAGCCGCTGTTCGACGCGCTGGTCGCCACGTTGGCCGAGGGGCTGGGCCAAGCGGTGCCGACCGGCGTGTTCGGCGCCGACATGCAGGTCGCGCTCGTCAACGACGGGCCGGTGACGATCTGGCTCGACAGCCGCGACCCGCAATAGCGCGGCGTCCCGCGCCGGCGCGTGGGCGGCGTGCCGACCGTGTCGCGGCACGCGCCGTCCGTGGCGCCGCGCCGACGCAGCGGGCGACGTCCGCATCGGGCAGGCGAGGGCGCAAAAGACGACACCCCGCCTGGGCGGGGTGTCGGGGGGCGTCGACCGGGTTTAAAGGCCCTGGATCTTCACGCGTTGGCCCGGCGAGAGGCGGGCGAGCTGTTCGGAATCGTTCCAGCGCTGGATGTCCGAGTGGCGCACGCCGAACTTGCGCGCGATGCTGAACACCGTATCGCCCTTCTGTACCACGTACTCGGCCGAGGCGGTTTGCAGGCTGCCCTGGCGTTCGCCGCGAAGACTGGCCAGTTGTGCGACCGCTTCGTCCTGCGCGTTGACAGGACGGCCAGCGGCGACGATGGCGCTGCCCTTGACCCTGAGCACCTGGCCGAGCTTGACCGTGTCCTGCTCGAGGCCGTTCAGCGCCTTCAGCTCGGCGACCGACAGGCTGTAGCGGCGCGAGATATTGTAGAGCGTGTCGCCCTCGGCGACGGTGTGGCGGCCAGCCGTCAGCTTGACGGGGGCGAGCGCGACCTTCACCGGCTCGGCTTTCGCCTCGGTCCGGGCAGGCTCGCTCTTCGCCGCCGCGATGCTTGCCGCCGGCGCGGCCTGGGCCAGTTGGGTGTCGATCGCGACGCGGTCGGGCTGCACCGCCTGCGTCGCGCCTTCGGCGAGATAGGCGGCGAGCGCGCCGTTGTCGCGGGTCGGGGGCGCGCTATTCGACGGGGCGGCGGCGACGGCCGGCGCGGGCGTTTCGCTCGCCGTCGGCACGATGGCAGCGGCCGGCGCGGCGTCGGCCAGCCTGGGCGCTGCCGGCGCGGGGGCGACGAGGGGCGCCACGCTGGCGACGACCGCGGTCGCGCGCGACAGGTCGGCGGTTTCCGGTGCCTTGCCGCGGCTGCTGCCTGCGGTCGTCGCGGTGGCGACCATCGTCGGCGCGTCGCCGTCAGCCAGCGGCGCCTCGTCCGCGCCGCCGCGCTTGGCGACCAGCAGCGGCCGGCCGCTGTCGAGCGCGCCGCGCAGATTGTTGACCGCGACCAGTTCCGCCGCGTCCATCCCGTAGCGGCTGGCGACGGAGGCGACGGTGTCATCGGCCGACGGGGTCACGACCTGCCAGGTCAGCAGCGGCTTTTTCCAGAGGGCGAGGTTCTTCTCGAAGCGGGACAGCTTGTCGGCCGGGATCAGCATCTGGCGGCCGTTCTTGTGCGCGTAGACCGGCAGGTTGAAGCCGGGGTTGAGCAGCTTGAACTCGGAAACCGGCATCTCGGCCAGCTTGGCTGCGATGTCGATGTCCATGTGGCGGCCGGTCGAGACCGCGACGAAGTGGGGCTTGTTCGGGAAGCGGTCGAGCTTGAGGCCGTACTTTTCTGGCGCAGCCAGCAGGTTGCGTACCGCCAGCAGCTTGGGTACGTAGTTGCGCGTTTCGGCCGGCATGCGCAAGTTCTCGTAGCTCGGCGTGACGCCGGCCGCCTGCGCGCGCGCGATCGCGCGCGACACGTTGCCTTCGCCCCAGTTGTAAGCGGCCAGCGCCAGCGACCAGTCGCCGAACAGGCCGTGCAGGTATTCGAGGTAGTCGAGCGCGGCGCGGGTCGATTCGAGCACGTCGCGGCGGCCGTCGTACCACCAGGTCTGCTCGAGGCCGTAGTGGCGGCCGGTGGCCGGCATGAACTGCCACAGGCCGGAGGCGCCGACAGGCGACTGGGCGTTCGGGACGAAGGCGCTCTCGACCACCGGCAGGAGCGCGATCTCGGTCGGCATGCCGCGGCGCTCGACCTCGTTCATGATATGGAACAGGTATTTCCGGCTGCGGTCGAGGGTGCGTTTGAAGTAGTCGGGGCGGGCGGCGTAGAGGCGTTCGTGGCGGGCGACGAGTTCGGGGTTGACCTCGCTCATCTGGAAGCCCTCGCGCACGCGCACCCAGACGTTGTCGCCGTTGCGCAGCAGGCTGCTGTTGAGGAGCACCATGTCGAGACCGACGGCGAGACCTTCGTCGACGCCGACCGAACGGGAAAAGGCGTTCGATTCTGCTTGGGCGGTCGTCACGGAAAACAATAGCGACAGCGAAAGCGCGAGCGGCGTGAGCTTTTTCATGGGAGTCGGCGGGGGCGGCAAATTGACAATTCCGGCCGATGCTATCGGCCGATCATCCCCTCGTCAACCCGAAAAAGCATGAAAATTCAAATGTTTTATGGTGTCTGCGGCTATGCGATGAGGCTAGCGCGGCGCCGAATCCTTATCGTTATGTTTTAAGCGCTCAGAAACGGTTTTTCCAGTCGCGCAGCACGGCAAAGGTCGCGACCGCGTCGGGCAGGCGCCGACCGAACCGTTGTTCGAGCCCGGCGCGCAGGTTCGGGTCGTCGCAGCGCAGGAAGGGGTTGCTGCGTTTCTCCTCGGCCAGCGGGGTCGGCAAGGTCGCCTCCCCCCGCTCGCGGCGGGCCTGGTCGCGGCGACGGCGTTCGGCGACGGCCGGGTTGCGCGGGTCGGCCTCGGCGGCGAAGGCGAGGTTGGACAGCGTATATTCGTGCGCCGGATAGGCGAGCGTCGCGTCGGGCAGCGCGGCGAGCTTCGTCAGCGAGGCGTGCAGCATGGCCGGCGTGCCCTCGAACACGCGGCCGCAGCCGGCGCCGAACAGCGTGTCGCCGCAGAACAGGTGGGCGTCGTCGTGGTAGGCGAGGTGGTCGAGCGTGTGGCCGGGAACGGCGAGCACGTTGAAACGTTGGCCGAGCACCTCGACGGTGTCGCCGTCCGCGACCGGGTGGGTGACGCCGCGCACGCCGGCCGGGCCGTAGACGGCGAGGCCGGGGTGCCGGGCGACGAGCTCGGCGACGCCGCCGACGTGGTCGCCGTGGTGGTGGGTGATCAGCAGCGCCTCGAGCGTGAGGCCGGCGGCGGACAGATGCCGCTCCAGCGGCGCGGCTTCGCCGGGGTCGACCGCGACGGCGCGCCCGGCGCGCTGCAAAACCCAGATATAATTGTCGGTGAAGGCGTTGACGGGAGTCACGGTAATCATGATGTCGGATCGATGCCCATGATGGAGAGATTTTCCGAGTGGTTGGCCGAAAGCGAGCTGGGCCGCTATCTGCTGGCGCGCGAGCAGGCGTTCTTCGACCGCGCGGTGGCCGACGCGTTCGGCTATCACGCGGTGCAGATCGGCCTGCCGGCGCATGATTTCCTGCGCGCCAACCGCATCCCGATGCAGCTGCGTGCCGACGTCGAGGCGCCCGCCGGGCTGCTTTGCCTGCCCGAGGCGCTGCCTTTCGCCGGCAACAGCCTCGACCTCGTGGTGCTGCCGCACACGCTCGATTTTACCACCCATCCCCACCAGGTGCTGCGCGAGGTCGAGCGGGTGCTGATGCCCGAGGGGCGTCTGGTGCTGACCGGCTTCAACCCGTGGTCGCTGTGGGGCGTCAAGCGGGTCGCGGCCGGTCGCTACGAGGCGCCGTGGAATGGCCAGTTCCTGTCGCTGCCGCGCATCCGGGACTGGCTGGAGCTGATGGAAATCGAGCCCGACGGCGGGGCCTTCATGGCCTACGCGCCGCCGTTCGCGCGCGAGGACTGGCTGCGTCGCTTCGCCTTCATGGAGGGGGCCGGCGACCGCTGGTGGCCGCTGGCCGCTGGCGTGTACGGCATCTCGGCCGTCAAGCGCACGCGCGGCCTCAGACTCATTACCCCGCAGTGGGGCGTCGCCAAGAAGGCGGCGCGCGGGCTGGCCGTGGCCGCCGGCAACGACCGCCACCGGGCGGCGCGGCAGGCCGGGGGCGGCGGCCCGCAAGAACCAGGATCAGCATGAGCGAAGAAATTGTCGAACTGTTCACCGACGGCGCCTGCAAGGGCAACCCCGGCCCGGGCGGCTGGGGCGCGATCCTGCGCTACAAGGGGCAGGAGAAGGAAATGTCCGGCGGCGAGGACAACACCACCAACAACCGCATGGAAATGACCGCGGTCATCGAAGGGCTGGCGGTGCTCAAGCGGCCGTGCCGCGTCGTGGTCTACACCGACTCGCAGTATGTGCAGAAGGGCATCTCGGAGTGGATCCACGGCTGGAAGAAGCGCGGCTGGAAAACCGCCGCCAAGGAGCCGGTCAAGAACGCCGACCTGTGGCAGAAGCTCGACGAGATCGCCGCGCGCCACCAGATCGACTGGCGCTGGGTCAGGGGCCACGCCGGCCACCCCGAGAACGAGCGCGCCGACGAACTTGCCAACCGCGGCGTCGCCGCCGTGCAGGCGGGCCGCTAGTCCCTACCGAACGAACACGCCGGGCGCCGCTTGCGCTCGGCCAACCTTGCCCGTTTTATGCGCCAGATCATCCTCGATACCGAAACCACCGGCCTCTCGCCCGCCGAGGGCCACCGCATCATCGAATTCGCCGGCCTCGAGATGCTGAACCGCAAGCTCACCGGCCGCTCGCTGCATCTATACATGCATCCCGAGCGCGAGATCGACCCGGACGCCGAGCGCGTGCACGGCATCTCGCTCGATTTTCTCGCCGACAAGCCGAAGTTCCGCCAGGTCGCCGAGCAGATCGTCGACTTCATCGGCGACGCCGAATTGATCATCCACAACGCGCCGTTCGACGTCGGCTTCCTGAACGCCGAGTTCGAGCGTCTCGGCATCGCGCCGGTCAAGGTCCTGTGCGCCGGCGTGGTCGACACGCTGGCGATGGCGCGCGACACCTTCCCCGGCAAGCGCAACAGCCTCGACGCGCTGTGCGACCGCTTCGAGATCGACCGCTCGAACCGCACGCTGCACGGCGCGCTGATCGACTGCGAACTGTTGTCCGAGGTCTACCTCGCGCTCACGCGCGGCCAGGAAAGCCTGATGATGGACCTCGACGACGACGGCGCGTCCGGCGGCCTCGTCGGCCTCGCGTTCGAGAAGAAGCCGCTGGTCGTGCTCAAGGCGAGCGAGGCCGAGCTGGCCTTGCACGCCGACTACCTCGACGCGCTCGACAAGGCGGTCAAGGGGTCCTGCCTGTGGCGCGGCTACGAGGCGCCGGCCGCGGAGGGCGGCGCATGAGCCGTCGCGTCGCGCTGGTGCCGGCGGCCGGCTCGGGCAGCCGCGTCGGCGCCGCGATCCCCAAGCAATACCTGCCGTTGGCCGGCCGGCCGCTGCTGGCGCACACGCTCGACGCGCTCATCGCCCATCCGGGCGTCGACGCGGTCGCGGTGGTGATTTCGCCCGACGACCAATGGTTCGACGGCTACGACTGGCCGGCCGCGCTGACCGTGCTGCGCTGCGGCGGCGCCACGCGCGCCGACAGCGTCGCCAACGGGCTCGGCCAACTCGACCTCGCCGCCGACGACTGGGTACTGGTGCACGACGCCGCGCGCGTCGGCATTTCCGCGACGGCGCTGTCGCGGCTGATCGACACGCTCGACGGCGACGCGGTCGGCGGCCTGTTGGCGCTGCCGGTGCCCGACACCGTCAAGCGCGGCGACGCCGACGGCCGCGTCGGCGCCACGCTGCCGCGCGCCGGCCTGTGGCTGGCGCAGACGCCGCAGATGTTCCGCGCCGGCCTTTTGCAGCGCGCGCTGGCCGCCGCGCCGTTGGCCGAGATCACCGACGAGGCGTCGGCGATCGAGCGGCTCGGCCTCGCGCCGCGCCTCGTCGAGGGCGAGGCCGGCAATTTCAAGGTGACCTACCCGCAGGACCTGACCTTGGCCGAGGCGCTGCTCGCGGCCAGGTCGGCTCCCGCTCAAGCATAAGGATTTCCATGTTCCGCATCGGACAAGGCTACGACGTGCACCGGCTGGTCGAGGGCCGGCCGCTGATCCTCGGCGGCGTGACGCTGCCGTTCGACAAGGGCCTGTTGGGCCACTCCGACGCCGACGCGCTCCTGCACGCGATCACCGACGCCGTGCTCGGCGCGGCGGCGCTGGGCGACATCGGCCGGCTGTTCCCCGACACCGACCCGGCCTTCGAGGGCGCCGACAGCCGCGTGCTCTTGCGCGAGGCGGTGCGCCGCGTGAATGCGGCCGGCTGGCGCGTCGTCAACGTCGACGCGACGCTGATCGCGCAGGCGCCCCGGCTCGCGCCGCATATCGACGCGATGCGCGCCAACATCGCCGCCGACCTCGGCGTCGCGCCGGACGCGGTCAACGTCAAGGGCAAGACCAACGAGAAGCTCGGCTACCTCGGCCGCCAGGAGGCGATCGAGGCGCAGGCGGTGTGCCTGATCGAGAAGGCCTGAGCGGCCACGCCCGATATAGAATGAATCCATATTGCCAACGAATTCCATCCCAACGGAGGTAAGCCCATGCTGACGCAAGATCAAATGAAACTCGCCGTGGCGAAGAAGGCCATCGAGTACGTGCCCGAGGACAGCATCGTCGGCGTCGGCACCGGCAGCACCGTCAACTTCTTCATCGACGAGCTGGCCAAGATCAAGGGCCGCATCCAGGGCGCGGTGTCGAGCTCGGAGGCGTCGACCGCGCGCATGAAGGCGCTCGGCATCCCGGTCTACGACCTGAACACCGTCGACGAGGTGCCGGTCTACGTCGACGGCGCCGACGAGGTGAACCACTACCTGCACATGATCAAGGGCGGCGGCGGCGCGCTGACGCGCGAGAAGATCGTCGCGGCGGTCGCCGGGCAGTTCGTCTGCATCGTCGACGAGAGCAAGTACGTCGACACCCTCGGCACCTTCCCGCTGCCGGTCGAGGTCGTGCCGATGGCCCGCAGCTACGTCGCGCGCGAGCTGGTCAAGCTCGGCGGTCACCCGGAGCTGCGTCAGGGCTTCACCACCGACAACGGCAACATCATCCTCGACGTGCACGGCATGAAGATCGGCCAGCCGGTCGACATGGAGGCGCACATCAACCAGATCGTCGGCGTCGTCACCTGCGGCCTGTTCGCCAAGCGTCGCGCCGACGTGCTGCTGATCGGCCGCCAGGACGGCGTCGAGGTGAAGGCATAAGAACAACGAAGAAGCGGCGCCGGCTGTCATCAGGCTGTCACGCCGGCGTTTTACCATGCAAGGCTGGTTTGCCATTTGCAATGAGGGGGCGATAGTTATGGCCGAACACATCTCCAAGCAATTCGACATGGAGCTCGAAACCATCCGCACGCGCGTGCTGCAGATGGGCGGGCTGGTGGAGCAGCAGATCCTGTCGGCCGTCGACGCCTTGATGGCGGGCGACATGGCGCGCTTCGACAAGGTGATCGCCGAGGACGCGCTGGTCAACGCGCTCGAGGTGGCGATCGACGACGACTGCCAGCACATCATCGCGCGCCGCCAGCCGGCCGCCAGCGATTTGCGCATGGTGATCACCGTCATCAAGACCATCACCGACCTGGAGCGCATCGGCGACGAGGCGCAGAAGATCGCGCGCATGGGCAAGACCATCTACGAGGCCGACCGCTTCCAGCTGCCGCGCTTTCGCGAGGTCGGCAAGATGGCCGAGGTCGCGGTGTCGATGCTGCGCCGCGCGCTCGACGCGTTCGCGCGCCTCGACCCGAAGGCCGCGCTGGAGTTGGCCGAGGAAGACCAGCAGCTCGACCAGGACTTCGCCGCCGAGATCCGCCAGCTGATCACCTTCATGATGGAAGACCCGCGCACGATCAGCATGTCGATCGACACGCTGTTCATCGCCAAGGCGATCGAGCGCATCGGCGACCACGCGAAGAACATCTCCGAGTACGTCGTCTACCTCGTCAAGGGCAAGGACATCCGCCATACGACGCTCGACGAGAAGAAGCGCGAAACGCTGGGGCTGGACGACTAAGCCGGCCCGCATCGGCATGGTCCGGCGGTGACGCTGGACGACGAAAGGCGGTAACATGGTTGCCGCCTTTTTTCATTATCACCCGACCCGAACAGAAGGGCGCATTCATGCCAACGCCCCCGTATCCCGTCCTCGCCACCGTCGACCTCGGCTCGAACAGCTTCCGCCTGCAGGTCTCGCGCGTGGTCGACGACCAGCTCTACACCCTCGACACGCTGAAGGAAACCGTCCGCCTCGGCGGCGGCCTCACCGACGACAAATACCTCGACGACGCGACGCAGGAGTCGGCGCTGGCCGCGCTGGCGCGCTTTGGCGAGCGCTTGCGCGGCTTCGAGCCCGGCCAGGTGCGCGTGGTCGGCACCAACACGCTGCGCGTCGCCAAAAATGCCGCCGATTTCATCGCGCGCGCCGAGGCGCTGCTCGGTTTTCCGATCGAGATCATCGCCGGCCGCGAGGAGGCGCGCCTGATCTACCTGGGCGCCGCACACAGCCTGCCGGCCACGCGCGAGAAGCGCCTGGTGGTCGACATCGGCGGCGGCTCGACCGAGTTCATCATCGGCAGCCAGTACAAGGCGCACGTCACCGAGAGCCTGCCCTTGGGCTGCGTGACCTACAGCCGGCGCTACTTTCCCGACGGCAAGCTGAGCAAGTCCAATTTCCGCGACGCGACGCTGGCCGCGCGCAACGAGATCCAGCGCATCGCGCACGAGTACACGCCGGATTCGTGGCAGCTCGCGGTCGGCACCTCGGGCACCGCGCGCGCGTTGCGCGACGTGCTCGAGATCAACGACTTCTCGAGCGCCGACATCACGCTGGCCGGCATGGAGCGGCTGCGTGACGCGCTGATCCGCTTCGGCTCGATCCGCGAGGTCGACCTGAACGGTCTGAAGGCCGACCGCGTGCCGGTGATCGCCGGCGGTCTGGCGGTGATGATCGCGGTGTTCGAGGAGCTGGGCGTCGACAAGATGACGGTCGCCGACGGCGCGCTGCGCGACGGCGTGCTCTACGACCTTTTGGGCCGCCAGCGCGACAAGGACATGCGCGATTCGACCGTGTCGCTGTTCCGTCGCCGCTACCACGTCGACACCGAGCAGGCGGCGCGCGTCGGCCGTCTGGCCGAGCGCTTCTACCGCATGCTGGTCGGCGACGCGCTCGACGAGGCGCGGCTCAAGCGCCTGCAGTGGGCGGCGCAGCTGCACGAGATCGGGCTGAGCATCGCGCACACCGCCTACCACAAGCACAGCGCCTACATCCTGCAGAACGCCGACATGCCGGGCTTCTCCAAGCGCGAGCAGGCGCAGCTGGCGACGCTGGTGCTCGGCCACCGCGGCGACATGGGCAAGATGCAGGCGCTCATCGACGAGGCGGCGCAATGGCAGGCGGTGATGGCGCTGCGTCTGGCGGTGCTGTTCTGCCGCCGCCGCCAGGAGCCGGCGCTGCCCGAACGCCTGGCGCTCGCCTCGCAGCCCAAGCACTTCACGCTGACGCTCGACCCGGACTGGCTCTCGGCCAACCCGCTGACCGCCAGCGCGTTCAGGCAGGAGGTCGCGCAGTGGAAGCGGGTCGGCTTCGCGCTGGCGATCGCGGGCGTTTGAGCGGCGCATGCGTCACGCCGGCCTGAAGGAACGCGTGCCGACGCTGGGCGAGGCGCCGGGCACCTTGTTGCCGGTCGCCTCGCCGGCGGTCGCGTCCGGCAAGGTCGACCCCTTCATCACGCTGATCGAGTACGGCCCCGACGCGGTCAGGGAGACCACCTTCGCCACGCTGGAGGAGGGGCTGGCCTACCAGCCGACGCTGCCGGTGCTGTGGCTCAACGTCTACGGCCTGACCGACCCGGCGTGGATGGCGGCGATCGGCCGCCGTTTCGACCTGCACCCGCTGGTGCTCGAGGACATCCTCAACGCGCGCCAGCGTCCCAAGCTCGAGGAATACGAGCACTACCTGTTCTTCGCCGCGCGCGTGCTCCACTACGAGGAAGGCAGCGAGCGGCTGTTCGCCAACCAGGTCTACCTGATCGTCGGCGAACGCTTCGTCATCAGCTTCCAGACGCGGCCGCTCGGCGTGTTCGGCGGCGTGCGCGAGCGCATCAAGCAGCGCCGCGGCCTGCTGCGCGAGCGCGGCGCGAGTTTTCTGGCCTACTCGCTGGTCGACGCGGTGGTCGACGACTACTTCGGCGTGCTCGACGGCTACACCGCGCGCGTCGACGCGACCGACGCGAGCCTGCTGTCGGGCGGTCGCGACCAGCCGGTGCTCAAGCGCATCCACCGCCTCAAGCACGACGCGCTGAAGCTGCGGCGCGCGCTGTTGCCGCTGCGCGAGGCGCTGCTCAAGCTCTCGGCCAACGACATGCCCTTCATCGGCGAGGAGACGCGCGTCTACCTGCGCGACGCCTACGACCACAGCCTGCACCTGATCGAGTCGCTCGAATCGGCGCGCGACCTGGTCGCCGGCATGATGGACATCTACCTGTCGCAGCAGTCGCACCGGCTCAACGTGCAGATGCGCGTGCTGACCGTCATCACCATCATCTTCATGCCGCTGACGCTGATCGCCGGCATCTACGGGATGAATTTCGACAACATGCCCGAGCTGCACTGGCGCTACGGCTACTACGGCGTGCTCGGCCTGATGGCGCTGATCAGCGTCGTGCTCGGCGTCTACTTCTGGCGGCGGCGCTGGCTGTGAGCGCGGCATGCTTCGACAACCGGGCCTCAGGGCCCGGTTTTTTCATGGCCGCGCGGCGCGGAGCCGAACTTGATAATACCCTGGTGGGGTATATAATCGGGTCAGACGGTTTTCGCAAAGGATGCGCCATGACCACCGCCCTGACCCTGCCTATCGCCGGCATGAGCTGCGCCGCCTGCGCGGCAAGGCTGGAAAAAGTCCTCAACCGCCAGACGGGCGTGAAGGCCGCCGTCAGCTTCGCCGGCGAATCGGCGCGGCTGGAGCTCTCCGACGACGCGCCGGACCTGGCGACGCTCGAAGGCGTCATCGAGAAGGCCGGTTTTTCGGTGCCGACCGAGACGGTCGAGCTGGCGATCGACGGCATGAGCTGCGTCGCCTGCGCGGCGCGCATCGAGAAGGTGGCGTCGCGCCTGCCGGGCGTGACGGCGGCGGTCAGCTTCGCGACCGAGACCGGCCGCTTTGCCTTCCCGGCCGGCATCGTCGCGCCGCAGCAACTGCTGGACGCGGTGAAGAAGGCCGGCTACGCCGCGCGCGTGATCGCCGCCGACGGCGCGGCCGGGCGCGACGCCGACAGGCGCGCGCAATGGTTGGCCAAGCGCCGCGTGTTCGTCGTCGCCGCGCTCTTGTCCGCGCCGTTTCTGGTCGAGATGGCCGGCATGGCGGCCGGTGTGCACGAGCTGATCCCGCGCTGGCTGCAGTTCCTGCTGGCGACGCCGGTGCAGTTCTGGGCCGGCGCGCGCTTCTACCGCGGCGCCTGGCACGCGCTGCGCGGCGGCTCGGCCAATATGGACGTGCTGGTCGCACTCGGGACCAGCATCGCGTGGCTGTATTCGACCGTCGTGTGGCTGACGGGGCGGCACGATCTCTTCGTCTACTTCGAGGCCTCGGCCGGCGTGGTCACGCTGGTCTGCCTCGGCAAGCTCTTGGAGGCGCGCGCCAAGGGCCGTACCGGCGAGGCGATCGAAGCCTTGATGAAGCAGGCGCCGACCGTCGCGCGCGTCGAGCGCGACGGCCAGTGGCTCGAGGTGCCGGTCGCGACGCTCGCGGTCGGCGACGTGGTCCAGGCGCGCCACGGCGAGCGGCTGCCGGTCGACGGCGTGGTGCTGTCGGGCGCGGCGAGCGTCGACGAATCCTTGCTGACCGGCGAGAGCCTGCCTGTCGACAAGCGCGCCGGCGACGCGGTGTTCGCCGGCACCACCGCGACGAGCGGCGCCTTGCGCGTGCGCGCGACCGGCGTCGGCGGCGCGACGCAGTTGGCCGAGATCGTGCGGCTGGTCGCCGACGCGCAGGGCAGCAAGGCGCCGATCCAGCGGCTGGCCGACCGCATCTCCGGCGTCTTCGTGCCGGCGGTGCTCGTCGTCGCGCTGGTGACCTTCGTCGCGACCGGTCTCTCGATGGCCGACTGGAGCGCCGCGCTGATCCACGCGGTCGCGGTGCTGGTGATTGCCTGCCCGTGCGCGCTGGGGCTGGCGACGCCGACGGCGGTGATGGTCGGCATCGGCAACGGCGCGCGCCACGGCGTGCTGTTCCGCAACGCGACCGCGCTCGAGACCGCCGGCCGGCTGACGACGCTGGTCGTCGACAAGACCGGCACGCTGACGCGCGGCGAGCCGGCGCTGGTCGCAATCCAGGCGCTGGCCGGCCATGACGAGGCGACGCTGCTGGCGTGGGCCGCCGCGGCCGAGGCCGGCTCCGAGCATCCGCTCGGCCGCGCGCTGCTCGCCGCCGCGCGCGAGCGCGCTCTGGCGCTGCCGGCGGTCGAATCGTTCGACGCCGCGGTCGGCGCCGGCGTGACGGCGAAGCTGGCGGGAATCGGCGCGGTGAGGGTCGGCGCGCCCGGCTGGGTCGGTGGCGTCGACATGGCCAGGGTCGAAACCTTGGCCGAGGGCGGGCGCACGGTGCTGGCGATGGCGGTGAACGACGCGCCGGTCGCGCTGTTCGCGGTGGCCGACACGGTGCGCGAAACCTCGCCGGCGGCGGTGGCCGAGCTGAAGCGGATGGGGGTCGAGGTGGTGATGCTGACCGGCGACAACGAGACGGTGGCGGCGGCGGTCGCCGAACGCTGCGGCATCGCGCGCTTCGTCGCCGGCGTGAAGCCGGCCGGCAAGGCGGCCGAGGTCGAACGCCTGCGCGCGGCCGGCGGCGTGGTCGGCATGGCCGGCGACGGCATCAACGACGCGCCGGCGCTGGCGGCGGCCGACGTCGGCTTCGCGATGGGCGGCGGCGCCGACGTGGCGATCAAGACCGCCGACGTGACGCTGATGCACGGCGACCTGCTGCACCTGGTCGCGGCGATCCGCTTGTCGCGCGCGAGCCTCGCCAAGATCCGCCAGAACCTGTTTTTCGCCTTCGTCTACAACGTGCTCGGCATTCCGCTCGCGGCGGTGGGGCTGTTGAGCCCGGTGATCGCCGGCGCGGCGATGGCGATGAGTTCGGTGTCGGTGGTGAGCAACGCGCTGCTGCTCAGACGCTGGCGGCCGTGAGGCCGCGCCCCGCCGGCGCTTCCGGATGAAGGCGGGGCGGGGTATCGTGCGCCGGTTCGCTCACGAAGTGGAAACAGCTCGGCCAACCTTGCCGACAGGTTGGCCGAGCTGTTTGTCCGTTCGCTACAGCGCGATCGTGTCGCCGCTGCGGATGGCCGCGACCTCGACGCGAGCGGGCAGCGTCGCGCGGATCTCGGCCATCATCGCGTCCTCGCGGCCCGGCTCGAGGTGGCTGACCCACAGCCGCACGCCGTCGGGCAGCGACACTAGCAGCGGCGCGAGCTTCTCGGCGCTCAGGTGGCCGAAGCGTTCGGCGTGGGCGCTGTCGCGGTTCAGGTAGGAGACCTCGCTGACCACGTCCGACAGCGCCGGCACGCGCGAGACAGCGTCCCAGAACGCCGGGCAGGGGCCGGTGTCGCCGGTGAAGGCGAAGGCGCGGCGCGGCCCCTCGACCAGCCAGCCTATCGCCGGCACGCTGTGCGCCGCCGGCAGCGCGGTGGCGACGCCGCCGTCGAGCGCGACGCGCTCGCCGACCGCGAGCGGCGCGAGGCGCACCCACGGGTTCTCCGGCGCCGGCAGCCGCGTGTAGTCGGGCCACAGCGCGCCCGAGAACAGGTGGGCGCGCAGCGCGGCGAGCGTCTCGGGCTGGCTGTGTACGGTCACGCCGGGGCCGCCGCGGTTGGCGTGGCAGTCGGCGAGGAAGGGCAGGAAGCCGCAGTGGTCGAGGTGACTGTGCGTGAGCAGCACGCGCTCGATCTTCTCGAGCCGTTCGACGGGCAGGGTGCCGACGCCGCTGCCGCAGTCGATCAGCGTCGTCGCACCGACGAGGAAGCTGGTGGTGGCGACGCCGCGGCCGATGCCGGCCGAGGTGCCCAGCGCGGTGACGAGCATGCGCTTCTCCTTGGGGGGAACTTGCCCGATTGTAGCCGCCGCGGCGCGGCGCCGCTCAGGCCTCTAGCCTTCGCCGCACCGCGCGGCTGATCTGCTCGACGCCCCACGACAGGAGCAGCATCGCGACGATGACGCTCGCCGCGGCCTGCTGCTGGAACAGCGACAGCGCCAGATACAGCTGTTGGCCGAGGCCGCCGGCGCCGACGATGCCGAGCACCGCGGCGATGCGGATATTGTTCTCCCAGCGGTACAGCGTGTACGCGAGCCACTGCGCGATCACCTGCGGCAGCAGGCCGTGGACGAAGGCGGCGACGCGGCCGGCGCCGAGCGCGACGAGCGCCGTCTCGGGTTCGCGCGGCGCGTTCTCGAGCGTCTCGGCGAACAGCCGGCCCAGCACGCCGCTGGTGTGCAGCGCGAGCGCGAGCACGCCGGCGGCCGGGCCGAGCCCGACCGCGAGCACCGCGAGCGCCGCCCACATCAGGTCGGGCACGCCGCGCAACAGGTTCAGCAGCAGGCGCGCCGCGGCCCTCGCCGGCGCGCCGAAGCGGCCGGCCGCCGGCACCGCCAGCAAGGCGCCGCCGAAGAAGGCGATCGCGCTGCCCAACAGCGAGATCGCCAGCGTCTCGAGCGTGCCGCGCGCCAGCTCGGCCAAGGTGGCCGCGTCGGTGTCGGGCGGGAAGAACTCGGCGGCGAAGCGCGGCAGCGCGGCGAACTCGAAGCCCTGCCAGCCCGGCGCCAGCCACGCGACGCTGGCGACGAACAGCGCGAGCATGGCCGATACGACGACGGCGAGGCCGGCGCGGCTTTCGCTGGCGCGGCGCGCGAACCGGCTGACCGTCTCGGTCATCAGCACCAGCAGCAGGAAGACGATCAGCAGCGTGCTGACCTCGCCGCCGTTCATCATCTTGATGCTGGTGTCGAGCAGCTGGCCGATGCCGCCGGCGCCGACGAAGCCCATCACCGCCGACGCGCGGATCGCGCATTCCCAGCGGTAGACCGTGTAGCTGATCAATTCGGGCAGCGCCTGCGGCCACACGCCCCAGGCGAAGCGGACGAAGCGGCCGGCGCCCTGCGCGGCGAGCGCGCGCGCCGGCTGGGCGGGCTGCGACTCGACGATCTCGGCGTAGACCTTGCCGAGCATGCCGCCGTAGGCGAGGCCGATCGCGAGCACCGCCGGCAGCGAGCCGAGGCCGGCCGCGCGCACGAACAAGAGCGCCCACACGATCTCGGGCACGCCGCGCAGCAGGACCATCGCCGCGCGCAGCGCGCTCTTGCCGCCCTCGGCGAGCGGCCGGGCGCGTTCGCCGCTCAGCCGGTGCGCGTCGAGGCCGCGGCTGACGGCGAAGGCCACCGGCGCGCCGATCGCCATCGCCAGCGCGAGGCCGACGCTGGCGACCGCGACGGTGGTCAGCGTCTCCTTCGCGACCTCGGCGAGGAAGGCCGCGCCGGTGGCGGGCGGGAAGAAGCCGGCGACGAAGCCGGCCAGCGTCGACAGCGTTTCGGGCTGGAACAGCGCGAACGGGTCGAAGCGCGTGTAGGCGGCGCTCGGCACCAGCAGCGCGAGCACGACGAGGGCGGTGAGCAGGCGCGGCCAGCGCGCCGGGTCGCGGTTCAGCATCGCAGGTCCCGCGGCAGTGGCGGCGCCGGATCGGGACCAGGCTCGGCCGGCGCGGCGTCGCCGGCGTAGAGCTGGGCAAGCAGCGCGTCGTCGACCGCCTCGCGCGGCAGGTCGAAGGCGATGCGGCCGGCGCGCACGCCGATCAGGCGCGGAAAGTGCGCGCGCGCCAGCTCGACCGAGTGCAGGCTCATCAGCAGCGTCGCGCCGCGCGCGCGCGCGTCGTCGGCGAGCAGGGCGACGGTAGCCTCGGCCAACCTCGGGTCGAGCGCCGACACCGGTTCGTCGGCCAGCAGCAGCGACGGCGCCTGGTAGAGCGCGCGCGCGACGCCGACCCGCTGCAGCTGGCCGCCGGACAGCTCGGCGCACGGCGACCACAGCTTGTCGGCCAGTTGCACGCGCGCGAGCGTCGCGGCGACGCCGTCGACGTCGCGCGGGCCGAACAGCGCGGCGAGCGACGCCAGCGGCGACGCGCGGCCGAGCCGTCCGGCCGCCACCGCCTGCGCCACGCGCTGCCGTGCCGGCAGCGGCGGGTGCTGGTAGACGGTGCCGATGTCGGCGCGCAGCGCCTTCAGCCGGGCGCGCGGCAGCGTCCACGGGTTGGCCGAGCCCAGCGTCACGCGGCCGGCGCCGGGGCGCAGCACGGTGTTGGCGAGCATCAACAGGCTGGTCTTGCCGGCGCCGGACGGCCCGATCAGCGCCGCCTGCTCGCCGGCCTCGAGCGCGAAGCTCACGCCGGACAGCACCGGTCGGCCCGACAGCGTCAGGTCGACCGCGTCGAGCGCCAGCCTCACTTCAACAGGCCCGCTTCGCGCGCGGCGGTCTCGATGCCCTGGTAGTTGGCGGGCCGGGTCGGGATGAAGCGCGTCGCGCGTTGCAGCTCGAGGATTTCCTTGTCCTGCGGCTTTTGGGCGTCGAGCTTGAGGAAGGCGGCGGCGATCTTCTTTTGCAGCTTGGCGTCGAGATTGGCGCGCACCGTCCAGTTGTAGTCGTAATAGGCCGGCGTGGTGCCGATCAGCTTGACCTTGTCCGTGTCGACCTTGCCGCCCTCGACCAGCTTGTCCCATACCGAAGCGTTGAGCACGCCGCCGTCGACCTTGCCGGAGGCGACCCAGGCGACGGTCGCGTCGTGCGCGCCCGAGTAGGCGACGGTCTTGAAGTGGCTCTCGGGCTTGATGCCCTGCTTTTGCATGAAGTAGCGCGGCATCAGGTGACCCGAGGTGCTCGACGCCGAACCGAAGGCGAAGGTCTTGCCCTTGAGGTCCTTCAGCGACCTGGCACCGCTGGCGGCGCTGGCGATGAACTTGCTGGTGAAGCGCGCATCCTCCTCGCGCTGCACCAGCGGCACGACGCGGCCGCGCTCCTTGGCCTGCACGTAGGTGAAGCCGCCGAGCCAGGCCATGTCGATCTTGTCCGAGGTCAGCGCGGTCACCACGCTGGCGTAGTCGCTCACCGGCACGAACTCGACCTTCATGCCGAGCTCCTTGCCGAGGTAGGCGCCCAAGGGCGCGAACTTGCGCTGCAGTTCGGTCGGCGCCTCGTCGGGAATCGCCGACACGCGCAGCACGTCTTGGGCGAGGGCGGTGCCGGCGGTCGCGGCGAGCGACAGCGCGGCCAGGGCGGGGGCGAGCTTTTTCATCGGGGGGTCTCCATGCGGGCGAAAGGCCGCGGTCAACGAAAAACCGGCCGCTGCGGCGCGGCCGGTGAAACGGCGGACGAAAGGCCGCCACGGGATGCTGCGTATTGTCCACGCCGCGCCTTGCGATGGCAAAGGCGCGGCGCGGGATCAGGCCTTGGCCGGCTGCGGCGCGCGGCTGGCGACCGCCCACAGCACGAGGCCGAGCACGATCATCGGCAGGCTCAGCCACTGGCCCATGCTGAGGTTGAGCGCCAAGAGGCCGAGGAAGTCGTCCGGCTCGCGCGCAAATTCGGCGACGAAGCGGAACAGGCCGTAGCCGGTCAGGAACAGCGCCGCGACCTGGCCGCTCTTGCGCGGCCTGGCGCTGTACCACCACAAAAGGGCGAACAGCAACACGCCCTCGAGCGCGAACTGGTAAAGCTGCGACGGATGGCGCGGCAGGCCGCCGTACTGGGCGAGGGTGCTCATCCATTCCGGGTGCAGGCTGGCGTACGCGATGTCGTCGCGCTGTGCGTTCGGGAACAGCATCGCCCACGGCGCGTCGGGGCTCGTCACCCGGCCCCACAGCTCGCCGTTGACGAAGTTGCCGATGCGGCCGGCGGCCAGGCCGATCGGCACCAGCGGCGCGATGAAGTCGGCGACCTCGAAGAAACCCCGGCCCAGCTTGCGCGCGAACAGCCACATCGCGACCAGCACGCCGATGAAGCCGCCGTGGAAGGCCATGCCGCCCTCCCAGACGCGCAGGATGGCCAGCGGGTCGGCGAGGTATTCGGCCGGTTTGTAGAACAGCACGTAGCCGAGGCGGCCGCCGAGCACGACGCCGACCACGCCGTAGAGCAGGAAGTCGTCGACGAGCTTGGGCGTCATGAACGGGTGGCCGGCGCGCGCGCGACGGTTGCCCAGCCACAGGAAGGCCATGAAGCCCACCAGATACATCAGGCCGTACCAGTGGATGGCCAGCGGGCCGAGCTGGACGGCGATCGGGTCGAATTGGGGATGTACGAGCATTTGTCAGCGTGGGGCGTTTGCGGTAAAAGAAAAGGTTACGGCCGCTTGCGTCTGTCGCGCCTCAAGCCCGCAACCGGCCCCAGATTATACCTATTACATCGGACAAGGACTCACCATGCCCCAGTATCGTTCCCGCACCACCACCCACGGCCGCAACATGGCCGGGGCCCGCGCGCTGTGGCGCGCCACCGGCATGAAGGACGAAGACTTCAGCAAGCCGATCATCGCGATCGCCAACTCGTTCACGCAGTTCGTGCCGGGCCACGTGCACCTGCAGAACCTCGGCCAACTGGTCGCGCGCGAGATCGAGAAGGCCGGCGGCGTCGCCAAGGAATTCAACACCATCGCCGTCGACGACGGCATCGCGATGGGCCACGGCGGCATGCTGTACAGCCTGCCGTCCCGCGACCTGATCGCCGACAGCGTGGAGTACATGGTCAACGCGCACTGCGCCGACGCGCTGGTGTGCATCTCCAACTGCGACAAGATCACCCCGGGCATGCTGATGGCCGCGCTGCGGCTGAACATCCCGGTGGTGTTCGTCTCGGGCGGCCCGATGGAGGCCGGCAAGGTCAACTGGCGCGGCGCGACGCGCGGCCTCGACCTGGTCGACGCGATGGTCGAGGCGGCCAACCCGAACGTATCCGACGAGGAAGTCGCGGCGGTCGAGCGCTCGGCCTGTCCGACCTGCGGTTCCTGCTCGGGCATGTTCACCGCCAACTCGATGAACTGCCTGACCGAGGCGCTCGGCCTTAGCTTGCCGGGCAACGGCTCGCTGCTCGCCACCCACGCCGACCGCAAGCAACTGTTCCTGCAGGCCGGCCGCACCATCGTCGAACTGGCCAAGCGTTACTACGAGCAGGACGACGCCTCGGTGCTGCCGCGTTCGATCGCGACCCGCGAAGCGTTCGAGAACGCGATGAGCCTCGACGTCGCGATGGGCGGCTCGACCAACACCGTGCTGCACCTGTTGGCCGCCGCCTTCGAGGCCGGCGTCGACTTCAAGATGGCCGACATCGACCGCATCAGCCGTGGCGTGCCGTGCCTGTGCAAGGTCGCGCCGGCGACGCAGAAGTACCACATGGAAGACGTGCACCGCGCCGGCGGCGTGATCGGCATTCTCGCCGAACTGAACCGCGCCGGCCTGCTCCACACCGACGTGCCGACCGTGCACAGCAAGACGCTGGGCGACGCGCTGGCGCAGTGGGACGTGATCGGCAAGCCGGCCGACGACCCGGCCGTGACGCTGTACCGCGCGGCGCCGGGCGGCGTCGCGACCACCATCGCGTTCAGCCAGAGCATGCGCTACCCGGAACTCGACGACGACCGCCAGAACGGTTGCATCCGCTCGAAAGAACACGCTTACAGCCAGGACGGCGGCCTCGCCGTGCTGTACGGCAACATCGCCGAGCGCGGCTGCATCGTGAAGACCGCCGGCGTCGACGACTCCATCCTCAAGTTCACCGGCCGCGTGCGCATCTTCGAAAGCCAGGACGACGCCGTTGCCGCCATCCTCGACGACCGGATCGTCGCCGGCGACGTGGTGCTGATCCGCTACGAAGGCCCGAAGGGCGGCCCGGGCATGCAGGAAATGCTGTACCCGACCTCGTACCTGAAGTCCAAGGGCCTGGGCAAGGAATGCGCGCTGCTGACCGACGGCCGCTTCTCGGGCGGCACCTCGGGCCTGTCGATCGGCCACGTCTCGCCGGAGGCGGCCGAGGGCGGCGCGATCGGCCTGGCGCAAGAGGGCGACATGCTCGAAATCGACATCCCGAACCGCACCATCAACCTCTTGGTGTCGATGGAAGAGCTGGCGCATCGTCGCGCCCAGATGGAGGCGCGCGGCAAGGACGCGTGGAAACCGCTCGCCCGCGAGCGCGTCGTCAGCCCGGCGCTGCGCGCCTACGCCGCGATGACCACCAGCGCCGACACCGGCGCGATCCGCGACGTCAGCCAGGTCGAGAAGCGCTGATCGCGACCTGATCGCACGCCAAAACGGGCCGCCCAGCGCGGCCCGTTTTTATTTGGCTCTGTTCGCGTTTGCCGTTGGTACTTTTGGCCTTCACGCTTCAAAGCCACGCCCAGCTTGGGTTTGCGGCATATGGGGCAGCACTCTGCAAAGCCAAGCAGAATAAGGCATTCAGAATTCACCAACGCTCAACGCGAACAGAGCCTTTTATTTGGTTCTTCACGGATTCCCGGGGAAAGCGGCCCTGATCTTCAGGAAGAAGTACTCGCTGTCCCGGTAGCCATAGGCCATGCGCTTCATCACCT
>NZ_SLXG01000014.1 GCF_004345725.1 Crenobacter luteus | reverse complement strand
TTCCAGAGCTTCTGGCTGACGACACTTCGCTTCATGCCGGCCAGATGGGGCTTCACACTGCCGGCATCAAGTAGGTTTTGTTAGCGACTCTCAGTCGTTTGACGCAGTCCGGGCGGCCGTCTTGAGGCCGCGCATGAAGTCGGCGAAGGCGCCGCCGGCAAGCGGCGCGAACAGCGGATGCGCGCGTTGCTCGATCAGCACCTCGCCGAACAGCTTGAGGCCGACGGCCAGCCGTGTCGTGGTGTCGTCGTCGAACAGCGCGGCGGTCTTCAGGCGCGCGGCGACGGCCAGCATGTCGTCGTGGCAGGGTGCGTCAAAGGCGAGGGCCTCGCCGTGGGGCAGACCGTCGGCGCCAAGCGGCGCGACGGTGATGCGGTACTGATGACGTTGCATCGGCAGTCTTTCCGTGGTGGTGTGCAACAAGGGAACGGGGGCGCGAGGCCCCCGTCTTCGTGCGCCGGCGTCAGATCGCCAGCTTGGCGATCGCGTCCTTGGCGGCCCAGATCGCGGTTTCGCGCTTGTCCTGGCCCATGTTCAGCGCTTCGGCGCGCACGAACTCGACGTCGGTGATGCCGAGGAAGCCCATCACGCTCTTCAGGTAGTCTTCCTGGAAGTCCATCAGGCGGCCCTGTTCGGTGCTGTACACGCCGCCGCGGGTCGAGGCGACGATGACCTTCTTGCCGCCGGCCAGGCCCTGCGGGCCGTTTTCGGTGTACTTGAAGGTGCGGCCGGCGGCGGCGACGCGGTCGATCCACGCCTTCAGTTGCGACGGAATCGAGAAGTTGTACATCGGCGCGCCGATCACGACCACGTCGGCGGCGAGGAATTCCTCGATCAGCGCGTCGCTGCGGGCGCGCTCGCTGCGTTGGTTGTCGTTCCACTCGGCTTCCGGCGCGAAGGCGGCGCCGAGGATCTCGCCCGACAGGTGCGGGATGGCGTCTGCGGCGACGTCGCGGTGCACCACGCCGGCGCCCGGGCGGCGCGCGCGGATCGCGTCGACCAGCGCCTGCGTCAGCTGGCGGGAAACGGAATTCTGGCCGAGGATGCTGGAGTCGATGTGCAGGATGTTCATGGTGTTGTCCTTTCGCGGTGGGCGGTGCAAGTCGTCTTGCGATGGGGTAACGATACGCGGCGGGACGAATGGGCACTAGACGGCTAAAATTGGAAACATTGTTCCACTGGCAGGACAATAAGCCGTGCAGGATCTGAACGATTTCTTCTATTTCGCCAAGGTGGTCGAGTGCGGCGGCTTCATGGCCGCCGGCCGCCGATTGGGCGTGCCCAAGTCGCGGCTGTCGCGGCGGGTGGCCGAACTCGAGGCGCGGCTCGGCGTGCGGCTTTTGCATCGCACCACGCGCAGGCTGGCGCTGACCGAGGTCGGCGAGAGCTTCTACCGCCACTGCGAGGCGATGTTGGCCGAGGCCGAGGCGGCCGAGGAGACGATCGCGCGCGTCACCGCCGAGCCGCGCGGCCCGGTGCGCGTCAGCTGTCCGGAGATGCTCGCCAAGACGCTGCTGGCGCCGCACCTGCCGCGCTTTCTCGCCGCCTACCCGCAGGTGCGGCTGCTGCTCGAGGTCACCGGCCGGCCGGTCGACCTGATCGAGGAGGGCATCGACGTCGCGATCCGCGTCAGAAGCCGCATCGACGACAGCGCCAGCCTGGTTGCGCGGCCCTTGGGCATCAGCCGCGTCGAGCTGGTCGCCAGCCCGGCGCTGGTCGCAACGCTCGGCCAACCGTCGAGTCCGGCCGAGCTGGCCGGCTGGCCGGCGCTGACGATGAGCCGGCCGGACGGGCGCGGCGAGTGGCGGCTGATCGACGCGGTCGGCCAGCTGTACACCGTGACGCTGGACGCGCCGCGTCTGAGCGGCGACGATCTGATGGTGCTGGCCGCCGCCGCGATCGCCGGCGTCGGCGCCGCCGCGCTGCCGACGCTGGTCTGTCACGAGGCGCTCGCCGACGGCCGGCTGGTGCGGCTGTTGCCCGGCTATGAAATCCCCGGCGGCATCCTGCACGCGGTCTACCCGGGGCGCCGCCACCTGGTGCCGGCGGTGCGCGCCTTCGTCGACTTTCTGACCGACGAGCTGGTGCCGCGCGACCATCCGGCCTACGCGCCGCTGTAAGACGGCGTGCGACAACGAGGAGAAGATGATGAAAACCGCGATCGCGGCCGTCCTGCTGGCCGGGCTCGGTCTCGCCGGCCACGCGGCCGCCGGGCCGTCCTACGGCAAGCCCTTCCACGCCTGCATGGAGCGCGCCGGCGGCGTGACGCAGGCGATGATCGAGTGCATCGGCGAGGAACTCGACCGCCAGGACGCGCGGCTCAACCGCGTCTACCGCGAACGCCTGTCCGAACTCGTGCCGGCGCGCCGCGCGCTGCTGCAGTCGGTGCAGCGGCAGTGGCTGCGCTACCGCGACGCCAACTGCGGTTTCTACTACGACCCGGACGGCGGCTCGATCGCGCGCGTGCTGGCGGCCGACTGCCGGCTGCGGATGACCGCCGAACGCGCCGACGAGCTGGACGCCCTCGGCCAGCGCTGAGGCTTTGCGCCCGGCGGCCCGGCTCTGCTAGCCTTGCCGCTTTTCGACCGGGACAAAGCAAAAATGAACTACGCCGACTTTTCCGCTTCGCTGCTGGCCGAGGCGCCGCCAGCCGGGCTGTCCGAGCCGCTGACCGCGCTGTGGCTGGTTGCGCGCGACCGCTGGCACGACGCGCACGAGACGGTGCGCGAGCTGACCCGGCCCGACTACGCCTGGGTGCACGCCTACCTGCACCGCGTCGAGGGCGTGATCTGGAACGCCGACTACTGGTACCGCACCGCCGGCCGCCGCCGGCCCGACTGCAGTCTCGAGGAGGAGTGGGAAGCGATCGCGCGCGAGCTGCTCGCGGCTTAACAGCTTTTAACCATCGCCGGCGCGCGGCAGAAATTTGGGCAATACCCGGCGGCTACAGTGGGGGCGTGTCCACCCCTCGTCGAGGAGAACCCCATGAAACTGCGCGCCGCCCTGATCGTTCCCCTCCTGTCGTTCGGCCTGATGAGCGCCGCCGCCCAGGCCTCGCCCCACCACGACGCGCGCTGGCAGGCTCGCCAGTTGGCCGAGCGCATCGACCACGGCGTGCGCACCGGCAAGCTGACGCCGCACGAGGCGCGCCGGCTCGACGCGCGACTGGACGCGCTGCAGCGCGAGCGCGTGCGCCTGTGGCGCGACGACGGCCGGCTCGACCGCTACGAGCGCGCCCGGCTCGACCGCGCCTACGAGGCGTTGGCGCGCGACATCTGGCGCCAGATGCACGACGGCGAGCGCCGCCGCGTCGATCACCGAGACTTCCATGACTATCGCGACCACGACGGCCGCTGGCGCTGACGCGGCGCTGCGACAAGGCTCGGCCGCGCCTGTGGGTTGGCCGAGCCTTTGTCCTTGCGTCCCGCCTCAGGCGAGGTGGCCGAAAAACAGGTAGGCGACCGCGACCGCCGCCACGAAGCCGACGAGGTCGGCGAACAGGCCGCAGCCGGCGGCGTAGCGCGTGTTCCGGACGTTGACCGCGCCGAAGTAGACCGCCAGCACGTAGAAGGTCGTCTCGCTGCTGCCCTGGATGATCGACACCAGTCGGCCGGCGAACGAGTCGGCGCCGGCGGTCTTCATCGTTTCTATCATCAGCGCGCGCGCGCCGCTGCCCGACAGCGACTTCATCACGCCGGTCGGCAGTGCGTCGACCCAGCGCGCGTCGTAGCCGGCGGCGAGTACCAGCGACTTGAGCGCGCCGATCGCCAGATCGAGCGCGCCGCTGGCGCGCAGCAGCGCGATCGCCGCCAGCATCGCGACCAGGTAGGGGATGATGCCGACCGCGACCTGGAAGCCCTCCTTGGCGCCCTCGACGAAGCTCTCGTAGACGTTGACCTTCTTGACGAGCGCCGCGACGACGATGCCGCCGACGATG
This sequence comes from Crenobacter luteus, assembly GCF_004345725.1. Classification (GTDB taxonomy): domain Bacteria; phylum Pseudomonadota; class Gammaproteobacteria; order Burkholderiales; family Chromobacteriaceae; genus Crenobacter; species Crenobacter luteus. Next base: position 66,553 of record NZ_SLXG01000014.1, on the reverse strand, counting down.
AACAGCAAGAGGCCGTTGCTCAGCAGCGACGACTGAGCCTGCATTTGCTCGGGCGGCAGATGCAGGAACCACGCGGCCGCGCCGAGCACCAGCGCCGACAGGCCGCCCAGATAGGCGAGCACCACCGGGTCCCACAGTTTCAGGCGCTGGATCGCGCCGGTCAGCGCGACGCCGGACAGCGTCGCGACGTAGCTGGCCAAGAGCAGCGGGATGAACACGTCGGTCGGGTCGGCCGCGCCCAGCTGCGCGCGGTAGGCGAAGATCGTCACCGGGAACAGCGTCACCGCCGCGGTGTTGATGACGAGGAACAGCACCTGCGCGTCGGTCGCGGTGTCGGGCGTCGGGTTCAGCGTCTGCAACTCGCGCATCGCCTTCAGCCCCAGCGGCGTCGCCGCGTTGTCGAGGCCGAGCATGTTGGCCGAGATGTTCATCGTCATGCTGCCCAGCGCCGGGTGGCCGTCGGGCACGCCGGGGAACAGCCGGCGGAACAAGGGCGCGAGCGCGCGCGCCGCCAGCGCGACCAGGCCGCTTCGCTCGCCTATCTTCATGATGCCGAGCCACAGCGTCATCACGCCGGTGAGGCCGAGCGCGATCTCGAAGCCCGATTTGGCCGCGTCGAACAGCGCGCGCGTCATCTCGGCGAAGATCGCGGTGTGGCCGAGCGCGAAGGCCTGGAAGAGGGCGGCGGCCAGACCGGTCAGGACGAAGCCGGCCCACAGGACGTTGAGCAGCATAGCGATGCGTTCGTTGAGGTTGTCGATGGCATGTGCGGGGGCCATGATAGCAAAGCCGGCCCGAACACGGCCGGCAAGGAGGGCGCGATGCGTTTCGTGTTGGCGACGCTGGGCTCGGCCGGCGACGTGTTTCCCATGGTAGCGCTCGGCCGCGGCCTGGCGGCGCGCGGACACGCGGTCTGGCTGCTGGTCAACGGCCACTTCGAGGCGATCGTCCGCGGCGAGGGCCTCGGTTTCCTGCCGCTGGGCAGCGCCGCCGATTACGAGGCGGCGATGCGCGACCCGCGGCTGTGGGACGCGCGGCGTGGCTTCGAATTCGTCGTCGAGGGCGGCATGCTGCCGGCGCTGCCGGCGGCGTGGGACGCGCTGGCGGCGTTCGACCCGGCCGATACCGTGCTGGTTGCCTCGGGCCTGGTGTTCGCCGCGCGCGTCGCGCAGGAGGCGCGCGGTTTCCGGCTCGCTACCGTCCACCTGCAGCCGTCGATGTTCCGCAGCGTGCACGACACGCCGGTCTACGACCAGCTGCCGCTCGGGCCACGCACGCCGCGCTGGCTCAAGCGCCTCGCCTTCGCCGCGCTCGACGCGCTGTTGATCGACCGGCTGATCGCGCCGACGCTGAACGCCTTCCGCGCCCGCCAGGGCCTGTCCTCGCCGGTGAAGTCGGTGTTCGGCGGCTGGATGCATTCGCCCGAGCTGGTGCTCGGCCTCTTTCCCGACTGGTTCGCCGCGCCGCAGCCGGACTGGCCGGCCGCGACGCGGCTGACCGGTTTCGTCCGCTACGACGCTGCCGCCATGACGCCGCCCGACGCGGCGCTCGAGGCCTTCCTCGCCGCCGGCCCCGCGCCGCTGGCCTTCACCGCCGGCAGCGCGATGCGCCAGGGCGGCGACTTCTTCCGCGCCGCGGTCGCCGCGTGCGCGCGGCTTGGCTGGCGCGGCCTCTTGCTTAGCGGCGAGCCGGACGCGCTGCCGCCCTTGCCGATACCGTGTTCGCGGTACGCTACGCGCCGTTCTCGACGCTGTTTCCGCGCTGCGCGGCGGTAGTCCACCACGGCGGCGTCGGCACCGCCGCGCAGGCGCTGGCCGCCGGCGTGCCGCAGCTGGTCACGCCGATGACGCACGACCAGCCCGACAACGCGTCGCGGCTGGCGCGGCTCGGCGTCGCCGCCAGCCTGCCGTTCTCCGCCGTGACCGCCGGGGTGCTGGCCGAGGCGCTGAGCGGGCTGCTGGCCCGGCCGACGTTGGCCGAGCGCTGCCGCGATTGCGCGCGCCGTGTCGACTTCGACGCGGGCCTGGCTTGCGCGCTGGACGCGATCGAGGCGCTGGCGGCGTGTTAGGCTGTCGGCATGAACGCCGCCGGAGCTTCCGCCTTGCCCTCCGCCCCCGTCGACCGCTACTTCGTCGTGATGAACCGCGCCTCCGGCGACGGGGACGGCGACGCCGCGCGCCGCGCGCTCGAGGCGGCGTGCGCCGCATCCGGCCGCGCCTGCCGCTTCTTCGTCGCCGCCAGGCCGCGCGCGCTCGAACGCATGGCGCTGGCCGCGCTGGCCGCCGCGCGGCGCGAGGGTGGCGCGGTGGTCGCCGCCGGCGGCGACGGCACGGTCAACACGGTGGCCGCCGCGCTGCTCGACAGCGGCGTGCCGCTCGGCGTGATCCCGCTGGGCACCTTCAACTACTTCGCGCGGCAACACGGCATCCCGCTCGACGCCGCCGGCGCGGCGCGCGCGCTCGTCGACGGCCGCGCGCGGCCGGTGCAGCTGGGTCTCGTCAACGGACGTCCCTATCTGAACAACGCGAGCTTCGGCCTCTACTCGACGCTGATCGAGGCGCGCGAACGCCACAAGGGCCGGCTCGGCCGCAGCCGCGCGGTCGCCTTCCTGTCGGGCCTCTACACGCTGCTGCGCGAGCACCGCAGCCTGCGCGTCGAGATGGTGGTCGACGGCGCGCCGCGCCGTTGCCGCACCGCGATGGTGTTCTTCGGCAACAACCCGCTGCAACTGGCCGACCTGAACCTGCCCGAGGCCGAGTGCGTCGCCGACGGCCGGCTCGCGGCGATGGTGATGCGGCCGCTGACGCGCTGGGACCGCGTCAAGCTGTTGACGCGCGGCGCGCTCGGCCGGCTGGCCGACGACGAGAACCTGCAACACTTCTGCGCCCGAACGGTCGAGGTGCGCGGCCACGCCGGGCGGGTCAAGGTCGCGATCGACGGCGAGGTGCTGCGGCTGGCGATGCCGCTGCGCTTCTCGGTGCGACGCGACGCGCTGACCCTGCTGGCGCCGCCCGACGGCGGGGGCGCGCCGTGACGACGTTGCTGCACCTGTCGGACACCCACTTCGGTGTCGAGCGGCCCGAGGTCGTCGACGCGTTCTTGCGCTGGGCCTCGGCCAACCCGCCGATCGACGTGCTGGTGCTGTCGGGCGACCTCACGCAGCGCGCGCGCCGCGACGAGTTCGAGCGCGCGCGCGCGCTCGTCGCGTGCCTCGCGCCGCGCGCCTGCGTCGCGGTGCCCGGCAACCACGACCTGCCGCTGTTCAAGCCGGTCGAGCGGCTGCTCGCGCCCTACGGCGAGTTCGAGCGCGCCTTCGGCGCGGCGCGTGCGCCGTGCTTGATCGACGACGCGCTCGCGGTATTCGGCGTCGACAGCACGGTGCCGCTGCGGCACCGGAACGGTCGCGTCGGCCGCGCGGCGCGCGCGGCGTTGCTCGCCGCGCTCGCGGCCGCGCCGGCCGGCGCGCTGAAGGTCGTCGTCGCCCATCACCCGGTCGACTGCCTGCTCGATAGCGACCACGCGAACCTGATGCACGGCGCGCACGAGCTGGTGCGCGAGGGCGTCGCCGCCGGCGCGCGGCTCTTCCTCGGCGGCCACATCCATCACCCGTTCATCCGGCCGTTGGCCGCGCGGCACGGCGAGCCGGCCGGCGACGCCTGGGTGATGCAGGCCGGCACCGCGGTGTCGCGACGGCTGCGCGCCGGGCAGGGCAATTCCTTCAACCGCCTGGTGCTCGAGCCGGTCGTGGAGGGCACCCGGCGTGTGGCCCTCGAGCGCTGGGACTATCGCGACGAAGGCGCCGGCTTTGTGCTCGCCGAGCGGCACGAGCCGGGCTGGACCTTGGCCCGAGCCTGAGGAACCCCGGGCCGCGCGCCGGGTCTTTATCCGCACCGTCGCCGTGGGCGATGGCCCACCCAAGCACCTCAAGGAGACTGCCGAATGCACTGCCCCGTCTGCAAGGACACCACGCTGGTGATGAGCGAACGCCAGGGGGTCGAGATCGATTACTGCCCGCGATGCCGCGGCGTGTGGCTGGACCGCGGCGAGCTCGACAAGATCGTCGCGCGCGCGGTGCGCGACCTGGAGCCCGCCGCGGCGCCGGGCCCGTCGCCGGCCCAGGGCTACGGTGGCCAGCCACCGCAATACGGTCAGCCGCCGCAGCACGCGCAGCGGCCGTACCCGCCCAAGCGCAAGAAGAGTTTCTGGGAAGAGCTGTTCGATTGAACGCCGGGGCGACGTGGGCGCGATGAAGCGCCGGCTCGCCCGCCTTCGCGCCGCGCCCGCGAACCCGCCGCCGTGCGGGTTTTTTCTCGTCCGCCGCGTGGCAAAGGTTGGCCGCGCCGCCGGCATTTCTTACAATACGGCGTCGATTTTCCGCGGGCGGCGCTGGCCGCCCGGTTTTGTTTGGAGTCCCATGGAACCCGTCCGTTTGTCCAAAAGGTTGGCCGAGCTCGGCCTGTGTTCGCGCCGCGAGGCCGACAGCTATATCGAACGGGGCTGGGTGAAGGTCGACGGCGAAGTCGCCGTGCTCGGCCAAAAGGTCGCGCCGGGCCAGCGCATCGACCTCGACCCGCGCGCGCGCGAAACGCAGAGCCAGCGCGTGACCATCCTGCTGAACAAGCCGGTCGGCTACGTGTCCGGCCAGGCCGAGGGCGGCTACCAGCCGGCGGTGGTGCTGGTCACGCCGCAAAACCACTGGAAGGGCGACAAGAGCGGCATCCGCTTCTCGCGCGACCACCTCAAGGGCCTCGCGCCGGCCGGCCGGCTCGACATCGATTCGGTGGGGCTGTTGATCCTGACCCAGGATGGCCGCGTCGCCAAGCACATCATCGGCGAGACCAGCGAGGTCGAGAAGGAGTACCTGGTGCGCGTCGAGGGCAAGCTGTCCGAAGACGGCTTGCGCCTGCTCAACCACGGTTTGAGCCTCGACGGCGAAAAACTCAAGCCGGCCAAGGTGAGCTGGCAGAACCAGGACCAGCTGCGCTTCGTGCTGCAGGAAGGCAAGAAGCGCCAGATCCGCCGCATGTGCGAGCAGGTCGGCCTGAAGGTGGTCGGCCTCAAGCGCATCCGCATCGGTCGCGTCAAGCTGTCCGACCTGCCGGCGGGCCAGTGGCGCTACCTGGCGCCGGGCGAGCGGATCTGACGGGGGTGACATGCGGGCGCTGACGAAACGATGCGCGGCCCTCGCCGTCGCGCTGGGGCTGCTCGGCGGCCTCGCCGCCTGCTCGCCGGCGTCGCTGCACGCGCGCTGGGTCGCGTCGGCCGCGCGCGCCGAAGGCTTCGAGGCCCGCGAGCTGGCGCTGCCCGAGGGGCGGCTGGTCTACCACGAGGCCGGCCGCGGCGAGCCGCTGATGCTGCTGCACGGCTTCGGCGGCAACGGCCTGGTCACCTGGAAGGGGCAGGCGACGGCGCTGGCGCGCCAGCACCGCGTGCTGGTGCCCGACCTCTTGTGGTTCGGCGCCAGCCACGCGCGCCGCGCGCCCAGCCTCGACGCCCAGGCCGACGCGATCGCCGAGCTGATCGAGTCGCGCGGCCTGGCCGGCGTGCGCCTGGTCGGCGTGTCCTACGGCGGCCTCGTCGCGATGGAGGTCGGCCGCCGGCTGCCGGGCCGCGTCGCGCAGCTGGTGATCATCAACGCGCCGGGCGCGGGCTTCGGCGACGCCGAGCTCGCCGCCATGCTCGCGCGTGCCGGCGCACCGAGCGCCGAGGCGCTGTTCGTGCCGGCCGGCGCGCGCGAGCTGGAGCGGGTGATGCGCGTGGTGTTCGACCGGCCGCGCCCGGCGTCCGATTTCGTGCTCGACGACGTGCGCCGTCACTATTTCGCCGGCCGCGAGGCCGAGCTGACCGCGCTGATGCGCGAGCTGGTCGCGTCGCGCGGGCGTTATCTGGCGCGGCTCGACGCGGCGGCGCTGCCGCCGATCGCGCTGATCTGGAGCCGCAAGGACAAGGTGTTCCCGCTCGAAGTCGGCGAGCGTTTCGCCGCACGCTACCGCGCGCCGCTGATGGTGGCCGACGAAGGCGGCCACAACCTGCCGGTCGAGAAGCCCGAGGCGACGCTGAAGCTGATCGAGGCAGCGCTCGCGCCGCCGGCAGGGGGCGAGTGATGCAAGACGCTCGCAAGCCGCTGTCGGCCTGTCTGTCCTGCGGCGCCTGCTGCGCCGCCTTCCGCGTCACCTTCCACCGCTCCGAATTGTCGAGCGAGGGCGGCTGCGTGCCCGACGGCCTGGCCGACGCGGAAACGGCCAGCCTGATGCGACTGAAAGGCACCGACTACGCCCGGCCGCGTTGCCGCGCGCTGGTCGGCGTCATCGGCGAGGCGGTGCACTGCGGCATCTACAAGGAGCGCCCGTCGCCGTGCCGCGAATTCGCGCCGCGCTCGGCGATCGGCGTGTACGACGACGCCTGCAACCGCGCGCGCGCGCAGCACGGCCTGCCGCCGCTGGCGCTGTAAGGCCGCCGCTGCGCGCTCGTCCAGCTTGGCCGGGCCCTCGCCGCGACCGTGCCGGGCGAGGGCTGTCCGGCACGAAAAAAGCCACCCTGGGGTGGCTTTTTTCATTCCTGCTCGGGAACGGCTCAGTCGCGGTTGCCGTAACCCTGGCCGTCGCGACGGCCGTAGCCGCCGCCGTTGCCGCGCGGGCCACCTTCGCGACGACCGTAGCCGTCGCCGCCGTTGCCGCCTTCGCGGCGACCGTAGCCACCGTTGCCGCCTTCGCGACGGCCATAACCGCCGCCGTTGCCGTTGCTGCCGTAGGACTTGTTGCCGTAACCGCCGCCGCTGCCGTAGCGACGGCCGTTGCCGCCGCCACCGCCGCCGTTGCGGCGCGGCGCGCCTTTCTGGATGCGGCGGGTCGGCTCGAGGCCCTCGATCACGCCCTCGGTCAGGGTGCGCTTCAGGTATTGCTCGATGCGGCGCACCTTGTGGTATTCGCGGGTGTCGGCCAGCGTGATCGCGGTGCCGTCGCGGCCGGCACGGCCGGTGCGGCCAATGCGGTGCACGTAGTCCTCGGCCTGTTTCGGCAGGTCGAAGTTCACGACGTGGGTGATGGTCGGCACGTCGATGCCGCGCGCGGCGACGTCGGTGGCGACCAGGATGCGCACGCGGCCGCGACGCAGGTCGTTCAGCGTGCGGTTGCGCCACGATTGCGGCATGTCGCCGTGCAGGCAGGCGGCCGCGTAGCCCATGTCGGACAGCTTGTCGGCGATTTCCTCGGTGCTGACCTTGGTCGCGGTGAACACGACGGCCTGGTCGAAGCCCGAATCCTTGAGGATCGCGTCGAGCAGGCGCTCCTTGTGCCGCATGTCGTCGGCGTACATCAGGTGTTCGGTGATGTTGCCGCCGCTTTCCTGGCGCGCGATCTCGATGCGCTCCGGGTTACGGGTCAGTTCGCGGGCCAGGCGGCCGACGTTGCCGTCCAGCGTGGCCGAGAACAGCAGCGTCTGGCGGCTTTCCGGGGTCGCGGCGACGATGGTCTCGATGTCTTCGATGAAGCCCATGTCGAGCATGCGGTCGGCTTCGTCGAGCACCAGCATCTCGAGGCGCGAGAAGTCGATGCGGCCCTGGCGCATGTGGTCCATCAGGCGGCCCGGGGTGGCGACGATGAGGTCGACCGGGCGCGACAGCGCGCGGGTCTGGAAGCCGAACGGCTGGCCGCCGACCAGGCAGGCGGTACGCATCCAGCGCATGCCGGCTGCGTAGGTTTGCGCGTTTTTCTCGATCTGCTGCGCCAGTTCGCGGGTCGGGGTCAGCACCAGGATGCGCGGGCCCTTGCCCGGCTTGTCGGTGCGTTCGGACAGCTTGGCCAGCGCCGGCAGCAGGAAGGAGGCGGTCTTGCCGCTGCCGGTCTGCGCCGACACCAGCAGGTCGGCGCCCTTGAGCGCGGCCGGGATCGACTGGGCCTGGACCTCGGTCGGGGTGGTGTAGCCGACTTCGTCAAGGGCGCGGGTGATGACGGCGGGCAAGCCCAGTTCGCTAAATTGCAGCATGTATTTTCCTTTGATTGCCGGAGTGACGGCAAAGGTTGGCCGAGCCCTGTGGACGATACAAGGCTGTCCGGAAGACCCGAGGGCCCGGACCAAACAGGAGGGTCGGCGCGTTCTGGATGCGGTCGTTGCGCATCCGATACTCATCGGCACCTACCTGTTAATCGAGCCGCGATGCGTGTTCTGCAAAGGAAAACGGCGAAAGACGAGGCAAAAGCGAGGTGGGGGACGATGAAACATGGTGCGCCTGCCGATGCGGCAAGCGCGAAGTGGCGAGACTATAAGGCAAAACCCGGGCCGGCGCAAGCGCTTTGCCGGATTGCCGCGCGAAATCGCCGGCTTAAGCGGCGAAGTTCGCGGGAAGGGGGAGGCGGCGGGGCGGCCGCCCCGCCCGGCGGTCAGCGCGCCGGCCGCTGGTAGAGTTCGATCACGCTAGCGAGGTCGCGATCCCGGTTGCCCTGTTCGGCGAACACACGCATCAACTGGTTGGCCAAGCCCGCCAGCGGCGTGCCGCCGCCGACCTCGCGCGCGAGTTTGACGGCGTTGTCGAGGTCTTTGAGCAGCGTCGCGACCTTCCACTGCACCGGCTCGAAAGTTTTCGTCGCCATCCGCGGCGACAGGATCTGGAACGGCTTGGAGTCGGCGAAGCCGCCGGCGAGCGCCGGCGCGAGCTGGCTGGCGTCGACGCCGCTCTTCTCGGCCAACGTCACCGCCTCGGCGATCAGCATCGCGTTGGCGGCGACGATCAGCTGGTTGCAGACCTTGGTCACCTGGCCGGCGCCGACGCCGCCCATGCGCGTCAGCCGCTGCGACAGCGGCGCGGCGAGCGGCCGCAGCCGCTCGACGTCCTCGTCGCGGCCGCCGGCCATGATGACCAGCGTGCCGTTCTCGGCGCCGGCGGTGCCGCCCGAGACCGGCGCGTCGACCCAGCGCATGCCGCAGGCGGCTTCGAGCCGCGCGGCGAAGTCGCGCGTCGCCGCCGGCTCGATGCTGGAAAAGTCGACCAGCAGCTTGCCGGCCGCGCCGTGCGCGGCGACGCCGTGCTCGCCGAACACCACCGCCTCGACGGCGGCGGTGTCGGACACGCAGCTCATCACCACGTCGACGCGCTCGACCAGCTCGCCGAGGCTGGCGGCGAGGTGGGCGCCGGCGGCGACGAGGTCGGCGCACTTGTCGGGCGAACGGTTCCAGACGGTGACGTCGAAACCGGCTTCGATCAGGCGGCGGGTCATCGGCTGGCCCATCAGGCCGAGGCCGACGAATCCGATTTTGTCCATGGCTGTCTCTTCTCGTGTTGTTTTATCCGGACCCGCAAGGATAAGCGCCCGGCGGCGCAAAAACAAAGCGGCGCCGTCGCCGGCGACGAGGGGCTATCAGGCCGTGCGCTCCAGCAGCGCGTTGAAAACGGGCTGGAAGTCCGGCTGTACGTAGGGCTTGAGCAGCGTGAGCACCTGGCGCACGCCGCGCCGGCTGTAGGCCGCGCCGCTCCGGTCGTGCGGGTGCGCGGCCTCCTCGAAGGCGAACCAGAACTTCACCACCAGCCAGATGTTGAGCATCACCGGCTCGATGTCGGCGTCGTCGATGCGCAGCAGACCGAGGCGGACGAATTCGCGGAAGTGGCCGAACAGCAGGGCGCGGAAGGTCGAATTGACGAACTCCAGATAGTCCTGCTGCAGCTGCGGGTTGCGCGCCAGCAGGCCCGGCTGGTCGTGGAACAGGAAGCGGTAACGCCACATCACGTCGAAGGCGGTGTCGAGGAAGGCGCCCAGGTCGGCGGCCGTCAGCGCCCGGTCGACCGGCATCGCCAGCCGTTCGGTGAGGCAGTCGCGGTACTGGCAGAAAATCTGGTAGACGATTTCTTCCTTGTTGCGGAAGTGATAGTAGAGATTGCCGGGGCTGATGCCCAGGTGCGCCGCGATGTGGTTGGTGGTGACGTTGCGCTCGCCGTGCTCGTTGAACAGCGCGAGGCTCTCGCGGACGATGCGCTCGAAGGTCTTGCCGCGCGGTTTGCTCATGACGGCTTGACCTCGGCGGTGGCGCGCGCCGGCAGCGCCGCGTCGCAGTCGGGGAAGGCTTGTTGCATCAGGCGGTGCAGGATGGCCTGCTCGACGCGGTTGCGTTCGTTGGCGGGGATGGCGACGCGCAGCATCAGCTGGTAGCGTTTGTCGTCGACCGGCAGGAAGGCGATGCGCGGCTGGACCGACGGCGTGTCGACCAGATGGCGCGCCTCGATGTGCAGCATGTGGCGCTCGGCGGCCGCCAGGTGGGGCGCGCACACCTCGTTGGCGATCGCCAGCAGCATCGCCTCCATCCGGTTCGGGTTGTGCTCGTAGGACAGCGGCACGGTGATCACGTGCACGACGATGTCGCCCATGAAATTTTCGCGGATCACCGGCGCGGTCAGCAGCAGGCTGTTGGGCAGCGACACCGCGCGGCCGGTGATGAAATGCGCGTCGTGGCGCGGGCCGATTTCCATGATCGTCGTCGAGAACAGGTTGATGTCGACGACGCGACCGCGGTGGCCGCCGATCTCGATGTGGTCGCCGACCGAGAACGCGTTGCTCATCGTGCGCAGGAAGGCGCCGCCCAGGCACATGATCAGCTCCTTGGTCGCCAGCACCAGCGCGGCGGCGAAGGCGACCACCGAGACCGCGAAGGTCTCGATCTCCTTGGCCCAGATGCCGGCGACGCCGAGCACGCCGACCAGTACCAGCGCGTTGCGCGCGTTGATCGACCAGCGCCGGCGCGCGTCGATCGGCACGCGCGGGTTGGCGGCGATCGCGCGCGCGATCGCGATGCGGGCGACCACCAGCAGGAGGATCAGCCCGCCGGTGCGGCCGAGGTCGACCGCGTACTCGCGCGCGATCTCGGCGATCCAGCCGAAGGCGTTCATCGCGACGTCGTCCTCAGTCGTTCAGCTTGACCGCGTGCTCGCGGGTCTCGTGGAACACGATCGCCGGCCAGCGCTCCTGCGTCAGTTGCAGGTTGACGCGGTTCGGCGCGAGGTAGGCGAGGTTGCCGCCGGCGTCGATCGCCAGGTTGTTCATGTTCGCCTTTTCGAATTCGTCGAGCTTCTTGCGCTCGTCGCACGACACCCAGCGCGCGCTCCAGATGCTGGCCGACTCGAAGATCGCGTCGACGCCGTACTCGGCGGCCAGGCGGCTGGCGACCACCTCGAACTGCAGCACGCCGACCGCGCCGAGGATCAGGTCGCCGCCGTTGTGCGGCTTGAACACCTGCACCGCGCCTTCCTCGCCGAGCTGCTGCAGGCCTTTTTGCAGCTGCTTGAGTTTCAGCGGGTTCTTGATGCGCACCGAGCGGAACAGTTCCGGCGCGAAGAAGGGGATGCCGGTGAAGGCGAGCTGCTCGCCCTCGCTGAACGAGTCGCCGATCTGGATGTTGCCGTGGTTGGGGATGCCGATGATGTCGCCGGCGAACGCCTCCTCGACGATCTCGCGGTCGTGCGACATGAAGGTCACCACGCTGGAGGCGGCGATGTCACGATTGAGGCGCAGGTGCTTCATCTTCATGCCGCGCTCGAAGCGGCCCGAGCAGACGCGCATGAAGGCGATGCGGTCGCGGTGTTTCGGGTCCATGTTCGCCTGGATCTTGAACACGAAGCCGGAGAAGGCTTCCTCGTTCGGGTCGACCGCGCGCACGGTGGCGTCGCGCGGCATCGGCGCCGGCGCCCAGTCGATCAGCGCGTTGAGGATCTCGCGCACGCCGAAGTTGTTGATCGCCGAGCCGAAGAACACCGGCGTCAGCGTGCCGGCGAGGAATTCTTCGAGCACGAAGGGGTGCGAGGCGCCCTGCACCAGTTCGATCTCCATCCGCAGCTGTTCCATCTCGAGCGGGAACAGTTCGTCCAGGCGCGGGTTGTCGATGCCCTTGATCACCTCGACGTCGAGCGACACCTTCTCGGTGCCGGCCTCGAACAAAAGCACCTCGTCGCGCAGCATGTGGTAGACGCCGCGGAAGGTCTTGCCCATGCCGATCGGCCAGGTCACCGGCGCGCAGCGGATCTTCAGTACGTTCTCGACCTCGTCGAGCAATTCGAGCGAATCGCGCACCTCGCGGTCGTACTTGTTCATGAAGGTGACGATAGGCGTGTTGCGCAGGCGGCAGACGTTGAGCAGCTTGATGGTCTGCTCCTCGACGCCCTTGGCCGCGTCGATCACCATCAGCGCCGAGTCGACCGCGGTCAGCACGCGGTAGGTGTCTTCCGAGAAGTCCTGGTGGCCCGGGGTGTCCAGGAGGTTCACGGTGTGGTCGCGGTAGTCGAACTGCATGACCGACGACGCGACCGAGATGCCGCGCTGCTTCTCGATCTCCATCCAGTCCGAGGTCGCGAACTTGCCGGTCTTCTTGCCCTTCACCGTGCCGGCCATCTGGATCGCGCCCGAGAACAGCAGCAGTTTCTCGGTCAGCGTGGTTTTACCGGCGTCGGGGTGGGAGATGATGGCGAAGGTGCGGCGGCGCGCCACTTCGTCGTTGATGCGGGCAAGTTCGGCGGACATGGTGGTGAAGCTCGGGGTCAAAAGAGGGGAATTGTACCCAAGTTTGCCGCGCTCCGGCACGGCCCGCGCCGTCCCGGGCGTTGGCCGAGCCCACCGCGGCGCGCGGATTTCGCTATCATTGCTCTTTTCCGCACCGCATACCCGAGGCATCCATGTTCACCGGAATCGTGCAAGGGACGGCCGAGATCGTCCGCGTCGTCGACAAAGAAAACTTCCGCACCCACGCGCTGCGCCTGCCGGCCGAGCTGCTGCCGGGCCTGACGGTCGGCGCGTCGGTCGCCCACAACGGTTGCTGCCTGACCGTCACCGCCATCGACGGCGACATCGTCAGCTTCGACCTGATGCACGAAACGCTGCGCCTGACCAACCTCGGCCAACTGGCCGAGGGCGACCGCGTCAACGTCGAGCGCGCCGCCCGCTTCGGCGACGACATCGGCGGCCACGCGATGTCCGGCCACATCGTCTCGACCGGCGAGGTGGTCAAGGTGGTCGATACGCCGAACAACCGCACCATGTGGTTCCGCCTGCCGGCGCAGCTGATGAAGTATGTGCTGGCCAAGGGCTATATCGGCGTCGACGGCTGCAGCCTGACCATCGGCGAGGTCGAGGGCGACCGCTTCTGCGTGCACCTGATCCCCGAGACGCTGAGCCGCACGCTGATGGGCGTGCGCAAGCCGGGCGATTTCGTCAACATCGAGATCGACCCGCACACCCAGGCCATCGTCGACACCGTCGAGCGCGTGCTCGCCGAGCGCGGGGCTTGAATTCCGCCCCGCGCGCCGCCATAGGCAAAACACTTTTCCGACGATCGCGCGAATGACTACGCTGAAAGACAAGAAAACCGTCGTCTCCTGGAGCGGCGGCAAGGATTCCTGCCTCGCGCTGTGGCGCGCGCACCGCGCCGGCGCCCGTGTTGCGGCGCTGTTCACGGTGTTCGACGAGGACGGCGTGCGCAGCCGCTCGCACGGCGTGCGCCGCGAGGTGATGGTCGCGCAGGCCGCGGCGATGAATCTGCCGCTCGTCACCGCCGACGCCAGCTGGAGCGGCTACGAGGCGGCTTTCGTCAAGCGGCTCCAAGCCTTCGCCGCCGACGGCGTCGAGATGGCGGTATTCGGCGACGTCGACCTCGACGCGCACCGCGAGTGGGAAGAAAAAGTCTGCGCCGCCGCGGGCCTGTCCGCTTCGCTGCCCTTGTGGCAGGAAGACCGTCTCGCGCTGGTGCGCGAGGGTCTGGACGCCGGCATCCGCGCGCTGATCGTCACCGTCAACACGGCGATGGCGCCGGCCGAACTGCTCGGCAGGACGCTGACGCACGAGCTGGTCGACGAACTGGTCGCCGGCGGCGTCGACCCCTGCGCCGAGGCCGGCGAGTTTCACACGCTGGTGGTCGACGGCCCGCCGTTCGTCGCGCCGTTGGCGCTCGTCGCCGGCGACATCCACGCGCACGGCGACTACGCGAGCCTCGACCTGAGGCTCGCCTGAACCGCATCTACAAGGTTGGCCGAGCCCGGCCGACGCAAGGACTGGAAGTCAAATGAACATTTCCCCGATTCAAGACATCATCGCCGATATCGCGGCGGGCAAGATGGTCGTGCTGGTCGACGCCGAGGACCGCGAGAACGAGGGCGATATCGTCGTCGCCGCCGAGCATGTGACCGCCGAGACGATCAACTTCATGGCCAAGCACGCGCGCGGCCTGATCTGCCTGACGCTGACCGAGGCGCGCTGCCGGCAGCTGAACCTGCCCTTGATGGTGACCGACAACGGCACGCCGCACGGCACCAACTTCACCGTGTCGATCGAGGCGGCCGAGGGCGTGACCACCGGCATCTCGGCCGCCGACCGCGCGCGCACCGTCCAGGCGGCGGTCGCGCGCAACGCCAAGCCGGCCGACATCGTGATGCCCGGCCACATCTTCCCGCTCAAGGCGCAGAGCGGCGGCGTGCTCAAGCGCGCCGGCCACACCGAGGCCGGCTGCGACCTCGCGCAGCTGGCCGGCCTCGAGCCGGCGTCGGTGATCTGCGAGATCATGAACGACGATGGCACGATGGCGCGCCTGCCCGAACTTTTGGTATTCGCCGAACAGCACGGTCTCAAGGTCGGCACCATCGCCGACCTGATCCACTACCGCAGCCGCACCGAGTCGCTGGTCGAGGCAGTCGGCCAGCGCCCGGTCGCCACGCCGTTCGGCGCCTTCCAGCTGCACGCCTTCCGCGACGTGACGACGCACGCGACCCACCTCGCCCTCGTCAAGGGCCAGCCGCGCGCCGACAAGGAAACGCTGGTGCGCGTGCACGAGCCGCTGTCGGTGATGGACCTGATCGACCCGATGGGGCAGGGCCACAGCTGGACGCTGCCGAACGCGCTCGGACAGATCGAGGCGCACGGCTGCGGCGTGGTCGTGCTGCTGCACCGCTCCGAGAGCGGCGACGACCTCCTGGCGCGCGCGTTGCCGGGCGAGGGCACCGCGCCTAGCCGGCCGAAGTGGGACAGCAAGACCTTTGGCCTTGGCGCGCAGATGCTCAAGTCGCTCGGCGTCGGCAAGATGAAGCTGATGGCGTCGCCGACCCCGCTGGGCGGCCTGGCCGGTTTCGGGCTGGAAGTGACCGGTTTTTGCCAGCCGGAACACATCCCCGGCTAAATCGGTTAAAATTGCGCCCTTTTTCAAGACAGCCGCGAGGACGCCATGCTTGACGCCATTTCCCGCATCGAACCCGACCTCAACGGCCAGGGCCTGAAGATCGGCATCGTGATGGCCCGCTTCACCGAGTCGGTGTGCCACGGCCTGCGCGACGCCTGCCTCGCCGAGCTGGCGGCGCTCGGCGTCGCCGCCGCCGACGTGACGCTGGCGACCGTGCCCGGCGCGCTCGAAGTGCCGCTGGTGCTGCAGACCATGGCCAAGAGCGGCCGTTTCGACGCGCTGGTCGCGCTCGGCGCGGTGATCCGCGGCGAAACCTACCACTTCGAGCTGGTCTCGAACGAGTCGGGCGCCGGCGTCACCCGCGTCGGCCTCGATTTCGACATTCCGATCGCCAACGCCATCCTGACCACCGAGACCGACGAGCAGGCCGAGGTGCGCATGCTCGAGAAGGGCCGCGACGCCGCGCGCGTCGCCGTCGAGATGGCGCGCCTGCAGGCCGCGCTGTCCGCCTGAGTTCCCCCTTGCAATCGCGGGCGGCCGCCCAGGCGGGCCGCTCGCGCGTTCTTTAAAGGAAGACCCCGATGAAAACGGCACGCCGCCGCGCACGCGAATTCGCCGTGCAGGGCATTTACGAATGGCAGCTGAACCCGGACCGCCCGGCCTCGCTGATCGAAAAACACCTGCGCGAGAACGACTACTTCGCCAAGGCCGACGAGGCGCTGTTCCGCACCATCCTCTACGGTGTGTTGCAGGACGTCGACGCGCTGTCGCGCCAGTTGGTCCAGTTCTACGAGCGCCCGTCGTCCGAGGTCAGCCCGGTCGAGCGCGCGATCCTGCTGATGGCCGCGCTCGAGCTGAACAAGCAGGTCGCGACGCCGTACCCGGTGATCATCAACGAGGCGATCGAGATCGCCAAGACCTTCGGCGGCACCGACGGTCACAAATTCGTCAACGGCGTGCTCGACAAGCTCGCCGCCGAGGTGCGCCCCGAAGAGGTCCGTCTGAAGCCGCGCCGCCGTCAGCCCGAGCCGGCCGCCGCGCCCGACGCCGAGCCGGACGCGCAATAAGCGCCGGCCCGCCCTCCCTAGCTCGCCACCCGCGCCCCAGGCGCGGGTGTTTTCACGTATAGCCATGAACGAATTCGAACTGATCCGCCGCTACTTCGACCGGCCGGCGAAGAACGCCGTACTCGGCGTCGGCGACGACGCGGCCATCGTGCGGCCGACGCCGGGGCACGATTTGCATGTCTCGGTCGACATGCTGGTCGAGGGGCGGCACTTCTTCGCCGACGTCGACCCGGCCGCGCTCGGGCACAAGACGCTGGCGGTCAACCTGTCCGACATGGCGGCGATGGGCGCCGCCCCGCGCTGGGTGGTGCTGGCCGTCGCGCTGCCGCACAGCGACGAGGCCTGGGTCGCGCGCTTCGCCGACGGCTTCTTCGCGCTGGCCGACCGCTTCGACGTCGGCGTGATCGGCGGCGACACCACGCGCGGCCCGCTGACGTTGTCGGTGACCGTGTTCGGCGAAGCGCCGAGCGGCCGCGCGCTGCGGCGCAACGCGGCGCAGGAAGGTGACGACGTGTGGGTCAGCGGCACGCTGGGCCTGGGCGCGATGGCGCTGCGCGAGAAGCTCGCCGGCGACCTCAAGCTGCCGGCCGACGCGCTCGCCGCCGGCCTGGCGCGGCTCGAGCGGCCCGAGCCGCGCGTCGCGCTCGGCCAAGGCTTGCTCGGCTTGGCGCACGCGGCGGTCGACGTCTCCGACGGCTGGTTCGCCGATTTCGGTCACATCCTTGAGCGCTCGAACAAAGGCGCCGAGCTGTGGTTCGACGCGCTGCCGACCCATCCGTGGTTGGCCGAGCGCCGCGCGCGCTATCCGGAGCTGATCGCCGCCGGCGGCGACGACTACGAGCTCGCCTTCAGCGCGCCGGCCGCGAACCGCGCGGCGATCGAGGCGCTTGGTCTGCAACTCGGCGTCGCGGTCACGCGCGTCGGCCGCGTGCGATCGCCGGAAGCCGGCGTGACGCTGGTCGATTCGGCCGGCCGGCCGGTGGCGCTGCAAAGGGCGGGTTATGACCACTTCGCCTGAGCCCGGCTTCGCCTTCCTCGTGCGTCATCCGGCGCACTTCATCGCTTTCGGCTTCGGCGCCGGGCTCTCGCCGCGCGCGCCGGGTACGGTCGGCACGCTGGTCGCGCTGCCGCTCTACGCCCTGCTGATCGCGGCGGGCCTCACGGCGCTCCAGATCGCCTGGTTATGCGCGCCGCTGTTCGCGCTCGGCTGCTGGGCCAGCGGCGTCGCCTGCCGTTCGCTCGGCGTGCACGACCACGGCGGCATCGTGATCGACGAGATCGTCGCGATGCTGGCGGTGCTCGCGTTCGCGCCGCCGTCGCTTGCCGGCTGGGCGCTCGCCTTCGCGCTGTTCCGGCTGTTCGACATCGCCAAGCCTTGGCCGATCCGCCTGTTCGACGAGCGCGTGCACGGCGGCTTCGGCGTGATGCTCGACGACGCGCTCGCCGCGCTGTTCGCGGTAATCGTGCTCGACCTCGCGGCGGGCCTGCTGCCGCTCTAGCCCCGGCCCAGGCCGGAAAAACGCCGCGTCGCTATCGACGCGGCGTTTTTATCGTCGTCCACGACCGTCCCGGGCGCCGCCGCGGCCTCTCTCGCGCATCTGCCGCAGTTCGCGGCATTCATGGCAAAGAAACGGCGGCGAGCGATGTCGACATGGTGACCGGCGCCGCTGCGACCGAGCCCGCTTCGTGCTATCCTTGCGCCCCTCTCTGTCTCGGCGCGGCATCGAAAGGCCCATGAAAGACCCCTGCGACCACTACACCCTGGATTTGATCGGCGGCGTGAAGAAAAAGCCGGGCCGCAAGCCGCTCGGCGTGCGCGCGATGACCGACGCCGAACGCAAGCGGCGCAGCCGTGCCTTGCGCCGCGCGCGCTTCCAGGAGCTGTCGATGTCGGTCGAGCTGTCGCGCGACGCGCAGAAGGCGCTCGACAAGATGGTCGAGTGGTGGGGTGTCAGCAAGAAGGAGGCGATCAACCGCGCGCTGGTGATCGCCTGCCAGTCGCAGACCGGCCGCACCGGCGAGCTGTTCTGAGCGCGCGCATCGCGTCCACCAAAAAGGCACCCGTCGGGGTGCCTTTTTTCATGCCGGCGAGCCGGACGGAGCGGCGATGCCGTTCCGCGGGGCGACAAGTTGGCCGAGTCCGGCCCGGATCAGGCCTCGGCCAAGCTTTCGCCGGTTTGCAGCCGCCACAGCCCGGCGTAGACGCCGTTCTGCGCGACGAGCGCGTCGTGGTCGCCGGTCTCGACGATGCGGCCGTGCTCCATCACCCAGATGCGGTCGGCCTGACGGACGGTCGACAGCCGGTGCGCGATCACGATGGTGGTGCGGCCGCGCGCGACGTGGGCGAGCGAGCGCTGGATCGCCGCCTCGGTCTCGTTGTCGACCGCCGACGTGGCTTCGTCGAGGATCAGCACCGGCGGGTTCTTCAGGATCGCGCGCGCCAGCGCGATGCGCTGGCGTTGTCCGCCCGACAGGCGCTGGCCGCGCTCGCCGACTTCGGTGTCGTAGCCCTGCGGCAGGCGGGCGATGAAGTCGTGCGCCTCGGCGGCGCGCGCGGCGGCCTCGACGTCGGCGCGCGTCGCATCCGGCGTGCCGTAGGCGATGTTGTCGGCGACGCTGCCGTCGGTCAGGAAGGGTTCCTGGCTGACGTAGCCGATCAGCCGGCGCAGGTCCTGGAGCTTGGCCGAGCCGATGTCCTCGCCGTCGAGCAGGATCGCGCCGCGCTGCGGGGTATAAAAGCGCAGCAGGAGTTTGACCAGCGTGCTCTTGCCCGAGCCGGTGCTGCCGACGATGCCGACCGTTTCGCCGGCCCGGATCGTGAGGTCGACGCCGGATAGCGTCGGCGCGGCGCCGGTGTAGGAAAAGTCGACGGCGCGGAACTCGACCGCGCCGGCGACGGCTTCGCGCGGCAGCGCGCGGCCGGCGTAGGGGATGCCGATCGGCGTGTCGACCAGCTGCAGCACGCGTTCGATCGACGCCATCGAGCGCTGGTAGAGGTCGGCGATCTCGGCCAGGCCGGTCAGCGGCCACAACAGCCGCTGGGTCAGGAAGACGAGCACGCTGTAGCTGCCGACCGCCAGTTCGCCCGACAGCGTCATCCAGCCTCCGTAGACCAGCGTGGTGACGAAGCCGGCGAGGATGGCGATGCGGATCACCGGCGTGATCGCGCTCGAAAAACGGATCGCCGCGCCGTTCTTGTCGCGGTAGGCGAGGCTGGCGGCCTCGACATGTGCCGCCTCGAATTCCTCGGCCGCGTAGCTCTTGATCGTCGCGATGCCCGACAGGTTGTTCGCCAGCCGCGCGTTGATGTCGCCGGCCGCCTCGCGCACCGCCGCGTAGCGCGGCGCGAGCCGCTTCTGGAACCAGAAGGCGCCGTAGAGGATGAGCGGCACCGGCGCGAGCGCCAGCGCCGCGAGGCTGGGCGACAGCGCGAAGAACACCGCGCTGACCAGCACCGTCGACGACAGCACCTGCAGGATGCTGTTGGCGCCGCCGTTCAGGAAGCGCTCCATCTGGTTGATGTCGTCGTTCATCACCGCCATCAGCTGGCCGCTCTTCTTCTGCTCGAACCACGCCATCTCGAGCTGTTGCACGTGGCGATAAGCCTCGAGCCGCATGTCGTGCTGCAAATCCTGCGCGAGCCGGCGCCACTTGACCGAATACAGGTACTCGAACAGCGACTCGAAGCCCCAGATCGCCACCGTCAGCACGCCGAGCACGACCAGCTGCACCTTCACGTCGACGAAACCTAGGCGCGCGAGGAAGGAATCCTGGCGGCTGACGACGACGTCGACGGCGACGCCGATCAGCACCTCGGGCAGGATGTCGAACAGCTTGTTGGCGATCGAGTAGACCGACGCGAGGAGCGCGTCGCGCCGGTAGCGGCGCGCGTGGTCGAACAGCTTTTTCAGCGGGTGCATGGCGTGGTTCACCGTTTCTGGCCGTCGCGGCCGGCGCCGGCCGACGGGATTTGCAAAAAGACCGACATCATAACGTGCGGCGCCGCGCTCAGGGTTCGGGCAGCCGCCAGTCGAGGCCGCGGCTCGCGTCGTGGCGCGCGTCGTCCTCGCTATGCAGATAGCGGCGCGTCGTCTGCAGGCTGGCGTGGCGCAGATTCTGGCTGACCAGCAGCAGCGGCACGCCGGCGTCGAGCTGGTGGCTGGCGGCGGTGTGGCGCAGCCAGTGCGTCGTCGCGGCGGCGAGCGTGTCGCGCTTGTCGGCCGGCGCGACCTCGACGGCGCGCGCGAACACCGTCTTGACGATCAGGTAGATCGCCTTGTCCGACAGCGGCGCGAAGCGACGCGCACCCTGTCCGGTGACGCGGCAGACGAGCGGCACGTCCTCGCCGGGCAGCGGCCGCGGCGCGAGGCCGAGCCCGGCGCGGTAGCGGACGAGGGCGGCGAACAGCGCGTCGGACACCGGCACGTCGGCGACGACGCCACCCTTGCCGTGGATGCGCCACCACCAGCGGCCGCGCCGCTCGAACCAGTCGCCCATTTTCGCGCCGGCGATCTCGCTGCGCCGCGCGCCGGACAGGTAGAGCAGCGCGAACAGCCAGCGCGCGCGTTCGGCGTGGTCGCGTTCGCGCGGCGTGCCGGCCGGCAGCGCGTCGAGCGCGGCCAGCACCGCCTGCCAGCAGTCGCGGTCGAGGTGGCGTTCGACGCCGGCGGCGCGCGGCGCGGCCTGCCGCCGCTTCTTCAGGCGGAAGGGGTTGCCCGCCAGGTAGGCCGCGTCGTTCAGGTAGGCGAACAGCGCGCCGAGCACCGTCAGGCTGTGGCGCACGCTGGCGGCCGACAGCGGGCCGCCGAACGGCTTCCATTCCGCGTGCCCGCGCGGCCGGCTCGGCCCGACCCAGCGCCATGCCGGCTGCGGGTCGGCGAGAAAAGCCTGGTAGGCGAGCACGTCTTCGCGCAGCACGCCGGACAGCGATTTGCCGCGCTCGGCCAACCACAGCAGGAAGCGTTCGGTCTCCTTGCGGTAGCTGGCGAGGGTGCGCGGCGAATCGTGGTGTTCGGCCAACCAGAGCGCGACGGCTTCGGCGTCGTCGCGCGCGCCGATCAGCGCGGTCTTTGCGTGCGGGGTGCCGGCGGGCGTAAGCGAAGGTTGGGGCGTAAGGAATTTCATGGCAGACGCGGCGAAGAAACGGTTCCTATATACCACAGCCGGGCCGGCCGTTTTGCGGCGAAACGGCTGGCCCGGCGCGCCATCATGCCTCATAAAGGGAAGGGGTAACTTGCCGGGAGCGGGCCATGACGCGACACGAGCTCTACGAATTCCTGCGATTGCACGACCACGCGGTGATCGCGACGGTGGACGGCGACGGCCGTCCCGAGGCCGCGCTGGTCGGCGTGGCCGTCCTGCCGGGGCTGGAGCTGGTGCTGGATACCAGCCAGCTGTCGCGCAAGTACCGCAATCTGCAGCGCAACCCGCAGGTCGCGCTGGTGATAGGCTGGCGCGACCGGCTGACGCTGCAGTACGAGGGGCTGGCCTGCGAGCCGGTCGGCGCCGAGCTGCAGCACAGCAAGCAGGCCTACTTCGCCCGCTTCCCCGACGCCCGGTTGCGCGAGGCTTGGCCCGATACCGCCTACCTGCTGATCCGGCCGCGCTGGCTGCGCTACTGCGACTACGGCGTCGAGCCGCCGCGCATCGTCGAGATGACCCTGGCCGACTGAGCGCAGACGAACGCGACGTCAACGCCCGCCGGACTACGACGGGCCGGAAGGCTTTACGCTCGCCACGCCGGTCGTCGCTCTCGGCCGCGCGTACGGCGTCAGCCGTTTCGAGCTCGGCTCAAGCGCGTCGAAGGCCTATAACGGAAGCCCGGCGATACGCGGCGGTTCGTGCCGGGGTGGGCAAGGGCTGGGCCGGCGCGCCGCCGTCGGCCGCATGAGGGAGTTTCCGGCATGAAGAGCATGACGAGGTGGATGCGCTGGGTGGCCGCAGCATTGGCGATCGCGACAGCGGTCGGGGCGACGGGCTGTGCGAACGGTTACGGCGCTGGCGACAAGGCGACGCCTTACGAGCGCAAGGGCGGTGGCGGAGGTTATTGATGACGGTCGCTGCAAGCCTCAATCGGCTTTGTTTGTGCGCACTGCTGTTCGTGGCCGCGACCGCGGGGGCTGAAATCGCGCCGGTCCGTCCCGCACCCGGCGCCGATGGCGCGCAACGCGTCGACATCGTCGGCGGCAGCTATTACTTCAGGCCGGCGCATGTCGTCGTCAAGGCCGGTCAGCCGGTCGAGCTGTCGGTGCGGCTGGAGGGCATGGCTGGCGTGCCGCACCGTTTCGTGCTCGAGGGCCCGGACGGGCAGCGTCTCGCCGACCTGACGCTGGGCGAACAGGCACAGCAGATCCGCTTCACGCCGACGGCCACCGGGCGTTACCTGTATTACTGCCCGAACCGGCTGCTGTTCTTTCGCGACCACCGCCAGCGCGGCATGGCCGGGCAACTCGACGTCGAGGAGTGAGTCGTGACGGTGCGCGAAGCCTTGGGCGTGCCGGTCCGGGCGGCGTGCGTGTTCGGTTTGGTCGCGTCGGCTGGTTTTGCTGCGCCGCCTGACGGTGCAGCGTTGCTCGACGCGGCCGAGGCGCGTTACGCCGCGCTGTCCGGCTACGCGGCGACGGTCGTCTCGGTCGCGGCAGACGGCGAAAGGCGGAGCCTGCGCTATGCCTTTCGCCGGCCAGGCTGGGTCCGGATGGACTTTCTCGGGCCGCACGTCGGCGCGGTGCTGGTGTTCGACCCGACCGTGCGCCGCGTCCGCCTGTGGCCCTTCGGCGTCGACCGCAAGCCGGTGCTCGAGCTGTCGCCGGACAATCCCCTGCTGCGCGACCGGCGCGGCCATCGTATCGACCGCTCCGACGTCGGCGCCTTGCTCGAACATCTGCAGGCGCTGCGCCACGGCGGCAGGGTGGTCGAGCTGGACGCGTCGGCCCCGGTGTTGCCGGGGGCGTTTGGCGTCGAGATCGTCGGCGCCGCGGGTCGATCCATCGGCGAGGTGGCGCGCTACCGGGTGTGGTTCGAACGCGCGACGCTGTTCCCGGTGCGTGTCGAGAGCTACGACGCGCGAGGTGCGCCGGTCGAGGTGGTGACGCTGGACCAAGTCGAGCGCGACGTCGCCTTCCCCGACGCGTTCTTCCGGCCCAGCCGATGAGACGGCGAGAATACCGCTTGCTGACGCGTTGGCGCTTTGACGCGCCGCTGGACGCGGTCTGGGAGGCGATCTACGACTCGGCCAACTGGCCGTCGTGGTGGCGCGGGGTCGAGCGGGTCGTCGACCTCGATCGCGGTGCGGCCGATGGCGTCGGCGCGCGCCAGCGGCTGACGTGGCGCAGCGTCCTGCCTTACAGCCTGACCTTCGAGACGCGCGTGACGCGCGTCGAACGCCTGCACCGGCTCGAGGCTCGTGTCGAGGGCGAGCTCGAGGGGCGGGGCTGCTGGCGCTTCTCGTGCGAAAACGGCGTCACCGAGGTGTGCTACGAGTGGCATGTGCAGACCACGCGGGCGTGGATGAACTGGCTGGCGCCGCTGGCCCGGCCGGTGTTCGTGTGGAACCACGACCGGGTGATGCGCGAGGGTGAGCGGGGACTGGCGCGGCTGTTGGCCGAGCGCGCCGCGCGCCGCCCAACGGCGGTCTGAGCCGGTCAGGCGCTTGCCATGCGCTGTGCTCCGGCGGTATAAGGCCCGCAGAACCGGCGGCATGTCGCCGCCGCATACCGACCAGATACAGGAAAGCCAGCAATGCCGTCGTTCGATATCGTGTCCGAAGTCAACAAGGTCGAAGTGCGCAACGCCGTGGACCAGGCCAACAAGGAGGTGTCGACCCGTTACGATTTCAAGGGTAGCGACGCCCGCATCGAAGCGGCCGACAAGGTGCTGACGCTGTTTGCCGACTCCGAATTCCAGCTCGACCAGGTCAAGGAAATCCTGATCGGCAAGCTGTCCAAGCGCGGCGTCGACGTGCGCTGCCTCGACGAGGGCAAGCTCGAGAAGGTCAGCGGCAACAAGGTCAAGCGCGCGATCACCGTCAAGGAGGGGATCGACACCGAGCTGGCCAAGCGCATCGTCAAACTGATCAAAGACTCCAAGCTCAAGGTCCAGGCCAGCATCCAGGGCGAGGCGGTCAGGGTTTCCGGCGCCAAGCGCGACGTGCTGCAGGAGGTGATCGCGCTGGCTCGCAAGGAGGTCGTCGACTTCCCGCTGCAGTACAACAATTTCCGCGACTGAGCCGCAGCGGTCCCGGCAGCACAAGGGGCGCCATCTGGCGCCCCTTGTGCTGTCTGCGCGGTTTCCTCGCGTCGTGCCGGGCGCGCGACGTGGCACGGTTTGGCAAGTCGGCGCTTCTGCATCCAATATCAAAGCAATACGTCGCCAAACGACGGCGTCCGGCCCGCCAGGGCCGGACGCGACGACCCTTGTTCGAGGAGGCCGCGATGGAGATCGGCGTACCGAAGGAAATCAAGAATCACGAGTACCGCGTGGGGCTGACCCCGTCCGGCGTGCGCGAACTCGTCGCGCACGGCCACAAGGTGCTGGTGCAGGCGCACGCCGGTCAGGCGATCGGCTTTTCCGACGAACAGTACCTCGAGGCCGGTGCGTCGATCCTGCCCGACGCCGAGTCGGTGTTTGCGCGTGCCGAACTGGTGATCAAGGTCAAGGAGCCCCAGCCGGTCGAGTGCCGCATGCTGCGCCCGGACCAGGTCCTGTTCACCTATCTGCACCTGGCGCCCGACCCGGGGCAGGCCGCCCTGCTGGTCGAGTCCGGCGCGGTGGCGATCGCCTACGAGACGGTGACCGACGAGCGCGGCGGCCTGCCGCTCTTGGCGCCGATGTCGGAGGTCGCCGGCCGCATGGCGATCCAGGCTGGCGCGCACGCGCTCGAAAAGGCGCAGGGCGGGCGCGGCGTGCTGCTGTCGGGTGTGCCGGGCGTGCCGCCGGCGCGCGTGGTGGTGCTCGGCGGTGGCGTAGTCGGCCTGAACGCGGCGCGGACCGCGATGGGGCTGGGCGCCGACGTCATGATCCTCGACAAGTCGTTGCCGCGGTTGCGCGAGATCGACAACCTGTTCGGCGGCCGCATCAAGACGCTGTTTTCTAGCCAGAGCCATATCGAGGCGGCGATCCGCGACGCCGACCTGGTCGTCGGCGCGGTGCTGGTACCGGGCGCCGCCGCGCCCCGGCTGGTGTCGCGGAGCATGCTCAAGTCCATGCCGCCGGGTGCGGTGCTGGTCGACGTCGCGATCGACCAGGGCGGTTGCTTCGAGACCAGCCGGCCGACCACGCATCAGAATCCGACCTACGTCGTCGACGGCATCGTCCACTATTGCGTCGCCAACATGCCAGGCGGCGTCGCGCGCACCGCCACGCAGGCACTCACGCACGCGACGCTGCCCTACGCGCTGGCGCTGGCCGACCAGGGCTGGCGCGCCGCGCTGATGGCGAACCCGCATCTGCGCAACGGTCTGAACGTGTGCCGGGGGCGCATGACCCACCCGGCGGTCGCCGAGGCGCTCGGCCTGCCCTACGTCGAGCCGCTGCTGGCGCTCGCGCAATCCGAATAGCGTCGACGGGAGAAGCAACGATGAAGCGTCCGGTGGTTGGCATCCCCTGCGATATCAAGCTGTTCCACGCCTTCCCGTTCCACGCGGTCGGCGAGAAATACATCACCGCGCTGACCAGCGGCGCCGGCGCGCTGCCGTGGCTGATTCCGTCGCTGGGCGACGATGCCCTGCTCGACGAGACGCTCGGCTGGCTGGACGGCATCCTGCTGCCCGGCTCGCCGTCCAACATCCAGCCCCACCTCTACGGCGGCGCCCCCAGTCGCGCGGGCATGCTGCACGACCCGGGGCGCGACGCGAGCACGCTGCCGCTGGTGGTCCGCGCGGTCGAGCGGGGCTTGCCGGTGCTCGGCATCTGCCGCGGCGCACAGGAGGTCAACGTCGCACTCGGCGGCGAGCTTTACCAGCACGTGCAGGACGAGCCGGGCTATTTCGACCATCGCGAGTCGAGCGACGCGCCGCTCGAACGGCAGTACGGTCCGGCGCACCATGTGAACCTCACGCCGGGCGGATGGTTGGCCGAGTGGGCCGGAAGCGAGCGCATCGAGGTGAATTCGCTGCACCAGCAGGGCGTCAAGCGACTGGCGCCCGGGCTGGTGGTCGAGGGCGTGGCCGAAGACGGTCTCGTCGAAGCGTTCCGGATGGACGCCGCGCGTGGCTTCCTGCTTGCGCTGCAGTGGCATCCCGAGTGGCAATACTGGAACAACCCTGTGTCGACAGCGATTTTCCGCGCCTTCGGCGACGCGTGCCGGAGCCACCGCGACAAGCGGCTGGAGTAGCCTTCGGCGCGGAAAGAAAGGGGAGGGGCCTTGCGCCCCGGGTCGCCGTCGACGTCGTCAATCCGGCCTGCAAAGCGCAAGGAGGAGCCCGTCATGGCCAACCCGATATTGGAGTGGATGCGCGACCGACGCATCACCGAAGTGGAGTGCATCCTGCCGGACATGGCCGGCGTCGCACGCGGCAAGATCATTCCGAAGGAAAAGTTTGCGTCCGATCAGGAAATGCGGCTGCCCGAGGTGGCGCTGCTGCAGACGGTGACCGGCGACTACCCGGACGCCCACATGCTCGACCTGACCGACCCCGACATGGTGCTCAGGCCCGACCCGGCCACGCTGCGGGTCGTGCCGTGGGCAACCGACCCGACCGCCCAGCTGATCTTCGACTGTTTCCGCTCCGACGGCCAGGTGGTCGACGTCGCGCCGCGCAACGTGCTCAAGCGCGTGCTCGCGCTGTACGCCGAGCAGGGCTGGGCGCCGGTGCTCGCGCCCGAGATGGAGTTCTACCTCGTCGCACCCAACCCCGACCCCGACGTGCCGCTGGCGCCGCCCATCGGTCGCACCGGCCGCACCGAGTTTGGCCGGCGCTCCTACGCGATCGACGCGGTCAACGAGTTCGACCCGCTGTTCGAGGACATCTACGACTACTGCGACGCGCAGGGGCTGGGCATCGACACGCTGATCCACGAGATCGGCGCTTGCCAGATGGAAATCAATTTCGTGCACGGCGACCCGCTCGACCTGGCCGACCAGGTCTTCCTGTTCAAGCGCACCGTACGCGAGGCGGCGTTCCGTCATCAGATGTACGCGACCTTCATGGCCAAGCCGATGGAGAGCGAGCCCGGCAGCGCGATGCACATGCACCAGAGCGTGCGCGAGGTGAAGACCGGCCGCAACCTGTTCACCCTGCCCGACGGCAAGCCCTCGCCGGCCTTCTTCCACTACCTCGGCGGGCTGCAGACCTTCCTGCCGCAGGGCATGCCCTTCTTCGCGCCCTACGTGAATTCGCTGCGCCGGTTGTCGCGCTACACCGCCGCGCCGATCAACGTACAGTGGGGTTACGACAACCGCACGGTCGGCTTCCGCGTGCCGCATTCCTCGCCCGAGAACCGCCGCATCGAGAACCGCGTCGCCGGCGTCGACGTCAACCCCTACCTGGCGATGGCCGCGACGCTGGCCTGCGGTTATCTGGGCATGGTGCGTAGGATAGACTGCACCGAGCCGATGCAGAGCAACGCCTACGAGCTGCCCTACCAGTTCCCGGCCAGCACCGACGACGCGCTCGAGATGCTCTCCGGCAGCGAGGCGCTCGCCAGCGTGCTCGGCCGACGTTTCGTCGATATGTACGTCGCGCTCAAGCAGAAGGAATTCGCCGAATATTTCCGGGTGATCAGCCCGTGGGAGCGCAAATTCCTGCTGCTGCACGTATGAAAGGGCATGGCGGGCTCCCCATGCGGGCGCCCTCATGCCGCGCGCTTTGCGCAAGGCATATCTTTGCTACAATCATCCCCCAATCGCTATTCGAAGCGGGTGGGGGCGTTTTCGCCCGACACTTCCAACACACAGGATCGGATGCATGTTCGTCGGGATCGGTTATTTCATCATTCTCGCCTCGGTGCTCGGCGGCTTCGCGCTGGCCGGCGGTCATCTGGCCTCCTTGTTCCAGCCGGTCGAGATCCTGATGATCGGCGGTGCGGCCATCGGCGCCTTCGTCGTCGCCAACGGCGGCGCGCCGCTGAAGGCCACCCTGAAGGCCTTCCCGACCGTGTTCAAGGGCAGCAAGTACAACAAGGCGATCTACATGGAGCTGTTCGCCCTCTTGTTCGAGCTGTTGACCAAGGTGCGCAAGGAGGGCCTGATGTCGATCGAGGCGGACGTCGAGAACCCCGAATCGAGCCCGATCTTCTCCAAGTATCCGACCATCCTCGCCGACCACCATCTGGTCGAATTCATCACCGACTACCTGCGCCTGATGGTCGGCGGCAACCTGAACGCCTTCGAGATCGAGAACCTGATGGACGTCGAGATCGAGACCCACCACCACGAGGGCGAGATTCCGGTGAACGCGGTCAAGGGCCTCGCCGACGGCCTGCCGGCCTTCGGTATCGTCGCAGCGGTGATGGGCGTCGTGCACACCATGGAGTCGGTCGGCATCCCGCCGTCCGAGCTCGGCATGCTGATCGCCGCCGCGCTGGTCGGCACCTTCCTCGGCATTTTGCTGGCCTACGGTTTCGTCGGCCCGCTGGCCACCATCCTCGAGCACCGGCTGGCCGACAGCACGCGCATCTTCCAGACCGTCAAGGTCACGCTGCTGGCGAGCCTGAACGGCTACGCGCCGCAGGTCGCGGTCGAGTTCGGCCGCAAGGTGCTCGCCTCGGCCGACCGGCCGTCGTTCAAGGAGCTCGAGGAACACGTCAAGCAGGCCAAGGGCAGGTGAGCGATGGCTGACGAATCGCAACGCCCCATCGTCGTCAAGCGCATCAAGAAGGGTGGCCACGGTCACCACGGCGGCGCGTGGAAGATCGCCTACGCCGACTTCGTGACGGCGATGATGGCCTTCTTCCTGCTGATGTGGCTGCTGGGCTCGGTGTCGCAGGGCGACCTGCAGGGCATCTCGGAATACTTCCGCACGCCGCTGAAGGTCGCGCTGGCCGGTGGCAGCGGCAGCGGCGACGCCAACGCCATCGTCAAGGGCGGCGGCCAGGATCTGACGCGCAAGAGCGGCCAGGTCGCCAAGGTCGAGGAGCAGGAGAGGTCTCTCGAGAAGCAGCGGCTGACACGGCTGCAGCAGAAGCTGCGCCAGCGGCTCGAGCAAAGCCCCGTCTTCAAGGACTACAAGAACCAGCTGCGGCTGGAGATGACGCCCGACGGCTTGCAGGTACAGATCATCGACGAGCAGAACCGTCCGATGTTCGACTCCGGCAGCTACCGGCTCTTGCCGCACACGCAGACCATCCTGCGCGAGCTCGGCCGCGAGCTGAACGAGGTGTCCAACCGCATCAGCATCTCGGGCCACACCGACGCCAAGCCGTTCTCACGCGGCGAACGCGCCTACAGCAACTGGGAGCTGTCGGCCGACCGTGCGAACGCGGCGCGCCGTGAACTCTTGGCCGGCGGCATGCTCGACGAGAAGGTGCTGCGCGTCGTCGGACTGGCCGCGGCCGACCCGCTGAACCGTCAGAACGTGTTCAGCTCGGAAAACCGCCGCATCGCGATCGTCGTGCTGAACAAGGAAACCGAAGCGGCCATCCTGCGCGACGGCCTGCCGGCCGACGCGGCGGCCCCGGTCGGCGCAGCCGGTCCAACTTCCAGCGGGACGCCGTGATGCGTCGCCTCATCCGGCCCGGCCTGATCCAGCTTGCCGCCGCCGCGCTCGCCTGGCTGTGGTTCGCGCCGTTGGCCGAGCCGCTCGCCTGGTCCTCGCTCGCCGCGCTCGTGGCGGTCGCGCTGGCGATGGCCTGCCGGATCGCCGCGCCGGCGCGCTGGCTTTACGCGCTGCTGTGGCCGACGGTGGCGATGGCGCTGACGCTGGCGCTGCCACCCTGGCTCTACCTCGCCGCGCTCGCGCTGACGCTGGGTCTTGGCCGCAACGCCTTTTCCGAACGCGTGCCGTTGTACCGTTCTAATCTGCGCGTCGTCGAGGCGCTGGCCGAGCGGCTGCCGCAGGGCGCCGCGCTGCTCGAGGCCGGCTGCGGCGATGCGCGGCTGGCGCTGGCGCTGGCGCGGCGGCGTCCGGACCTGACGATCACCGGCGTCGAGAACGCGTGGCTGGCCTGGGCGTGGGCGAAGTGGCGCTGGTTCGCCGCCGGCCGCCCGGCTGCAGTGCGCATCCGCTTCGCGAGCCTGTGGCGTTGCGACTGGCACGGCTACCACGCGATCTACGTCTTCCTGTCGCCGGCACCGATGCCGCGCGTGTGGGCGCGTTTCCTGCAGGGGGCCGAGGCCGGCGCCCTGCTGATCAGCAACAGTTTCACCGTGCCCGGCGTGACGGCGGACGAAACCCTGCCCCTGGGCGGGCCGCTGCAGCGGGCGCTTTACTTGTGGCGCCGCCCCCATGGAGCTTGCTGACTGGTTTTCCACGATCGCCGCGCGGCGATGGCCCGTCCTTCCCGGTACGCAGGTCGAGCTGTCGCAGCTCGTCGCGCGCCATCCGGACCTGATCCACTTCTCCGACCTGGCCAACCTCTGCTTGTCCGACCCGCTGCTGCTGTTCGACCTGTTGCGCGCCGTCGGCCCGTCGGCGGCGCTGCGGCGTCCCGAGGGCACGCCGACCGTCGAGCAGATGCTGATGCTGATCGGTCTGGAGGCGTCGACGCGCCGGCTCGGGCCGCTGCCGCCGCTGTGGCCGGTCAAGGGACGGCTCGACATGGCGACCTTCGAGGCGGCCGGCGACTGGCTCGGCCGCGGTCGGGTCGCCGCGCTGATCGCCAAGGAATGGCTGTCGATCGCGAACGAGCACAAAGTCGAAGACGTTTTCCTCGCCGCCTTGGTCTACAACCTGCCTGCCTGCCTCTACCTCGTCGAGCGCAACCATGTACCCGACGCGCCGCTGCTGTCGGCGGTGTCGGCCGAGTTCGGCGTCGACTACCCCAAGCTGCTGCTGCGCTTTTGCGACGCCTTCTCGCTGCCGGCCGGGCTGGCCGCGCTGTTCGGCGCTGGCGCCGGCCAGGACGCGAAGCGGCGCCAGCTATTGCGGCTGGCGGTGGCGACCGCCAACGGGCTGGCGCAGGGCTGGTGGCGGCCGCAATTCCTGGCCGGCATCGACGCGGCGGCCCGGCTGATCGGCAGCGACTTCGCGACGCTGCACGCCGCCGTCGCGCACGCCGCGCTGTCGGTCGCGCGCCATCCGCGCGCGCCGGGCTATACCTTCCCGGCGCGCGACCTCGCCCTGTCTCCCGGCGCACCGTCGCCGGCGCCGCGCGAGGTGGCTGCCTTGTCGACCGAGGCCGACCTGGACGCCGCGCTGCGCGAGGCGATCCGGACACTGGCCAACGAGCTGAAGTTCGACCGCGTGCTGTTCTGGCAGGCCGTCGCCGGCCAGCCGGCGCTGCGGCTCAGGTACCAGGTCGGCCTGTCGGCCGAGCACCCCTTGCGCCGTGTCGAGCTCGAGCGCACGCCGGGCGGTTTCTTCGAGCTCTTGTGCGCGCGACCGCAGAGTTTTCACGCGCCAGCGGACGCGCGCGCCCAGCTAGCTGTCCGCTACGCCGACCCCTTCTTCCTCGCCGGCGAACCGGTCGAGTTCGCGGTGATGACCGTGTTCTCGGGCGACACGCTCGTCGGCCTGTTTTACGTCGACAATGCCGTCAGCGGCCGTCCGATCGACGACGACCGCTACCGGCGCTTCAAGACCCTGATTGCCCAACTCGCCCGACATGCCTGATTTCGACCGCCTCAAGCTCATCACCTCGGCCCACAACGACACGATCAAGCAGCTGTCGCGGCTGACAGACAGCGCGCGCGAGCGCCGCCGCGCCGGGCTGATGCTGCTCGAGGGCCTCCACCTGATCGAGGCCGCGCTCGAGGCCGGCCACAAGCCCGCCGCCGTCTACGTCAATCCGGCCGCCGGCCAGCACCTCGAACTGCGCGCCTTGCTCTCCCGGCTCGACTGCCCCGGCTACCTGATCGCCGAAGGCGCGCTGAGCCGCGTCACCAGCCTGGCGAGCGCGCCGGAGATTCTCGCCGTGCTACCACGCCCGGTGCCGAACTGGACGCGCCAGCCCGACTGCGTCGTGCTGCTCGAAGACCTGCAGGACCCGGGCAACCTCGGCACCATCCTGCGCTGCGCCGCCGCGGCCGGCGCCGGCGCCGTCTACCTGTCGAAGGGCTGCGTCGACGTGTTCTCGCCCAAGGTGCTGCGCGCCGGCATGGGCGCGCACTTCGCGCTCGACATCCACGAGGAGGCCGACCTCGCCGCCGTGCTCGACGCCTTCGCCGGCACCCGGGTGGTGACCGCGCTCGACGGCGCGGTGTCGCTGTATGCGGTCGACCTGTCCGGCCCGACCGCCTTCGTATTCGGCAACGAGGGCGCCGGCGTGTCGCCGGCGCTGCAGGCGCTGGCGCCGGCACGGGTGAAGATCCCGATGCCGGGCTCGGCCGAGTCGCTGAACGTCGCGATGGCGGCCACCGTGTGCCTGTTCGAGCGGGTCAGGCAGCGCGAGGCGCCGGGCGCTTGAGTACCGCCAGAGCAAGAGGCCACACCGGCGCGCTCGTCGCCGACCATCGCATCCGGCCGCCAGTGCAGCCGGGCTTGTCGTCGTCCATCGGCCAGGCGCCTCTGCCGGGTGAGCTCGCAGCAGCGGCCGATATGGCCAACATGCCGGCGGCGCCTACCGCACGCCTCGCCGTCGTTCGGCCTGGCGCTACGCTGCACGATGTCCGACCGCACGACAGCGGTCTTCCGCTTTCGCGCTATTGCCGGCGTTCAGGTTCCCCCGTTTGACGCTTTCCCTTATGATCGCGACCATCTCGCGCCGTGCACCGCGCGTCGTGCACTGGCGGATGCGCAGTTTCCGGGGGCCGTCCAGCCCCAGTCGCGGTGTGGCCCCGGCCGCGCCACCCGCCCATTTCCACCTGGCCGTCGATTAGTCCCATGTTCAATAAACGTCTCAAACAAGAACTTGCCGAACTGCGCGAACGCCTCTCCTCGATCGAGCAGGTCCGCAACAGCCTCGACGACGAAATGCTGGCGCTCTACCTCGACCGCGAGGGGCGAATCGAGTCGGTGAACGCCCATTTCGAGCGCGAAATGCACTATCGCGGCGCTGAGTTGCAGGGGCGCCATATCTGCGAGCTGGTCCCTGCCTATTTGCACGGGCTGGACTTTCATTCGAACCTGAAGCGGGCGGTTGACCGTGGCGAACACTTGAGCGGCGCGGTGCGGCTGTTGCGCGGCAACGGCAAGGAAGCCTGGTTGCGCACCATCTTGCAGCCGATACGCGGCAGCGACGGCCGTTTGCTGCATTTTTCGATGTATTCCAACGACCTGACGCGCACCATCGAGGCCTCGCGCGAGCACGAAAACCTGATCAAGGCCTTGCAGCGCTCCACCGCAGTGATCGAGTTCGACCTCGACGGCGTGGTGCTCGACGCCAACGAGCGTTTTCTGCAGGGGATGGGCTATACGCTGGCGCAGATCAAGGGCAAGCATCACCGCTTGTTCTGCGAGCCCGCCGAGGCCGATTCGCCGGCCTATCGAGCTTTCTGGGAGAGGCTGGCGCGCGGCGAGTTCGTCACCGGCCGCTTCAAGCGGGTCGATAGCCAGGGACGCACGGTGTGGCTCGAGGCGTCTTACAACCCGATCACCGACGCACACGACCGCCTGTACAAGGTGGTGAAGTTCGCCACGGTGATCACCGACGAGGTGGAGCGCGAGCAGGCAATTGCCGAAGCGGCGCAGATCGCCTACGGCACGTCGCGGCAGACCGACGACAGCGCACAGAACGGCGCCGAGGTGATTCGGCAGACGGTGCAGGTGATGAACGCGTTGGCCGAGCGGATGCAGGAGGCGGCCGAGGGTATCGCGGCGCTGGACAGACAGTCGCAGCTGATTGGCTCGATCATCCAGAGCATCGGCGACATTGCCGACCAGACCAATCTGCTGGCGCTGAACGCGGCGATCGAGGCGGCGCGCGCCGGCGAGTCGGGGCGCGGCTTCGCGGTGGTCGCCGACGAGGTGCGTCAGCTGGCCTCGCGCACCACGGCCGCGACGAAGGAAATCGTCGACGTCGTGCAACAGAACCAGAAGTTGGCCGAGCACGCCGTGTCGCTGGTCGGCCACGGCAAGCGGCAGGCCGAGCAGGGGCTGGAGCTGGCGAGCCGCGCCGGCGCGGTGATCGTCGACATCCAGGACGGCGCGCAGCGCGTGGTCAGCGCGGTGGGCCAGTTCTCGAGCCGGCTGTCGGGCTGAAAGCCCGCGCAAAATCATGTGAGAAAAACGCCCGGGCCTTGCGGCCCGGGCGTGGCGCCGCTTATTTCAGCGTGATCGGCACGGTGACGCCGCCGCCGAGCGAGGAGGTGACGCGCAAATTGCGCGGCAGCGTGCACCAGAAACCGGCGCTGTTGCCCGTGTTGCTCGGGTTGAGGATGCCGACCGTGCTGCCCAGGCTCAGGTCGAAAGCCCAGGCGCCGGCCGCGTCGACCACCGCCGTACCCACCGCCGTGCCGTTTGCATTGCCGCTGCAGATGCCGTTTACCCGGTAGAGACCGTCGGCGTAGCGCAGCGTCAGCGTCTGGCCGGAGGCGGGGCTGGCGGTGCCGCTGGCGTCCCAGCGCCCCTTGGACTGGGTGTAGCGCGCGCGGGCTGCGGTGATCGTTTCGCCGGCCGACACGGTCACCGTCACCGTCGCCGGCGCGGACTGCGCGCCGGCCTGGTCGACCGCCCGGTAGGTAAAGTTGTAGTTGCCGGCTGCGGTCGTCGCCGGCGGGGTGAAGTCGACGACGCCGCCGCCGTAGCTGGCGCCCGACACGATGCCGAGGCTGGCGTTGCCGGTGACGATCAGCGCGCGGGCCAGGTCGCCGGCGCCGTCCGGGTCGCTGTCGTTGGCAAAAACATTCACCACGTTGGCGACGCCACGTACCGCTTGCGTCGTGTCGTTGACGGCGGTCGGCGTGTCGTTGACGGCGGCGATGGCGATCGCGACGCCAGCTTCGTTGGAAACTTGATTGCCGACCGTGACCCGATAGCCGATGCGGTCGTTGCCGTTGGCGTTCAGCTTGGGCGTGTAGGCGATGCGGCCGTCAGGGGTGACCGTGGCGGTGCCCAGCAGCGGCGCCGAGGTGATGCTGACCGTGCCTCCGGCGACGTTGCTGTCGTTGGCCAGCACGTCGATGACGACCGGCGCTGCGCAAGGTGTACTTGACGGCGCAGTCGAGCAGTCCTCGTGCATGGATACGGCATCATCCTGCGCCAGCGGCAGTACGTTTACCCCCCCGGCGACGTTACCCAGACTCACCTGCAAGGCGTTCAGGCCGCCGCCGCTCGACAGCACCGTAACCTTGTCGGGCGGCGCGAGCAGCGAGTCGACGACCAGCCGGCCGGTCGTCGCGTCTATCGTGCCCAGGCCGCTGACCGTCAGCACTTGCGCGGCGACGCGATCGCCGGAGCGGGCCGCGACCGAGAGGCGGCGGCTGGACGGATCGTAGATTGCCTCGTCGATCAGGATCTGGTCGCCCAGTTGCACCGGCAGATAGCTTGACGAGGCTTGGCCACTGGCGTTGACCGTGTTGGCGCGGACGCACAGCTCGGACGGCAGCGTCGCCGGCGCGCTGCGGCCGAAGTAGCGGCTGCCGCTGGCGGACATCGGGTTGGCCGCGGCGTTGGCCGGCGCGCTGTACGGCGGCACCGGATTGCCGTTCGCATCCAGCGTGGGCGTGCAGGGCGCGTCGAAATAGGACAACTGCGTCGCCACCGTCGCCGGCGGCGGGCCTGCCGGCGTGCGTCCTTGCGTGATCGGGAAAGCCGTGGCGAACACGTTGACCTGGTTGGCCGAGCCCTCGCGCGTGTAACTAGCGCGGTCGACGTGCAGGGCGCCGGCGATCGCGCCGTCGTACAGGCGGCCCGACAGCGCGAAATCCGTGGTCTCGTAGACGAAGCCGTTCGGCCCCTCGACGCGGAAGATATTCGCGTTGCGCGTCGCGCCGCCCCTGACGACGTAGTCGGGCCGCGGGCTGCCGGTGACCGGGCCGAGCCGGGCGGGGTCGGCGATGTATTTCTTGCCGCCCCCCGGGTAGGGGGTCGCGCCGCCGCCGGCGACCAGCGCATCGTAGAACGGGTCCTGCCCGGGCTTCAGGTTAGGGATCGGCGGCAGCTCGGCGCCGCCGGGGGTCGGCGACGGCAAGAGGAAGGGGCCGACGTTGCCGTTCAGCGCCTCGGTGAAGCCGCCGGGCGTCAGGCCGATGTCCTCGGTGAAAAACAAGCGTCCACCGGCGACCTGGTCGGGAAACTCGAACTTGCCGTAGGGGGTGTAGACCGTATAACTGCCGTCGAAAGGCAGTGGGTCGAGTCGGATCCGCAAGCGGGTGAACACGACCTGGTCGCCGGCAGCGACCGGCCCGGTGCCGAAGGCGGCCTCCAGCGCCAGGACCAGCTGCGCGCGCATGGTCTGGCCGTTGCCGACCGGGACGGCGCCGGCGCCGGCGTTGGCCGACCAATAGAAATGCTCGTCGGCGAAGGCGCCGGGGAAAACCTCGGGGGCCCGGCCGCCGGGCACGTCCTGGGGCAGCAGCAGGCACCAGCCGCCGCTCAGTTCGGTCTGGTTGAGAATGACACAGGAATCGAGGGCCAGGCCGGTGGTGTCCTGATACCACTGCGGGTAGCCGTTGGCACGGTCTATCGGTCCGACCCGGGCCAGCTCCGCCTGCGCCGACAGGGCGTGTAAACCGAGGCATACCGACAGGGCGAGCAGGGTCGGTTTGAAGATCTGCATGGTCATTCTCCTTGCTGCGCGAGGGGCAGCAACGATGACGTGCTTGCGCCGGTCGCATTGTTTCAGAC
Source organism: Crenobacter luteus (assembly GCF_004345725.1). GTDB lineage: Bacteria > Pseudomonadota > Gammaproteobacteria > Burkholderiales > Chromobacteriaceae > Crenobacter > Crenobacter luteus. The sequence continues at coordinate 29,529 of NZ_SLXG01000014.1, read as the reverse complement.
TGCCCGTTGTTTTGGTTTTATTGCCTGGTAATACTTTATGCAAGAAATTGCTTTTTGTTGTAATAAGCAAAAATGAAAAATATCGGTTTGGCCTAACTCGGGGCGGCACAAGGAACGGCATTGCCGGGCCGGGCGGACAGCAAAAGGCCCGAACCGTCGGGGTTCGGGCCTTTTGGCGAGGGGCGTCGCGGCGGCGTCGGTCTACGACACGGGGGGCTCAGCGGCGCGGAAGGTCAGCGCCAGCGAGTTGATGCAGTAGCGCTCCCCGGTCGGCTCCGGGCCGTCCGGGAACACGTGGCCGAGATGGGCGTCGCAGCGCGCGCAGCGCACCTCGGTGCGGATCATGCCGTGGCTGGTATCGCGCAGCCGGACGACGCTGCCCGGCACGGCCTCTTCCCAGAAGCTCGGCCAACCGCAGCCGGCATCGAACTTGGTGCCGGAGCGGAACAGCAGCGCGTCGCAGCAGACGCAGCGATAGTCGCCATCGTCGTGCCGATAGTAGTGTTCGCCGCTGAACGGGCGCTCGGTGCCGGCCTGGCGCGTGACGTAGTACTGCTCGGGACTCAGCTGGGCGCGCCATTCGGCGTCGCTCTTGACGATTTTTTCTTCGCTCATCGGTGTGTCTGCCAAAAAGGGGCGGGGCTATGCGGTGAGTCGCGCGCGGCCGGCGGCTTACAGTTCGTCGAGCGCGTCGGCGAGGTGACGGGTGTCGGCCCAGCTCTCGAGCTGCCACTCGCCGTGCGCGTAGCGCAGCCAGTTGAACGCGGCGTTCGGCAGGTCGAAGTCGCGGGGCGTCGACAGCGCGGCGCCGCTGGCGAGCCGGTGGGCGACGTCGAGCACGCCGCCGTGGGTGACGACCAGCACGGTACCGCCGGGGTGGCGGTCGGCGAACCCGGTCAACGCCTCCCGGACGCGAGCGGCGAGCGCGTTCAGACTCTCGCCGCCCTCGGGCGTGAAGTCGGGCTGGCGCGCCTTCAGCCGCTGGTGGTCCTGCGGATGCCGTTCGGCGATCTCGGCGTAGGTCAGCCCCTGCAGCCGGCCGTAGTGGCGTTCGCGTAGCGCGGGGTGGGGCCGGGCCGGGAGGCCGAGCGCGTGCGCGGCGGGCTCGGCGGTCTGCCGGGTGCGGGTCAGGTCGCTGCTGTAGATCGCGTCGAAGCGGTGCCGCGCCGACAGATGGCGTGCCACGTCGCGCGCCTGGGCAAGGCCGCGGGCGTTCAGCGGACGGTCGAGATGGCCCTGGATCCGGCGTTCGGTGTTCCAGTCGGTTTCACCGTGGCGGATCAGGCAGAAACGGGTCGGGAGGGCATGGTGCATGGCACCATTCTAGCAACCGGTTCGGCGTTCTGCCGGATTTCGACGCCGCTCAGTGCAGCGCGAGCCACAGGCCGGCCGGTACGAACAGCAGGCTGGCAAGGTTGCCGATCAGCACGATAGACGCCATCCGGTCCGGCTCCTGCCGGTAGTGTTCGGCCATCAGGAAGTTCAGCACCGCCGGCGGCAGCGCGCCGAACAGGTAGACGAGGCTGGTCTGCAGCGGCGTCAGCGCCAGCCACGACACCATCAGCCAGGCGGCGGCCAGGCCGGTCAGCGGGCACAGCACCGCGCCCAGCAGGCCGACGCGCCAGCCGGCGAAGCTGACGTCGACCATGCGCGCGCCGAGCGCGAACAGCATCAGCGGGATCGACACGTCGCCGAGCATCTTGACCGCCAGCATCAACCAGTCCGGCAGCGCGACGCGCGCCAGCCCGCACGCGACGCCGAGCGCGCTGGCGATCACGATCGGATTGGTCGCGACGTCGCGCAGCCGGGTGTGGCGGCTGAAGAAGTAGGCGCCGAGCGTGAAGTGCAGCAGGTTGGACAAGGCAAACGGCACGACGAAAGCGTTGAAGCCCTCGCGGCCGAAGGCCAGCAGCGCCAGCGGCAGCCCCATATTGCCGTTGTTGTTGAACATCATCGGCGGCAGCAGCGTGCGCGGGCTGAGCCGGAAGGCGCGCGCCACCGGCCAGGCGATCAGGCCGGAGAGCAGGATCACGCCGAGCGAGGCGGGCAACAGCCGCCATTGCGCGGCGAGGTCGAAATCCTTGGCAGCCAGCACGGAAAAAACCAGCAATGGCACGCAGACCTGCATATTGAGCCGGTTCATCGCCGACAGGTCGGGGCGGGTCTTGCGGCTGTAGAGCCAGCCGATCAGCACGATGATCAGGACCGGCAGGATGATGGTGAGGATGCGGACGAGCATGTGCGGGGCGGGCGGGGGAAAACGGCCATTGTCCCCCGCGGCGCCGGCGGCTGCCAAGCCGCCCCCGCGAAGAAGGCGAGGGCTCGGCCAAGCTGCGCGGCGGGCGGGTTTTTGCGTCGCGGCGGCTGAAGACGCTCGGTCAGAGGATGCCGACGCCCGAGATCTCGCGCGCGAGGCTGGCGGCGGCGTTGTCGGTCATCGCGCCGACGAAGTCGAGCACCTTCATGTAGCCAAGGTAGAGCGAGTCGCCGTCCTCGACGGGGGCCTCGGCCATCAGGCCGAGCGCCAGCGCGTGGCGCGCCGACAGCCGCTCGCCGCGCACCCTGGCCGCTACCGCCGGCACCAGCACGTCGAGCAGCGTCGTCAGGCAGGGGAAGGCGGCGATCTCGGTGACGAGCTTGGTGCGGTGGCGGTAGACCTTCTGGCTGGCGAGTTTTTTCGCCTCGAGCAGCGTCTCGCGGATCTCGGGCGCGCACACGTCGATCAGGTCCTTGCCCTGGAAGGCGCCGGCCAAGAGCGTGTCCTGGTGCAGCATGAATTTCTCGGCCACTTCGGTGACGCAGCGGCCGATCGCCATCCCGCGCAGCATCGCGCAGCGCTGGCGCACGCTCGGCGCGGTCCACAGTTTTTCCACCTCGGCGAATTTGGAAAACAGCTTCTCGAACTCGGCGGCGTCGAGGATGCCGATCTCGACCGCGTCCTCGAGGTCGAGTATCGCGTAGCAGATGTCGTCGGCGGCCTCCATCAGGTAGGACAGCGGGTGGCGCGCCCACTGCCCGGGTCCGCGCGCGACCAGACCGAGTTCGTCGGCGACACGGTCAAAGTAGGGCAGCTCGCTCTGGTAGACGTTGAACTTGTCGCGCGCGTAGGCGGGCTCGGCGCTGGCGGTCCACGGGTACTTGATCAGCGCGCCGATCGCCGCGGCGGTCAGCCGCATGCCGCCTTCGCCGGCGTACATCTCGAGCGAGGCGAGCATTCTCAGGCTGTGCGCGTTGCCTTCGTAGGTCTGCACGTCGCGCGCCTCGGCCGGCGTCAGCCCCGCCAGCAAGGTCGCGCGCGCCGGGTCGCGGAACCAGTCGCGCAGCGCGTCCTCGCCGGTATGGCCGAACGGCGGGTTGCCGATGTCGTGCGCGAGGCAGGCCACCTGCACCACCGCGCCGATGTCGAACGGCGTCGTGCCGGCCGGCAACACGCCGGCGTGCGCCATCATCGCGCCGACGCGGTTGCCGAGGCTGCGGCCGACGCTGGCGACCTCGACGCTGTGCGTGAGCCGGTTGTGGGTGTGGTCGTGCTGGGCGAGCGGGTGAACCTGCGTCTTGCGACCGAGGCGCCGGAACGCGCTCGAGAACACCACGCGGTCGTGGTCGATGTGAAAATCGCTGCGCAAACCCGGCGCCCCCTCGCTGGTGGCCGGGGTGCGGGTCGGACGGACCTCGCCGTCGACCCGCTTGAAGCGTTGGGTGGAGAGCAGGCGCTGCCACTGCATCGTTGTCGCGCTCATGACATGGGAAAACCGTGACGGAGACGGTCTATCTTAACGCGGCGCGGGCGAAACGCCAGGGCGAGGACGCCCGGCCGTGGCTGGCGCGCACGCAAAAGCGCGGGCATCATGCCCGCGCTTTTGCGTGACGTTGGCCGAGGCTTACTTCTTGATCTGGTTGCCGATCACGCCGCCGACGGCCGCGCCGCCCACGGTGCCGACCGCGTCGCCGCCGGTTAGCACCGAGCCGAGCACCGCGCCGCCGGCCGCGCCGATCGCGGTATTGCGTTGACGTTCGGTCATGCCGGCGCAGCCGGCCAGCGTGCCGGCCATCAGCGCGATCAGGGTCATCGTTTTCGCCATTTTCATCGCCAAACCTCCCGGAATGTTCAGTGGCAGTAGGGGTTAAGAACAAGACCATGCTAGCAAAGTTCCCCCTTCCCGCCGGCGCGGCTTTGTTAACGAGTCTTAATCCGCACCTCCGCCACCCGGGTGTGCCCGCCGCGGCTCTTGCGCCAGCCAGCGGCCGAACACGCTGTAGCCGACCGCCAGCACGGTCGGCCCGAGGAAGAGGCCTATCATGCCCCAGGCCAGCAGGCCGCCGATCACGCCGAGGAAGATCAGCGGCAGCGGCAGGCCGGCACCCTGGCTGATCAGGTAGGGCTTGAGGAAATTGTCGATGTTCTGCACCAGCAGCGCGCCCCACAGGCCGAGGAAGATCGCGTAGCCGGTGTCGCCGCTGTAGAACAGCCAGATCGTCGCCGGCACCCAGACCAGCAGCGTCGGCAGCTGCGCGACCGCGACGACGAAGCACAACAGGCCGAGCACCAGCGTGCCGGGCACGCCGGCGATCGCGAAGCCGATCATCGCCAGCAGCGCCTGCACCAGCGCGGTGCCGACCACGCCGGTGGTGACGCTGCGCACGGTGCGCGCGATCAGCTCGGGCAGCTCGCCGCCCATGCGGCCACCCAGCCGCGCGACGACGCGTTCGAAGCCGTCCCACAGCGCGTCGCCGTAGGCCAGCAGCACACCGGACACGGCGACGGCAACCGCCAGCTCGAGCAGTCCCCGTCCTAGCGAGGCGCCCTCGCCGAGCAGCCACAGCGCCGCCTCGTTCGCGTAGGGCTTGACGCGGGCGAACAGCGTCGACAGGTCGGCGTGGGCGCTCTGCCACAGCTCGGCCAGCCACGGGCCGGCGAGCGGCAGTCCGGTCATCCAGGCCGGCGGTTGCGGCAGAGTCATGGTCGACAGTTCGCTCAGCAGCCGGATCGCCCGCGGAATGGCGTCGGCCAGTTGCAGCACCATCAGCGTCAGCGGCGCGATCAGCGCGAGCGCCAAGGTCAGCGCGACGATCAGTGCGGCGCTCTTCTTGCGGCCGCCGAGCCGGTCGCGCAGCCAGACGAAGGCCGGCCACGCCGACAACGCGATGATCGCGGCCCAGGTCAGCGCGCCGAGAAAGGGCAGCACGATGCGCAGGCACGCCAGCGTCAGCAGCGCGATGGCCGCCGCGCGGATCATCGTGTCGTAGGGCAGGGGGCGTGCGCGCCTCATCGTCCGGCCCCGGCGGCGAACGGCTTGCGCGCGACGATCTGCAGCACGGCTGCCATGCCGGTATGCAGCCGCCCCTCGAGCACCGGCCTAGTCAGCTCGGTGAGACGTTCGAACTCCAGCCCGGCCAGTTCGGCGCGCAGCGTTTCGGGCTCGTAGAGCAGGTCGACCTCCTTGGGGCCGCCGCTGCCGTAGGCGAGCTGGCGCGGCGTATAGCCCTCGAGCAGCAGTACGCCACCCGGTTTGAGCGCGGCGACGACGTCGGCGAACACGCGGGCGCGGAAGGCGGACGGCAGGTGGCAGAAGATCGCGACGATGCCGTCCCAGCTTTCCGGCTCCAGATGGTAATGCTCGAGGTCGGCGTGCAGGGTGGTCAGCACGACGCCGCGCTGGCGCGCCAGCGCCTCGGCCTTCGCGAGCCCGACCTCGGCCGCGTCGAGCGCGGTCACCGCGCAGCCTTGGCCGGCGAGGAAGACGCCGTTGCGTCCTTCGCCGTCGCCCAGCGACAGCACGCGGTCGCCGGGCTTGAGGCGGTGCGCCTCTTCGCGCAGGAAGTCGTTGGGTTCGGTGCCGTACAGATAGTCGGCGGCGGCAAAGCGTGGATTCCAGAATTCGCGGGCGTCGGACATGGGCTTTCTCGGTTGCGCGGGGTTGGCCGAGCTTATCACATCCGCATGGCGGGGAGCGGCCTCGCCCCAAGCGCCGACGCGGCAGGCTGCACGCCCGGCCCGTGCCGTCGCGCCGAGGTTCTATGCTGCAAGGAGCGGCGTCTGCCGCACACCCGCGAGACCTTTCGGATGACCCGCTTCAATCGGCTGGCGATCGCACAGGCCGGCCTGTTGGCCGGCCTGTTGCTCGCCATGTTCCTGCTCTGGAGTTTCGACCAGAGCGCCCGGCTGTCGGCGCGGATGGAGCGCGAACTGACGCAATTGAGCGATACCTACGTCGCGGCCGGCGCCGAGCAAGTCGGCGCGCTCGACGACGCCCTGCGTCTGCTGCGGCACGCCGAAGAGCGCGACGGTGTCGCCGGACTGGCCGCCGCCTTCGACGCGTGGCGGGTGCTGCGGCCGGAGCTGGTCGAGGCCGCCGCCTTCGACGGACTCGGGCGCCGGCTCGGCGCAGGCGGCGATTCGGCGCTCGGCCAACCCTGGTTCGTCGGCCCGCGCCGGCGCGGGGGCGACGCACTCTACCTCGACGTGGTGCGCCGCGCCCCGGACGGCCGCTGGCTTTTGACGCTGAGCCGCCCGCGCTGGAGCGCGAGCGGCCGCTTCGACGGCGTGATCGTGCTGCGCGTGCGCGCCGAGGCGCTGTCCGAGCGGCTGGCGCGCCTGCCGCCGCCGGCCGGCGTGAGCGTGCGCTGGCGCCATCTCGACGGCACCTTGATGGCGCAGCTGCCGGCGGCGCCGCAACGGATCGGCGCACAACTGGCACGGCCCGACCCGCTGGCGGCGCAAACGGGGAGGGCGCTGCACGTCGACATGCACGACGAGTCGCCGTGGCGGGTCGGCCCGGTCGCGGTTGGCGAGCTGCCACTGTTCGTCGACGTCGCCGCGCGGCGCGGCCCGGTCGACACGCTGTTCATGCGCCAGACGCTGACGGTCGGCGCGATCGGCCTGATCACGCTGGCGGTGGCCGGCGTCTTCCTGCTGGCGCTGGCGCGGCAGCACCGCTCGCTGCTGCGCGCCAGCACGGCGCTCGAGGAGAGCTACCGCGAGATCCACCTGCTGAACGAGAAACTCAGGGAGCGCGCGGTACGCGATCCGCTGACCGGCCTCTACAACCGCGTCTACCTCGAGGAAATGCTGCCCAAGGAACTGGCGCGCGCGCGCCGGCAGGGCGAGCCGGTTACCGTGGTGATGATCGACTTCGACCACTTCAAGCGCATCAACGACAACTACGGCCACGCCGCCGGCGACGCGGCGCTCAGGGCGCTCGGCCAACTCCTGGCCGGCTGGGTGAGGGCGGGCGACATCGTCGGCCGCTACGGCGGCGAGGAATTCATCGTCGTGCTACCCGGTCTGAGTCAGGAGGTGGCGGCGGTGCGCGTCGAATCGTGGCGCAGCGAGCTGGCCGCCACGCCGGTCGCGCTGCCGGGGCTCGACGACGCGCTGAGCGTGACCGCCAGCTTCGGCATCGCCGCCTTCCCCGACCACGGCGACAGCGGTCGCGCGGTGATCGAGAAGGCCGACATCGCGCTCTACCGCGCCAAGCGGCAGGGGCGGAACCAGGTGGTCCGCTACGGCCAGGTCGCCGACGAGCACGCCTGAGGCCGGACGAGCGCCGCCGCCGGGCTTGGCCGGGCCTCGGCGCTGCCGTACACTGCGCGGCGATCAGATCGAGGAGTACCCGACATGCAGTTCGAACATATCGTGCTGGTGAACGACCCGCGCGTCGACAGCGCGCCGCTGACGGTGGCGCAACTGTGGCGCGGCCTGATGCGCCGCGCCGAGGACCCGATGCTCTTTATGGAACAGCTCGAGGGTGCCCGGGTGACCGAGCGCGGTCAGGACTGGTTCCGCCGCGAGCTCGACTTCGGCCACTTCACCGTCGCGGACACCGTCCACGTCGTGCACGAAAAATCGCTGCGCTTCGACACCGAGGCGAGCGAGTCCCACCCCGGCGGCAGCCTGACCGTCGCCATCGAGACGCCGGCGCCCGGCGTGTTGTGCGTGCGCTTCAGCTACCAGACCGGCCTGCCCGAACAGCCGGGACAGGAGGGCGGCGACGCGTCCGACAGCTATTTCGTTCCCTGGGTGAAATCGGCCTACCGCGACACCGACGTCGACGCGATCCGCCAGATCCGCGCGCTGGCGGCCGCCGGCGAGCTCGGCTGAGTCCACCCGGCCCGCAGCACGGCAAGACGCCGCGCACCGTAACGGGTACGCGGCGTTTTTTGTCGCCGGCCGCCCTGGACGCCGTCAGGGCTTGACGCCGTGGCGGGCGAACCAGTCGAGCATGCGCGCCCAGCCGTCGCGCGCCGCGGCGGGGTGGTAGCTCGGCCGGTAGTCGGCGTTGAAGCCGTGGTCGGCATCCGGATAAACGACGATGTCGGAGCGCCCGCCGGCCTGCTTGAGCCGCGCCCGCATCCGCTCGACCGATTCGAGCGGGATGCCCTTGTCGCGCCCGCCGTAGAGGCCGAGCACCGGCACCTTCAGCGCCGCGGCGACCTCGATGGGCTGACGCGGCGCATTCGGCGTGAGCTCGCCGCTCAAACGGCCGTACCAGGCGACCCCGGCCGCCAGCCGCGGGTTGTGCGCCGCGTACAGCCAGACGATCCGACCGCCCCAGCAAAAGCCGGTCACGGCGAGGCGCCGCGCGTCGCCGCCATGAGCGACGGCCCAGGCGGCGGTCGCGTCGAGGTCGGTCATCACCTGCGCGTCGGGCACCTTGGCGACCAGTTGGGCAAGCAGTTCGGACACGCTGTCGTAACGGCGTGGATCGCCCTGGCGGAAGTAGAGCTCCGGCGCGATCGCGAGGTAGCCGGCCTTGGCGAGCCGGCGACACAGGTCCTGGATGTGTTCGTGCACGCCGAAAATCTCCTGCACCACCAGCACCACCGGCAAGGGCCGCTTAGCGCCGGCCGGCTGCGCGCGGTAGGCCGGCAGCAGCGCCGCGCCGACCGGGATGGCGACCGTGTCGGCCTCGAGACCGGTCGTGTCGGTGTTCAGCGTCGAGGCGGCCACCGGCTGCACCGCCAGCGCGAAGCCGGTGCTGATCAGCAGCGACAGGAAGTCGCGGCGCGGCGGGTCGGGCGGAGCGGCGTCGCGCGCGGTCAGGTCGTCGGGGTCTTGCATCGTATCCTCCTCGAATCAGCGGGACCGACGTCGGCCAGAGGCGTCCGCGTACCCTTCGGCTTGCCAAAACGCGTATCGTGCCGTCGCCGTCCGGCCGGCTTGACGCCGGCGTGAGGCGTTTTGCTATGCTGGGGCATCGTGTTCACGGAGCCATTTGCATGAGAGCCGACTTCCTGCGACCCGTTCTACGCCTGGCCGCGGCGGCGCTGGCCGTGTCGCTCGTCGCCTGCAGCAAGGTCACGCCGGCCAATTTCGACAAGATCAACAACGGCATGAGCCGCCAGGATGTCACCGCCATCCTCGGCGCGCCCGACGAAGCCAGCGGCGCCAGCCTGCTCGGGCTGTCGGGCGGTTCGGCGACCTGGCGCGACGGCAGGACGACGATCACCGTGCAGTTCATCAACGACAAAGTGGTCGGCAAGTCGCTCGATAGCAGCGGCAACTGACGGCGGAGCCCACAAAAGCCTCGGCCAACCCGCTTGGAGTTGGCCGAGGGCTACGCCGGAGGCATTCAATGGACCGGCGTCCTGTCGTGGGGATGATGCCGTTTCCACGAGTCGATCCCGTGATTGACGGCCGCGACGACGCCGAACACCGCCAGCGTGGCCAGCAGCGCCAGCGGGATCCACGGCTGGGCGACGAACAGCACCACGGCCATGATCAGGGTGAACATCAGCGTGCCGGTATACCAGCCGGCCTGTTTGCGTGCGTTCATGGTCTTTCTCCCGTCGTCCGGCCTGCGCCGGACGACAAATTCCCGGACTCCTGCCAATTCGACCTTGGCTTTTGGTGAAGTTTAGACCATGGCCGCGGCCAGTCGTGCGCGCCTGGTTTTGCCGGGGTCGTCCAGTCCCAAACGATTGCGAACGCGTTTTTGAACAAATCCGGTTGCTGTTTCTGCCAATCCCTCATGGTCTGGATGCCGCGTTGCCGCAGCTGGTCGCGGCAATGACGGCAATCGTCGCTTTAAGCATGCACCTCAAAATCTAACATAATATAAATTATGCGAACTAGAATATACGCCGCGCGGTGGTAGAAACCCCTCTTCCGACGCGAAAATCGTGCTCAAGATGCCGAAAACCCGGCCGTTTCGTCAAACGGCCGGGTACTGGGCGCGGCTTCAGTCGCGGAACGTCGCTGCCTGCCGGTCCGCGGTCGCCGCGGCGGCCAAATCTTCGGACAACAGCATCGCCGCGTTCCATTGCGCGACGAACGCCAGGCCGTCGCGTACGCCGTGGTCGCGGCTGTAGTTCAGCACGCGCTTGGTGCCGCGCACCGCCAGCGGCGAACGCGCGGCGATCTGGCTGGCGGTGTCCAGCGCGGCGGCGACGACGGCGTCGCGGTCCGCCGCGAGCCGGTTCACCAGTTTCGCGGCGAAGGCTTCCGCCGCCGTCACGTCGCGGCCCGTGTACGCCCATTCGCGCGCCACGCCTTCGCCGACCACGCGCGGCAGGCGCTGTAGCGTGCCGACGTCGGCGACCATGCCCATCGCCACCTCGCGCACGCCGAAGAACGCGTCCTCGCTCGCGTAGCGGATGTCGGCCGCCAGCGCGATGTCGAGGCCGCCGCCGACGCAGGCGCCGTGCACGGCGGCGATCACCGGTTTGCGGCACGCCTCGAGGCTGTTGACGCTGGCCTGCAGCGCCTCGATCTCGGCCAGCAGTTTCTCGCGCTGACGGCCGCCGCAAGGGTCGGCTATCCGCGCCGACAGCCCGGCGAGCATGGCAAGGTCGAGACCGGCGCAGAAATGCCGGCCGTGTCCGGCGAGCACCACGGCGCGGACGTCAGCGCTGCGGTCGCACCACTCCATCGCCTCGCGCAGTTCACGCCACAGCGTCGCGTCGAGCGCGTTGGCCTGCCGCGGCCGGTTCAGCGTCACGCAAGCCACGGCGCCGTGACGTGCGACTTCCAGACTCTGCCATTCCATTTTCATGCCCCCTCCCCGGTCCGCTCGCGTTTCTTCGGAACCCACGCCCATACCATTTCGCAGGCGATCGGCGCCTCGCCGCTGGCGTCGGTGACGACTACCGGCACGGTCACCTCGCCCTTGTCGGCGCGAAAGAAACCGTCGATCTGTTCCTCGCTGAGCGTCGCGACCGCGCGCATGTCGCCCTGCGAGCGCCGCTGGTAGTTGACCCGCATCGATTTGAGCAGCATCAGCTTGTCGTCGGGCACGTTCATGCCGACGACGAAACCGGTCGCGGTCTCGGCCAACAGCGCCATCGCCGCCGCGTGCACGCCCTTGATGTGGTTCTGTACCTTGCGGCGGTTTCGGATCGATACCACCACCTGGTGCGGCGTCACGCGGTCGAAGCGCAACGACGCGGTGCCGAGAAACGGCACCAGCCGCGCAAACAGGCGGGTCAGGATGGGGCTGCGCAACGACGGCGGCAGCGCGTTGCAGCGCGCGGCGAGCCGGCTCATGCGGTTCGGGCTTCGGTTCATGGATATCCTCGTGTGGACGGTGTTTTTCTTGTCGGTTTTTTTCGGGAGGGCGTTTCAGGCGCCCGGGGGAATGCCCAGCTGCGCGCGCAGCGCCGACTTGACCTGGGGCAGCAGGTCCGGCGCCATGCGCGCCAGTTGCAGCGCGCCCTGCAGCGACGCGTAGAGCAGATCGGCGGCCTCCGCGTCGGACGAGGACGGCGCGAAAGCGCCCTCCTCGCGCCCGCGCCGCACAAGGGCCAGCGCCCAGGCGCGCATCTCGGCGACGAACAGCGCCGCCTCGGCCTTCAGCGCGTCCGGCAGCGTGTGGAACTCGGCCGACAGGCTGCCCGACGGGCAGATCTGCTGTTCGTTCCGATAGTAGGCGTCGGACAGCGCGATGAAGCGCTCGAGTTGGCCGCGCGCGTCGAGCTCGGCCGCCGCCTCGATGTAGCGCGCCAGTCGCCGGCGGTAGCGGCGTACCAGCTCGACGCCGAGGTCGACCTTGTGCGGGAAGTGGTAGTGGATCGCGGCGTTTTTCACGCCGAGCTCGCGGCTGATGTGCTGGTAGCTGAAGCCGTTGAAGCCGCGTCCGAGCCACAGCAGCTCGGCGAGGTCGAGAATCTTGCCGCGGGTGTCGTCGCGCGCGGCGGGGGCTGTCTGCATCGTCGTCATGACTTCACTTTACTTATCGATCAGTAAGGGTGTCAATTTTCCGGATGACGGCAGTATGCGGGGTGTTAATATGATGCCGATCCGCGATTCCCCCTTCACAAGCACAGCATGAAACTCAAATTCAGCAAGATGCACGGCCTCGGCAACGACTTCGTCGTGATCGACGGCGTGCGCCAGACCGTGACCCTTAGCCCCGAGCGCATCCGCGAGCTGGGCGACCGGCACTTCGGTATCGGCTTCGACCAGTTGTTGCTGGTCGAGGCGCCGCGTGACGCCGACAACGACTTCCGCTACCGCATCTTCAACAACGACGGCGGCGAGGTCGAGCAGTGCGGCAACGGCGCGCGCTGCTTCGCGCGCTTCGTCACCGAGCAGCGGCTGACCAACAAGCCGGCGATCCGCGTCGAGACGGCGCGCGGCGTGATCGTGCCGCAGCTGGAGGCCGACGGCAGCGTGAAGGTCGATATGGGCGTGCCGCGCCTGGCGCCGGCCGAGATTCCCTTCGTCGCCGACGCCGAGGCGGTGAGCTACCCGCTCGAGGCGGCCGGCGGCACCTGGCAGATCAGCGTGGTGTCGATGGGCAATCCGCACGCGGTCCAGGTGGTCGACGACGTCGACGCCGCGCCGGTCGGCGCGGTCGGCGCGGCGATCGAGTCGCACCCGCGCTTTCCCGAGCGCGTCAACGCCGGCTTCATGCAGGTCGTCGCGCGCGACGAGATCCGCCTGCGCGTGTTCGAGCGCGGCGCCGGCGAGACGCTGGCCTGCGGCACCGGCGCCTGCGCGGCGGTGGTCGCCGGCATCCGCCGCGGCCTGCTGGACGAGACGGTCAAGGTCCACACGCGCGGCGGCGACCTGAGCATTTCCTGGGCCGGCCCCGGCCAGCCGGTCTACATGACCGGTCCGGCGGTGACGGTGTTCTCCGGCGAAGTCGAGTTCTGAACGGGCGCGGCTCAGCGCAAAGCGGGGTGACGATGCATAGCGACGAGGTGTTGGCGTTTCTCGAGGCCGATCCGGCCTTCCTGCAGGCGCATGCGGCGCGTTTCGGCCTCAGGCCGGCCGCCGAGCGGGTCGTCGTACCGTTGGCCGAGCGGCAGCTGCTCGAGCTGCGCGACAAGACGCGCCAGCTTGAGGGCCGGCTCGCGCAACTGCTCGCGCACGGCGAGGCGAACGACCGCACGCTCGGCCGCCTGCACCGGCTGACGCTGGCGCTGTTGGCCGAGGACGAGCCGTCGGCGCTGGTCGAGGCGCTGACGTCGACCTTCGCCGACGCCTTCGGACTCGACCGCGTCGCGCTGCGGCTGTGGCACCCGGCCGCAGCCGCCCTCCCCGCGCTGTGCTGCACGCGCGAGGCGACCCGCCAGCACGCGCGCAATCTGTCGGCGCCCTATTGCGGCCCCTACGCCAGCGACGAGGTGATCGGCTGGTTCCCGGCGCAGCCGGTGCTCGAATCGTTCGCCCAGCTGCCGCTGCGCGCGCCGGGCCGCGAACCCTTCGGCCTGCTGGTGCTCGCCAGCGGCGACGCCGACCGGTTCACCCGCGCGATGCACACCCAGTACCTCGCGCAGATCGGCGAGATGGTCTCGGCCGCGCTGTTGCGCGTGCTCGAACGCGACGCGCGCTGAACGGCGTCCGGTCACGAAAAAGCTCGGCCAACCCTCGCAAGGTTGGCCGAGCTTTTTACTTGACGCCGCCGGCCGCTCAGACCGTCTCGGGGACCTTCACGACGGCGCCGAGCGAATCGACCACCGTCACCCGGGTCGGGATCGCGGCGGCGACGCTCTGCGTGACGGTGCAGAAATCTTCGAAGCTGGCCAGGATGCGGTCGAGCTTGCCGTAGGCGTGCGCCGGCAGGCCGAGCCGCAGCGTGACGGCGATGCCGGTCACGCGCAGGCGGCCCCGCTCGTTGCGGTCGACCTCGCACTCGGCCGCGGTCGACAGCGGTGCGTCCGGTTCGCGGTACTTGCGCAGCGCGAACAGCAGGCTCGCCGTCAGGCAGTTGGCCACCGACGCGAGCAGCAGCTGCGTCGGCGCCGGCCCTGCCCCGCCGCCCAGCGGCGGCGGCTCGTCGGCGACCAGCGACTGGCCGCCGTCGAAGCGGGTGTCGAACTGGTAGTCCTGACGCTGCGTCAGCGTCAGCCTGATCACTTCCTCGGCCATGGTTCTTCTCCTTTGCGCACCCGGGTTGAACGGACCGGCGGCTCAGTGCAGCAGCGGCTTGAGCGCCGCGACGGCCGCCTGGCACGAGGCGAATACCTCGGCCGGGGTGGCCGCGCCGTACATATAGGCCGGCGCGGTGACGAAACGGTGCGCCTCGTCGACGCAGGCGGCGTCGACCGGCGTCTCGACGTGGGTCTGGCCCCAGGCCTCCAGCGCCTCGACCAGCGCCGCGCCCTCGGCGTGCGTGCCGACGGTCAGCTTCGCGCCCTGGATACCGGCGTCGCGCGCGGCCAGCGCCAGCACCAGCGGCGCCGCGCACAGCGCGAGCAGCGGTTTCTGCTCGAGGATGAAGTCGAGCGCGACGGTGCGCACGTCGTCGTAGAGGCGTGCGTCGCGGCCGTCGGTCGCGAAGGTGGAAAGGTTCTTGGCCGCGCCGAAACCGCCGGGGAACAGCACCGCCGCGTGCTCGGACGCCTTGAGCCGCGACAGCGGCGCGATCTTGCCGCGCGCGATGCGCGCCGACTCGGTCAGGATGTTGCGCGCCCCGTCCCCGTCCTCGCCCTTGGCGTGGTCGAACACGTGCATCTGCGGCCGGTCGGGCGCATAGCAGACGTAGGGAATGCCGGCCTGGGACAGCGCGATCAAGAGGCCGACCGCCTCGGTGATCTCGGCGCCGTCGACCACGCCGCAGCCGGACAGCACCACGGCGACGGATTGTTCGGACATGGGGTTCTCCTTCTTGGGGTGAAGAAAAAGGTGGGCCACGCTTGATGCGGGCGACGGTCACGGCGAAGCCGCCGCCCGACTTGGCCGGCGCGCTAGCCCGCGACCGTCGGCAGCCAGCGGTCGGCCGCGCGATGGTGGTAGGTGCGCAGGGCCGCGAACAGGTCGTCGATGTCCGGGTGGGCGGTGACGAGGCCGCGGTTGTCCTCGCGGATGAAGCCCTCGGTGATGCCCTTGTCGATCAGCGCCATCAAGGGGTCGTAGAAGCCGTTGAGGTTCAACAGCGCGACCGGCTTCTTGTGCAGGTGCAGCTGCGACCAGGTGACCATCTCGAACAGCTCCTCGAAGGTGCCGAAGCCGCCCGGCAGCGCGACGAAAGCGTCCGAATGCGCGGCCATCTGCGCCTTGCGCTGGTGCATCGACTCGGTGACGATCAGCTCGCTCAGTCCGCCGTGCGCGACTTCCTTGTCCTTCAGAAAGCCGGGGATGACGCCCTTGACGCGCCCGCCGGCGGCTAGCGCCGCGTCGGCGACCGCGCCCATCAGGCCGACGTTGCCGCCGCCGTAGACCAGCGTCAGCCCCTCGTCGGCGACGCGCCGGCCGAAGGCCTCGGCGGCGGCGCGGTATTCGGGGCGCACGCCCGGATTGGCGCCGCAGAAGACGCAGATCGATTCCAGTTCCATCCTGTTTCCCATAAAGCTGTTTGTGCCGCCGGCGCGGAAAGCCCCCGCCGGCGCGATCGAGCGGAGCCGCGCCGGGTCAGAGCACCGCCACCGGGTAGGAGCCGAGCACCTTGACGTAGGCGGCGCGCGCCGCGAGGCCGTCGAGCGCCTGCTGCAGCGCTGCGTCGCCGTGATGGCCCTCGAGGTCGATGAAGAACACGTAGTCCCACAGGCCGGCGCGCGACGGGCGCGATTCGAACTTGGTCATCGATACGCCGTTCTCGGCCATCGGCGCCAGAAGCGAGTGCACCGCGCCCGGGCGGTTGGGCGCCGAGACGACGATCGAGGTCTTGTCCTGGCCGCTGGGCGCGACGTCCTGGTGGCCGAGCACCAGAAAGCGCGTGGTGTTGTTCGGCTCGTCCTCGATGTTCTCGGCCAGCTTGACGAGGCTGTAGCGCTCGGCGGCCGACTGGCCGGCGATCGCGGCGAAGCTGTCGTCCTCGCTGGCCAGCCGCGCCGCTTCGGCGTTGCTCGCCACCGACACGCGCTCGACGTCGGCCGGCAGGTTCTTGTTCAGCCATTCGTGACACTGCGCGAGCGACTGCGCGTGCGAGTAGACGCGGCGGACGCCGTCGAAGTCCGGCGTCTTGCGCAGCAGGTGGTGGTGGATGCGCAGCACCACCTCGCCGCAGATCTTCAGCGGGGTGTTGACCAAGAGGTCGAGCGTGCGGCCGACCGCGCCCTCGGTCGAGTTCTCGACCGGCACGACGGCGTAGTCGAGCTGGCGCGATTCGACCAGGCGGAACACCTCGTCGATCGACGCGCAGGCGACGGTATGCGCGGCGTGGCCGAAGTGCTTGACCGCCGCCTGCTGGGTGAAGGTGCCCTCGGGGCCGAGGAAGGCGATGGACAGCGGCCGTTCGAGCGCCAGACACTCGGACATGATCTCGCGGAACAGCCGCGCGACCGATTCGCCCGGCAAGGGACCCGGGTTGATGTCCTTGATGCGGCGCAGGACCTGCGCCTCGCGCTCGGGACGGTAGACGACACCGCTCCCCTTGATCTCGCCGATGGTGCGCGCGTGCTCGGCGCGCTCGTTGAGCAGTTTCAGAACCTGGGCGTCGATGCTGTCGATGGCGTCCCGATGTTGTTTTAGCAGTTCTTCCGACACGTTCTCAGTCTTTCAAATGGCAGGTGGCCTTGGCAATCGACTAAGTTTCCGCGAGATGGCCGGTCGTCGCAAGGCGTGTCGCGAGAAATTCCCGGTGCCGGCGCGCTCGCGGGCGGCACGAGGACGACGCCCCCTGCGCCTGAACGCGCGGCAGCCAGTTTGCGCCCGGATCGTCCCGCGGGCGACAAAAAAACCCGCCGGCATGCCGGCGGGTTCGCAAGGTTGGCCGAGCCGCCCCTTGCCGCGGGCTCAGCCGTGCTGGCGCGCGAAGTCGAGCATGAAGTGCACCAGCTGCTTGACGCCCTCGATCGGCATCGCGTTGTAGATCGACGCGCGCATGCCGCCGACGGCGCGGTGACCCTTGAGCTGCACGAGGCCGTTCTTTTTCGCCTCGGACAGGAAGGTGTCCTCGAGCGCCTCGTCCTTCAGGCGGAACACCACGTTCATCTGCGAGCGGAACGGCGCCTCGATATGGGTGGTGTAGAAGCCGTCGCTGGCGTCGATCGCGTGGTAGAGCAGCCCGGCCTTCTCGGTGTTGCGCGCCGCCATCGCCTTGACGCCGCCCTGCTCCTTCATCCACTTGAACACCAGGCCGGCGATGTAGATCGGGTAGGTCGCCGGCGTGTTGTACATCGAGTCGGCGTCGGCGTGGGTCTGGTAGTTGAGCATGGTCGGCAGGTCGGCGCGCGCGCGGCCGAGCAGGTCTTCGCGCACCACCACCAGCGTCAGGCCGGACGGGCCGATGTTCTTTTGCGCGCCGGCGTAGATCAGGCCGAACTTGGATACGTCGACTTCGCGCGACAACAGGTCGGACGACATGTCGCACACGAGCGGCACGTCGACCTCGGGCACGAAGTCGAACTGCAGGCCGCCGATGGTCTCGTTCGAGGTGTAGTGCAGGTAGGCGGCGTTCGGGTCGCACTGCCATGCGTCCTGGCGCGGCACGTAGCTGTAGCGGCGGTCTTCGCTGCTGGCGACGACGTTGACCTTGCCGTAGCGGCGCCCTTCCTTGGCGGCGAGCCTGGACCAGTGGCCGGTGTCGACCAGGTCGAAGCCGGCCTTGTCGCCCAGCAGGTTGAGCGGCACCATCGCGAACTGCAGGCTGGCGCCGCCTTGCAGGAACAGCACCTTGTAGTTCGACGGGATGCCCATGAGTTCGCGCAGGTCGTGCTCGGCGTCGTGGATGATCTCCATGAACTCCTTGCCGCGATGGCTCATTTCCATCACGCACATGCCGGAGCCGTGCCAGTCGAGCATCTCGCTCTGCGCTTCGGCCAGCACTTCGTGCGGCAGGACCGCCGGGCCGGCGGAAAAGTTGTACACCTTGGCCATCTTGTCTGTCTCCAACGTGTCAGGCAGCGGTTTGCAAAAGGAAGTGCGCGCGCGCGACGGCGACCGGCCGGCTCGGCTCGTCCTGCCAGGCCTCGATCAGCACGTGCGCGACGCGCTTGCCCTGCTTGGTGATCGTGCAGCGGGCGTACAGCGTCCGGGCGCGCCCGGAGCGCAGGTAGTCGAGCGAGAAGTCGACGATCTTCGGCGTCTCGAGCGATTCGCGGTTCCACATCAGGTGGATCAGCGCGGCGTTCTCGAGGAAGCCGCCGATCAGCCCGCCGTGCAGCGCCGGCAGCACGGTGTTGCCGACGTTCTTCGCGTCGAACGGCAAGGAGAACAGCAGCCCGCCCGTCTCGTCCTCGGCGAATTCGACGCCCATCAGCCGCGCGTACGGAATCGCGTCGATGATGTCCCGGTAGCGCTTCTGATCGCGCAGCTCGAGCAATCGTTCCATGAAGGCGCTCATTTCGTCCCTCCGTCGCGCCAGATCGGCAGCGGGGTCGATTCGCGCATGAAGGTGGCGACGCCGTGCGCGATCGGATCGTTCGCGTCGTCGTGATAGCAGACGGCGCGCGTGAAGCCGACCTGGCCGGCGAGCCGGTAGCATTCGGCGGTGCAGAAGATCGCTCGCCCCGGCGTCGCGGCCTTCAGGTAGTCGATGCGCAAGTCGAGCGTGGCGATCGTCTCGAGCTCGGCCAACCTTGCGGAGACCGCGATCGCGCTGGTGGTGTCGACCAGCGAGGTGATCACGCCGCCGTGCACCACGCCGGTCGCCGGATTGCCGACGAGGTCGGGCCGCCATTCGACCTTCAGCGTCGGCTTGACGCCGTCGAGGCCGACGTATTCGAAGCCGAGCGTCTTGCAGTGCGGCAGCCTGGCGAACACCGCCGCGAGCGTCTCGAATACTTCGCGGTTGGCGGGGGTGTTCACGCTCATGCCCCGGCGCCCTCGCCGGCCGCTTCGCCTCCTTCGGCCTCGTCGTCGCCCTCGGCAACCTTCTCGATGCCGATCAGCTTCTCGCCGTCGTCGAGGTTGATCAGGCGTACGCCCTGTGCGGCGCGGCCGGTCTCGCGCACCTCGGCGACCTTGGTGCGGATCAGCACGCCGCCGGTGGTGATCAGCATCACGTCGTCGCTCTCTTCGACCAGGACGGCGGCGACGAGGCGACCGTTGCGCTCGCCGGTGTCGATCGCGATCACGCCCTGCGTGCCGCGGCTGGTCAGGCGGTAGTCGCCGACCGGCGTGCGCTTGCCGTAGCCGTTTTCGGTCGCGGTCAGCACCTGCTGCGCGTCGTCGCTGGCGACCAGCAGCGAGATCACCTGCTGGCCCTCGGCCAACATCATGCCGCGCACGCCGCCGGCGGCGCGGCCCATCGCGCGCACGTCGGTCTCGCTGAAGCGCACCGACTTGCCGGCGTCGGAGAACAGCATCACCTGGTCGTTGCCCGAGGTGAGCGCCACGCCGATCAGCTTGTCGTCGTCGTCGAGGTTGATCGCGATGATGCCGGCGGTGCGCGGACGCGAGAAGTCGACCAGCGAGGTCTTCTTCACCGTGCCGTTGCCGGTGGCCATGAACACGTACTGGTCTTCGCGGAATTCCTTGACCGGCAGCACCG
The DNA here is from genome assembly GCF_004345725.1 of Crenobacter luteus. Classification (GTDB taxonomy): domain Bacteria; phylum Pseudomonadota; class Gammaproteobacteria; order Burkholderiales; family Chromobacteriaceae; genus Crenobacter; species Crenobacter luteus. The sequence continues at coordinate 9,712 of NZ_SLXG01000014.1, read as the reverse complement.
CGTTGATCTTCTCGCCGTCGGCCAGCGCGAGCACGTTGACGATGGGCTTGCCGCGGCTGGTGCGGCCGCCCTGCGGCACGTTGTAGACCTTGATCCAGTAGCAGCGGCCGAGGCTGGAGAAGCACAACAGATAGTCGTGCGTGTTGGCGACGAACAGCGTCTCGACGAAGTCGTCTTCCTTGGTCGCGGCGGCGAGCTTGCCGCGGCCGCCGCGGCGCTGCGATTGATAGTCGCCGACCGGCTGCGCCTTGATGTAGCCGCCGTGCGACAGCGTGACCACCATGTCCTGCGGGGTGATCAGGTCCTCGATGTTGATGTCGCCGCCGAACGGCTCGATCTCGGAACGGCGCGCGTCGCCGAACTGCGCCTTGATCGCGGTCAGCTCGTCGGAAATGATCTGGTTGATGCGCTCGGGGCGGTCGAGGATGTCGATCAGGTCGAGGATCACGTCCATGATCTCGCGGTACTCGCCGACGATCTTGTCCTGCTCGAGGCCGGTCAGGCGCTGCAGGCGCAGCTCCAGAATCGCCTGCGCCTGCGTGTCGGACAGGCGGTAGCCGTCTTCCTTGAGGCCGAAGGCCTCGGCCAACCCTTCCGGGCGCGCCTTGTCCGGGTCGACGCGCGACAGCATCTCCTCGACCAGGTCGGAACGCCAGGCGCGGCCCATCAGGCCGGCCTTGGCTTCGGACGGCGTCGGCGACGCCTTGATCAGCGCGATAATTTCGTCGACGTTCGACAGCGCGACCGCCAGACCTTCGAGCACGTGGCCGCGTTCGCGCGCCTTTCTGAGTTCGTACAGCGTGCGGCGCGTCACCACTTCGCGGCGGTGGCGCAGGAATTCTTCCAGGATCTGCTTGAGGTTCAACAGGCGCGGCTGGCCGTCGACCAGCGCGACCATATTGATGCCGAAGCTGTCCTGCAGCTGGGTGAGCTTGTACAGGTGGTTGAGCACCACCTCGGGCATTTCGCCGCGCTTCAGTTCGATCACCACGCGCATACCGGACTTGTCCGACTCGTCCCTGAGGTCGGAGATGCCTTCGATCTGCTTGTCGCGCACCAGTTCGCCGATGCGCTCCAGGAGGCGCGCCTTGTTCACCTGGTACGGGATCTCGTCGACGATGATCGCTTCGCGGTCGCCCTTGCCGATCGGCTCGACGTGGGTGCGCGCGCGCATGATCACGCGGCCGCGGCCGGTGCGGTAGCCTTCCTTGACGCCGGCGGTGCCGTAGATGATGCCGGCGGTCGGGAAGTCCGGCGCCGGGATGATGTCGATCAGCTCGTCGATCGTCAGCTCGCTATTGGCCAAGAGCGCGAGGCAGGCGTCGACCACCTCGTTGAGGTTGTGCGGCGGGATGTTGGTCGCCATGCCGACGGCGATGCCGGAGCTGCCGTTGATCAGCAGGTTCGGGATCTTGGCCGGCAGGATCAGCGGTTCGTGCTCGGAGCCGTCGTAGTTCGGGCCGAAGTCGACGGTTTCCTTGTCGATGTCGGCCAAGAGTTCGTGCGCGATGCGCGCCATGCGGATCTCGGTGTATCGCATCGCGGCGGCGTTGTCGCCGTCGACCGAGCCGAAGTTGCCCTGGCCGTCGACCAGCGGATAGCGCAAGGAAAAGTCCTGCGCCATGCGCACGATGGTGTCGTACACCGCGGTGTCGCCGTGCGGGTGGTATTTACCGATCACATCGCCGACGATACGCGCCGATTTCTTGTACGCGCGGTTCCAGTCGTTGGACAGTTCGTGCATGGCGTACAGCACGCGACGGTGCACCGGCTTGAGGCCGTCGCGCACGTCGGGGAGCGCGCGGCCGACGATCACGCTCATCGCGTAATCGAGGTAGGAGCGGCGCATCTCCTCTTCCAGGCTGATCGGAATCGTTTCCTTGGCGAAAAGCTGATCTGTCATGGGTAAATGGGCAATCGCTCTTGATGGCAAATACCTGCGATCTTAGCACGGCGCGGCCCTGCCGGTCAGGCCCGCCCCCGCCGGCCGGCAAGAAAAAAGCCGGCCCGAAGGCCGGCTGCGGCGAAGTGCGTGACCTCAGCGCGTCGCGATCTTCAGCCGCGTCTCGAGGTGGGCGATGCCCCAGGCCATCAGAATGGTCAGCGCGAGGTAGACGAAGGAGATCGTCAGGTACGGCTCCCAGTAGCGCGAGTAGACGCCGGCGACGGTGCGCGCGGCGAACGCCAGCTCGGCAAGGCCGATCGCCGACACGAGCGAGCTGTCCTTGAGCAGCATGATCGCCTCGTTGCCCAGGGGTGGCAGCATGCGGCGGAAGGCCTGCGGGATCACCACGAAGCGCATCGCCTTGCCGTAGGAGAGGCCGAGCGAGCGCGCCGCCTCCATCTGGCCCTTGTCGATCGACTGGATGCCGGCGCGGAAGATCTCGGTGATGTAGGCGCCGGCGTTCAGCGTCAGCGCCAACAAGCCAGAGAAAAAGGCGCCGTAGTTCTGGCGGATGTCGCGCGCCAAGTCGCCGTCGATCAACAGCCCGTCGGTCGGGTGCACCAGCATCGGCATCAGCGCGAAGTGGACCAGCAGAATCTGCACGAACAGCGGCGTGCCGCGGAAAAAGGTGACGTAGGCGCCGGCCGGCCAGCGCACGCCGAGCTTGAGCGCCCATTTGAGCGCGCCGTGGCGCGCCTCGGCCAACCTGGCCACCCCCATGAAAAGGCCGATCAGCACCCCGAAGAAGATCGCGATCAAGGTGATGCCCAGCGTCATCTTGATCCCGTCGATGAACAGGGGCAGATACTCGACGATCATCTGCCAGCGAAAATCCATGATGTCCTCCCTACGAACATCGTCTTGTCATGCGTCGCCCGGCGGGCGCGCCGTTGGCCCGTCGCGGCGGACGGGCGGTCATGAAAAAACCTTCCCCGGCGTTTGCCGGGGAAGGGGCCCTGCTCAGTTACCGAAATATTTCTTGTAGATCTGGTCGTAGGTGCCGTCGGCCTTGATCGCCGCGAGCCCCTTGTTGATCTTCTCCAGCAGCTCGGTATTGCCTTTTTTCACCGCGAAACCGTAGAACTCGGGGGCGAAGGTCTGCGCGTCCTCGACGGTGACGATGCCGCTGCCCGGGTTGTTCTTCACGTAGTTGATCACCACGCCGTTGTCGCCGACCGACGCCTGCACGCCGCCGCTTTCGAGCTCCTTGAGCGCCAGCGGCATGCTTTCGAAGCGCTTGATGTTCGGGCTGGTTTTGCCGAGCAGCTTCTGGACCACTTCGTCGCCGGTGGTGCCGGTCTGCACCGATACCTTCTTGTTCTTGAGGTCCTGGAAGGACTTGACGTCGCCGACACCCTTGCCGACGGCGATCAGCTGGCGCGCCTCGAAGTAAGGCTCGGAAAAGTCCATGCTCTGCTTGCGCTGGTCGGTAATGGTCACCGACGAGGAAATGATGTCGCGGTCGCCCTGGTCAAGCGTTGCGAAAATGCCCTCCCACGGCGTGTTCAGGAAGCGGACCTTGAAGCCACCCTTTTCCGCCACCGCGGACAGCACCTCGACCGAGAAGCCGACCACTTCGTTCTTGTCGTTCTGGAACTCGAACGGCGCGTACGCGGCGTCGCTGCCGACGATGTATTCGCGCGCCTCGCCCGCCGCACCGGCAGCCGGCGCTTCCTCTTTCTTGCTGCAGGCCGTCACGGCGAGCGCCGCGGCCACCACGCCGGCAAGTACCCATTTCTTTTGCAAAATCATGCGGATTCCCCCTCGTAATTCGTCGATCGGTATCGATTCTCATGGGCTGCGCCCAGTCGGGCGCAAAGCCTTTCCATGTTAATATAAAAAACACAGCCCATCCTGTAATTGCCGATTGTATACGACTACGCCCCCATCATGACTTTCAACGCATTCCGACGCCTGTGCGCGCTGGGGCTGCTCGGCCTCTGCCTTGCCGCACCGGCCCAGGCCACCCTCGAGGACGCGCCGCTGCCTGGCGACTTCCAGCCCAGAGCGCCGGCGCGCGCCAAGGCCAACCGGGCCGCTGCCCCGGCGCCCCAGCCGGCGGCCACCCCGGTTCGCAAGGTGCAAGCCGAGCCCCGGCCCGTCCGGACGACCACGTCGGGCCCGAAACGGGCCGACCGGGCAACAAAACGCGACCACAAGGCCTCGCCCCGCCCGGTGGCCGGCAAGAAACGACCGTCGAGCGTGAGTCCGTCGCTCAAACCGAGAGCGCGAGGCGTTAGCCGTCCGGTCGCGATCAAGGCGAAGGACGGCAAGCGCGGCCGCATCGCCACCCAGGCGACGTCCCGCCGCCACGAGGGCAAGCAGCCGACGTCGAAGGCCGCGGGATCCGCCCGCCCGCTGCAGGCGTCGAAGCGCACCGCCCGCCCCACGCACGCCATCGGCAACCGGGGGACCGCCACCCAAAAGGCGACGGCGCGCAAGCTGCGCGCGGCCGGCCCGGCAAGCATGCAAAAGAAATCGGCCACGCCGGCGCGCGTCGCGGCCAAGCCCAAACGTGTCGTGCGCAGCCAAAAGGTGCGCCCGCAACAGAAGCAGCGCCCGGCCAGGTCGGCCGCAACGGCCAAGTCAAGGGTGCAGACCCTGCACCGGGTGAGCAAATCCGGGCGCTGAGGCTTGCGGCATATGACGTAACTGGGCGATAATCCGCCTCCTTCGCCGGCGTAGCTCAGTTGGTAGAGCAGCTGACTTGTAATCAGAAGGTCGAGGGTTCGACTCCTTTCGCCGGCACCAGATACGACGGGCCTTGCAGCAATGCAAGGCCCGTTTTGCGTGCGGGGTTTTAGGCGGAATATTAGACAATCGTGTCTAATATTCCGCTCCGGCGAGTCTCGGAAGTGAGAGCCTTGACCGTACTTTCCGGGACGCCGAGCCGGGCTGCCGCCTGCGAAATACTGACCCCTGCCCGCCTCGGCTCCGCCACCTGCTCAACGGCAGCTTTCTCGGGGCGGCCCAAGTGCTTGCCTTATCAGCCCACCCAAGCTGATTCTGTTTCCCATCCGACGTTTCCGCCCGTCGCGCCTCTCTCTATACCGAGCCATCCCCGTTGCTGGGTGGTTATCATGCGCCGCCTTCCGTCCGCGCACGGCCCCGCGCCCCTGGCGACCCTGCTCGCTGCTTCCCGCGCCAAGTGCATCGGCTGTCTACGCACACCTGTAACGCGGCGCGCATTTTGGCACCCGTTTGCGCTAGTTTTGGCACCACAGCTTAACACCACGCCGCACCGGATTTGCGCGTTAATTGTCACGAAGCCCCGCGCAATGCGGGGCTTGTTGCTTCTGGCCTTGGCGTGCAAGGCTTTTCAGGTAGAATATTATTGGGGTTTTGTTTTTAGAATAACCCGCCCAGCGCCTCAGGCTCCCGGTTGGTAATCACCAGCTCCCGGCTGGTTTCGGGTGCGCCGTGGGCGTTGCCGGTGCTGTACTTGATGTCCAGCCCTTCCATCCAGAAACCCTTGAACGCCGCCCGAATGTCGGGGTGGTCATTGATGCTGACCATCACCTTCCCCTTGCAAGTCCGCATTGCCTCGGCCAGCTGCAGGTATTGGTCGAACTCGAAAGGCACGCCGTAGCCTTCGGTTTGCCAGTACGGCGGATCGGCATAGAAGAAGGTATGCGGACGGCCATAGCGCTTCAGGCAGTCCTGCCACGAAAGGTGCTCGACGTTGGTGCCAGCCAACCGCAGATGCGCTGCACTGAGGTTTTCTTCGATCCTGCAGAGGTTGATCATAGGCGCGGTGGTGGCTGTGCCGTAGTTCTGGCCAGCCACTTTGCCGCCAAACGCATGGTGCTGCAGGTAGAAAAAACGCGCCGCGCGCTGGATATCGGTCAGGGTCTCCGGGCGGGTCATCTGCTGCCACTTGAACACCTCGCGGCTGCTCAGTGCCCACTTGAACTGCCGGACGAACTCCTCCATGTGGCTCTGCACCACCCTATATAAATTCACCAATTCCCCGTTCACATCATTCAGCACCTCGACCGGCGCGGGGACGTGGCGCAGGAAGTACAGTGCCGCGCCACCGCAGAACAGTTCCACATAGCACTCGTGTTTCGGGAACAGGGGTAACAGCTTGTCAGCCAGGCGTCGTTTGCCGCCCAGCCAAGGGATGATCGGACTGGCGTCCATCGTCGTCTCCTTGTTGTGGCGCTCCTGGGCGCTCGGAGGGGAGGCTCTCGGCCTTCAAATGGTTCATGGCCCGACAGCGCGGGCACTTGATGGTCAGTTCGATATAGCGGCCAGAGGCCAGTTTGCGGCCACACTGGCCACAGCGAATTTCAACGTTAAACATCTGCAAGCCCTTATCGGGTGTCAATTATTCCGCTAGACTTGCCGCGCTTTCAGCGCTGAAGGCGGCAGCCTCGGGATGACTTGCAGCTATGGTCTGCGGGTCAGCTGGCCGGGAGGGTGCTCCAACACCCTCCCGGTCGCTGTCTTCTCTTCCTACGCGCTCAACAAACGGCGCGCGTCGTTGTAGTGCGATCCCAACTTGTAGCGGGGACTCATAGCCGAGCGACGGCATCGTCCAGACTCAGACCGTGCCGCATCTGCACCTGGTACGCCTGCACCTCACACCACAGCCGATGCCGTGCCCACAGGGCGTAGGCCAGCGAGTGCGTGGCCATGCCGGCCGGTGCGATCGCCAGTGCCAGGGACCAGTGGGTGCCGCCCACCAGCGCGAGCAGCGCCACCAGCGCCATGCCCACCACGCCCTCCTGGTACCACTGGCGAACGTGCTCGTACTCGTGGGCGTGGATGCCGGCGTCGGCGCGGTACTCGGGACGGATGCGCACGATCGGGTCGTTGGCCGTGCCGCCTACCCCGGAGGGCAGGCGGTCGGTGTAGATCACCAGGTGGGGCAATCTCACGGCTGCACCGGCCATACGACGTTATCGAGGTCAGCGGCGGCTTCCGGCACGTCGCGCAACGCCTGGCGGTAGCTGGCCCAGGCGGCTTTCTGCTCAGCGGTCAGCGGTGCGTCGGACAGCTGGGTCCAGTCGCACTCGTTCAGCCGGCGGTTGCGCTCGGCACGCAGTGCCTGTGCCCGCAGTTCGGCGGGCGAAGCCAGCCCGGTGGCGGTCATGATCAGGGTGTGCTCGTCGCGCTGATCAGAGTGGCTCTTCTGCAGTTGTTGCATGGTTCAGTCCTTAGCGATTGGTATTGGTGATGCCTGCGAAGACGCCGCCCAGCATGCCGGCAGGCGGCGTACCACTGGCGGCCACGTCCAGGATCAGGTCGAAGATGTTGTACATCTGCGGGGCACGATGCTGTGGGTTCCACTTGCCGGGCACAATTTGCGGCAGCGCGAGGTAGAGGGTGTCGCCCACGGCTGGTGCACCACCGACGCCGATATCGACGTGGACGTATTCGCCCGCGTTGTTCGAGCTGAAATGGTGGGTGACCTGATTCCACACACCTTTTTTTGCACTGTCCGTCCAACCCCAATCCGCCCCGCCGACCACCTTGTGGTACATCACCACACTGGTGAACTCACTTACCTTGACGTGCTGGTACGGAATATGAAAAACGTACGGCCCGAACCCTGCGGCGATGCTCTTGATCGTGAGCTGGACGATGTTGAACTTGGCCGAAAAGTGCTGGCGGTCGCAGCCCATGTATTGAAGGAGTTCACGCACCACCGGCGGGCGGGTGGTCGGATCTTCGCCAGTTCGCACCGGGATGATGGTGACGTCAAACTTACCCCAGAAGTCACCACCAGCATGCACTCCCATTGCCAGCGGCAATTGCTGTGGTTCCGTACCGCCGAGCGCGGTAAGGCTGGCGTTGAAGTTGACAGCGATGGCCGGATGCTCATCCAGATGGCCCGCACGCCAGTTGTCTAGATCGGCAATCTTGGCGGTGACGCGAGCATCGACGTGTGCCTGCTTATTGGCGACCTCTTGGGTCAGGGCGGTGGTCGAGTCGACCAGCGCGGCGATTTGGGATTCCAGGCTCATAGGGCTTCTCCTTTATTGCAGGTAGGGTTTGATGACGAGGCGCTGCAACTTGACCATGGCGTTGGCCAGTGAGGCGTACTCGCCGGCCATTGCCAGCGACAGACCGGCGCCGGTGGACTGCACCGCCACGCTGTCCGCCGGTACCGCTGATAGCGTCAAGTCATAGGCCAGTAGCAGATCGACGCCGGCCGCTTTGTACGCGAGCGGTTTGTTCTGATCGCTCCAGACGGCGAGCATCGTGCCGTCAGCCAGCACGAAGCCGACTTCGCGCACCCAGAACTCGGTGTTGCCGGCGGCCAAGGCGGTCAGGTGAATCTGGCGCGAACTGACGCGCTTGCCATCCGCCACCGGGTAGCGGGCGCGCTCGGAGCGCAGACCGGTCTGGCCCTGGTTGGGCGTGTAGCCCATGTCGCCCAGGGCGATGTGGGTGATCTGGGCAGCCAGGCCGTCATTGCCGGCGCGCCAGATCGCGTTGAGACCGACTTCCAGAATCGTCGGCAGTAGTGGCGTGCTCATTGAACCTCCATCGAAACACGTAGAACGGACAGCGGGCGGCAGGCCGAGGCGAGCCGCACGGCGTTGGTTGCGGGGGCCGGCTGTACCGGCTGCGGCTCGGCCAACAGGCGCGTCACGGCATGCGCCTGCTGGACGTTGGCGGCGCGCAGCGGCTGCTCCGCAGATGTTGGCTGCACGGCCAGCGGCTCGGCGGCATTGCGGCAAGTGGCGGTGGTGGCCACGGAGCTGGCCAGGCGCAGCGGCTGCGCGGCCGGCGTCGGCTGCACGGCCTGGGCGTCGCCGGCCCAGCGGCCGACGGCGGCGGCTTCCTGGGCGTTGGCCAGCGACCAGGCGGGCTGGTCGAAGCGCACGCCCACCTTGAAGCCGTAGCCGCTCCGTGCAGGCTTCACGACGTCGACCATACGCCGGAGGCTGTCGTATAGCCCGGCGGTAAGGATGGGCTGCCCTGGCAGCAGGTTGTCGTTCACCCACAGCAGCAGATCGAAGGTGTACGGGGTGGCCGGTGGGTTTTGCTGCCACCATTCGGCCAGTTCGGCCGTCACGCCGAAGATGGCCAACACCTCATCCAGGGCATAGCGGGTACCACGGTAGCGGTGCAGCTCTATGGCGCGCTTGATCAGCGCCCGGCGTTGTTCGTCGGTGCTGGCCAAATACCAGCCTTCGTGACCCATGACGTGGAACTGCTCGCCCAGGGCTGGCAGCGCCTCGCTGCTGACGCTGTCCACCAGATTGACCAGGGTCGGCGCGGTGTCCAGCTGCTGGATGCGCGAAAGCAAGGCGTCGAAAGCCGCCAGCCGGCTATCGTGCGCCAGCGAGTCGGGGAGCAGCCCGGTTGGGCGCGGCGTCCAGTTAGCCATCACTCCTCCCCGTCACACGGACGTTGATGGCCGTGCAGCGCGCCCACTCATGGGGTGCGAGCGAGCGAACGGCTGCCGGTTCCAGCAGCTCGACGCGGTACACGCCTGGCACCGATAGAGCAGCCACCAACTGGCTGGGAACGATGTCGCGGCCCAGCTTCGCCGCCAGCGTGCTGACGTGCTTCTCGGCGGCGGCCTGCAGCAATGCTCCCGCCGATGTCGCGTCGGCATCGGTGTAGAGCGTGAGCTGGGCATCTACCACGTAGTCCACCGGCTGCGGTGCCAAAACTTCCACCAAGTCGGTCAACGGGCGGGCCTTGGTGTGACTGACCTGCTCCCCCTAAACAGGGCCACCTGAAACTTAGTAAAGTTCGTTTTATACGAGGAGAACGGACTTGAAGAAGCGGTTCACGGAAGAGCAG
>NZ_SLXG01000013.1 GCF_004345725.1 Crenobacter luteus | reverse complement strand
GAGCGGATGTCGATGGTGGCGGCCGGGTCGGTGTACGGGCCGGAACAGTCGTAGACGTAGATCGGCGGGTTCTTTTCGCCGCCGAACTGGGTCGGGGTGTCGGCCTGCGAGATTTCGCGCATCGGCACGCGGATGTCGGGGCGCGAACCCTCGACGTAGATCTTGCGCGAGTTGGGCAGCGGCTGGATGGCGGCGCTGTCCACCACCATTTCGGTATTCAGCTTGGTCGGGGCGTTCATGCGGTGTGGTCTCCTTGGGCTTCACTGGGCGCAAGGAGGAACTTCGGCCGCGTCCGCTCGGGGACGGGCGCCGCTCGTGGTGGCGGCCGGTTCGCTTCCCTACGCCGGTATTATCCGGGTCAGGTTCAGAGGGTGTTTCTCACCCGCGCGGCGGCGTGGCCGGCAGGACCCCTAGCGTGGTTCGGCGAGACGCCCGCCAGGCGGCCGTCTCGGAGTGCTGTGAAGGTAAGCCAAATGTGCAATAATCGCAAGTTATTGTCTTTAAAAGCCTCGTGGAGTCCGATTCGATGGATTTCGAAAAAGCCCGCTTCAATATGGTCGAGCAGCAGATCCGCCCGTGGGACGTGCTCGACGCCAAGGTCCTCGACCTGCTGTTCGCCGTGAAACGCGAAGACTTCGTGCAGCCGGAGCAGCGCGACATCGCCTTCGCCGACGTGCAGCTGCCGCTGCCTAACGGCTCGCTGATGCTCGAACCCAAGGTCGAAGCCCGCCTGGTGCAGGACCTCGACATCAAACCGACCGACCGCATCCTCGAAGTCGGCACCGGCTCGGGCTACGTGACCGCGCTGTTGGCCCGCCTCGGCAAAGAGGTCGTCAGCGTCGAGATCGACCCGGCGCAGAAGGCGCGCGCCGCAGCCAACCTGAAGAAGGCCGGCGTCGACAACGTGACCCTGCTCGACGGCAACGGCATCGACGGCGTGCCGGGCAAGGCGCCGTTCGACGCGATCCTGGTCGGCGGCTCGCTGCCGGTGGTGCCGGAAGCGCTCAAGCAGCAGCTGGCCGTCGGCGGCCGCCTCGCGGTGATCGTCGGCGACGAGCCGGTGATGCGCGCGATCGTCGTCACCCGCACCGGCGAGAACGCCTTCGGCCAGACCGTGTCGTTCGACACCGTCGTGCCGCGCCTGGCGAAGGCTTGCGCGCTGGCGCCGGCCGCGTTCAGCTTCTGATTGCGCCGATGATCCGCGAAATCGGCGCCACCGAACTCGCCGCCTGGCTGGCGGACGACAGCCGTCCGCAGCCGCTGCTGCTCGACGTGCGCGAGGCTTGGGAAGTGCAGCTGGCGAGCCTGCCGGGCATCGTGCACATCCCGATGAACCTGATCCCGGGCCGCATGGCCGAGCTGCCGGACGACCGGGCGATCGTGACGATCTGCCACCACGGCGTCAGGAGCTTCCAGGTCGGCCTGTACCTGCAGAACGCCGGCTTCGACGAGGTGGTCAGCCTCAAGGGCGGCGTCGAGGCGTGGGCTTCGGACGTCGACCAGACGATGGCGCACTACTGAGCCGCGTCGCCCACGCACACCAGCGGCCCTGCGGGGCCGCTTTCCTTTTGCGAGTCCCTGCATGTTCCCGAGCTATTTCGACCTCTCGCGCGTCCACCCCGAATGGCGCGCCGCGCTTTCGACCCCGACGTTGGCCGAGCCGCTGGCGCGGCTCGACGCCGAGCTGGCGCGCCGCGCCGCCGCCGGCGAACGGATCTTCCCGCCGCGCGACGCGATCTTCCGCGCGCTGGAGGACGTCGCGCCGGCCGACGTGAAGGTCGTCATCCTCGGCCAGGACCCCTACCACGGCGACGGCGAGGCGATGGGGTTGTCGTTCTCGGTGACGCGCGGCACGCGCGTGCCGCCGAGCCTGCGCAATATCTACAAGGAGATGGCCGCCGACGTCGGCGCGGCCGTCCCCGACCACGGCGACCTGTCCGACTGGGCGCGCCAGGGCGTGCTGCTGCTGAACGCCGCGCTGACGGTGCGCGCCGACGCGGCCGGCAGCCACAGCAAGCTCGGCTGGCAGGCCGTCACCGACGCGCTGATCGCGACCGTCGACCGCGCCAACCCCGGCTGCGTGTTCCTCTTGTGGGGCAACTGGGCGCAGACCAAGGCCGCGCTGATCGACGAGGCGCGCCACCTGATCCTCGCCAGCGCGCACCCGTCGCCGCTGTCGGCGCGGCGCGGCTTTTTCGGCAGCCGGCCATTCTCGCGCGCCAACGCGTGGCTGGCGTCGCGCGGCCGCACGCCGGTCGAATGGTCGGCCGAGGCGCCGGCCGACCTGTTCGCCTGAACGCCGCCCTTGCCCGCCCCGCCGCCCGCCGGGCGGCTTTTTCACGCCCACCGCCCGGCGGTGGTGCGCGACGGCGGCTTTGCCGGTAAGCTTGAATGTCCTCTTTCCTGTCCCCACCCCAATGGACGTTCTGATACTGCTGTTCCTGATCCTGCTCAACGGCGTGTTCGCCATGTCGGAGCTCGCCATCGTCTCGGCGCGCAAGGTGCGCCTGCAACAATGGGCCGAAGACGGCCACCGCGGCGCCCAGACCGCGCTGTCGCTGTCGGACCAGCCGACCCGTTTCCTGTCCACCATCCAGATCGGCATCACCTCGATCGGCATCCTGTCCGGCGTGTTCGGCGAACAGGCGATCGCCAGCAAGCTGGCCGCCTGGCTGTTGCAGTTCCCGCTGTTCGCCCCTTACGCGCAGCCGGTATCGCTGGCGGTGATGGTGGTGACGATCACCTTCTTCTCGCTGATCTTCGGCGAGCTCGTGCCCAAGCGCCTCGCGATGCACAACCCCGAGCTGATCGCGTCGGTGATGGCCCGCCCGATGCAGTGGCTGTCGCGGCTGACCGCGCCGCTGGTGAAGGTGCTGTCGGTATCGACCGACACCGTGCTGCGCCTGATCGGCGCACGCCGCGGCAAGGAACCGTCGATCACCGAGGAGGAGATCCAGGTGCTGATGGAACAGGGTGCCGACGAGGGCGTGTTCGAACGCGCCGAGCAGGAGCTGGTCGCCAACATCTTCCGCCTCGACACGCGCAAGATCGGCTCGATCATGACGCCGCGCAAGGACATCGTGCCGCTCGACATCGAGGACGCGCTCGAGGTCAACCTCGCCAAGCTGCAGGAAAACGCCTTCTCGCGCTTTCCGGTCGTCAAGGGCGGGCTGGACCAGATCCTCGGCCTGATCCACGCCAAGGACCTGCTCAACCAGGTGCTGAACGGCCAGCCGGTCGACCTGACCGCGCTCCTGAAGCCGGCGCTCTACGTGCCGACGACGATCTCGCCGATGCAGCTGATGGAGCAGTTCAAGATCACCCGCAACCACATCGCGCTGGTGGTCGACGAGTACGGCGAGCTCGAAGGCCTGGTCACCATGAACGACGTGCTCGAAACCATCGTCGGCGACCTGCCGACCGAGGCGCTGAACGACGATGACGAGGCGGTCGAGCGGGAAGACGGCAGCTGGCTGATCGACGGCATGATGTCGCTGGACAAGTTCCGCGACCTGTTCGACATCGAGGACAGCCTGCCGGGCGAGGACAGCGGCAACATCCACACGCTGGGCGGCTTCGTGATGTTCCAGCTCGGCCGCATCCCGGCGGTCGCCGACCGCTTCGAGTGGGACGACATCGCCTTCGAGGTGATGGACATGGACAAGACGCGCGTCGACAAGGTGATGGTGAAAAGGTTGGCCGAGCTCGACGGCGACGGCCCGGACAGCGGCAGTTCGCTGTAAACCCGTCCGGCCTCGCCGCCGCAAAACGAAACCCCGCCTCGAGCGGGGTTTTTTGTTGCCCGTCATCGGCCAGGCGCGGCGCCGGACGGACGCCGGCTCACGCAGACGCGCGCGCCTTCCACGTCCGGTACCACGCGACGAAGGCGTCGATGCCGTCGGCCAGCGGCGTGGCCGGCGAGAAGCCGACCGCGGCGCGCAGACGCGCGGTGTCGGCATAGGTGATCGGCACGTCGCCGTCCTGCATCGGCAGGTACTCCTTGACCGCCTCGCGACCGCACGCGCTCTCCACGCAGCGGATGAACTCCATCAGTTCGACCGGCTGGTGGTTGCCGATGTTGAAAATCTCGAACTTGCTACGTTTATCTGTTACGTATTTCATGACACGAAGCACACCTTCGACGATATCGTCGATATAGGTGAAGTCGCGTTGCAGCAAACCATGGTTGAAAACCTTGATCGGCCGACCCGCGCTGATCGCCTCGGTGAACAACCACGGCGCCATGTCGGGACGACCCCAGGGACCGTAGACGGTGAAGAAGCGCAGGCCGGTCAGCGTCATGCCGTACAGCTCGGCGTAGCTGGCCGCCATCGCCTCGTTGGCCTTCTTGGTCGCCGCGTAGTAGCTGACCGGCGTATCGGTGCGGTCGTCCTCGGCGAACGGCACCTTGGCGTTCTTGCCGTACACGCTCGACGAGCTGGCGAACACCAGGTGCTCGACCGGGTGACGGCGGCAGGCCTCGAGGATGTTGGCGAAGCCGACCAGATTGCTCTGCGTGTAGGCGTGCGGATTCTGGATCGAGTAGCGCACGCCGGCCTGGGCGGCCAGATGGATCACGTAATCGGGTCGCTCGGCGGCGAACAGCGCGTCGATCGCCGCGCTGTCGGCGATGTCCAGCTTGTGGAAAACGAAACCGCCACGGCCTTCGAGCGTCGCCAGCCGCGCGTGCTTGAGCTCGACCGCGTAGTAGTCGTTGAGGTTATCCACAGCGATCACCGAGACATCCCCGGCGTCGAGCAGCCTTTCGCACACGGCGCGGCCGATGAATCCGGCGGCGCCGGTCACCATCACTTTCATGCTTTTTTCTCCAGTCGCTGTTTTTCCAGCAGTTTGGCGTATTTGACGAAGCTGTTGAAGCAGCCGATCAGGATATGGACGAGGCCGGGCAGGCCGTCCCTAAACCCCTGACGGACAAGGTAAAACTTGAAAAAGCGCAGCAAGGGGCTCGACACCAGCTTGAGCGCGCCAACCCGCTTGCCGGCGACGAACAGCGCGTCGGCCTGCAGGTCGGTGTAGCGGTTCTGCTTGGCGAGGTAGACGCTGATGTCTTCGCCGGACTCGTGCATCAGGTCGCCGGACAGCGTGCCGACCGGTCCGTCGGCGAGCACGTACTCGTGCACCGCATGGTCGGACCAGCGTGCGCGGCGACGGTCGAACAGCCGCAGGCTCATGTCCGGATAGCCTTCGCCGTGGCGCAGGAAACGGCCCATGAACTTGTTGCAACGCGGGAAACGGTAGGCCACGGCTTGTGGATGGCGCGGCAAGCCGATGATTTCATTGCGCAATGTTTCCGAAAGCCACTCGTCGGCATCCAGACACAACACCCAGTCGTTGCGCGCCTGCCCGACCGCAAACTGCTTCTGCGGACCGAATCCCAACCAGTCCTGGTGGATAACTCGTGCGCCATAGGTGTTGGCTATCGCGATCGTGTCGTCGCGACTGCCTGAATCCACAAGCACGACCTCGTCGGCGAAGCGACAACTGTCTAGGCACGCTTTCAGGCTGTGCGCCGCATTTTTCGTGATGAGCACCACACTGATCGACAAGACCATTATTCAAAGAACTCTTGTTTAATAAGATGAAAACGGTAGAAGGTAGCCCGACGCTGTTGATAACGTGGTTTTTCTCATTGAAAACAGCGTCTTGCGGCTATGCATTTCCTGGTGTCAACCTGGTCCGGGCAGCGTTGAGCACTTGTGGATAAATCTGGCCATCGCAAGTCGGCACGACTTTTCCACAACCCTTTCCCCGCTTTGCAGACGGTTCGTCGCCGTCTCCGGATTTTGCCTTCATCGCTGTTTTCGTTTTCACAACGGTTTATAAAGACGAAACTGTAATACCTCGCGGAAAGTTGTGGATAACGCTAAAAAACGCGATGAAAGTCAGTGGCTTGTCTTGTTGATGAACCTTGGATTAATCCTGCACGCGACGGCGGGACAAGCTGTGGATGGTTTGCCTTCCGCTTATCCACAGCCACTTATCCACATTCGGAACCCCGTGATTCTACTTGGTTAACCACAGCCTGCCTCGTACAATCCTGCCAGTCGAAACCGCCCGGCCTCGTCGCCGGCCTTCACCTTATCCACAGCCCACGCGGCTCCCGCTCCGTCACCCCGATGAAAATCCTGATCGTGCGCACCTCCTCGATGGGGGATCTGATCCATACCTATCCGGCGCTGACCGACCTGGCGCGCCACTTTCCCGACGCCCGCGTCAGCTGGTTGGCCGAGGAAGGTTTCGCGCGCATCGCCGCGCTGCACCCGGCGGTCGAGACGGTGATCCCGATCGCGTGGCGGCGCTGGCGCAAGTCGCTGGCGTCGCCGGCCACCTGGCGCGAGATCGGCGCGTGCCGACGGGCGCTGCGCGACGCGCGCTTCGATCTGGTGGTCGACATGCAGGGGCTGATCAAGAGCGCGATCCCGGCGCGCTGGGCGCGCGCGCCGCTGGCCGGCTACGACGCCGAGAGCATCCGCGAGCCGCTGGCGAGCCGCTGCTACGACAAGCGTTACCCGGTCAGCCGCGCCTTGCCGGCGATCGAGCGCAACCGGCAGCTTTTGGGACGCGTGTTCGGCTACACGCCCGAGGGCGCGCCGGTGTTCGGCATCGCGGCCGGCGAGCGCCCCGCCTGGCTGCCGGCCGGCGACTACGCGGTGCTGCTGCACGCGACCAGCCGCGCGAGCAAGGAATGGCCGGAGGAAAACTGGGTGGCGCTGGCGACGCGCCTGGCGGAGGAAAAGGGCTGGACGGCGGTGCTGCCGTGGGGCAACGACGCGGAGAAGGCGCGCGCCGGGCGGCTGGCGGCGCGCATTCCCGGCGCGCTGGCCGCGCCGAAGCTGAACCTGGGCGAGGCGGCCGCCTTGCTCGGCCACGCGCGCGCGGTGGTCGGCGTCGACACCGGCCTCACGCACCTGGCGAACGCGCTCGACGTGCCGCTGGTCGGCATCTACACCGATACCGAGCCGAGCCTGACCGGCGTGGTCGAGGGGCCGCGCGCGGTCAACCTCGGCGGCACCGGGCAGTGCCCGACGCCGCAGGCGGCGTGGGACGCGCTGTTCGCGCTCGAGGGCACGGCGTGAGCTGGCGCGGCGTCTACAGCCTCGCGTGGCGGCTCGGCCAACCCCTGGTGCGCCGCTACCTGAAAAAGCGCGGCGCGAAGGCGCCGGCCTACCTCGAACACTGGGACGAGCGCTTCGGCGTGCGCTTCGCGCCGCGCGCCAAGGGCGCGATCTGGATTCACGCGGTGTCGGTCGGCGAGACGCGCGCCGCGCAGCCGGTGATCGCCGCGCTCAGGCGCCGCTTTCCCGCCGCGCCGCTGTTGATCACGCAAATGACGCCGACCGGCCGCGCGACCGCCGAGGCGCTCTATCCGGATGCCGAGGTCCGCTACCTGCCGTACGACCTGCCGAACGCCGTGGCGGGCTTCCTGGCGGCCTACAAACCGGTTTTCGGCGTGCTGATGGAGACCGAGATCTGGCCGAACCTGCTGGCCGCCGCCGAAAAGGCGCGCGTGCCGATGTTCCTCGCCAACGCGCGGCTGTCGGAAAAATCGCTGGCCGGATACAAGAAGGTCGGCGCGCTGGTCCGCCCGGCGGTGAAGAGTTTCGCCGCCGTGCTGGCGCAGAGCGACGCCGACGCGCAAAGGTTGGCCGAGCTGTCCGCCGCGCCCGTGCTGGTGTGCGGCAACAGCAAGTACGACATCGCCGCGCCGGCCGACAAGCTCGCGCTGGGCGAGAGCTTCCGCGCCGCGATCGGCGCGCGGCCTGTGCTGGTCGCCGCCAGCACGCGCGACGACGAGGAGGCGCTGCTGCTGGACGCCTGGGCGGCGCGGAAGACGCTCGACGCGCTCCTGGTGCTGGTGCCGCGCCATCCGGAACGCTTCGACGCGGTGGCGGCGATGGCGAGCGAGCGCGGCCTGACGCTGGCGCGTCGCAGCGCCGGGCTCGGTCAACTGCAAGCCGACACCGACGTCTGGCTCGGCGACAGCATGGGCGAATTGTTCGCCTACTACGCGGCGGCCGACGTCGCCTTCGTCGGCGGCAGCCTCAAGCCGCTGGGCGGGCAGAACCTGATCGAGCCGGCCAGCGTCGGCCGGCCGGTGCTGTTCGGCCCGTCGATGTTCAATTTCGCCGAGGCGAGCGCGTTGGCCTTGTCGGCCGGCGCGGCGCGCCAGTGCGCGGACGCCGCCGGCGTGGTCGCCGCCTTCGACGCGCTGATCGCCGACAGGGCGGCGCGCGAGGCGATGGCGTCGGCCGCGAGCGGCTTCACCGCGCGCCACCGTGGCGCCAGCGAGCGGATGGCGGCCGAGATCGCCGCGCGGGTCGCGGACTGTCGCCGCTAGGCGCCGCGGCGGTCGAACGGGAGACAGCCAGCGTCTCGCGCGCGAGGCGCGCCGTGTGGCGCCTGTCCATCGCTTGACCATGCTGACGCGACGGGGGAGAGGGGACGATGGCCGGGCCGAAGAAACTGTTGAACAGCAAGTGGACCGCGCTGACGCCGCGGGAGCGCGAGAAGCATTTCCTGGTGGTGAAGGTCGAGTACGACGCGCTGGACGCGCAGAAGGTGACGAGCGTGACGCTCGAGGCGGTGCTGACGCGCCGCCATTTCACGCTGGCGTGGCGCGAGCTGAACGACGCGGCGCGCTGGCGGCCGGGCTGGGCCTAAAGACCATGGGCGGGTGCATGGCGCGCGCCGGATTCTGCGCCCCGCCACAGTTTGGCGTCGGGTCGCCCCGGCGCATCGGGGAGCGGAAAAACGAAAAAAGGTTGGCCGAGCCTCGGACGAAGCTCGGCCAACCTTTTTGGCTTGTCGGGCCGGGACGGCTCAACGGTACAGCGCGGCGAGCTCGCGGGCGACGGCGGTCGGGTCGGCCGCGTCGTACAGCGCCGAGATCAGCGAGATCGCGTCGGCGCCGGCCTCGACCACCTGGCGCGCGTTGGCCGGCGAGATGCCGCCGATCGCGACGCTCGGCACCGCGAGGCGCTTGGCGGCGGCGAACAGGCTCAAGGGCGCGCGCGCCGCCTCGGGTTTGACGCTGGAGGCGAACACCGCGCCGAAGGCGACGTAGCTGGCGCCTCGTGCTACGGCCGCCTCGGCCAGTTCGATCTTGTCGTAGCACGAGGCGCCGACGATGGCGTTCGCGCCGAGCACGCGGCGCGCGTCGGCGATACCGGCGTCGTCGCGGCCGACGTGCACGCCGTCGGCGCCGAGCGCGCGGGCGAGCTCGACGTCGTCGTTGACGAGGAAGATCGCGCCGTGTTCGCGGCACAGCGCCAGCAGGCCCAGGCCTTGCTCGCGTCGCAGCGCCGCGTCGCTGCTCTTGTTGCGGTACTGCAAGATGGCCGCGCCGCCTGCGAGGATGGCGCGGGTACGGCTCAACAGTCCGCGGGTGTCGGCGGTGTCCGGCGTGATCGCGTACAGGCCGCCAAAGGGTTTAGTCATCGTCGTTTTCCTTGCGCGCCCAGAACAGCCGGTCGGGGATGAACTGGCCCATGCCCGGGCGGAACGCGTGTTTGAGGGTCTGATAGGTGTAGTCCTGCGCCTCGCGCACCGCCTCGGCGACGCTGCTGCCCGAGGCGATCATGCCGGCGATCGCCGAGGCGAGCGTGCAGCCGGAGCCGTGGTAGCTGCCCGGCAGGCGCTCCCAGCTGTCGGCGCGCACCTGGCCCTGGCTGTCGTACAGGGTGTTGGTGACGACGCGGGTGTTCTCGTGCGTGCCGGTGACGAGCACGTATTCGCAGCCGAGCTGCGTCATCCGTTCGGCGGCCAGCGCCAGCTCGAGGCCGTCCTCCTCGTCCGGGTCGTTGGCGGCCAGCCGGCGCGCCTCGATGCTGTTGGGCGTGACGATGGTGGTCTGCGGCAGGATCATCTCGCGGAAGGCGGCGATCAGGTCCTCGTCGGCGAAGGCGTGGCCGCCGCCGGAGGCGAGCACCGGGTCGACGATCAGCGGAATCTCCGGGTAGTCGGACACCACCTCGGCGATCGCGGCGACGTTCTCGACGCTGCCTATCATGCCGACCTTGAACGCGGACACCTTCATGTCCTCCAGCAGGGCGCGCGCCTGGTCGACGACCCATTCGGCGTCCATCACCAGGAAGTCGGTGACGCCGCTGGAATCCTGGACGGTGACCGCGGTCACTACCGACAGCGGGTGGCAGCCGAGGCTGGCCAGGGTCAGCAGATCGGCCTGCAGACCGGCGCCGCCGGTCGGGTCGGAGCCGGCGAGGGTCATCACAATCGGGGGCGTGACAGGGGGCGTGCTCAAGGCTTATCCTCGCGGGTTCTGTGGCTACAATGCCCTTATTCTAACCGACCCGTGGAGGGATGGATGCGCACCTGGATGTGCCTGATTTGCGGCTTTATCTACGACGAGGAAGCCGGTCGCCCGGAAGACGATATCGCGCCGGGCACCCGCTGGGAAGACGTGCCGATGAACTGGACCTGCCCGGACTGCGGCGCGCGCAAGGAAGACTTCGAGATGGTGGAGATCTGAGCCCGGCCCCGGCGGCGGGGCGGCGTTCTTGAACGAAAAACCGGAGGATATTGCCATGACCATGCGTACCTATCTGCTGGCCGCGCTCGCGGTGGCAGCGCTGGGCACCGGCTGCACGAGCAGCACGGCCGGCGGCGCGACCGGCAGCAACCGCTCGCAGCTCTTGCTGGTGTCGCCCGACGAGGTCAACCGCGGCGCGGCGCTCGCCTACGCTCAGGAGCTGTCCAAGGCCAAGAGCGCCGGCGCGCTGAACCGCGACGCCGTCCAGACCCGCCGCGTCAAGGCGATCTCGAACCGGCTGATCGCGCAGGTCGGCGTGTTCCGCGCCGACGCGCGCGGCTGGCCGTGGGAAGTCAACGTGCTCAGCAGCCCGGAACTGAACGCCTACTGCATGCCGGGCGGCAAGATCGCCGTCTACACCGGCCTGATCGACAAGCTCAAGCTCACCGACGACGAGCTGGCGGCGGTGATCGGCCACGAGATCGCGCACGCGCTCAGGGAGCACAGCCGCGAGCAGATCTCGCAGGAATTCGTCAAGCAGCAGGGCCTGTCGCTGGCGCTGCAGCTGGGCAAGATCAGCGGCGGCACCGCCAGCGTGGTCGACTTCGTCAGCCAGGTCGGCGTGTCGCTGCCGTTCTCGCGCTCGATGGAAACCGAAGCCGACGTGATGGGCATGGAACTGATGGCGCGCGCCGGCTACAACCCGGAAGCGGCGGTCAGCGTGTGGGAGAAGATGAACCGCCAGTCGGGCGCCGGCGACCGGTCCGACTTTTTCAGCACCCACCCGAGCGGCAACAACCGTATCGCGAACCTGCGCCAGAACCTGCCGGCGGTGATGCCGCTGTACCAGCGCGCGCGCGCGGCCCGCTGACGCCGTTTCACGTGAAACGCGGCCACTTCGGTGGCCGCGTGTCTTCCGGAAAGACCGCATGTCCTACGCTTTGCTCAAGACGCTGCACATCGGCTTCGTCGTGTCGTGGTTCGCCGGCCTGTTCTACCTGCCGCGCATCTTCGTGAACCTCGCGCTGGCCGAGACCGGGCCCGAACGCGACAGGCTGCTCCTGATGGCGCGCAAGCTGTTCCGCTTCATGACGCCGCTGGCGGCGCTGGCGGTCGGCCTGGGCCTGTGGTTGATGGTCGGCTTCGGCTTTTCCGGCGGCTGGCTGCACGCCAAGCTCGCCCTGGTCGCCGGCCTGATCGGCTACCATGCCTGGTGCGGCCGCCTGCTGGCCGCCTTCGCCGCCGGTCGCAACCGGCACGGCCAGCGCTGGTTCCGCGTGTTCAACGAGGTGCCGGTGCTGGCGATGTTCGCGGTGATCTACCTGGTGGTCGCCAAACCGTTTTGAATCTTGAGGATGTCACAGCATGGCGATGGAAATCGAACGCCGTTTCCTGGTCAAGGACGAGAGCTGGCGTGACCTGGCCGAAGGGCAGCGCTACCGTCAGGGCTATCTGTCGGTCGACCCGGCGCGCACCGTGCGCGTGCGCGTGGTCGGCGACGACGCGTGGCTGACGATCAAGAGCCAGGTCAGCGCGATGAGCCGCCACGAGTTCGAGTACGCGATCCCGCGCGCCGACGCCGAGGCGCTGATGGACGCCGCCTGCCCGATGGTGGTCGAGAAGATCCGCTACAAGATCACCCACGCCGGCCACCTGTGGGAGGTCGACGAGTTCTTCGGCGAGAACGCCGGCCTCCTGGTCGCCGAGATCGAGCTGCCCGACGAGGCGACCGAGTTCGTCCGCCCCGACTGGCTGGGCGAAGAGGTCACGCACGACGGCCGCTTCACCAACGCGTATCTCAGCCAGAACCCGTACCGCCGCTGGCCGAAATAGGCTCGGCCAACCTCGTCCGTTTACCGACGTTTATTGATCGCAAGGCCTGACACCATGAACCGCAACGAATCCCTGTTCGACCGCGCCAAGGCGCACATTCCCGGCGGCGTGAACTCGCCGGTGCGCGCCTTCGGCTCGGTCGGCGGCACGCCGCGCTTCGTCAAGCGCGCCGAGGGCGCCTACTTCTGGGACGCCGACGACAAGCGCTACATCGACTACATCGGCTCCTGGGGCCCGGCCATCGTCGGCCACGCGCGCCGCGAGGTCATCGACGCGGTCAAGGCCGCCGCCGACTTCGGCCTGTCGTTCGGCGCGCCGACCGAGGGCGAGATCACCATCGCCGAGGAAATCTGCAAGCTTTTGCCGTCGATCGAACAGGTGCGGCTGGTGTCGTCGGGCACCGAGGCGACCATGAGCGCGATTCGCCTCGCGCGCGGCTTCACCAGCCGCGACGCCATCGTCAAGTTCGAGGGCTGCTACCACGGCCATTCGGACTCGCTCTTGGTCAAGGCCGGCTCCGGCCTGTTGACCTTCGGCAACCCGAGCTCGGCCGGCGTGCCGGCCGACTTCTCCAAGCACACGCTGGTGCTGGAGTACAACAACGTCGAGCAGCTGGCGAACACCTTCGCGCAGATCGGCGACACCATCGCCTGCGTGATCCTCGAGCCGATCGCCGGCAACATGAACCTGATCAAGCCGAGCGCCGAATTCCTCGCCGCGCTGCGCGGTCTGACCGAAAAGCACGGCGCGCTGTTGATCTACGACGAGGTGATGACGGGCTTCCGCGTCGGCCTCGGCTGCGCGCAGGGCCTGCACGGCATCCGGCCGGACCTGACCACGTTGGGCAAGGTGGTCGGCGGCGGCATGCCGCTGGCGGCTTTCGGCGGCCGCGCCGACGTGATGGGCAAGATCGCGCCGCTCGGCCCGGTCTACCAGGCCGGCACGCTGTCGGGCAACCCGCTGGCGGTCGCCGCCGGGCTGGCGACGCTGAACATCGTCCAGCAGCCGGGCTTCTACGAGACGCTGTCGGCGCGCACCGCCAAGTTGGCCGAGGGCCTGGCCGCCGCCGCGCGCGACGCCGGCGTGCCGATGTGCGCCGACTCGGTCGGCGGCATGTTCGGCGTCTACTTCAGCGACGCGGTGCCGCAACGCTTCGCCGACGTCACCGCGTCCGACCGCGAGCGCTTCAACCGCTTCTTCCACGCGATGCTCGACGAGGGCGTCTACCTGGCGCCGTCGGCCTACGAGGCGGGTTTCGTGTCGATCGCGCACAGCGACGAGGACATCGCCGCCACCGTCGACGCGGCGCGCCGCGCGCTCTCGCGCGTCTAAGCCCGCGCCGGTCACGCCAAAAAGGTTGGCCGAGCCCTTTCTCGGGGCTCGGCCAACCTTTTTTTCTTTCGCGAGCCGACCGGCGCTTACTGCCCGCGCGCGCGCCGCACGGTGACGCTCTCGCCGCCTATGCCCCAGTTGTCGGTGTCGACCTCGTCGATCACCACCACGGTGGTGGCCGGGTTCTTGTTCAGCGTCTTGCGCAGCAGCTCGGTCACGCCGGCGATCAGCTCGGCTTTTTGCTCGGCGCTCGCGCCTTCGCGGGTGATCTTGATGTTGACGTAGGGCATCGGGCTTCCTTTCTTCGTGGGGATGAGAAACGGTCAAACCTTCGCCGCTTGCGGGCGGGCGGCGAGGAAGGCGCCGAGCGTCACCGCGGCGAGGCCGGCCACCAGCCAGACGGTCAGCGGCTCGCCCAGCAGCCAGACCGCGCCGAGGCCGGCTGAGGCGGCGTCCGGCTTCGGAACGCAGCGCGCACCGCGATGGCAAAGCCAGAAGCGAGCCGTGTCGGCAAGACGATAACGCCCCGCGTTGCGGGGCGTTATCGTTTCACGTGGAACCGCGTTACAGGTCGAGCACCAAGTGGCGGCCCTTGGCGCGCGATACGCACAGCATCATCGTCTTTTGCGCGGCCTTTTCGGCGTCGGACAGGTAGGCGTCGCGGTGGTCGGCCTCGCCGTCGAGGATGGCGGTCTCGCACGAGCCGCACACGCCCTCGCGGCACATGCAGTCGACCTTGACGCCGGCCTTCTCGATCGCGCGCAGCAGCGTGTCGTCGGCGCCGACGGTCAGCAGAATGCCGCTCCTGGCGAGCGTCACCTCGAAGGCGCCGCCGGCGGTGTCGACCTCGTTGCGGAACTGCTCGTGGTGGATGCGCTCGCCGCTCCAGCCGGCCGCGCGCGCGGCGGAGATCACCGCGTCGTTGAGCTGCGCCGGGCCGCACACGTAGACGTGGGTGCCGGCCGGCTGGCAGGCCAGCAGCGCGGCGATGTCCAGACGTTGGCCGAGCTCGCTCTCGTACAGCGACAGGCGGGTTTCCGGCAGCAGCAGCGGCAGGCTGTCGAGGTAAGCCGCGCCCTGGCGGTTGCGGAAACAGTAGTGCAGCGCGAAGTCGTCGCCGCGCGCTTCGAGCGTCTGGATGTGGGTCATGAACGGCGTGATGCCGATGCCGCCGGCGATCAACAGGTGGCGCGGCGCGGCGTCGGCGAGGCCGAACAGGTTGGCAGGCGGCGAGATCGCCAGCGTGTCGCCCTCGGCGACCGCCTCGTGCAGATGGCGCGAGCCGCCGCGCGATTGTTCCTCGCGCCGCACGCTGATGCGGTAGCGGCGCGTGTCGGAGAGCGCGCCGGTCAGCGAGTAGGCGTTGGCGCGCTCGCCGATGTGGACGACGACGTGGCTGCCGCTCTCGAAGGCCGGCAGCGCGCCGCCGTCGGCCGCGACCAGGGTGAACTGCTTGATGCCGGTGGCGAGTTGTTCGATGCGTTCGACGCGGACGGGAATCGTGGTGCTCATGGCAAGGCCTCGTTCAGGCCGGCGGCGCTGGATGGCGCCGCCGGGCCGGTTTACAGCTGTTTGGCGTAGTGGCGCGCGTGGTAGAGCGCGGTCAGGCTCAGCGCGACGATGAAGGCGATGGCCAAGAGGCCGGCGCCCGGATAACCCCAGTAGGCGTTCATGGTCTTTGTCTCCGTCGGGTGGCGGGTTCAGGCGAGGCCGGTCTGGCGCATGCGGACCAGGCCGAAGTCGCTGACGCGGTACTTGAACAAGAGCTTGCCGCTGGCGGCGTCGACCTTGTCCTCTATCGCCTGGATCAGGCCGCCGCTGCTCAGGTCGGCCAGGCAGGCGCGCACGGTGCCGAACCAGTAGTCGCCGGCCGGCTTGTCGTACTCGCCGCACACGCGCCGGCCGATCTCGGTGTCCCACAGGCCCGGGCTGGCCGCCAGCTGCTGCAGGATGAAACCTTTGATATGGATCTTCATCGCTCGTCTCCTTCTGGGCGGTCAGCCGACCGCGCGCATCACTTCGAGGTTCTCGGCCTTCTCCGACACCATCACGAAGCCGCCGAAGATGACCAGCGCCAGGCCGATCAGGAAGTACCACTCGGGGAATTTCAGCGTGAACGCGGCGGCGAACAGCGTCGCGAACATCGCGTAGAAGGCGCCGATCGCCTGGCCGCGGCCGACGCCGATCAGCGGGAAGGACTTGTACCAGGCGACCGCGCAGAAGGCGAAGCTCATCGCGCCGACGGTCAGCCAGGTCAGCGGCGCCGGGCTCAGCGTGCCCTTGACGACGTCGAGCACCGGCAGCGGGGTCAAGAGCGCGACCGCCGGCAACACCAGGCACACCCAGTACATCGCCTCGGCCGCGTAGCGCACCGTGACGCCGCAGTCGGGGTCGGTGACGTCCATCGCGCGGCCGACGATCGCGCCTTCCAGTCCCCAGCCTATCGCCGCCATCGCGCCGCCGAGGTAGCCGAGCCAGCTGGTCGCCGAGCCCTGCCCGACCTCGCCGGCCAGCGCCGGCGCGTAGATCGCGACGCCGCCGCCGATGATGATCGCGATGCCGAGCGCGGCGCGCGCGCTGATGCGCTCCTTGTACCAGAGGCGTGCCATGGTCGAGCCGACCACCGGGTACATCAGGCCGGCGACCGCGGCGAACACCGCGCCGACGTAGCCCATCGCGAGGTAGGAGCCGAAGTTGGCCATCAGGCCGCCGACGATGGCGGCGAGGAAGTACCACTTGGAAATGCGGCGGAACTGCACCAGCGTGCGGAAAAAGTCGCCGAGCTTGCCGAGCGTGGCCAGCCAGACGA
The DNA here is from genome assembly GCF_004345725.1 of Crenobacter luteus. Lineage (GTDB taxonomy): Bacteria > Pseudomonadota > Gammaproteobacteria > Burkholderiales > Chromobacteriaceae > Crenobacter > Crenobacter luteus. Next base: position 67,545 of record NZ_SLXG01000013.1, on the reverse strand, counting down.
GCTGGAACAGCACGACGAGGCAGGAGTGGAAGGCGGTGATCACCGCCGCGGCCAGCAGGAAGTTGGCGGGTTGGCCGAGGTCCATGGACGCGAACGGCGTCTCGTACCAGACGGCCGTGCCGGGGATGTACCAGGCGCCCCAGAGGATCGCCGCCCAGAGCGCCCAGCGGTAGCCCCACCGGATATTGTTGCGAAGGTAGTCCGCCTTGAGTACGGCAGTGTCGCGCATCGTTGTCTCTCCATCTCTTCTGTAGACCTTGCCGGCCCGCTTGCTTGTCGTCCCCGTCTTGGGTTGCGGGCTCCAATTCACCATTGGTTAATTAATTTACCAAAGGTGATGGGGCAGTATAGGAACAGACGGCCGGAAAAAACAATCGGGGGGAAGGCGGGGCGGGGCGACGCCGGTTGCGCGAGACGGGCGGGCGGGACGAGCGCGGCGACGAGGGGTGGGCCGGGGGTCGGTCGCCGTCGCGGCGAAGCGGATAGCAAGCAATTGTTTATGAAGAGAAAATGACGGGGTGGTCGGCGCGCCGTCTGGGCGCGCCGCGCTGTTCCATTTGCGCAACAGGGCGGCGCGGCCGCCCTGCCCTTGCCTGCCTCAGCGGCTGCCGAGCGCGCCGATCAGCCGCGTCATCGCGCCCTGCGCGTCGCGCACCGGCAGCACCGAGAAGGTCAGCGCCACCGGCCGGCCGTCGCCGTGCCAGCTTACGTCGAGCTGCGCGCGGCTCGACACCGCGAAGATCGCGTCCAGGCTGGCCAGCCACTGCGCGCGAGAGGCGACGCGGATGCCGGCGAGGAAGGTCGCCTCGTCGAGCGCGGCGGTGCCGTCCGGCAGGCCGATCAGCTGCGCCGCCGCCGCCGACAGCGTGACGCGGCCGTCGACCAGGTCCCAGTCCCAGCTCGCCATGCCAATCGACTGCAGCGCCAGCTCGCTGCGCCGGTAGGCGTCCTCGATGCGCTGGCGCGCCAGCTGTTTCTCGGAAATGTCCTCGATCACGGTGATCAGGTGCAGCGGCTCGCGCGTCAGCGGGTGGCGGCTCAGCGAGGTGGTGACGTTGACCCACACGACCTCGCCGTTCTTTTTCACGAAGCGCTTCTCGATCGAGTAGGTCGCGATCGCGCCCGACAGCAGGCTGTCGAGCTGGGCGAGGTTCTCGTCGAGGTCGTCCGGGTGGGTCAGGTCCTGGAAGGAGCGCGATTCGAGCTCGGCCGGGCCGTAGCCGACGATGTCGGCGAGCTTGCGGTTGACCTTGAGCCAGCGGCCGTCGAGGCCGACGTGGGCGATGCCGACCGCCGCCTGCTCGAAGATCTCGCGGAAGCGTTCCTCGCTCTCGCGGTAGGCCAGCTCGGCCAGCTTGCGCTCGGTGACGTCCTGCGACGCGCCTATCATCGTCAGCGCGCGGCCTGTCGCGTCGAACTCGACCTCGCCCTCCTCGTGGATCGCGCGGTGGCTGCCGTCGGGCAGCGCGATCGTGTAGTCGACCGCGTACGGCCGGCCCTCCTCGATCGCCAGCCGGATCGCTTCGTCGATGCGCGCGCGGTCCTCCTCGACGATGGATGCGAAGTAACGCTCCATCGTCACCTTGAAGGCCTGCGGCTCCCAGCCGAAGATCCGGTACGCCTCGTCCGACCACGCGCAGTCGTCGTTCTGGATGTCCCAGAACCAGCTGCCCAGGTGGGCGATCGCCTGAGCCTTGGCGAGGATGGCCTCGCTCTTGCGCCGCGCGGCCTCGGCCAACCTGCGGCCGGTGACGTCGATGCTGATGCCTATCATCTTCAGCGGCCGGCGGTCGGCGTCGGCCACCTGGGTCGCGCGCGACGCGATCCAGCGCACCTCGTCGCCGACCTTCACGCGGAACTCGGCCTCGTAAGGCGTCAGCCGCGCCAGCGCCGCCTCGAGCGCCGCGCGCAGCGGCGCGACGTCGTCCGGATGCACCGCGGCCCAGAAGTCCTCGATCAGCCGGATCGGCCGGCCGAACAGCTTCTCGGCGTTCGACGAGTAGTTGACCGCGTCGGTCAGCACGTTCCATTCCCAGGTGACGATGCCCGACACCTCCTGCGCGAATTTCATCCGCGCCTCGCTCTCCATGATCTCGGTCAGGTGCTTCTGGCGGATGGCCCTGATGTGCGGGTCGCCGTTCGACGCGGCCTCGAGGTCGCCGACCGCCTCCTCGCCGTAGCGCAGCCAGATCCAGTTCACTTCGAGGAAATCGGCGAGCGCGCGCAGGTTGCCGTACTCGATCTCGCCGCCGCGCGTCCACTTGTGCACCGCCGACGGCGAAACCGACAGCGCCTCGGCCACCTGCTTGAGCATGATGCGTTTGGTGTCGAGCACGCCCTTCAGGCGTGCGGCGAAGGTGGTTTGGCTCATCGTGTCTCTTTACTGATGGTGAATTCCCGTTGACCGAACCTTACACCAGAGCGGGGCCGGGGCGCGATCCTGCCGGCATGCCGGGCGCCCGCGCGACGGCCTGCGGCGCGGCGCGCGGGCCGTTTGATAGCTCATGGCAATCTTTGCGCTATTGTCGATATTTTTTTTGAAATTGCGCCGCGGGCTCGGCGCTGACTAGACTGCGCCTAAATCACCGTAAGTGATTTAATTAACCAAAAGTAAATTAGACCCGAGTCTACAGAGGAGCCAGCATGCAAAACGTCCACATCGCGCCGGTCTGCGACACCCAGGATTCGCTGTCGTACACGTTGCCCGCGCACTACTACACCTCGCCCGAGATCTTCGAGGCAGAAAAGAAGACCATCTTCAGCAAGAGCTGGGTCTGCGTGATGCACAAGAGCCAGGTCGCCGAGCCGAATTCGTACGCGACTGCCAAGGTCGCCGGCGAGAACGTGTTCGTCGTGCGCGGCCGCGACGGCGTGCTGCGCGCCTTCTACAACGTCTGTCCGCACCGCGCGCACGAGCTGTTCCCGGAAGGCGCCGGCCGTGCCAAGAACGTGATCACCTGCCCCTACCACGCGTGGGCCTTCGGTCTGGACGGCAAGCTGGTGCACGCGCGCAACAGCGAGAACGTGCCGAGCTTCTGCAAGGACAACGCCGGCCTGACGCCGGTGCGCGTCGAGGAATTCTGCGGCCTGGTGTTCGTCAACCTCGACATGGACGCGGTGCCGCTGATCGAGCAGGCGAAGGAATTGAACGACGAGATCCGCGCGCGCTGCCCGGACGTCGACTCGCTCGTGCCGGCGCACAAGCTCACTTATGAGATGAAGGCGAACTGGAAGGTCGTCGTCGACAACTACCTCGAGTGCCTGCACTGCCAGACCGCGCACCCCGCTCTGGTCGAGTCGATCAAGATGGAAACCTACCTGCACAAGGTGCGTGGCATCTACACGAGCCAGATCGGCCAGACGCGCTCGGGCAGCGACGCCTTCACCTACGACGACGAGGCGCCGAACACCGACTTCGCCGCCTACTGGCTGTGGCCGAACGTGACGCTGAACGTGCTGCCGGGCGACGGCAACTACGGCGTGTTCTACATGTTCCCGGTCGACGCCGACACCACGATCCAGCACTTCGAGTTCTACTTCCGCGATTCGACCCCGACGGCCGAGCAGCAACAGCTGATCGACTACTACAAGAACGTGCTCAAGCCCGAGGACTTGTCGATCGTCGAGTCGGTGCAGCGCGGCCTGAAGTCGCGCGGCTACCGCAACGGCCAGGGCCCGCTTCTGATCACCGACGACAAGACCTCGGCGATCGGCGAGCACGGCGTGCAGCACTTCCAGCAGATGGTGCTCGCGGCGCTGGCCTGAACCTCATTCATATAAATGATCAGGAATAACGAAATGATCCACACCCAGCTCTACATCGACGGCCAGTGGCAGGCACCCGTCGCCGGCGGCAAGCGCGCCATCCTCAGCCCGGCCGACGAGACCGTGATCGCCCAGGCCGCCGAGGGCACGCGCGACGACGCGCGCCTGGCGATCGCCGCCGCGCGCCGCGCCTTCGACGGCCCGTGGCGCGACAGCACCATCCGCGAGCGCGCCAAGCTTCTGAACAAGATCGCCGAGTTGATCGACCGCGACGCCGAGAACCTCGCGCGCCTCGAGTCGCTTAACACCGGCAAGACGATCACCGAGAGCCGCACCGACATGGGCGACATCGCGGCGACCTTCCGCTACTTCGCCGGCCTGGTCGCGTCCGAATCGGGCGCGGTCAACGAGGCGCCGCACCACGTGATCAGCCGCACGCTGCGCGAGCCGGTCGGCGTGTGCGGGCTGATCACGCCGTGGAACTACCCGCTCTTGCAGGCGGCGTGGAAGATCGCGCCGGCGCTGGGCGCCGGCAACACCGTCATCGTCAAGCCGAGCAACCTGACGCCGCTGACGACGCACCGCTTCGCCGAACTGTTGGCCGAGCTCGACCTGCCCGAGGGCGTGTTCAACCTGGTGACCGGCGGCGCCGAGGTCGGCGCCGAGCTGGCTGAAAACCACGACGTCGACCTGGTGTCGTTCACCGGCGGCGCCTACGCCGGCGAGAGCATCATGAAGGCCGCCACCGGCAACTTCAAACGCATCGGCCTGGAGCTGGGCGGCAAGAACCCGAACATCGTGTTCGCCGACGCCGACCTCGACACCGCGGTCGACTACGCGCTGAACGCGGCCTTCTTCCACGCCGGCCAAGTGTGCTCGGCCGGTTCGCGGCTGATGGTCGAGGACGCGATCTACGATGAATTCATCGCAAGGTTGGCCGAGCGCCTGCCGCGCATCGTGATCGGCAACGGCTTCCACGCCGAGACGCAGATGGGCCCGGTGCAGTCGGCCGCGCAGCACGAGAAGATCCTGAAACTGGTGCAGATGGGCGTCGCCGAGGGCGCGCGGCTGGTGCACGGCGGCAAGCGTCCCGAAGGCGCGGTGTACGAGAAGGGCTTCTGGCTCGAGCCGACCTTGCTCGCCGACGTGAGCGCCGGGATGAAGATCGCCAAGGAGGAAATCTTCGGCCCGGTGATCACCGCCGAGCGCTTCACGAGCGAAGAACAGGTGCTGCGCCTCGCCAACGACACGCCGTACGGCCTCGCCGCCGCGGTGTGGACGAAGGATCTGGACAAGGCGAACCGGATGTCGCGCGCGCTGCGCTTCGGCACCGTGTGGGTCAACGACTACCACCCCTACTTCCCGGAAGCGCCGTGGGGCGGCTACAAGGCGAGCGGCATCGGCCGCGAGCTTTCGCGCATCGGGCTGGACGAATACACCGAACTCAAGCACAGCTACATCAACCTGGCGCCCAAACCGATGGGCTGGTTCGGCGCGTAAGCGTCGCCGCCGCGCCGGGCTTCGCGAACGAGGCGAGCTCGGCCAACCTTTCGCCTCGACGAACGCGCCGGCCCGCCGGGCCCCGCGCGCTCCACCCACCGAAGAGGAGATTGCGATGAGCGCAATCAAGGAATACGACTATATCATCGTCGGCGCCGGTTCGGCCGGCTGCGTGCTCGCCGCGCGGCTGACCGAGGACGCCGACGTGTCGGTGCTGCTCTTGGAAGCGGGCGGCCCCGACTGGCGGCTCGACTGGCGCACGCAGATGCCGGCGGCGCTCGCCTACCCGTTGCAGGGCACCACCTACAACTGGGCCTACGTGACCGAGCCGGAACCGCATATGGGCGGCCGCCGGATGACGCAGGGCCGCGGCAAGGGCCTCGGCGGCTCGTCGCTGATCAACGGCATGGTCTACATCCGCGGCAACGCGATGGACTACGACGGCTGGGCCGACAACAAGGGCCTGGAGAACTGGAGCTACGCCGACTGCCTGCCCTATTTCCGCAAGGCCGAAACCTACGACAAGGGCGCCAACGACTACCACGGCGGCGACGGCCCCCTGCACGTGACGACGCCGAAACCGGGCATCAGCCCGCTGTTCGACGCCTTCATCCAGGCCGGCGAGCAGGCCGGCTACCCGGCCACCGACGACCTGAACGGCTACCGCCAGGAAGGCTTCGGTCCGATGGACCGCACCACCACCGCCAAGGGCCGCCGCTGCAGCACTTCGCTCGCCTACCTCGATCAGGCGAAGGACCGCCCCAACCTGACCGTGCACACGCGCGCGCTGGCCGACCGCGTGCTGTTCGCCGGCAAGCGCGCTATCGGGGTGAGTTATCTGCAGGGCGACGAAGCGCGCGAGGCGCGCGCGCGCCGCGAGGTGATCGTGTCCAACGGCGCGATCGCGTCGCCGCAACTGTTGCTGCGCTCGGGCGTCGGCAACGCCGACGAGTTGCGCGCGATGGGCATCGACCCGGTCATCGACCTCAAAGGCGTCGGCGAGAACCTGCAGGACCACCTGGAAATGTACCTGCAGTACGAGTGTACCCAGCCGGTGTCGCTGTACCCGGCGCTATTGTGGTGGAACAAGCCGGCGATCGGCGTCGAGTGGTATCTGAACGGCACCGGCGTCGGCGCCAGCAACCACTTCGAGGCCGGCGGCTTCATCCGCAGCAGCGACGAGTTCGCCTGGCCTAACCTGCAGTACCACTTCATCCCGCTGGCGATGAACTACGACGGCAGCAACCCGGTGAAGAGCCACGGCTTCCAGTGCCACGTCGGCTCGATGCGCTCGCCGAGCACCGGCTTCGTCAAGCTGGCCAGCCGCGATCCGCGCGTCAAGCCGCGCCTGTTGTTCAACTACATGGCGCACGAGGTCGACTGGCGCGAGTTCCGCGCCGGCGTGCGCATCACGCGCGAGATCGTCGCGCAGCAGGCGATGGATGCGTTCCGCGGCCGCGAGATCAAGCCGGGCATGATGATCCAGTCCGACGCCGAGATCGACGCCTTCGTGAAGGAGCACGCCGAGACCGCGCTGCACCCGTCGTGCACCTGCAAGATGGGCGACGAGTCCGACCCCGAGGCGGTGGTCGACGGTCAGGGCCGCGTGCACGGGCTGGCCGGGCTGCGCGTGGTCGACGCGTCTATCATGCCGAAGATCGTCACCGGCAACCTGAACGCGCCGACCATCATGATGGCCGAGAAGATCGCCGACGCGATCCGCGGCCGCGCGCCGCTGGCGCGTTCGACCGCGCCCTACTACAAGGCCGGCGACGCGCCGGTGCGCCGCGACGCGATCGCGGGCGGTGCCGCCGCGACGGGGCGTCGCCAGGCCGAGTTCACGCTCGCCCGCTAGGCCCGGACGGCCCGACGCCGGGGGCGCGCCGCGCCTCCGGCTTTCGTACCCTAGAACCTGTGGTCCCCATCATGTACGACCTGATCGGTCTGATCGGCGTTATCGCCTACCTCGCCGCCTATTTCGGCGTCCAGCTCATGGGTTGGAGCCCGCAAAGCCCGCGCTACTTCGCGCTCAACCTCGCGGGACCGGCCTGCATCCTGGTCTCGCTGTTGCACAGCTTCAACCTCGCCTCCTTCGTCACCCAGTGCACCTGGCTCGTGCTGACGCTGTTCGGCGGCTGGCGCGCCTGGCGCCGCCGTCAGGCCGCCGCGTTGGCCGAAGGCCGCGCCTGAAAAAAAAACGAAACGCCCCGCGATGCGGGGCGTTGTCTTTGCCTAAGCGGAAAGCCGGGCCGGTTTCACGTGGAACCGTTACAGCGGCTTTTCCATCATCAGGTAGGCCTGACCACCGAGCGCCGACAGTTCGAAGCCGGCGCTCTCGTAAAGGCCGCGCCCGACCGCGTTGTCCGGACGCACCTCGAGCGTCACCTTGCACGCGCCGCGCTTCACCGCCTCGGCCTCGACCGCCGCCAGAAGCGCGCGGCCGACGCCGAGCCCGCGCGCCGCCGGCACGACCGAGATGTCGTGCAGATTGACGGTCGGCGCGGCGTAGAAGCTCGAGAAGCCGAGCACGCACAGCGCGAGGCCGACCGCCTCGCCCTCGGCTTCGGCCGCCAGCGCGAAGGTCGCCGGATGGGCGGCGAAGGCCTCGGCCAACCGTTGCCGCGCGGTATCGGACAGCCCCGAGCCGCCGCCCATCGGGTCGCGCGCGTAGCCGTCGGTCAGCGCGACGAGGATGGCCGCGTCGCGCGCGTCGCTCGGGTCCAAGAGGCGGAGGGTCGGGGTCATGGCGGGTCAGTCCTTCAGCAGTTCGCGCTCGTTGGCCAGCAGCTCGTCGAGAGTCTCGCGGCGGCGGATTAGGCGCGGCTGGCCGTCCTCGACCAGCACCTCGGCGGCGCGCGCGCGGGTGTTGTAGTTGCTCGACATCGTCGAGCCGTAGGCGCCGGCCGACAGCACCGCCAGCAGGTCGCCCTGCTCGATCGCCAGCGCGCGGTTCTTGCCGAGGAAGTCGCTCGACTCGCAGATCGGGCCGACTACGTCGACCGTCAGCGCGGCGAGGCCGTCCTTCTGCGTCACCGGCACGATGCCGTGGTAGGCGTCGTACAGCGACGGGCGCATCAGGTCGTTCATCGCCGCGTCGACGATAGCGAAGTGCTTGTCCTGGCCGAGCTTCAGGTACTCGACGCGGGTGAGCAGCACGCCGGCGTTGCCGACCAGCGAGCGGCCCGGCTCCATCACCAATTTGAGCTGGCGGCCCGCGAGGCGCTCGGCGACGCGGGCCGCGTAGGCGGCGATGTCGGGCGGCGTCTCGTCGGTGTAGCGGATGCCGAGGCCGCCGCCGATGTCGACGTGCTCCAGCACGATGCCGTCCTCGGCCAACTGGTCGATCAGCACCAAGAGGCGGTCGAGCGCGTCGACCAGCGGCGACACGTCGGTCAGCTGCGAGCCGATGTGGCAGTCGATGCCGACGATGTCCAGGTGCTCGAGCGACGCGGCGGCCTGGTAGACGGCGCGCGCCTCGTCGAAGGCGATGCCGAACTTGTTGTCCTTCAGGCCGGTGGAGATGTACGGGTGGGTCTTGGCGTCGACGTCCGGGTTCACGCGCAAGGACACCGGCGCGCGCTTGCCGAGGCGGCCGGCGACCGCGTTCAGGCGCGCCAGCTCGTTGACCGATTCGACGTTGAAGCAGTGGATGCCCGCTTCGATCGCCATTTCCATCTCGGCCTCGGACTTGCCGACGCCGGAGAACACCACCTTGTCGGCCGGGCTGCCGGCCGCCAGCACGCGCGCCAGCTCGCCGCCCGACACGATGTCGAAGCCGGCGCCGAGGCGGGCGAAGTGCTGCAGGATGGACAGGTTGGAGTTGGCCTTGACCGCGAAGCAGATCAAGGGGTCGAGGCCGGCGAAGGCCGAGCGGTAGGCTTCGAAGGCCCCGGTCAGCGCCGCCGCCGAGTACACGTAGCACGGCGTGCCGAAGGTGTCGGCGATCTGGGTCAGCGGCACGCCGTCGACGGCGAGGGTGTGGTTCTGGTAATCGATCATCTTGTGGGCTTATTGAGCTTGCGAAGCCTGCACCTTCGGCGCCGGGGCCGGGGCGGACTGGCTTCGGGATTTGGCCGGCTTGTCGCCCGGCAGGTAGAGCGGACCCTTGTAGCCGCAGCCGGCGAAAAGCAGCGACGAAAACAGCGCGAGGGCGAGCACGGTACGCATACGGGTCGGCCTTGTGTGGCAAAATATCGATAGTAGCAAAGCCTGTTAACAGCGCCCACCCGGGCGATGCGCGTGGATCCGACACCATGAACGAAAGCGAATTTCTCAACCTGTCCGACGAAGTGTTCGAACGCATCGAAACCGCCCTCGACGAGGCCGGTCTCGACGTCGACTGCCTGACCAACGGCAACGTGATGGAGCTGGAATTCGACAGCGGCGCCAAGATCGTGGTGAACCGCCACACCTCCAACCAGGAGCTGTGGATCGCGGCCAGGAGCGGCGGCTACCACTTTGCCTGGCGCGACGGCGCGTGGATCGCCGCGCGCGACGGCGCCGAGTTCTTCGCCACGCTGTCGCGCGCCGTCAGCGAGGCGGCCGGCGAAGCGTTCACGATCGCGGCCTGACGCCGGTGTCGGACTGGGCCGCGAGCGCCGCGCTCGCCGGCGTCGGCGCGTCGGCCTTCCTGTCGGCCACCGTGCTGCCGGGCAATTCCGAGCTCGCGCTGTCCGCCTTCCTGTATAAATGGCCGGACTGGCTGTGGGCGTCGCTGGCGGTCGCGACGCTGGCCAACAGCGCCGGCAGCGCGACCAGCCTCTACCTTGGCCGGCTCGCGCCGAAAAAGGAGCTGCCGCCGCGCGTCGCGCGCTGGTTCGGCCGCTTCGGCCCGGCCGCGCTCGTCGCCTCGTGGGTTCCCCTCGTCGGCGACGCGCTGCCCCTGGCGGCCGGCTGGCTACGCCTGCCGTTCGCGCCGTGCCTGGCGTGGATCGCGCTCGGCAAGTTCCTGCGCTACGCGGCGCTCGCGTTCGCGCTGCGCCTCGCCTGACGCGGTGGCGCCGCGTCGGCCAACCCTATTCCAAGATTTCCGAGAAGCCGAATGTCCAGAAGTCATATCCCCCGCAAGCGCTTCGGCCAGAACTTCCTGCAAGACAACCGCGTGATCGAGGACATCGTCAACGCGATCCATCCGCAGCCGGGCGAGACGGTGATCGAGATCGGCCCGGGCCTGGGCGCGCTGACCCGCCCGCTCCTGGCGCGGCTCGGTCACCTGCACGTGGCCGAGATCGACCGCGACATCATCGCGCGTCTGAAGCAGGAGTTCCCGCCCGAGAAGCTGACCATCCACGAGGGCGACGCGCTCGCCTTCGACTTCGGCAGCGTCGGCCCGAGGATGAAGATCGTCGGCAACCTGCCGTACAACATCTCGACGCCGCTGTTGTTCCACCTCGCCGAATACGCCGACCAGGTCGACGAGATGCACTTCATGCTGCAAAAGGAGGTGGTCGACCGCATGGTGGCCGAGCCCGGCTGCGCCGACTACGGCCGGCTGACGGTGATGCTGCAGGTGCGCTTCCACATGGAAAACGTGCTCGACGTGCCGCCCGACGCGTTCTGGCCGCCGCCCAAGGTCGATTCGGCCGTGGTGCGCATGATTCCGCACACCGGCGCGCACGGCGAGGTCGCCGACATGGCGCTGTTCGAGAAGCTGGTCGCGCAGGCCTTCGCGCAGCGCCGCAAGACGCTGCGCAACAACCTCAAGGGTCTGGTCGACGACGCTACCTTGGCCGAGCTTGGCATCGACCCGTCGCTGCGCCCCGAGGCGCTGGCGGTAGCCGACTACGTGCGGCTGGCCAACCGGCTGGCCAGTTAACCCATACAAATAATGCGACTACTGGAAAATCCCAGTTGTCGTTAATTCATGCGCCGCGCAGGCTTACGATCGAGCCGGGCGGCGAGCGGCCCGTTACCGCGGGCCCCGTTATTCCAGGACCGTAGCCATGATCCGATTCAACAGCGTGCACAAGTGGTTCAAGGACCTGCATGTGCTCAACGACATCAACCTGGAGGTGAAGGCCGGCGAGGTCGTCGTCGTGTGCGGGCCGTCCGGCTCGGGCAAGTCGACGCTGATCCGCACCGTCAACCAGCTCGAGACCATCAGCCAGGGCGAGATCTGGGTCGATGGCGTCAACGTCGCCGATCCCAAGACCGACCTGAACGCGTTGCGCGCCGAGGTCGGCTTCGTGTTCCAGCACTTCAACCTCTACCCGCACCTGTCGGTGCTCGACAACATCACGCTGTCGCCGATCCAGGTGAAGGGCATGGACAAGGCCGCCGCCGAGGCGCGCGCGGTGCAGTTGCTGGAAAAGGTCGGCCTCGCGCACAAGAAGGACGCCTTCCCGGCGCAGTTGTCCGGCGGCCAGCAGCAGCGCGTCGCGATCGCGCGCGGCCTGGCGATGGACCCGCGCGTGATGCTGTTCGACGAACCGACCAGCGCGCTCGACCCGGAAATGATCGGCGAGGTGCTCAAGGTGATGAAGGACCTGGCGCTGTCCGGCATGACGATGATGGTCGTCACCCACGAAATGGGCTTCGCGCGCGAGGTCGCCGACCGCGTGGTGTTCATCGACCACGGCCAGGTGCTCGAATCGGCGGCGCCGGCGGAGTTCTTCTCCGCGCCCAGGACCGAGCGCGCCCAGCAGTTTCTCAGACAGGTTTTGACCCCGATGCGCTAGAACAAAGAAAAGGCGGCGGGGTGTTTTCCCCGGCCCGGCCATCCCCGGGCCTCCAGACGGCAGAAAAGGAGAAATGCATGCGTTTTCACCAGAAACTGATCGCCAGCGCCGTGGTCGGCGGCCTGCTCGTCACCCCCGCCTTTGCCGAGGGTACGCTGGACAAAATCAAGAAGACCGGCACGATCACGCTCGGCCACCGCGACTCGTCCATTCCCTTCTCCTACCTCGCCAACAGCCCGCAGCCGATCGGCTACTCGGTCGACATCGCCAACAAGGTGGTCGACAAGCTGAAAAAAGACCTGAACATGCCGAACCTGCAGGTCAAGTACAACCTGGTCACCTCGCAGACGCGCATCCCGCTGGTGCAGAACGGCACCGTCGACCTCGAGTGCGGCTCGACCACCAACAACCTCGAGCGCCAGCGCCAGGTCGACTTCTCGGTCGGCATCTTCGAGATCGGCACCCGCCTGCTGACCAAGAAGACCTCGGGCGTGAAGGACTTCCCCGACCTGAAGGGCAAGAACGTCGTCACCACCGCCGGCACCACGTCCGAGCGTCTGCTCAAGTCGATGAACGCCGAGCAGGGCCTGGGCATGAACGTGATCAGCGCCAAGGACCATGGCGAATCGTTCCTGATGCTCGAAACCGGGCGCGCGGTCGCCTTCATGATGGACGATGTGCTGCTCGCCGGCGAAATGGCCAAGGCCAAGCGGCCGGCCGACTGGGTGGTGACCGGCAAGCCGCAGTCGTTCGAGATCTACGGCTGCATGATGCGCAAGGGCGACCCGGCGTTCAAGAAGACGGTCGACGACGCGATCCGCGCGTTGTACAAGTCCGGCGAGATCAACAAGATCTACGCCAAGTGGTTCCAGAGCCCGGTTCCGCCCAAGAACGTGAACCTGAACTTCCCGATGTCCCCCGAGTTCAAGAAGCTGATCCAGAACCCGACCGACAAGTCGGCCGAGCAGATGTAAGGGGGGCGCGGCGGGCGCCGAGTCCGCCGCGCAGACGTTCCGGCGCGAGCCGGAACCTTCGGTCGCGGCTTCGCGCCGCGGCCATCGCCGGGCCGCGCGCGCGCCGGTGCCACGCCGCGGGCGGCCTCCGGGGAGGATGTCCATGAATTACCACTGGGACTGGGCTGTCTTTTTCAAATCGACCGGCATCGGCGACGAAATCTACCTGGACTGGTTCGTCGCCGGCCTCGGCTGGACCGTCGCCGTCGCGCTGGTCGCCTGGTGCATCGCGCTGGCGCTCGGCGCGGTGCTGGGCGTGATGCGTACGCTGCCGAACAAGGCGCTGTCCGGCGTCGCCACCGCCTATGTCGAACTGTTCCGCAACGTGCCGCTGCTGGTGCAGCTGTTCGTCTGGTACTTTCTGGTGCCCGACCTGCTGCCCGAGCGCGCGCAGGTCTGGTTCAAGCAGGAGCTGAACCCGACGACCTCGGCCTATCTGTCGGTGGTCGCCTGCCTCGCCTTCTTCACCGCGGCGCGGGTGTGCGAGCAGGTCCGCACCGGCATCCAGGCGCTGCCGCGCGGCCAGACGATGGCCGCGATGGCGATGGGCTTCTCGCTGCCCCAGGTCTACCGCCACGTGCTGTTGCCGCAAGCCTTCCGCATCATCATCCCGCCGCTGACCTCCGAGTTCCTGAACATCTTCAAGAACTCCTCGGTCGCGTCGCTGATCGGGCTGATGGAGCTGTTGGCGCAGACCAAGCAGACCGCCGAGTTCTCGGCCAACCTGTTCGAGGCGTTCACGCTGGCGACGCTGATCTACTTCGTGCTCAACATGAGCCTGATGAAGGGCATGGGCTGGCTCGAGAAGCGGGTCGCGGTACCCGGCCTGATCGGTAGCGGAGGCAAATGATGGAATTCGACTTCTCGCAAATCGGACCGTCGCTGCCGGGCCTGGCCGAGGGCATGTGGCTGACGCTGCAGCTGCTGGCGCTGGCGGTGCTCGGCGGCGTGGCGATCGGCACGCTGATCGCGCTGGCGCGCTTGTCGAACAACCGGCTGCTGTCGGGCCTGGCCAAGGGCTACGTCAACATCTTCCGCTCGGTGCCGTTGCTGCTGGTGATCACCTGGTTCTACTTCGCGGTGCCCTTCCTGCTGCGCTGGATCACCGGCAGCGACACGCCGGTCGGCGCGTTCGCGTCCTGCCTGATCGCCTTCATGCTGTTCGAGGCGGCCTACTACAGCGAAATCGTGCGCGCCGGCATCCAGTCGATCTCGCGCGGCCAGATCGGCGCCGCCTACGCGCTGGGCATGACGTACGCGCAGGCGATGCGCCTCGTCGTGCTGCCGCAGGCCTTCCGCAAGATGACGCCGCTGCTCTTGCAGCAGAGCATCATCCTGTTCCAGGATACCTCGCTGGTGTACGCGGTCGGCCTGATGGACTTCCTCAACACCGCCCGCTCGCGCGGCGACATCGCCGGCCAGCCGCACGAGTTCCTGCTGTTCGCCGGTTTCGTCTACTTCGTCATCAGTTTCGGCGCCTCGCGTCTGGTGAAGCGCCTCCAGCAAAGGTTGACCGTATGAGCCCGATGATCTCGATCGACAACGTCAGCAAATGGTACGGCGACTTCCAGGTGCTGACCGACTGCACCACCGCGGTCGCCAAGGGCGAGGTGGTGGTGGTGTGCGGGCCGTCCGGTTCCGGCAAGTCCACGCTGATCAAGTGCGTGAACGCGCTCGAGCCGTTCCAGAAGGGGTCGATCATCGTCGACGGCATCTCGGTCGGCGACCCGAAGACCGACCTGCCCAAGCTCAGAAGCCGCGTCGGCATGGTGTTCCAGCACTTCGAGCTGTTCCCCCATCTGTCGATCACCGACAACCTGACCATCGCGCAGGTCAAGGTGCTCGGCCGCCAGCCCGACGAGGCGCGCGACAAGGGGCTCAAGCTCTTGGACCGCGTCGGCCTCGCGGCGCACGCCGCCAAGTATCCCGGCCAGCTGTCCGGCGGCCAGCAGCAGCGCGTCGCGATCGCGCGCGCGCTGGCGATGGACCCGATCGCGATGCTGTTCGACGAGCCGACCAGCGCGCTCGACCCGGAGATGATCAACGAGGTGCTCGACGTGATGACGCAGCTGGCGCACGAGGGCATGACGATGATGTGCGTGACGCACGAGATGGGCTTCGCGCGCCGCGTCGCCGACCGGGTGATCTTCATGGACCGCGGCATGATCATCGAGGACTGCGCGAAGGACGATTTCTTCGGCAGCCCGCGTTCCGAGCGCGCGCAGCAGTTCCTGTCCAAGATCCTGCAGCACTGAGGCGACCCGCCGGTTTCACGTGAAACCGGCGCCGCGCATCGTCGGCCAACGCCCCCGCAAGGGGGCGTTTTTCATTGGGAGAAAGAGTCAGACCGGTGCCGCGCGCCGCTTCGCGCCCGACAGAGGCCAGCGCGCCAGCGTGCGGTAGCGCGCGCCGCCGGGGCCGGTGTCGGACGCGAGCAGCGCGAGGTGGTCGATCGGGTAGGCGATCGCGGCCGGTGCGCCCGGCATCCACGGCGCGGCGCGGCGCGCCAGCGTGACGTGCGGCTTGAAGCGCCGCGTGTCGGTCCTGACGCCCAGTTCGCCGAGGCCGGCGCCGAGCGCGGCGACCAGCCCGGCCAGGGGCGCCGGCGTGCGCGCCGGCGCGAGCCAGGCGACGCCGCCCGGCCATACGCCGGCGCGCGTCAGCCGCATCCGGCACGGCGGGCAGCGTTGGCCGAGCCGCGCGCCGAGCGCGGTCAGCGCCGGCAGCAGCGCCTCGTCGACCTCGCCGAGGAAGGCCAGCGTCAGGTGCAGCGCCTCGGGCGCGACCGGCCGCGCGCCGTGCGGCCACGGCCCGGCGGCCAGCCGCGCCAGCGCGGCACGCGCCGCGTCGTCGGGCCAGACGGCGAAAAAGAGGCGCATCGCGCTCACACGATGTTCAGGTGGTCCAGCCCGTCGAGCGGGTCGCGGCCGCCGCTGCCCTCGCCGTAGAGCTTGATCTTGAGCCTGAGGTCGTTCACCGAGTCGGCGTTCTTCAGCGCCTCCTCGTAGCTGATCTGCCCGTCCTCGAACAGGTCGAACAGCGCCTGGTCGAAGGTCTGCATGCCGTTCTCGCGCGAGCGGGCCATCACGTCCTTGAGGTTGGCGATCTCGCCCTTGAACACCAGGTCGGCGACCAGCGGGCTGTTGAGCAGGATCTCGACCGCCGCGACGCGGCCGCGTACGCCGAGCTTGGGCACCAGCCGCTGCGACACGATGGCGCGCATGTTCAGCGACAGGTCCATCAGCACCTGCTGGTGGCGTTCTTCGGGGAAGAAGTTGAGGATGCGGTCGAGCGCCTGGTTGGCGTTGTTCGCGTGCAGCGTCGCCAGGCACAGGTGGCCGGTCTCGGCGAACTGCAGCGCGTAGCCCATCGTCTCGCTGTCGCGGATCTCGCCCATCAGGATC
This sequence comes from Crenobacter luteus, assembly GCF_004345725.1. Taxonomy (GTDB): domain Bacteria; phylum Pseudomonadota; class Gammaproteobacteria; order Burkholderiales; family Chromobacteriaceae; genus Crenobacter; species Crenobacter luteus. The sequence goes on along the minus strand of NZ_SLXG01000013.1, from coordinate 51,186 downwards.
ACGTCGGGCGCCTGTCTGAGCGTGTTCTTCAGCGCCACCTCCCAGCCGTCGGTATCGACGCCGACTTCGCGCTGGGTGACGATGCTCTTCTTGTGCGCGTGCACGAATTCGATCGGATCCTCGATGGTGATGATGTGGTCGGCGGCGTGCGCGTTGCGCCAGTCGACCATCGCCGCCAGCGAGGTCGATTTGCCCGAGCCGGTGCCGCCGACGAAAATCACCAGTCCGCGCTTGATCATCGCGACGTCCTTGAGCACCTCGGGCAGGCCGAGGCTGTCGAAGGTCGGGATCTCGGTGTTGATCTTGCGCAGCACCATGCCGACGCGGCCCTGCTCCTGGTAGGCGCTGACGCGGAAGCGACCGATGCCCGGCGGGCTGATCGCGAAGTTCGCCTCGCGCGTCGCCTCGAATTCCTCGGTCTGCCGGTCGTTCATCACCGCGCGTACCAGCTCCTTGGTGTGCTGCGCCGACAGCACCTGCTGCGACACCGGCGTGATCTTGCCGTCTATCTTCATCGCCGGCGGAAAGTCGGCGGCGATGAACACGTCCGACGCGTTCTTGCCGCTGGCGTGCTTGAGGATGTCGTGGATGAAGCGCGACGCCTGGTCCTTTTCCATGCGGAATCCTTTGCTGGCGGTCGTGTTAGAACAGGTCGCGGCTGCTGGCCTTCTGGCGCGCCTCGGCGACCGACACGATATTGCGCCGCACCAGTTCCGACAGGCACTGGTCGAGCGTCTGCATGCCGTGCTGCTGGCCGGTCTGCAGCATCGAGTTGATCTGCGCGATCTTGTTCTCGCGGATCAGGTTGCGCACCGCCGGCGTGCCGATCAGGATCTCGTGCGCGGCGACGCGGCCGGTTTCGTCGCGCGTCTTGAGCAGTGCCTGCGAAATCACCGCGCGCAGGCTCTCGGACAGCATCGAGCGCACCATCTCCTTCTCGCCGGCCGGGAACACGTCGACGATCCGGTCTATGGTCTTGGCCGCGCTGCTGGTGTGCAGCGTGCCGAACACCAGGTGGCCGGTCTCGGCGGCGGTCAGCGCCAGACGGATGGTGTCCAGGTCGCGCAACTCGCCGATCAGGATCACGTCCGGGTCCTCGCGCAGCGCGCTTCTGAGCGCGTTGGCGAAGCTGTGCGTCTGTTGGCCGAGCTCGCGCTGGTTGACCAGGCACTTGCGGCTTTCGTGCACGAATTCGATCGGGTCCTCGATGGTCAGGATGTGCGAGCAGTGGTTCGCATTGATGTAGTCGATCATCGCCGCCAGCGTGGTCGACTTGCCCGAGCCGGTCGGCCCGGTCACCAGCACCAGGCCGCGCGGGTAGCTGGCGATGTCCTGGAAGATGCGCGGCGCCGACAGCTCCTCGAGCGTCAGCACCTTGGACGGGATCACGCGGAACACCGCGCCCATGCCGCGGTTCTGCACGAAGGCGTTGACCCTGAAACGCGCGATGCCCGGCAGCTCGAACGAAAAGTCGCACTCGTACTGCTCTTCGAACAGCTTGCGCTGGTAGTCGTTCATGATGTCGTACACCATGTCGTGCACGTCGTGGTGCGCCATCGCCGGCAGGTTGATGCGCCGCACGTCGCCGTTGACGCGGATCATCGGCGGCAGGCCGGCCGACAGGTGCAGGTCCGAGGCCCGGTTCTTGACGGTAAAGGCCAAGAGGTCGGAAATTTCCATTTATAATTTTCCCCATCCGTGAACGTTTCCCGGGCGCATGCCCGGCGGCGGCGCGAGCAGGCCGCGGCGTGCGGACGATGATGGCATAAGAGTGTCGGCCAACAAAACCGCCACCCGCGGTCTGCCCGCCAGGCGCGCATGACGCGCGCCCCGCCCCGCCGGCGTCGCCGAGCAAGGTAAAAGTATGAACGAAACGATCCCGCGCGCGTTGGCCGACGTGAAGGCGCGCATCGCCGCCGCTGCGCGTGCGGCCGGGCGCCCCGAGGGCGCGGTCACCCTGCTGGCGGTCAGCAAGACCTTCCCCGCCGACGCGGTGCGCGCCGCGCACGCGGCCGGCCAGACCGCCTTCGGCGAGAACTACGTGCAGGAACTGGTCGACAAGACCTCGACGTTGGCCGAGCTGCCACTCGAATGGCATTTCATCGGCCCCTTGCAGTCGAACAAGACGCGGCCGGTCGCCGAGCGCGCCGCCTGGGTGCACTCGGTCGACCGGCTCAAGATCGCCGAGCGCCTGTCGGCGCAGCGGCCGGACGCGCTGCCACCGTTGAACGTCTGCGTGCAGGTCAACGTGTCGGCCGAAGCGAGCAAGAGCGGCGTCGCACCCGGCGAGGCGGTCGCACTCGCGCGCGCGGTCGCCGCCCTGCCCCACCTGCGCCTGCGCGGCCTGATGTGCATTCCCGAGCCGACCGACGATGCGTCCCGGTTGGCCGAGCAGTTCGCCACGTTGCGTCGCCTGCTGGAACAGCTGAACGCCGAGGGGCTGGCGCTCGACACGCTGTCGATGGGCATGTCGGCCGACCTCGAGCCGGCGATCGCCGAGGGCGCGACCCTGGTGCGCGTCGGCAGCGCGATTTTCGGCGCGCGCACCTGACGCGCGCCCGCCTGACCTTGTGAAGGATTCACCATGAAGATCACCTTTATCGGCGGCGGCAATATGGCCGGCGCCATCCTCGCCGGCCTCGCCCGACAGGGCGGCCACGCGCTGCAGGTCGTCGAGCCGGACGCGGCCAAGCGCGACGCGCTCGCGCGCGACCACGGCGTCGTCCCTTTGCAGACCCCGCCGGCGTTCGCCGCCGACGAGGTGGTGGTGCTGGCGGTCAAGCCGCAGCAGTTGAAAGCCGTCTGCGAGGGCATCGCGGACCGGCTGAACGGTGCGCTGGTGCTGTCGATCGCCGCCGGCGTGCGCGTGGCGGCGCTCGCGCGCTGGCTGGGCGGCCACGCGCGCATCGTACGCATCATGCCGAACACGCCGGCGATGGTCGGGCGCGGCGTCGCCGGCGTCTACGCGCCGCAAGAACTGGCCGAGGCCGACGCCGAGGCGGCCGAGACGGTGATGCGCGCGGTCGGCGAGGTGGTACGGCTGGCCGACGAGACCGGCATCGACGACATCACCGCGGTGTCCGGCAGCGGCCCGGCCTACGTGTTCTACTTCATCGAGGCGATGATGGCCGGCGCGGTCAAGCAGGGCTTCGACGTGGCCACCGCGCGGCAACTGGTGCTGGCGACCTTCGACGGCGCCGTCGAGCTGGCGCGTCAGAGCCCGCTCGACGTCGCGACGCTGCGCCAGAACGTCACCTCCAAGGGTGGCACCACCGAGCGCGCGATCGCGCGCTTCGACGCCGAGGGCGTCAAGGCGGCGATCGTCGCCGGCATGGACGACTGCCGCGCGCGCTCGATCGAGCTCGGCCAACTGTTGAGCCAGGACTGACATGATCTACCAGACGCTGGAATTCGTGATCCGCATGCTGGCCGAGCTGTTCGCGCTGGTGCTGCTGCTGCGCTTCTACCTGCAGGTGGCGCGCGCGCCGTTCAGGCACCCGCTGGCGCAGTTCTCGATGGCGTTGACCAACTTCGTGGTGCTCAAGGCGCGCCGGCTGATCCCGAGCGTGAGGAGCTACGACACCGCGACGCTCGCCGTCGCGTGGGCGGTGCTGCTGCTGTCCAAGGCCGCGTCGCTGCTCTTGAACCCGGTGGTCAGCTACGACCTCGTCGCGCCGCAGACCTGGCTCGCGCTCGCGCTGTTGGCGGTGCTCGACCTGTTCAAGCTGTCGCTCTACCTGCTGATGGGCGCGGTGCTGGTGCAGGCGGTGCTGTCCTGGGTCAATCCCTACAATCCGCTGACGCCCGTCCTCGACGCGCTGACCCGGCCCTACCTCAGGCCGTTCGGCCGCGCGCGCGTCGGCGGCGTCGACCTGTCGCCGCTGATCCTGATCCTGATCATCCAGGTGATCCTGTCCGCGCCGCTGCCCTACCTCGAATGGGGCCTTTTGTCGCAGCTCAAGCCGGCACTGTAGCGCAGGCGCTACGATGCGCCGGTGCGCGGCCCTTCCGTGTCCCGACGGATGGCAGTCGGGATGAAAAAGCGCATAATCGGAACCGCTTTGCTTCGGCCTTCGTGGCCGCTGTGATAACTAGGAGACTCGCAGAATGAAAAAAGCCCTGATCGCCGCCCTCGTGCTCGGTTCGCTGTCCGCCCCGGCGTTCGCCAACCTGCAGATGGCGCAGAAATACGGTTGCACCGCCTGTCACGACGTCGGTGCGAAGAAAATCGGCCCGTCCTACAAGGACGTCGCCAAGAAGTACGCCGGCGACAAGACCGCCGAGGCCAAGCTGATCGCCAAGGTCAAGAAGGGCGGCTCGGGCGTGTGGGGCACCATGCCGATGCCGCCGCAGGCCCAGGTCAGCGACGCCGACCTGAAAACCCTGGTCAAGTGGGTGCTCGCGCAGAAGTAAGCGCACCGGGCAGGACAAAGGCGGCACTGGCCGCCTTTTTTATTGTCAAACGAAACGGACCCGCTATATTGACGGGTTAAGAAGACTCCATGCTGTGCGAATCCCAACATGGTTGCATATTCATCTGGGCCTCGGTAATCTTCTGACCCTGTTTGCCCACTTACGTTGGAAGCACTCTTATGGCCAAGCTGACCGAACAAGACATCCTGAACTGGAATGGCGGCGAAGACGACTACATGAACGCCGACCATCTGGAGTTCTTCAAGGAGCTGTTGCTGCAACTGCAGCAGGAGTTGCTCAACAACGCCAACGCGACCGCCAGCCACCTGCAGGAGCAGGAGGCGACGCCCGACCCGGCCGACCGCGCGACGCTCGAGGAAGAGTACGCGCTCGAGCTGCGCACCCGCGACCGCGAGCGCAAGCTGTTGCAGAAGATCCAGTCGTCGCTGCGCAATATCGAGGACGGCAGCTACGGCTTCTGCGAGGACACCGGCGAGCCGATCGGCCTCAAGCGCCTGCTGGCCCGTCCGACCGCCACGCTGTCGGTCGAAGCGCAGGAACGCCGCGAACGGATGAAGCGCCAGTACGCCGACTGAGTCCCCCGTACCAGGTTGGCCGAGCGCGACGCGCCGCATCCGCAAAGGGGCGGCGCGTCGTCGTTTCCGGTGCCGGCCGGAGCGCGCCGCGCCGGGCAGGCAATGGGTCGCGGGACTTGTCGCTGTCGGCGAAATGCGGGTAGTCTTGTTGCCAGGCAACAACACGATATACAAGCATCGAGGCTTTCCCATGCAACGACAGACCGACGACGTCAGAATCCGCGAGATCAAGGAGCTGCTGCCCCCGATCGCCCATCTCTACGAGCTCCCGATTTCCGAGGTCGCCTCCGAAGTCATCTACAACGCCCGCCGCGAAATCGCCGCGCTGCTGCGCGGCGAGGACGACCGGCTGCTGGTGATCGTCGGCCCCTGTTCGATCCACGACCCGGCCGCCGCGCTCGACTACGCCGAGAAGCTGTCGGCGCTGCGCGCCCGCCACGCGCGCGACCTGCTCGTCGTGATGCGCGTCTACTTCGAGAAGCCGCGCACCACCGTCGGCTGGAAGGGCCTGATCAACGACCCGCATCTGGACGAGAGCTACGACATCAACGCCGGCCTCAGGATCGCGCGCCGCCTCCTGCTGTCGATCAACAACATGGGCATGCCGGCCGCGACCGAATTCCTCGACATGATCACGCCGCAGTACGTCGCCGACTTGATCGCCTGGGGCGCGATCGGCGCGCGTACCACCGAGAGCCAGGTGCACCGCGAGCTCGCCTCGGGCCTGTCGTGCCCGGTCGGCTTCAAGAACGGCACCGACGGCAACCTGAAGATCGCCGTCGACGCGATCCGCGCCGCCAGCCAGCCGCACCACTTCCTGTCGGTGACCAAGTCCGGCCACTCGGCCATCGTGTCGACCGGCGGCAACCCGGACTGCCACGTGATCCTGCGCGGCGGCAAGGAGCCGAACTACTCCGCCGACCACGTGCGCGCCGCCGCCGCCGAACTGGCCGCCGTCGGCCTGCCGCAGAAGCTGATGGTCGACTTCAGCCACGCCAACAGCCGCAAGGATTACCGGCGCCAGATGGAGGTCGCCGAGGACATCGCCGGCCAGATCGCCGGCGGCGACCAGCATATCTTCGGCGTGATGGTCGAAAGCCATCTGGTCGAGGGGCGTCAGGACCTCAAGCCCGGTTGCCAGCTCAACTACGGCCAGAGCATCACCGACGCCTGCATCGGCTGGAACGACACCGAGGCGATGCTGCAGACGTTGGCCGACGCCGTGTCGGCCCGCCGCGCCCGCGCCGAATAAGCGCCGCCCTTGCCCGCAAAAAAGCCGCGACATTCGTCGCGGCTTTTTTCGTCCGCTTCGCGTGCGAAGCGGACGGCGTGCGCGTCAGCCGCGGCGCTGCAGGGCCGCGACCGCCTCCGGGTTGTTCAGGTTCGGGAACGGCGTCGCGAAGAAGGCCTCGCGGGTGTTGAGGCCGGCGAGCCAGTCGCGCAGCCGGCGGCTGTCGCCGTGCAGGAAATCGTCGAGCGACGCGCGCACGCGGCGGTGGAGCAGCACCAGCGCCGGATGGTGGCGTTCGGCGTCGCAGGCGCACACCGCGTCGGTGCGCTCGTCGGCCTCGGCGAACAACCGCGTGGCGAAGTCGGCCGGCAGCGCGACCACGTCGCACGGCACCACCAGCAGCCAGTCTTCCGACAGCTCGGCCAAGCCTTCGGCGATGCCGGCCAGCGGCCCCTGGTAACCGGGGCGCGAGTCGCTCAGCACCGGGTGGCCGAAGGCGCGGTAGATATCGAGGTTGCGGTTGGCCGAGATCAGGCACGACGCCGGTGGGGCGCTCTGCGCCGCCAGTGCGGCGAGCGTGTGCGCGACGAAGGGGCGGCCGTCGAGGAGCTGCAATCCCTTGTCGGCGCCGCCGAAGCGGCGCGCGCTGCCGCCGGCGAGCACCAGCGCCTGGTAGCGCGCCGGCTCCATCAGGCTTCCTCGCCGGCCCAGCGGTCGGCGGCGGCCTCGTCGCTGGCCTTGGCCTCGACCCAGCGCGCGCTGCCGTCGTGGCCGATTTCCTTTTTCCAGAACGGCGCGCGCGTCTTCAGGTAGTCCATCAGGTACTCGGCGGCGGCGAAGGCGTCGCGGCGGTGGCCGGCGGCGACCACCACCAGCACGATCGCGTCGCCGAGCGCCAGCCGGCCGACGCGGTGGATCACCGTCGCCGCCGACAGCGGCCAGCGCGCGCGCGCGTCGTCGACGATGGCGGCGAGCGCCTTCTCGGTCATGCCCGGGTAGTGTTCCAGTTCGAGCGCGACGACGCCGTCGCTGTCGCCGTAGTCGCGCACCTGACCGGTGAAGCTGACCAGCGCGCCGACGGCCGGGTCGGCGGACAGGCGCGCCAGCTCGGCGCCGGCGTCGAAGGGGGCGGTCTGCACCGCGACGGTGAAGCGTTCCATGTCAGCCTCCGGTCACCGGCGGGAAGATCGCGACCTCGTCGCCGGCCGCAAGCGGCGTCGACGGCGGCGCGAGTTCCTGGTTCACCGCGACGCGGAACACGCGCCCGGGCGCGAGCTCCTCGGCCCAGGCGCCGCCGCGCGCGGCCAGCGCGGCGGTCAGTTCGGCGACGGTGCCGCCTTCGAAGTCGAAGTCTTCCTCGGCGCGGCCGAAGCTTTCCTTCAGGCGCGCGAAGTACAGGATTTTCAGGGTCATGGTTCGTTTCCGTGATCGGGGTCGCGCGCCGCCGCGCCGCGCTGGAACATCACCCACAGGTGGAAGGCCAGCCCGGCCAGCGGGACGAGGGCGAGGATGACGACGAACACCCACTCGAGGGGGGATAGCAGATCGCTCATGCTCCGCAGTGTACGCGAGCGGCGGCGTCGGGCCAATGCGCTCGCGAGGGCCAACCCTCAGCCCGCCGGCCGGTCTTGACGCGCGGCGCGCGCCGGCTAGCATGGGAGCTCGCCACTCCCGGAGCCCCTCGGTGCCCAAGCCGCTCGACCCGCACGCCGCCATCCTGTCCAAGGCCGACTACGAATGCCTGGCCGACTTCCGCTACCAGCTGCGCCGCTTCCTGCGCTTCAGCGAGGAGGTGTCGCAGGCGCACGGCGTCACCGCGCTGCAGTATCTGCTGCTGCTGCAGCTCAAGGGCTATCCGGGGCGCGACTGGGCGACGGTGGCCGAGTTGGCCGAGCGGCTGCAGTCGCACCACCACAGCACGGTGGCGCTGGTGACGCGCTGCGAGAAGGCCGGTCTCGTCGCGCGACGCGCGGGCCGCGACGACCGCCGTTGCGTCGAGGTGCACCTGACGGCGCGCGGCGACGCGCTGCTGGCCGAGCTGGCGCGACTGCACCGCGACCAGCTGGCCGAGGTGCAGGGCACGCTGGCGATCCCCGTCGTCGCGGCGCGCCGCGGCTGACGGCGGTCGCGCCAATATATCGTGCCGCGATACAATGGGCCGTCCCGTTTCCGAGAGTTTCGCCGATGTCCGCCCTGGCCCGTTTGTTCGCCTGGCGACGCTGGTGGCCCGAACCGCTGGCCGTGAGTCGTGCCCAGCAGTGGAAGGCCGGCGTCGCCGCGCTGTGCGCGATCCTGCTGACCGGTCTCGTCACCCAGCTCAGCGTCGGCCACGCGCCGCTCCTGGTCGCGTCGATGGGCGCCGCTTCGGTGATCCTGTTCGTGCTGCCGGCAAGTCCCTTGGCCCAGCCGTGGGCCTTCGTCGGCGGCCACCTGGTGTCGGCCGCGATCGGCGTCGCCTGCGCGCACTGGGTGCCCTTCGTGCCGCTGGCCGCCGCGCTGGCAGTCGGCCTGTCGCTGGTCGCGATGATCGCGCTGCGCTGCCTGCACCCGCCGGGCGGCGCGATCGCGCTGAACGCGGTGATCGGCGGACCGGCCGTCCATGCGCTGGGCTTTTCCTTCGTATTCGCGCCGGTGCTGCTCAACGCGCTGCTGATGCTGCTGCTGGCGCTGCTGTTCAACAACTTCTGGCTGCGCCACCCCTACCCGCGCGCGTTGCCGGTACCGGCCGGCGCCGGCCCGGCGCGCGCGGCGGTCGGCGAGGCCGACATCGCCGCCGCGCTGCGCGACCACCGCGAATTGCTCGACGTGTCGATGGACGACCTCGAGCGCGTGGTCGAGCTCGCCGAGCTGCACGCGCACCGGCGCAGGCTCGGCGACATCCGCTGCCTCGACGTGATGGCGCGCGACCTGCGCTGGGTGACGCCCGACACGCCGCTGTCCGACGCGTGGAAGCGGCTGCGCAGCAGCGGCCAGCGCGTGCTGCCGGTGCTCGACGCCGAGCGGCGCGTGGTCGGCATGCTGGCCTTGTCCGACTTCCTGCGGTGCGCCGACGCGCGCGATCCGGCGGGCCTGCGCGCGCGGCTGGCGCGACGGCTCAAGCGCGGCGGCGCGACGGTCGCCGACGCGATGGCGGCGCCGGTCGAGACGGTGCGCGATATCGCGCACGTCACCGAGCTGATCCCGGTGCTGACCAACGCCGGCCGCCAGCACGTGCCGGTGGTCGACGCCGCCGGCCGCTTCGCCGGCGTCGTCAGCCAGAGCGAGCTGATCGGCGCGCTGTACGAAGGCGGACTGGCCGGCTGAGGCTGTGCCCTGCCACACAAAAAACCCCCGCCGGATGGCGGGGGTTTGCGTTTACGGGTTGGCCGAGGATTCCCTCGCGACGCTTCGCTTGCCTCGCTCGGTCGCGGCCAACGCGGCTTACTTGACGATCGCGGCGAGCTCGCCACGGGCGTAACGGTTCGCCATGGTGTCGAGGTTGACCGGCTTGATCTTGCTGGCCTGGCCGGCGGCGCCGAAGGCTTCGTAACGGGCGATGCAGATGTCGCGCATCGCGTCGGTGGAGACCTTCAGGAACTTGCGCGGGTCGAATTCGGACGGGTTCTGCGCGAGGAAGCGACGCACGGCGCCGGTGCTGGCCAGACGCAGGTCGGTGTCGATGTTGACCTTGCGCACGCCGTACTTGATGCCTTCGACGATTTCCTCGACCGGCACGCCGTAGGTTTCCGGGATCGCGCCGCCGAATTCGTTGATGATCGCCAGCCATTCCTGCGGCACGCTCGAGGAGCCGTGCATCACCAGGTGGGTGTTCGGGATGCGCGCGTGGATTTCCTTGATGCGCTCGATGGCGAGGATGTCGCCCGTCGGCGGACGGCTGAACTTGTACGCGCCGTGGCTGGTGCCGATGGCGATCGCCAGCGCGTCGACGCCGGTGTCCTTGACGAACTGCGCCGCTTCTTCCGGGTCGGTCAGCAGCTGGCTGTGGTCGAGCACGCCCTCGGCGCCGACGCCGTCTTCCTCGCCGGCCATGCCGGTCTCGAGCGAACCCAGGCAGCCGATCTCGCCTTCCACCGACACGCCGCAGGCGTGCGCGAAGTCGACCACGGTGCGGGTGACGCGCACGTTGTAGTCGTAGTCGGTCGGCGTCTTGCCGTCTTCACCGAGCGAGCCGTCCATCATCACCGAGCTGAAACCCAGCTGGATCGAGCGCTGGCACACCGCCGGGCTGGTGCCGTGGTCCTGGTGCATCACCACCGGGATGTGCGGGAATTCTTCCACCGCGGCCAGGATCAGGTGGCGCAGGAAGGGCGCGCCGGCGTATTTGCGCGCGCCGGCCGAGGCCTGCACGATCACCGGGGCGTCGACCTTGTCGGCCGCTTCCATGATCGCGCGCATCTGCTCGAGGTTGTTGACGTTGAAGGCCGGCAGACCGTAGCCGAATTCGGCCGCGTGGTCCAAGAGTTGACGCATCGAAACGAGTGCCATGAGTGTCTCTCCAGAAACGGGACGCCGCCCACGGGCAGCGTGATTGAATAAGGTTGGCCGAGGCGCGCTAGCTGCCCTGGCTGACGCCCGACAGCGCGACGCCGGCGCCGACGAAGGCGCCGCCGGCGAAGCGGTTGACCCAGCGCTGGCGGAGCGGGCTCGAGAGCCAGTTGCCGAGCCGCGCGCCGCCGGTCGCGTAGACGAACTGCCAGCCGCTCTCGATCACGAAGAAGGTCGCCGCCAGCGTCATCAGCTGCGGCAGCTGCGCCGCGCGCGCGTCCATGAACTGCGGGAACAGCGCGGTGAAGAAGATGAACGCCTTCGGGTTGCTCATCGCCACCAGGAAACCGGTGCGGAACTTGGCCCAGCCGCCCGCGCCGCCGTTGCCGGCCGCTTCGGGCGCGGTCAGCGCCTCCGGATGCGCGCGCCAGGTCTTGACGCCCAGCCAGATCAGGTAGGCCGCGCCGGCGTACTTGACCGCGGCGAACAGCGCCTCGGACGTCGCCAGCAGCGCGCCCAAGCCCGCCACCGAGGCGGCCATCACGATGCCCAGCGCGACGAGCAGGCCGAGCATGGTCGGCAAGCTGGCGCGCACGCCGTAGCGGATGCCGTGCGTCATCGCCAGCAGCATGTTCGGGCCGGGCGTCGCCGACACGAAAAACACCGTCACGACGAACAGCAGCCAGGTATCGAGGGGCATCGCGGTCTCCTTGCGGGGTGTTGCGCCGCCCGGCCAACCCCGGGTAGAGGCCGGCCGGGCGTGACGGGGTTAGCGGGCGCGTTCGCTCAGGATCGCGACCGCCGGCAGCTCCTTGCCTTCGAGGAACTCGAGGAAGGCGCCGCCGCCGGTGGAAATATACGAGATCTTGTCGGTGACGCCGAACTTGGCGATCGCCGCCAGCGTGTCGCCGCCGCCGGCGATCGAGAACGCGTTCGATTCGGCGATCGCGTGCGCCAGCGTCTCGGTGCCGCCGGCGAACTGGTCGAATTCGAACACGCCGACCGGGCCGTTCCACACCACGGTGCCGGCACGGGCGACGATCTCGGCCAGCGCCTCGGCCGATTTCGGGCCGATGTCGAGGATCATGTCGTCCTTGGTCACCTCGTCGACCAGCTTCAGCGTGTCGTCGGCGTTTTCCGAGAACTCGGCCGCGACCACCACGTCGGTCGGCAAGGGCACGTCGCCGCCGCGCGCGCGGATCTTGGCGATCACCTTCTTGGCTTCGGCGACCAGCTCGGACTCGGCCAGGCTCTTGCCGATGCCGTGGCCCTCGGCCAACAGGAAGGTGTTGGCGATGCCGCCGCCGACGATCAACTGGTCGACCTTGTCGGCCAGCGCTTCGAGGATGGTCAGCTTGGTCGACACCTTGGAGCCGGCGACGATGGCCACCAGCGGGCGCGCCGGGGCTTCGAGCGCCTTGGACAGCGCCTCCAGTTCGGCGGTCAGGAGGATGCCGGCGCAGGCGACCGGCGCGAAGCGGGCGACCGCGTGCGTCGACGCCTCGGCGCGGTGCGCGGTGCCGAAGGCGTCGTTGACGAACACGTCGCACAGGCTGGCGTAGGCGCGGCCCAGTTCCTCGTTGTTCTTTTTCTCGCCCTTGTTGAGGCGGACGTTCTCCAGCATCACCACATCGCCCGGCGCGACGACCAGTTCGCGCTCCTGCCAGGTGGCGTTGACCGGTACGGTCTGGCCCAGCAGTTCGGACAGGCGGGCGGCCACCGGCGCGAGGCTGTCCTCGGGCCTGGGTTCGCCTTCGGTCGGGCGGCCCAGGTGGGTCATCAGGATGACGCCGGCGCCGGCACGCAATGCGTGCTCGATCGACGGCAGGCTGGCGCGGATGCGGGTGTCGTCGCCGATCACGCCGTTCTTGACCGGCACGTTCATGTCGACGCGGATCAGCACGCGACGGCCGGCGAGGTCTTGTTCAACGAGTTTGAGAAATTGCATGACGCTATCCGTTGCAACGCCGCACCGACGGCCAGGGGGTTGGCCGAGGGGTGCGGCGAGGGTTGCGAGGGTCGGTTACTTGGCGGTGTTGAACATCGCGCGGGCGGTGCGCAGCATCTGCTGGCAGAAGCCCCACTCGTTGTCGTACCAGGCGAGCACCTTGACCATGTTGCCGTTGGACACCTTGGTCAGCGTGGCGTCGAACACCGAGCCTTCGGTGGTGTGGTTGAAGTCGCTGGAAACCAGGGGCAGCGTGTTGAAGCCCAGCGAGCCCTTCATCTTGCCTTCGCTGGCTGCCTTGACGATGGCGTTCACCTCTTCGACCGAGGTGTTGCGGCCGGCTTCGAAGGTCAGGTCGACCAGCGACACGTTGATGGTCGGCACGCGCACGGCGAAGCCGTCGAGCTTGCCCTTCAGTTCCGGCAGCACCAGGCCGACGGCCTTGGCGGCGCCGGTCTTGGTCGGGATCATGTTCTCGGTGGCCGAGCGGGCGCGGCGCAGGTCCTTGTGACGCACGTCGGTCAGCACCTGGTCGTTGGTGAAGGCGTGGATGGTGGTCATCAGGCCCTTGACGATGCCGATCTCGTCGTTCAGCGCCTTGGCGACCGGCGCCAGACAGTTGGTGGTGCACGAGGCGTTCGACACCACGGTCATGTCGGCGGTCAGCACGTCGTGGTTCACGCCGTAGACGACGGTCGCGTCGACGTCGTCGCCGCCCGGCGCCGAGATCAGCACCTTCTTGGCGCCGGCGTCGATGTGCAGCTGGCACTTCTCTTTCGACGTGAACGCGCCGGTGCACTCGAGCACCAGGTCGACGTTCAGCGCCTTCCACGGCAGTTCGCGCGGGTCGCGCGTCGAGAAGAACGGGATCACGTCGCCGTCGACGATCAGGTTCTTGTCGTCGTGGCTGACCTCGGCGGCGAAGCGGCCGTGCACGGTGTCGAACTTGGTCAGGTGGGCGTTGGTCGCCAGGTCGCCGGAGGCGTTCACCGCGACGACCTCGAAGTCGCCGCGCAGATTGTATTCGTAGATGGAACGCAGGGCCTGGCGGCCGATGCGGCCGTAGCCGTTGATCGCGATACGGATGGTCATCGTGATTCTCTCTCTCGTGCAAAAAACGGCCGCCCGGTCCGGGCCGGGCGGCGGGGTGTATTACTGCAGGACGGACCGGGTCTTGGCGACCACGTTGTCGACGGTGAAGCCGAAGTGCTCGAACAGCGCGCCGGCCGGTGCCGATTCGCCGAAGCTGTCGATGCCGACCACTTCGCCGTCCAGGCCGACGTACTTGCGCCAGAAGTCGGACACGCCGGCCTCGATCGCGACGCGCGGCAGGCCGCGCGGCAGCACCGCCTGCTGGTAGGCCTTGTCCTGGCGGTCGAACACATTGGTCGACGGCATCGACACCACGCGCACCGGAACGCCCTCCTCGGCCAACGCGGCCTGCGCCTTCAGCGCCAGTTCGACCTCGGAGCCGGTGGCGATCAGCACCGCGCGCGCGCCGGCGGCGTCGGAGAGCACGTAGCCGCCCTTCGCGATGTCGGCGAGCTGCGGCGTTTCACGTGAAACGAACGGCAGGTTCTGGCGGCTGAGGATCAGGCTGGACGGACGGGTGCGCTGTTCGATCGCGTGCGCCCAGGCGACGGCGGCCTCGGCGGTGTCGCACGGACGCCAGACGTCCATGTTCGGGATGTAGCGCAGCGTCGCGGTCTGCTCGACCGGCTGGTGGGTCGGGCCGTCCTCGCCGAGGCCGATCGAGTCGTGGGTGAACACGTAGATCGGGTTGATCTTCATCAGCGCGGCCATGCGCAGCGCGTTGCGCGCGTACTCGCTGAACATCAGGAAGGTGCCGCCGTACGGGCGCAGGCCGCCGTGCAGCGCGACGCCGTTCATGATCGCGGCCATGCCGAATTCGCGCACGCCGTAGCTGATGTAGTTGCCGCGGCCTTCGGCGTCGATCCACCGGCTGCCCGACCAGTTGGTCAGGTTCGAGCCGGTCAGGTCGGCCGAGCCGCCGAGGAATTCCGGCAGCGCCGGCGAGAACGCCTCGAGCGCGATCTGGCTGGCCTTGCGGGTGGCGACGGTCTGGCCGGCCTCGACGATCTTGGCGATCGCGGCGGTCTTGGTCTCTTCCCAGTTCGCCGGCAGCTCGCCCTTCATGCGGCGCTCGAACTCGGCGGCCAGCTCCGGGTAGGCGGCGCGGTAAGCGTCGAAGCGGCGGGCCCAGTCGGATTCGACGGCGGCGCCCTTGTCGCGCGCGCCCCAGGCGGCGTACACGTCGGCCGGGATCTCGAACGGCGCGTGCGGCCACTTCAGGTGTTCGCGCGCGGCGGCGATCTCGGCGGCGCCCAGCGGCGCGCCGTGCACGTCGTGGCCGCCCTGTTTGTTCGGCGCGCCGAAGCCGATGGTGGTCTTGCAGCAGATCAGCGTCGGGCGCGCGGTTTCCTTCTTGGCGGTCTGGATCGCGGTCTCGATCTCGACCGGGTCGTGGCCGTCGACGTTGCGGATCACCTGCCAGCCGTACGCTTCGAAGCGCGCCGGCGTATCGTCGGTGAACCAGCCCTCGACGTCGCCGTCGATCGAGATGCCGTTGTCGTCCCAGAACGCGATCAGCTTGCCGAGGCCCCAGGTACCGGCCAGCGAGCATGCCTCGTGGCTGACGCCCTCCATCAGGCAGCCGTCGCCGAGGAAGACCCAGGTGTAGTGGTCGACGATGGCGTGGCCGTCGCGGTTGAACTCGGCGGCCAGCATTTTCTCGGCCAGCGCCATGCCGACCGCGTTGCTGATGCCCTGGCCGAGCGGGCCGGTGGTGGTCTCGACGCCCGGCGCGTAGCCGTACTCGGGGTGGCCCGGCGTCTTGCTGTGCAGCTGGCGGAAGTTCTTCAGATCGTCGATCGACAGATCGTAGCCGGAGAGGTGCAGCAGGCTGTAGATCAGCATCGAACCGTGACCGTTCGACAGCACGAAGCGGTCGCGGTCGGCCCACGCGGGGTTGGCGGGGTTGTGCTTGAGGTGATCGCGCCAGAGGACTTCGGCGATGTCGGCCATGCCCATCGGGGCGCCGGGGTGGCCGGATTTGGCCTTTTCCACCGCGTCCATCGACAGGAAGCGGATCGCGTTGGCAAGCTCGGTACGGGAGACCATGCAAAGAGACCTTACGACTGGGGTGTGGGAACCGGGAGCGCGCAACCCGTCTGCCGCCGCCTGCCCGTCGCCCGGGCAGGTCGCCGGCGCCGGATTATAAGCGCCGCTAAATCATGCAATTATCGCCGATTTTGACGCGGCGCGGCAACCGAACGGCGCCGCGCCGGCGCTTGACGGCGGGCGTGCCGAGGACCGACCCTGTGGCGGTCAATGCCGTTTTCATTTTTTGCGACGGAAGGATGCCATGAGCGATTTTTTCACCGACCCCGCCCCGTCCCGGCCGCCGCCCGGCGCGCGGCCGTCCGCGCCGCGCCGCGTCGCCGCCGGACGCGGCTGGCGCTGGATCGTCGAGGCCTTCGAGCTGGTGCGCGCCCAGCCGCTGACCTGGGCGCTGATGGCGCTCGCCTACTTCGCGATCACGCTGCTGCTGAGCCTGCTACCGCTGGTCGGCGACGTTGCGACCACGCTGACCGCGCCGCTGTTCACCGCCGCCTTCGTGCTCGCGGCGGTCAAGGTCGAACAGGGCGGCGAGCTCGAGATCGGCGACCTGTTCGCCGGCTTCCGCGTGCGCACCGGGCCGCTGCTGCTGCTCGGCGTCGCCTACCTGCTGTCGATGGCGTTCGCGGCGGGCGCGGCGCTGCTGATCGCCGCCGCCGCCGGCCTCGGCGCCGACGCACGCGGCCCGGCACTGCTGCTGGCCGCGCTGCCGCTGACGGTCGCGGTGCTGCTGGTCAGCTTCAGCTACTGGTTCGCGCCGGCGCTGCTGGTGACGCGCGAGGTTGGCGTGCTCGAGGCGCTGACGCTGAGCCTGCAGGCGGCGCTGGCCAACTGGCTGCCGTTGCTGATCGCGACGCTGAGCCTGTTGCTGCTGCTGTTGCTGGCGCTGCTGCCCTTTTTCCTCGGCCTGCTGCTGTGGCTGCCGCTCGCCTGGGTGTGCTACTACACCGCCTACCGCGACGTCTTCGCCGCGCGCTGAGGCGGCCCGGCGCGAAAACGGCTCGGCCAACCCGTGAGGGGTTGGCCGAGCCGTTGCTTTGTCCGCGTGCCTGCGCGGCGGCTCAGGCGCGGTGCGTCTCGCGCCGCATGTCGACGTGCGGGATGCCGCCGTCGTCGTACGGTTCGGATACCGCGACAAAGCCGAAACCCTGATACAGCCGCTGCGCGGCGAGCTGCGCCGACAGCATGATGGGCGAGCCGGGAAACAGCCGCTCGCAGCGGGTGACCGCCTCGGCCATCAGTTGCTTGCCCAGGCCGGTGCCGCGCCGCTCGGGCGCCACCACCACGCGGCCGATCGCGACCGCGTCGCGGTACTTGACGTCGGGGTCGATCAGCCGCGCGTAGGCGATCAGCCGGCCCGCGCCGTCGCGGCCGGTCAGATGCCAGGCCGACAGGTCGACGCCGTCGATGTCGCCGTAGATCGACTGCTGCTCGACGACGAACACCCGGTCGCGCAGCTGCAGCATCTCGTAGACGGTCAGCGGCGTGAAGCCGTCGAAGCGGTGGCATTGCCACTGCAGAAAGCTCGCCATAGTACAATCCTCGCGATTATTGTCGCGTCCACCTTAACACGGCGCCGTCCCTGCCATGAATAGCCCAGACTTCCTTACCGATACCCCCGACGCGGCCGCCGGCACCACCCCGCCGCCGACCGCGCCCGCCGCGCCCGACACCGAGGGCGGCGACGACTGGATCGCGCTCGACACCTACGCCGAGCGCGCCTACCTCGAGTACGCGATGAGCGTGGTCAAGGGCCGCGCGCTGCCCGAGGTCGCCGACGGCC
Organism: Crenobacter luteus; assembly: GCF_004345725.1. GTDB lineage: Bacteria > Pseudomonadota > Gammaproteobacteria > Burkholderiales > Chromobacteriaceae > Crenobacter > Crenobacter luteus. The sequence goes on along the minus strand of NZ_SLXG01000013.1, from coordinate 33,592 downwards.
AGAAGCCGGTGCAGCGCCGCATCCTGTACGCGATGCGCGAGATGGGCCTGGCGGCCGGCGCCAAGCCGGTCAAGTCGGCGCGCGTGGTCGGCGAGATACTCGGCAAATACCACCCGCACGGCGACAGCTCGGCCTACGAGGCGCTGGTGCGCATGGCGCAGGACTTCACGCTGCGCTACCCGCTGATCGACGGCCAGGGCAACTTCGGCTCGCGCGACGGCGACGGCGCGGCGGCGATGCGCTACACCGAGGCGCGCCTGACGCCGATCGCCGACCTGCTCTTGTCCGAGCTGCACATGGGCACGGTCGACTTCGTGCCCAACTACGACGGCGCCTTCGAGGAGCCCAAGCTGTTGCCGGCGCGCTTGCCGATGGTGCTGCTCAACGGCGCCTCGGGCATCGCCGTCGGCCTCGCCACCGAGATCCCGCCGCACAACCTCAAGGAAGTCGCCGCCGCCAGCATCGCGCTGATGAACAACCCGGCGCTGTCCACCGCCGAGCTGATGGCCCACCTGCCCGGCCCGGACTTCCCGGGCGGCGGCCAGATCATCACGCCGGGCGACGACATCCTCGCCGCTTACGAGAGCGGCAAGGGCTCGGTGCGCGTGCGCGCCAAGTGGGAGGTCGAAAAGCTGGCGCGCGGCCAGTGGCGCGTGATCGTCACCGAGTTGCCGCCGGGTGCCAGCGCGCAGAAGGTGCTGGCCGAGATCGAGGAGGCGACCAACCCCAAGCTGAAGGCCGGCAAGAAGGTGTTAAGCCAGGAGCAGCAGAACCTCAAGAAGCTGATGCTCGACACGCTCGACCGCGTGCGCGACGAGTCGGACAGCGAATCGCCGGTGCGGCTGGTGTTCGAACCGAAGTCGAGCCGCCAGGACCCGGACGAGTTCATGAACCTCCTGTTGGCGCAGACCAGCCTCGAGGGCAACGTGTCGCTCAACCTGGTGATGATCGGCCTGGACGGCCGCCCCGGCCAGAAGGGGCTCAAGTCCATCCTGCAGGACTGGATCGACTTCCGCGTCGACACCGTCACCCGCCGCCTCGCGCACAGGTTGGCCGAGGTCGACCGGCGCATCCACATCCTCGAAGGGCGGATGGTCGCCTTCATCCACATCGACGAGGTGATCCGCGTCATCCGCGAGTCGGACGAGCCCAAGCCCGACCTGATGCGCGCCTTCGGCCTGACCGACGTGCAGGCCGACGACATCCTCGAGATCCGCCTGCGCCAATTGGCGCGGCTGGAAGGCTTCAAGCTCGAGAAGGAACTCTCGACGCTGCGCGAGGAGCGCGACGGCCTGCGCCACCTGCTGGGCGACGAAGCCGCCAAGCGCGCGCTGATCGTCGCCGAAATCGAGGCCGACGCCGCCAAATACGGCGACGCGCGCCGCACCGAGATCCGGGCCGCCGAACGCGCGACGCTGACGCAGACGGTCGCCGACGAGCCGGTCACCGTCATCCTGTCGCAAAAGGGCTGGGTGCGCGCCCGGAGCGGGCACAACCTCGACCTCTCGACGCTCGCGTTCAAGGACGGCGACGGCCTCGCCGCCGCGGTCGAGACGCGTACCGTGTGGCCGGTGATCGTGCTCGACAGCAAGGGCCGCGCGTACACGCTCGACGCCGCCGACATCCCGACCGGGCGCGGCGACGGCGTGCCGGTCACCTCGCTGGCCGAGCTGCAGGACGGCGCCAAGGTCGCCCGGATCCTGGCCGCGCCGCCCGAGGCGCGCTTCGTGCTCACGCACTCCGGCGGCTACGGCTACATCGGCAAGGTCGCCGACATGGTTGGCCGCAACAAGGCCGGCAAGACCTATATCGCGCTCGAGGCCGGCGAGGCGCTGCTGCCGCCGCTGCCGCTGCCGGCTGCGGCCGACCCGGCGTCGTTGCGCCTCGTCGTCGCCTCGTCGGCCGGCCGCCTGCTCGCCTTCCCGCTGTCGGAACTGAAGGAGCTGGGCAAGGGGCGCGGCCTGATGCTGATCAAGCTCGAAGCCGGCGAGACGCTGGCCGCCGCCGGCCTCGCCGACGGCGACCGCGTCGTCGCGACCTTCGTCGGCGCGCGCGGCCGCGTCGCCGACGAGAGCGTGCCGCTGGCCGACTTCGACGGCGAGCGCGGCCGACGCGGCAAGCCGCACGGCCGCAAGGGCACGCTCGCGGCGTTCAGGAGCGCGTGACCGGGCAGCGCCGCTCTCCCCTGCGCTATCGGTATGCCCCCCATGCTCAAGACCTTCGCCCTTTTCGTCGTCACCGCGCTGGCCGAGATCGTCGGCTGCTTCCTGCCCTACGTCTGGCTGCGCCAGGGCGGCCCGGCCTGGCTGCTGCTGTCGGCCGCCGCCAGCCTCGCGCTGTTCGCGTGGCTGCTGACCTTGCACCCGGCCGCCAGCGGTCGCGTCTACGCCGCCTACGGCGGGGTCTGCGTCGCGACCGCGCTGCTCTGGCTGCGTTGGGTCGACGGGGTGCGGCTGTCCGTCTACGACTGGGGCGGCGCCGGCGTGGCGCTGTGCGGGATGGCGATCATCGTCGCCGGCTGGGGCCGGGCGAGCGGGTGAGGCCGGCGGCGCCGGTTTCGCATGCCGCCTGCCTTGCCTAGCATGGAGACAGCCGCGCCCGCGTGTTGTGCCGTTTCGTCCTGGTCGCGGCGCCATTTCCAGGAGGTGCACGATGTTCAATAAGTCGATAGTGGCCGTCCTCGCGACGGCCTTGCTGCTCGGCGCTGGTTCGGCCGCGTTTGCGCGCGGCGGCGGCCACGGCGGAGGGAGCGGCCACGGCGGCTCCGGTCATAGCGGCTCCGGTCACGACGGCGGCAGCGCGCGCGGCGGCGACGACGGTGGCGGGCGGCGTGGCGGCGAGGCCGAGGCGCGCGGTCGCGAGGCGGAAGGCGAAACGGAGGTGCGCGGTCGCGAGGCGGAGGCGCGTGGCCGGGTGGCCGAGGGCGAGGTGCGCGGGCGGGCGGGCGAGACGGTGCACCGCAGCACGAACCATTGACGGCGGATGCGCCGCCCACCGCAACAAGGCCGGTCGTACCGGCCTTGTTGACGTCTTACGGCGCGAGGATGGCCTTGCGCCACGTGCCGTCGTCGCGGCGGTACTGCACCCTGTCGTGCAGCCGGCTCGGCCGGCCCTGCCAGAATTCGACGCGGTCCGGCGTGACGGCGAAGCCGCCCCAGTGCGGCGGGCGCGGCACCTTCAGCGGGTGGCGGGCGCCGAACAGCGCCGCGCGCTTGACGATCTCGGCCTTGCCGGCGATCTCGCGGCTCTGCTCGGACGCCCACGCGCCGATGCGGCTGCCGTAGGGGCGGCTGTCGAAGTAGGCGTCGCTGGCGGCCTCGGCCAACCTTTCGACCCTGCCCTCGACGCGCACCTGGCGTTCGAGCTCGGGCCAGAAGAAGGTCAGCGCGACGAAGGGGTGGGCGGCGATCGCGTCGCCCTTGCGGCTTTCGTAGTTGGTGAAGAACACGAAGCGGCCGTCCTCGACGCCCTTGAGCAGCACGATGCGCGCGCTCGGGCGGCCGTCGGCGTCGACGGTGGCGAGGTTCATCGCGGTCGGCTCGTTGACCTGGGCGGTGATCGCCTCCTTCAGCCACAGCTCGAACTGCGCGACCGGGTCGGCGAGGCAGTCGTCGGGCGACAGTTCGTGCTTGGCGTAGTCCTGACGGATGGCGGCGAGGTCGAGGGTCATGGCGTGGGCTCCTGAGGTGATGCCGTCATCTTAGCGCTGCCCCGGCGGGCGGGCGAGTCGGGGGCGTTCCGGAGTCGGCGCCCCCGGCGGCGGCCGATTGCGCTAAAATCGATCCGTTTTCCCTCCGCCGCTCGCGCCTTTTTCAATGCACCTGGTCGCCTTTGGTCTGAACCACCACACCGCCCCGCTCGCGATTCGGGAGAAGCTCGCCTTTCCGGCCGAGCTTCTGCCCGAGGCGCTGTCGAGCCTGACGGCCGGCGTGGCGAACGAGGCGGCGATCGTGTCGACCTGCAACCGCACCGAGGTCTACTGTGCGAGCGCCGACCCGCAGGCGGCGCTGTCGTGGCTGGCGCACTACCACCGCGTGCCGATGGCCGAGCTGGCGCCCTACCTCTACCAGCTCGACGCGCGCGACGCGGCGCGCCACGCCTTCCGCGTCGCGTCCGGGCTCGACTCGATGGTGCTGGGCGAGACGCAGATCCTCGGCCAGATCAAGGACGCGGTGCGCGTCGCCGAGCGCCAGGGCACGATGGGCACGCTGTTGAACGCGCTGTTCCAGAAGACCTTCGCGGTCGCCAAGGAGGTGCGCAGCAAGACCGCGGTCGGCTCGGCGTCGGTGTCGATGGCGGCGGCCGCGGTCAGGTTGGCCGAGCAGATCTTCCCGTCGGTGTCCGAGCTCAAGGTGCTGTTCATCGGCGCCGGCGAGATGATCGAGCTGGTCGCGACACACTTCGCGGCGAGGAAGCCACGCCGGATCACCGTCGCCAACCGCACGCTCGAGCGCGGCCAGCGCCTGGCCGAGCGCTTCGGCGGCGACGCGATCCTGTTGGCCGAGCTGCACGACGCGCTGCCGGCCTACGACGTGGTCGTCACCTCGACCGCCAGCCAGCTGCCTATCGTCGGCAAGGGCATGGTCGAGCGCGCGGTCAGGCAGCGCCGCCACAAGCCGATCTTCATGCTCGACCTGGCGGTGCCGCGCGACGTCGAGGCCGAGGTCGCCGAGCTGTCCGACGTGTTCCTGTACACCGTCGACGACATCGCCGGCATCGTCGAGGTCGGTCGCGAGGCGCGCCAGGAGGCGGCGCGCGAGGCCGAGACCATCATCGAGGGCCGCGTCGCCGAGTTCCTCGACTGGCTGCGCCGCCGCGACGCGGTGCCGATGATCCGCGCGCTGCGCGACGAGGCCGAGCGCACGCGCCGCCACGCGCTCGAGGCGGCGATGAAGCAGCTTGCGCGCGGCGACGACGCCGGCAAGGTGCTCGAGACGCTGTCGCAGCAACTGACCAACAAGCTGATGCACCCGCCGACGCAGGCGCTTGCGCGCGCCGCCGGCCCCGAACACGACGCGCTGGTGGCCGCCATCGCGCGCCTCTACCGCCTGCACCCCGACGCCTGAGGCCGCGCGCCCGGGCCGAACAGAATCCACACCGATGAAACCGTCGATTGCCGCAAAACTGGCGCAGCTGTCCGAGCGCCTCGAAGAAGTCACCCAGTTGCTGGTCCAGGAAGGCGCCACCGCCGACATGGACCAGTACCGCAAGCTCAGCCGCGAACACGCCGAACTGACGCCGCTGGTCGAGGCCTTCGCCGCCTATCGCCAGGCCGAGGAGGACATCGCGACCGCCGGCGAGCTGTTGTCCGACCCGGACATGAAGGAATTCGCCGCGGCCGAGATCGACGCCGCGCGCGACAAGATCGCCGCGCTCGAGCTCGAGCTGCAGAAGCTCTTGCTGCCCAAGGACCCGAACGACGACAAGAACATCCTGCTCGAGATCCGCGCCGGCACCGGCGGCGACGAGGCGGCGCTGTTCGCCGGCGACCTCTTGCGCATGTACACGCGCTACGCCGAACGCAACCGCTGGCAGGTCGAGATCCTGTCGGCGTCCGAGTCCGACCTCGGCGGCTACAAGGAGGTGATCGTGCGCATCGCCGGCGACGGCGCGTATTCGCGGCTCAAGTTCGAATCGGGCGGCCACCGCGTGCAGCGCGTGCCGGCCACCGAGACGCAGGGCCGCATCCACACCTCGGCGTGCACCGTCGCGGTGATGCCCGAGGCCGACGAGATCGCCGAGGTGGTGCTCAACCCGGCCGACCTCAGGATCGACACCTACCGCGCGTCCGGCGCCGGCGGCCAGCACATCAACAAGACCGACTCGGCGGTGCGCATCACCCACCTGCCGACCGGCATCGTCGCCGAGTGCCAGGACGGCCGCTCGCAGCACGCCAACAAGGCCAGCGCGATGCGCGTGCTGGCGGCGCGCATCTACGACATCCAGCTGCGCGAGCAGCAGCAGAAGGAGGCGGCCGAGCGCAAGAGCCTGATCGGCTCGGGCGACCGCTCCGAGCGCATCCGCACCTACAACTACCCGCAGGGCCGCGTCACCGACCACCGCATCAACCTGACGCTGTACAAGCTCGACTACGTGATGGACGGCGACCTCGACGAGCTGACCGGCGCGCTGATCGCCGAGCGTCAGGCGGAGCTTTTGGCGGCGCTGTCCGACTGAGCGTCCTGGCGGCGGCACAAGGCTCGGCCAACCCCTGCGGGTTGGCCGATTTGCTTGGCGAAATGAATATACTGATATATATTATATTTGTTGGTATATTGAATGGATCCCCACCGTTCCTGCAAGGAGGTCGCCATGCAATGCAATATCGGCAAAACCGAGCGCGTGATCCGCGTGCTCGCCGGATTGGCCATCGTCAGCCTCGCCTTCGTCGGGCCACAAAGCCCATGGGCCTGGCTCGGTCTCGCGCCGCTCGTCACCGGCCTCATCGGCTGGTGCCCGCCCTACGCGCTGTTCGGCATCAACACCTGCAAGCCGCGTAGCTGAACGGCGCGGCGGCGTTCCACGTGAAACGTCCTCCGGCGGCCGGCGTCGCGCCGGCCCGTCACGACCCGACCATGGCGCTGCGTTCCACGTGAAACGCGGCCGTTGCGTGCAAGAATCGGGTCGAAGCGCCGCGGGGCGCCGCTTACACTGCGAGGGTCCCCGTTCCGGAGCGCCGCCATGCCCTGCCTGCCTGCCCAGCCCCCCTTTCCGCCGGAAGCGGCCGACGCGCGCGGCTACCGCCGCGTCGCCGACGCCATCGTGTGGCTGATGCGCCACGCCGAGCGCCAGCCGACCTTGGCCGAGCTGGCCGCCGCGCTATCGGTCAGCGAGAGCCTGCTGCAGCGCGAGTTCACCCGGCTGGCCGGCGTCAGCCCCAAGCGCTTTTTGCAGCACCTGACGGTGACCGCCGCCAAGGCGAGCCTGTCCGGGCCCGGCGCGCTGCTCGACCACGCCTACGCGCTCGGCCTGTCCGGCGGCGGACGGCTGTACGACCACTTCGTCACGCTCGAGGCGATGACGCCGGGCGAGTATCGCGACGGCGGCGCCGGCCTCGCGCTGGTCTGGGGCGTGCACGACACCGCCTTCGGCGCGGCGCTGGTCGCGCAGAGCCCGCGCGGCGTGTGTCTGGTGCACTTCCTCGCCGACGGCGAAGCACCCGGCGCGCTGCTCGGCCAACGTTGGCCGAAGGCCGCCGTGCGCCACGACGCGGCGGCCACCGCGGCCGTCGCCGCGCGGCTGTTCCGGCCGCTGGCCGAGCCGGGCGCGGCGCCGCTCGCGCTGCGCGTGCAGGGCAGCAACTTCCAGGTCCAGGTGTGGCGCGCCTTGCTGGCGTTGCCCTACGGCGCGCTCGCCAGCTACGGCCAGCTCGCGGCGGCGATCGGCCGGCCCGGCGCGGCGCGCGCGGTCGGCGGCGCGGTCGGCGCCAACCCGGTCGCCTGCTTGATCCCCTGCCACCGCGTGATCCGCGCCGAGGGGGCGCTGTCGGGCTACCGCTGGGGCGCCGAGCGCAAGGCCGGGCTGATCGGGTGGGAGGCGGCGCACTGCCTCGCCGCCGAGGTGCCCGATCATGCGTGAGGCCCGCGCTTGCGGCACCGGAGCGCGCGCCGCGGGCGTGCCGGACGAGCGGACGCATGATTAGCGGAGAAAGCTGGCAGGGGCGAAGGGAGGGTCAGCGCAGCCTGTCGGCCACGCAGCGGCGGCCGGCCGAGCCGGTCTCGGCGATGCAGGCGCGCTCGGCCGCGTCGAGGCGGCGGCACTGTTCCGGGTTGATGTGGGTCTTGCAGCCGGCCGGCGGCAGCGCGTCGAGCACGCAGCGGCGGCGCTCGGCGCCGGACAGCGCGTCGCACTGCCGTTGCGCGCCGGGCAGATAGAGGCAGCGCTCGGGACGGCCGCGGCAGCTCAGCGAGGGGGTGAATTCGGCGACGCAGGCGCGCCGCGCGCCGCCGTCGAGGTCGACGCAGCTTTGCGCGCCCTGGCGGTAGGCCTGACAGCGCAGCGGGGCGGCGCTGTCGTCGCAGACCGAGGCCCGCGCCGGGTGGGCGGTGAACGCCAGGGCCGCCGCGACGGCGAATCCGAGCAGCGTCAGCGACTCCCCCATGGCGTCCCTCCCCTGTGTTGAGCGCGCGCGTCTAGCGCGAGTGGTCGTCCTCGAGCGCGCGGCGCTGGGCGTCGCGCCAGCGCTTGCGGTCGTACCCGCGGTCGTCGTCGCGCTCGGCGCTCGGGCCGCCCGGCGCGAAGCGGCGGTAGTCGCGGTTGCGCGCGCGCGCCTCCTCGGGGCTGACGTCGCCGTAGCGGATCGCCTCTTTCATCCTGAGTTCGCGCAGCCGGCGCGCCTCGTCCGCGTCGTCCCGATCCGCCGCGAACACGCGCGCGGGCGGGCCGCGGTGGTCGCGGGCCGCCGCCTCGCCCGCCAGCACGGCGAGGCAAAACGAAAGACAACAGACTGAGAATAAACGGTTAACCATGCCTGTATTGTAGCGGCTTGCCGGGCGGCGGTGGGGAGGCCGCCGGCGGCGTCGCCTTGCTCTGGACCCTGCCCACTGTAGGCGCGGGCTGTTGCGCAATCTTGTGCTGCACCGCGCCAAGTGTTAAAGACTGTGAACCGTGGCGCTGCCGCACGCATTTTCCGGCCCGGACGGGCTGACCGCGCGCGCGCGAAACGCTACGCTAAGCGAATGGAACAAGCCAAAATCCTCATCGTCGACGACGACGCCAAGCTGCGCGATCTCCTGATCCGCTACCTGTCCCAACAAGGCTATACGGTCGACAGCCTGCCCGACGCGCGCGACATCGACCGCAAGCTCGCGCGCAACCGCCCCGACCTGGTAGTGATGGACGTGATGATGCCCGGCGAGGACGGCCTGGCCGTCGTGCGCCGGCTGCGCGCGCAGGGCGAGCCGGTGCCGGTGATCATGCTGACCGCGCGCGGCGAGGACATCGACCGCATCCTCGGCCTCGAGATGGGCGCCGACGACTATCTTGCCAAGCCGTTCAACCCGCGCGAGCTGACCGCGCGCATCCAGGCGGTGCTGCGTCGCCACCACGCGACGCCGGTGCTGTCCGAGAGTCTCACCGACACCGCGCCGGCCGAGTTCGGCCCCTTCATGCTGCGCTTCGAGCAGCGCACGCTGACGCGCGGCGACGAGCCGATCCCGCTGACCAGCGCCGAGTTCGCGGTGCTCGCGGTGCTGGCGCGCCACCCGCGCCGCCCGCTGACGCGCGAGCAGATCATGGAGATGGCGCTCGGCAAGGGCGGCGGCGAATCGCTCGACCGCAGCGTCGACGTGCACGTGTCGCGGCTGAGGAAGGCGCTCGGCGCCGACGGCCCGCGCTTCATCCAGACCGTGTGGGGCTACGGCTACGTCTTTTTGCCCGACGGCGTCGGCGCCGGTGAGTAAGCGGGTGGCGGCATGACGAAGCCGGCGAGCGCCTTCGGCCGCCTGGGCGCCTTGGCGCGGCGCGCCCCGCTGAGCGCCCGGCGCGCCGCGCCCAGGGCGGCGCATCACGCCGGCGGCCTGTTCGGCCGCATCGCGCTGTTGCTGGTGGTCGCGGTGCTCGCCAGCCAGGCGTTCACGCTGTGGCTGACGGTACGTCAGCGCGAAGACCTGTTGGCCGAGCAGCTGTACGCGCAGGTGGTCGACACGCTGGCCGACCTCGAGGGCATGCTCGACACCATCCCGCGCGACGAGCGCCCCGCCTTCCTCGCTTCCTACAACCGGCCCGGCCTGCCGCAGCTATTGCCGCTGGACGCGGCGGCCGGCTACGACTTCCGGGGCCAGGTGCCGCGGCTGGGCATGGACCTGGCCGCGCGGCTGGCGAGCAACCTGTCCGAGCCGGTCGAGGTGCGCTGGCGCCAGGCCGGCGAGCGGCGCGAGCTGTGGCTGGCGGTGCAGGTGGTCGATACCCGCTACTGGCTGGCGATGCCGCTGGGCCGTTTCCTCGGCCCGCCGCTGTCGCCGACGCTGATCGCGTCGGCGGTGGTCGCCTGCCTCGCGCTGCTGGCGGCGTTCGCGCTCGCGTGGCGCGTGACGCGGCCGCTGTCGCGGCTGGCCGACGCGTCGCGGCAGTTGGCCGACGGCGTGTCGCCCGAGCCGGTCGAGCCGGCCGGCCCGCGCGAGATCCGCGCGTTCACCGCGCAGTTCAACCGCATGGTCGCCCACCTCGACGCCGCCGCCAGCGAGCGGCGGCTGATGCTGGCCGGGCTGTCGCACGACCTGCGCACGCCGCTGACCCGGCTGAAGCTGGCGCTCGAGATGCAGCCGGACAACCCCGACCGCCCCGACATGCTCGACGACATCGACGAGCTGTCGCGCATCGTCAACCAGTTCATCGACTTCGCGCGCAGCGAGGAAGGCGGCCGCATGGAGTGGGTCAGCCTCGCCGAGCTGGCCGACAGCGTGGTCGGCCGCTTCGCGCGCGCCGGCCTCGACGTGCGGCTGTCGCGCGAGGCCGAGCCGGAGCTGCTCGCCGACGCGCTGGCGCTCGAGCGGCTGCTGTCCAACCTGATCGACAACGCGCGCCGTTACGGCGCGACGCCGATCACCGTCACCTTGGCCGAGGGCGCCGGCATGGCCGAGCTGACGGTGCACGACTGCGGCCGCGGCATCGCGCCGGCGGCGCGGCAGGCGGCGCTGGCGCCGTTCGAGCGGCTGGCGCCGCAGCGCGGCCACGACGGCGGCAGCGGACTCGGTCTGGCGATCGTGTCGCGCGTCGTGCAGCAGCACGGCGGCCTGCTGCTCTTCCTCGACCCGCCGCAGGGCGGCTTCGCGATCCGCGTGCGGCTGCCGCTCGGGCGCGCGTCGTCGCCGGGCGCTCCCCCGCCCGCCTGAGGCCGCAAAAAGGCTCGGCCAACCTGCAAAGGTTGGCCGAGCCTTTTGCCTGCCGCGCCGTTCAGCGCCCTGCGGCGAACGCCATCAGCTCGGGCAGGCACTCGTGCCAGCGCTGCAGCCTGTGGTCGTCGCCGGCGAACACCGTGTGGCGGCAGCCGGCGAAGTCGCGCGCGGCGACCCGCCAGTCGATCACCTCGTCGTGGCTGCCCTGCACCAGCCAGTAGCGGCGCGGGTCGGGACGGGGGATGAAGTGCGCGCGCAGCGCGTCGGCGTCCGCTGGGCCGAGCGTGAAGCGCTCGCCGGTGTAGGGGTGGACGTGCTCGCCGAAGCGCGCTTCGAACAGCTCGAACGGCCGCGTCGACGGGTTGATCAGCACCGCGCGCCGGTCGAGCGTCTCGGCCAGCCAGGTCGCGTAGAAGCCGCCGAGCGAGCTGCCGATCAGCAGCGTGCTGGCCGGCAGCGTCTCGAGCAGCGCGCGCGCTTCGCGCAACGCGTCGGCCGGGTGCGGCGGCAGTTGCGGGGCGTGGAAGGTGGCGGCGAGGCCGCGCGCGGCCAGCCAGTCGCGCGTTTCGCGCGCCTTGGCCGAGCCGGGGCCGGACTGGAAGCCGTGCAGGTAGACGATGTCGGGCATGGGCGTGAAAAAGGAGGCCGCGGCCTCCGGTGGATGCGGGCAAAGCCCGAGTATAGCGCCGACCGGCCTCAGCCGCCCTGCCACTGGTAGCGCGACAGGATGGCCTTGATCTGGCCGCCGCGCTCCAGCCGCTCGATCGCCTGGTTCAGCTCGCCGACGCCGTAGGCGCTGCGCGGCGACACCGCGCACATGGTCGGCAGGCGGGTGAACACCATCGGGTGGACCTTGAGCACGCGCGCCTCGAACGGGTTGGCGCGCGCCCAGGCGACGTATTCGAGTTCGGAGTGGATCGAGGCGTCGGCCAGCCGCATCAGCACCGCCTTGAGCATCAGGTCGGCGCGCGCCTCGGTCAGCCGCGTCGCGCGCCGCGCGGCCCACATCGGCTCGAGCGGCTGGTAGTGGAAGCCGAGCACGGTGCTGATACGCTTGCCGGCCAGCTGGTCGAGGCTGGTGATGTCCGGCTCGTTGCGCAGCGTGATCACGCGCTCGATCTGCGGGTAGAGCTCGCGCGTCCAGCCTAGCCGCGACGCGTTGCCGAACCACTTGGGATTGGCGTTGCAGTGGATGTCGACGCGCCCGCTCTCTATGGTCTGCTCGACCCGTTTGCGCGATACCACCAGGTATTCGGGCGTCGCGCCCAACTGGCGCGCCAGCGCGTCGCCGAGTTCCTTGTACAGCCCGCCGACGATGGCCTCGCCGTTGCCGCGCGCCAGCATCACGATGGGCGGGCCGTCCGAGGCGCCGACGCCGATGCGCAGTACGGGTTCGGCCAGGGCCGCTGGCGGGAAGACTGTCGCGATCGACAGGGCGACGGCAAGGATCGGACGTTTGGGCATACCCATATGCTTTCTTGTAATAAACCGAGCCGGAATGGGGGGCGGGTGCACCGTGATAAGATGGCCGCAGCCCCATTATTCTTCCGATTTCGTATTTAGTCTATTTGTCAACACAAAACCATGACGAAAGCATCGCACTCACTCGCCGCCCAGCTCGAGCGTCGCATCCTGATCCTGGATGGCGGCATGGGCACCATGATCCAGCAGTACAAGCTGACCGAAGCCCAATACCGCGGTGAGCGCTTTGCGGACTGGCACGTCGACGTCAAAGGCAACAACGACCTGTTGGTGCTGACCCAGCCGCAGATCATCGCCGAGATCCACCAGGGCTACCTCGACGCCGGCGCCGACATCATCGAGACCAACAGCTTCAACGCCACCTCGCTGGCGATGGCCGACTACGAGATGCAGGGGCTGGTGTGGGAGCTCAACCACGCCGCCGCGCGTCTGGTGAAGGAGCTGTGCGTCGCGCAGACCGCCAGAACCCCGGACAAGCCGCGCTACTGCGCCGGCGTGCTAGGCCCGACCAGCCGCACCTGTTCGATCAGCCCCGACGTCAACGACCCGGGCTACCGCAACGTCACCTTCGACGAGCTGGTCGAGGCCTATACCGAGGCGATCGACGGCCTGGTCAAGGGCGGCGCCGACATCCTGCTGGTCGAGACCATCTTCGACACGCTGAACGCCAAGGCGGCGGTGTTCGCCATCCACCAGTACTTCGACGCCCACCCCGACGTGCCGCGTCTGCCGATCATGATCTCGGGCACCATCACCGACCAGTCGGGGCGGACCCTGACCGGCCAGACCACCGAGGCGTTCTACAACTCGCTCGCCCACGCCGACGCGATCTCGTTCGGCCTGAACTGCGCGCTCGGCCCCGACCTGCTGCGTCCCTACGTCGAGGAAATGAGCCGCGTCGCCGCCACCTACGTATCGGTGCACGCCAACGCCGGCCTGCCCAACCCGCTGGCGCCGACCGGCTACGACCTCTTGCCCGAGGACATGGCGCCGCAGGTGCGTGAATGGGCCGAAGCCGGCCTCGTCAACATCATCGGCGGCTGCTGCGGCACCACGCCGGCCCACATCGCCGCGATCTACCAGGCGGTCAAGGACCTGCCGCCGAGAAAGCTGCCGCAAATCGAGAAGAAGTGCCGGCTGTCCGGGCTGGAGCCGTTCAACATCGGCGACGCCGACCTGTTCGTCAACGTCGGCGAGCGCACCAACGTCACCGGCAGCCGCGCCTTCGCCAAGCTGATCCTCAACGGCGACTACGCGACCGCGCTCGACGTCGCGCGCCAGCAGGTCGAAAACGGCGCGCAGGTGATCGACATCAACATGGACGAGGGCATGCTCGACGCGCACGCCGCGATGGTCAGGTTCCTGAACCTGATCGCCGCCGAGCCGGACATCGCGCGCGTGCCGATCATGATCGACTCGTCCAAGTGGGAGGTGATCGAGGCCGGCCTCAAGTGCGTGCAGGGCAAGGGCATCGTCAACTCGATCTCGCTGAAGGAAGGCAAGGAGAAGTTCGTCGAACAGGCGCGCCTGGTGCGCCGTTACGGCGCGGCGGTGATCGTGATGGCCTTCGACGAGGTCGGCCAGGCCGACACCTTCGCGCGCAAGGTCGAGATCTGCGAGAAGAGCTACCGCATCCTCGTCGACGAGGTCGGCTTCCCGCCCGAGGACATCATCTTCGACCCGAACATCTTCGCCGTCGCCACCGGCATCGAGGAGCACGCGCGCTACGGCCTCGACTTCATCGAGGCGACCGGCTGGATCAAAAAGAACCTGCCGCACGCGAAGATTTCCGGCGGCGTGTCGAACGTGTCGTTCTCGTTCCGCGGCAACAACAAGGTGCGCGAGGCGATCCACGCGGTCTTCCTCTACCACGCGATCAAGAACGGCATGACGATGGGCATCGTCAACGCCGGCGCGCTGGAGGTGTACGACGAGGTCGACCCGGAACTGCGCGACAAGATCGAAGACGTGGTGCTGATGCGCGGCGACGACAGCCTCGCCGCCACCGAGGCGCTGATCGCGCTGGCCGAGCGCTTCAAGGGCGACGCCGTCGGCGGCAAGCCGGCCGAAGACCTCGCGTGGCGCGACTGGCCGGTGGAAAAACGGCTCGAACACGCGCTGGTGAAAGGCATCACGACGTATATCGTCGAGGACACCGAGGAGGTGCGGCAGAAGTCGGCGCGCCCTATCCACGTGATCGAAGGCCCGCTGATGGACGGCATGAACGTCGTCGGCGACCTGTTCGGCGCCGGCAAGATGTTCCTGCCGCAGGTGGTCAAATCGGCGCGCGTGATGAAGGCCGCCGTCGCCCACCTCGAACCGTTCATCGAGGCAGAGAAGATCGCCATGGGCCTCGCGGACGCGCCGGCCAAGGGCGTGATCGTCATGGCGACCGTCAAGGGCGACGTGCACGACATCGGCAAGAACATCGTCGGCGTTGTGCTGCGTTGCAATAACTACCAGGTGATCGACCTCGGCGTGATGGTGCCGTGCCAGACCATCCTCGACGCCGCGCGCGAGCACAAGGCCGACATCATCGGCCTGTCCGGCCTGATCACCCCGTCGCTCGAGGAAATGGCGCACGTCGCCAAGGAAATGCAGCGCCAGGGCTTCACCATCCCGCTGTTGATCGGCGGCGCGACCACCTCCAAGGTGCACACCGCGGTCAAGATCGCGCCCAACTACCAACACCCGGTGATCTACGTGCCCGACGCGTCGCGCGCGGTCGGCGTGTGCTCCAACCTCTTGTCCGACACGCTCAAAGACCCCTTCGTCGCCGAGATCGCCGCCGAATACCAGCGCGCGCGCGACGGCCATGCCAACCGCCGCGAAGGGAAATTGGCGACGTTGGCCGAGGCCCGCGCCAACAAGCACCGGATCGACTGGGCGGCGTACACGCCTGCCAAGCCACAGTGGCTCGGCGTGCGCGAGTTCCGCAACTACCCGCTCGCCGACATCGCCGCGCGCATCGACTGGACGCCGTTCTTCCAGAGCTGGGAGTTGGCCGGCCGTTTCCCGCGCATTCTGGATGACGAAGTCGTCGGCGAATCGGCGCGCGCGCTGTGGGCCGACGCGCAGGTCATGCTCAAGCGGATCATCGACGAGAACTGGCTGACCGCCAACGGCGTGATCGGCCTGTTCCCGGCCAACACCGTGGGCGACGACGATATCGAGGTCTACGACCCCGAGAGCGGCAAGACGGTGCTGACCTGGGTCGGCGTGCGCCAGCAGATGAAGAAGAACGACGTCAAGCCGAACTGGGCGCTGGCCGACTTCGTCGCGCCGAAGGACTCGGGCGTGCAGGACTACGTCGGCCTGTTCGCCGTCACCGGCGGCCTGAACATCGACGAGCGCGTGAAGGCCTTCGAGGACGCCAACGACGACTACTCGGCGATCCTGCTCAAGGCCCTGGCCGACCGCTTCGCCGAAGCCTTCGCCGAGCTGATGCACGAGCGCGTGCGCAAGGAATTCTGGGGCTACGCGGCGGATGAAAGCTTGAGCAACGACGAGCTGATCGACGAGCAATACCGCGGCATCCGCCCCGCCCCCGGCTACCCGGCCTGCCCGGACCACACCGTCAAGCCGGCGATGTTCGACCTTCTCGGCGCGCGCAACATCGGCATGGATATCACCGAGGGCTACGCGATGACGCCGGCGGCGTCGGTGTCCGGCTTCTACCTCGCCCACCCGGACGCGCAGTACTTCGGCATCGGCAAGATCGGCCGCGATCAGGTCGAGAGCTACGCCGAACGGCGCGGCGTGACGCTGGCGCAGGCCGAGCGCGATCTGGCGCCGAATCTGGGGTATGAGCCGGAGTGAGCAGCGTTTGACGTGTTGAAGCGAGAAAGGCCGGCCCGGATGCCGGCCTTTTTGCGCGCCATCTCCCGTCCGGATCGGTCGATCGCGTTGTCCGGCCGCCTCGGCCAACCTTTGAGCGTTGCGCCCGCCTACTCCGTATAATGCCGGCAGTCCTTTCCTCCCCTGCCCGCCATGAACATCACCCTCCTCTTCCCCACCGCCACCGAAGCCAGCCTGTTCCGGCGCGACGGCGTCAAAACCCGGGTTTCCGGCGTCGGCCTGACCGCCACCGCGCACGCCGCGACCAGGGAAATCCTCACGAATCGTCCCGACTGGCTCATCCTCGCCGGCGTGGCCGGCGTGTACCCGCACGCGGCCTTGTCGGTCGGCGACGTGGTACTGGTCGAATCGGAGGTCGAGGGCGATCTGGGTTTCTTCACGCCGGACGGCTTCACGCATCTGGCGCATCTGCCGCTCGATATGGATTTCGCGCGCCGCCACACGCTCGGCTGTCCCCACCTGCCCGACGCCGCGCCCTTCCCGCGCGCGCGCAGCCTGTCGCTGAACGCGGCGCTGGCGCCGTTCGTCGACGCGCGCGAGGTGGAGATCGAGAACATGGAGGGCGCGGCCTTCTTCCACGTCTGCCGCGAGGAAGGCGTGCGTTTCCTGGAGCTGCGCGCGATCTCGAACGTGGTGCGCCCCGGCCACGACGATTGGGATCTGGAAGGCTCGGTGCGCGCGCTGACCGACGGCCTGCATTCTCTGCTCGACGGGCTGCTCGGCCAACGTTGAGAGGCGTCGCCGGCCGCGCCGGCTTGTCGATAAGCCGCGCTGTGGATAAACGGGCGTGAATAAAAACGCAACGGGCGAAGCGCATCATCGCGCTTCGCCCGTTTTGCGTGCGCAGGACACGGTGGGCCGACGGCGTGCGCGGCGGCGCGCCCCCCTGCCCGCGCGTTGTCTGTATGATATGTATCTTTCCGAAATCATACAAAAGAACGCTACCTGTGTTTGTGCGTTTCTCAATGTGTTAATATGTGTTCGGCTGTGTGACGTGTTTTGCGGACGCGCGCAACGCAATTCTATTAGCTGTGCGACGGGTTTTCATGCGGCGAACTGTGTGTGTTTGTATGCGTGTTGCCAAATCCATACACACATCAAGCCGGGAGGCGTGTGGATTGTGTGTATTTTTTGCGCCGTCGTGTATGATATGACGATCTTCTTTACCGGCGAGGGTGCCGCCCATGTCCGTCCTGCCCGACTTCGATAGCGTGGAGTTTCCGCCGGCGCTCAAGGCCCTGCGCAAGCGGCTGGGCCTGTCGCGCACCGCGCTGGCGCAGCAGGTCCAGTTGTCCACCGCCGCGATCCAGCGCTACGAGGCGCAGGACGCCAGCCACATCAAGCCCAGCCGCGAAGCTTACGAGCGCTTGTGCGCGGCCTTGAGCGCGCTGTTGGCCGAGGCCCCGCCCGCCGCGCCGGCCGCCGCCGAGGCGAGCGCCGCGCCGCCGCCCTCGCCCGCCGCCGCGCCGACGCCGGCGTCGCTGGCCGACGTGAAGCTGTCGGAGGCGACGCTCGAACAACTGATCGCACGCGCCAAGCTGCTCGGCGCCAAGAAGGTCACGGTGGAGTTCTGAGCCGCCGCGCCGGACGCGAAAAAAGGCTGACCGCGATGCGGTCAGCCTTTTTTCGTGCGGGCGCGCCGCCGTCAGTGGCGGGTCTTGTGGCCCATGCCGGGTTTGGCCGGGGAAATGAACGGGGCGGTTTCGGTGGACGTGACGACCGCCTGCTTCGGTTTCTTGGGCTTTTTCGGCTCTTTCATCTTGCGCAACTGGTGTTTGGCCATGGTGTGCCTCCTTGTCCGCCGTCCGTCCCGCTGCGCGCCGCCGCGATCCGCCGGCGCTCGCCGCGCGGGGGCGGCGCAACTTCAGCATAGGCCGGCCGGCCAACGTCGCAAACGACAAGTGCGCAAAGCTTGGCTATATTCGTTTTGCATTCGCAGCAAACAACAAAAATGATGAAAGCCGACTGGGTCGGGAGGGTAAAGATGTTCAATCGGAAACTGAAGCAGCAACTGGCGGCGCAGGCAGGGCGCCTCGCCGAGCAGGACGCGGTGCTCGCCGCGATCCATCGCTCGATGGCGGTGATCGAGTTCGCGCCGGACGGCACCATTCTGGCGGCCAACGACAACTTTCTCGCGACGGTCGGCTATACGCTGGCCGAGGTCGTCGGCCGGCACCACCGGCTGTTCTGCGACGGGGCCGTGGCGGGTAGCGCCGAGTACGCGGCCTTCTGGCAGCGGCTGGGGCGCGGCGAGTTCGTGTCGGGCAACTTCCGCCGCCGCCGCCGCGACGGCACGGCGCTGTGGCTGGAGGCGTCGTACAACCCGGTGTTCGGCGACGACGGCCGGGTGGTCAAGGTGATCAAGTTCGCGCGCGACGTGACGCGCGAGACGCTCGACGCACACGCGCGCGAGCACCAGATCACCGCGATCCACCGCTCGATGGCGGTGATCGAGTTCGCGCCGGACGGCACCGTGCTGACCGCCAACGACAACTTCCTGGCGACGGTCGGCTACACGCTGGACGAGGTCGTCGGCCGGCACCACCGGATGTTCTGCGACGAGGCCTACGTCGCGAGCGCCGACTACGCCGAGTTCTGGCGGCGGCTGAACCGCGGTGAATACGTCGCCGGCGAATTCCAGCGGCGCGGGCGTGGCGGCCGCGAGCTGTGGCTGGAGGCGTCGTACAACCCGATGTTCGACGACGACGGCAAGCTCTACAAGGTGATCAAGTTCGCCACCGACGTCACCGAAACGGTGCAGAACGTGCGCCGCGACGTCGAGCACGCGCGCGAGGCCTACGCGCTGTCCGAAAGCACCGAGGCGGTGTCGCGTCAGGGCGCCGAGGTGATCGAAACCGCCGCCGCCGGCATGCGCCGCATCGCCGACAGCGCGCAGGAGTCGACGCGGCTGATCGAGGCGCTCGGCCGCCAGACGTCGCAGATCACCTCCATCGTCAACACCATCCACGACATCGCCGACCAGACCAACCTGTTGGCGCTGAACGCGGCGATCGAGGCGGCGCGCGCCGGCGAGCAGGGGCGCGGCTTTGCCGTGGTCGCCGACGAGGTGCGCAAACTGGCCGAGCGCACCACGCGCTCGACCGTCGAGATCGCCGGCATGGTCGAGGCGATAGGCGCCGGCACGCAGACCGCGATCGCCGGCGTGAACGCGATGCTCGGCCAGGCCGAGCAGGGCGTCGGCTACGCGAACGACGCCGGCGACGCGATCCGCCAGATTCGCGACAGCACGCAGCGCATGGTCGAGGTGATCAACACCTTCTCGGTGATCGCCGAACAAAAACTCGCGATCTGACGCGATTTTGCGCGAAAAAAGCCGCCGGCGACGAACCGGCGGCTTTTTGTTGGGCGTCGTTCAGAGCGTGCGCGCGCTTTCGAAGCGGCGCGGCGCGCCGTCGAGAGGGTCGGTGAAGGCGATCGCGCGCGCGACGAGCTTGAGCGGGCGCGCGTAGTCGTCCGGGCCGTCCGGCAACAGGCGCGGGTACCAGCGGTCGTTGACGATGGGCGCGCCCAGCGCCGCCAGGTGGGCGCGCAGCTGGTGCTTCTTGCCGGTGGCCGGCGACAGGCGCAGGTGGGCGATGTCGCCCCGGGCGGCGATCAGCTCGATGCGCGTCTCGCTGTTGGGTTCGCCGTCGACCTCGTGCATCACGAAGCTGTCGTCGCGCTCGACGAGGCGGCTGCGGTGCCGCGCCGGCAGCGTCAGCCCCGGCCGGTAGTGCACCAGCGCCTCGTAGGTTTTGGCGACGCGCCGCTCGGCGAACAGCGTCTGGTAGGCGCCGCGGTGCGCCGGGTCGGCGCAGAACAGCATCACGCCGGCCGTCTCGCGGTCGAGGCGGTGGATGGGGGTCAGATCGGGCAGGTTCAGCGATTTTCTGAGCCGCATCAGCAGCGTTTCGTGCAGATGCTTGCCCGACGGGATGCTGGCGAGGAAGTGTGGCTTGTCGACCGCGACGAGGCGCTCGTCGCGGTAGAGCACCGTTTCGGCGAACGGCACGACGCGCTCGGGCGGCACGTCGCGGAAGTAGTGCAGGCAGCGCCCCGCCGCGTACGGCGTGTCGGCGCTCAGGGGTTGGCCGAGCTCGTCGAGCACCTCGCCGCCGGCGAAGCGCGCGCGCCAGACGTCGGCGTCCAGGTGCGGGAAGCGCGCGACCAGGAAGGCCAGCAAATCGGGCCAGTCGCCGGCCGGTAGCCACAGGCGGCTGGCCGGCACGCCGTTGCGCGGCGGCAAGGGGGGAACGGCGCGCGTCATGCGGGTCCTCGAAGGTGGGCGAACAAGCGGCGATGGTAGCAGCTTGGCCGGCGGCGCGGACTACACTCAAAGCCCCTGCCGCTCGGAGAACGGGTATGCGCGCGATGCAAAGTCAGGCTCCCGGCGAGCCGCTCGTCCTCGTCGAGCTGCCGGTGCCGTCGCCCGGCCCCGGCCAGTTGCTGATCCGGGTCGCTGCCTGCGGCGTGTGCCGCACCGACCTGCACGTGGTCGACGGCGAGCTGCCGGCCACGCGCTACCCGGTGATTCCCGGCCACGAGATCGTCGGCACCGTCGCCGGCATTGGCCCGGATTGCGCAGGTTTCGCGCTCGGCCAACGTGTCGGGGTGCCGTGGCTCGCGCACACCTGCGGCGGCTGCGCCTTCTGCCGCGCCGGGCGCGAGAACCTGTGCGACGCCGCGCGCTTTACCGGTTACACTGTCGACGGCGGCTACGCCGAGTACGCGGTCGCCGACGCGCGCTTCTGCCTCGCGCTGCCGGCCGGCTATGACGACCTCGCGGTCGCGCCGCTGTTGTGCGCCGGGCTGATCGGCTACCGCGCGCTGCGGCTGGCGGGCGATGCGCGCCGGCTCGGCCTCTACGGCTTCGGCGCGGCGGCGCATATCGTCGCGCAAGTGGCGCGCGCCGAGGGGCGCGCGGTGTACGCCTTCACCCGGCCGCTCGACGCGGCGGCGCAGGCTTTCGCGCGCGAGATGGGCGCGGCGTGGGCCGGCGGCAGCGATGCGCCGCCGCCCGAGCCGCTCGACGCCGCGCTGATCTTCGCCAGCGTCGGCGCGCTGGTGCCGGCCGCGCTGGCCGCCGTCGAGCGCGGCGGCACCGTGGTGTGCGCCGGCATCCACATGAGCGACATCCCGTCCTTCCCGTACGCGCTGTTGTGGGGCGAGCGCACGCTGCGCTCGGTCGCCAACCTGACGCGCGCCGACGGCGCGGCCTTCATGAGCCTGGCCGCGCGGGTGCCGATCACCACCCGCGTCGTGCCGTATCCGCTCGAGGACGCCAACGCGGCGCTGGCCGAGCTGCGCGACGGGCGGATCGAGGGCGCGGCGGTGTTGCGGATCGCCGGCTGACTGTCATCCCCATAAAAACACACCGCCCGGCATCGCGACCGGGCGGTGTGTTTGCGGGCTCGGCCAACGTGGCCGGCCGGGGCTCAGCGCCCCGTGTTCCAGCGCACGATCGCTTCCTTCTTGTTGTCGGTCTGCGGGCCGATGGCGCTGCAGTTGCCCTGGTCGGCGTAGCGGGTGCATTGCACCCAGAAGCGGCGCGAGCCGGATTTGATCAGTTCGGCGGGCGAGCCGCACTTGGGGCAGGGTTTCGGGGTCAGCGGCGCGGATTCTGTCATGGCGGTGTTTTGTCTCGAAGCGGGTATTGATAGGTCGGAGGGGGCGTCCGGTCCAGTATGGACCATCGTCCGCCCCCGCCGCCTGCGCGGCATGCAGGCCAGGCCGGGCGTGCGGCCGCGGCCTGGCCCGGGGGTCAACGCGCGGCGAGCCGCCACAGCGAGGTGACCTCGGCGGCGCGCGCGGCGTGCAAGGGGTCGTTCTCGTCGCGCGCCTTGCCGTGGCGCGGGCGGATGTCGAGCCGGTCGACGACCGCGAGCCCGGCCGCGTCGATCCAGCCGAGCAGCGCGTCGCGCGTGCGCAGGCCGAGGTGCTCGGCGAGGTCGGACAGGATCAGCCAGCCCTCGCCGCCGGGCTCGAGGTGGTCGGCGAGGCCGGCGAGGAAGCCCTTGAGCATGCGGCTGTCCGGGTCGTAGACCGCGTGCTCGATCGGCGAGGTCGGCTTGGCCGGCAGCCACGGCGGGTTGCAGACGATCAGCGGCGCGCGGCCGTCGGGGAACAGGTCGGCCTCGACCACCTCGACGCGGTTGGCGACGCCAAGGCGCGCGAGGTTCTCGCGCGCGCATTCGAGCGCGCGCGCGCTGTTGTCGGTAGCGACCACGCGCGTGACGCCGCGGCGCGCCAACAGCGCCGCGATCACGCCGGTGCCGGTGCCGACGTCGAAGGCGAGCGAGGTCGCCGGCAGCGGGGCCTTGGCGATCAGGTCGAGGTATTCGCCGCGCAGCGGCGAGTAGACGCCGTAGTGCGGGTGGACGCGCTCGCCGCCAAGCGTCGCGATCTCGACGCCCTTCTTGCGCCATTCGTGGCCGCCGACCAGGCCCAACAGTTCGCGCAGCGACGCGACCGACGGTGCGTCCGATTCGCCCCACGCCGCGCGGCAGGCTTCGCGCACGTCCGGCGCGCGGCGCAGCGGCACGGTGTAGTCGGCGTCGAACGGCAGGAGCAGCATGCCGAGGATGCGCGCGCGCTGCGCCTGCGCCTGGCGGTGGAAGTGGAAGGCCTCGGTCGGGTTGGCCGAGGTCTTGGCCGGCTTGCGGCCGGCGCGGCGCGCCAGCGCCGACAAGAGCTGGCGCGCGTTGTGGTAGTCGCCGCGCCACAGCAGCGCGGTGCCCTCGCAGACGAGCTTGTAGGCCTTGTCGGCGCTGAGCGTGTCGTCGGCGATCATCACCTTCTTCGGCGGCGCGGCGCCGCTTTCCGAGCGCCACGCGGCGCTGCGGTCCTGGCCGGCTTCGGTCCAGTGGATCAGGGGGAGGTCGGTCACTGGGACACCTTTGTGTGCGGCCGCGCGGGGCGCGGCGGAGGGGATTCGGAGCGGGCGGCGTTCGGCTGTCCGCCCGCGGGTCTGGGGTGTCGGGGCCGCTTCAGCTTGCTGCCTCGGCCTCGCGCCAGCTCAGCCACGCGCGCAGGTCGAATTCGAGCTGGTGGTAGTCCGGCTCCATGTGGCGGCACAGCTGGTAGAAGGCCTTGTCGTGGTCCTTTTCCTTCAGGTGCGCCAGCTCGTGCACGACGATCATCCGCAAGAACGGCTCGGGCGCGTCGCGGAACAGGCTGGCGACGCGGATCTCGTTCTTGGTCCTGAGCCTGCCGCCCTGCACGCGCGCGACGAAGGTGTTGGTGCCCAGCGTGCCCTTCACCGGGTGCTGCTGGTTGTCGTACAGCACCTTGGCCGGCTGCGGCGCGTGCTTCAGGTAGCGTTGCTTGATCTCGGCCACATACTGGTACAAGGCCCTGTCGGTCTGCACCTCGTGGCGGCCCGGGTAGCGGCGCGCGAGCACGGCGCCCAGTTCGCCGCGCGCGATGAGCGCGCGCACCGAGTCGAGCAGGTGCTCGGGGTAGCCGGAAAGATAGGGAAGATCGGTCATGGCCGCGATGGTAGCGCGGATGGCCGCCGCGCCCAAGGCGGACGCGCGCCGTTTCGGCGCAGCGGCTATGCATCTTGGCTACACTGGGGGTGGGAAGCGCGCGGCTTCCCCGTCCGTCCCGTCCCCGGAGCCCGTCCATGCACAGCGTCAGTCCCAAGCTCGCCCCCTGGTTGGCCGGATTCAACCGCCAGGTCGCCATCCGCGTCGCCAGCGGTTTCACGCCGACCGCCGCCGTCGCGCGCGAGGCGCTCGCCAGCATCACGCGCTCGCTGGTGCCGGCCGGCCCGCCGGTCGCGCACGTGGCCGACGGCACGGTGCGGCGCGCCGGCGTGCCGGTGCGCGTCTACCACACCGCGCCGGGCGAGGCGCGGCCGGTGATCGTGTTCTTCCACGGCGGCGGCCACATGGCCGGCAGCGTCGAGGTCTACGACCCGATCTGCCGCCGGCTGGCCGCGGCCACCCACCACTGCGTGGTGTCGGTCGACTACCGGCTCGCACCCGAGCACCCTTACCCGGCCGGCCTGGCCGACGCCGACGCCGCCGCGCGCGGCGTGTGGGAGGTGCTCGACGCGCAGCAGCTGCCCTACCGTCACGAGCTGACGCTGGCCGGCGACTCGGCCGGCGGCGCGCTGGCCGCGACCATCGCCGCGCGCGCGCAGTTCGACGCCTCGCTGCACGTCGACCGCCAGGTGCTGATCTACCCCAGCCTCGACTACACGCTCGGCCAACCGTCGGTCGACGAGAACGGCAGCGACTACTTCCTCGACAAGCAGCGCGCCGCCTGGTACTTCGAGCATTACTTCCGCCGTGGCGAGAACCGCCGCACCGCGTCGCCGCTGTTTGGCGACTTCACCACCCGGCTGCCGCGCACGCTGATGGTGACCGCCGGCTTCGACCCGCTGCGCGACGAGGGGCTGTCCTACCTCGACCAGTTGGCCGAGGTCGGCGTGCCGGCCGAGCACCTGCACTTCGACGACATGATCCACGCCTTCCTGAACATGGAGGCGCTGGTGTCGGACGAGTGCAAGGAGACCTACGCGGCGATCGGCCGCTTCGTCAATGCCTAGCCTTTCACGCACACCACCTGCCTGAGCGTGTGCACGACCTCGACCAGCGAGCGCTGCGCCGCCATCACCGCGTCGATGTCCTTGTACGCCATCGGGATCTCGTCGATCACCGCCGCGTCCTTGCGGCACTCGACGCCGCGCGTCGCGCGCACCTGGTCGTCGACCGTGTAGCGGCGCTTCGCTTCGGCGCGGCTCATCGTGCGCCCGGCGCCGTGGCTGCACGAGCAGAAGCTGTCCGCGTTGCCCAGGCCGCGCACGATGAAGCTCTTGGCGCCCATCGAGCCGGGGATGATGCCGAGCTCGCCGCGCCGCGCCGACACCGCGCCCTTGCGCGTGATCCACAGCTCGCGGCCGAAGTGCGTCTCGCGCTGCACGTAGTTGTGGTGGCAGTCGACCGCCTCGACGCGCGCGTCGAACGGTCGGCCGAGCACGCGCCGCGCCGCGTCGACGACCTGCCGCATCATCAGCGCGCGGTTGGCGCGCGCGAAGTCCTGCGCCCAGCCGACCGCCTCGACGTAGTCGTCGAAGTGGCGGCTGCCCTCCTTGAGGTAGGCGAGGTCGCGGTCGGGCAGGTTCGCCAGGTGGCCGCGCAGGTCGGCCTGCGCCAGTTCGATGAACAGGCTGCCGATCGCGTTGCCGACGCCGCGCGAGCCCGAGTGCAGCATGAACCACACGCGCTCGGCCTCGTCGAGGCAGACCTCGACGAAGTGGTTGCCGCTGCCCAGCGTGCCCAGGTGCACGCGGTGGTGGGTCTTGTCGAGCGAGGGGTAGCGCTCGATTAGCCGCGCGAAGCGCGGCGCCAGCGCCTGCCACGCCGCGTCGACCGCGCGCGGCACCTCGCGCCAGGCGCCCGGGTCGCGGCGGCCCGGCACGCGGCCGTGCGGCACCGCCGCCTCGATCGCGGCGCGCAAGCGCCCCAGCGAGTCGGGCAGCTCGGCCGCGGTCAGCGAGCTGCGCGCGGCGATCATGCCGCAGCCGATGTCGACGCCGACCGCCGCCGGGACGATCGCGCCGACGGTCGGGATCACGCTGCCTATCGTCGCGCCCTTGCCCAGATGCACGTCGGGCATCACCGCCAGGTGGCCGAACACGAACGGCAGCCGCGCGGTGTTCATCAGCTGCGCGCGCGCCGCCGGCTCGACCGGCACGCCCGCGGTCCACAGCCGGATTGGCCGGCCGCCGGCCACGTCGATCTCCTGATAGTCCCTTGCCATCGTCGTCCGTCCTCGTCCCCTTCCCTTCGTATAGCCCCGCGCGGGCGTCGGCTCAATCGGCGCGGCCGGTGCGGATCGTTTGCCGTCCGGCGCGGTCGAACACGCAGCCTCCACGCCTTGCGAGGGTCCCTCGATGTCGCGCTTGCTGCTCGTGCTCGGCCTGCTGCTCGTGCTGGCCGGTTTGGCCTGGCCCTGGCTGTCGCGCCTGCCGCTGGGCCGGCTGCCGGGCGATATCCACATCGTCCGCGACGGGGTCGACTTCTATTTCCCGCTCGGCACCTGCCTTGTGCTGTCGGTCCTGCTGTCGTTGTTGCTGTGGTGGCTGCGCCGCTGAGCCGGGGTTGGCCGAGCGCGCCGCGCGGCTGCTACGATGAGGGACATTTGCGACGAGGGAAGCCATGATTCGATCCGTGATCGCCATCGGCGCCGGCGCCTCGCTGGGCGCGCTGTTGCGCTGGCTGCTGGGCTCGGCGTTCAACGCGCTGTTCCCGACGGTGCCGCCGGGCACGCTGCTGGCCAACCTGCTCGGCGGCTACCTGATCGGGCTGGCGCTGGCCTTTTTCGGCCAGTACGCGGGGCTGTCGCCCGAGTGGCGGCTGTTCGCGATCACCGGTTTTCTCGGCGGGCTGACCACCTTCTCGACCTTTTCGGCCGAGGTGGTGACGCTGCTGCAGCAAGGCCGGCTCGCCTGGGCCGGCGGCGCGATCGCGCTGCACGTCGCGGGCTCGCTGGCGATGACGCTGCTCGGTCTCGTGTGCGGCGCGGCGTGGTTCAGGCCGGCGTGAGCGGGTTTTTCCGGGAGTAAAGAGCCATGCACGGCTACCAACTGACCTTTTTCACCCACCAGGACCGCCGTCACGAGGGCCGGCCGCTGGCCGACTGGCTGCTCGACGAGGCGCGGCGGATGGGGCTGGCCGGCGCGACGCTGGTCGCCGCGGCCGAGGGCTTCGGCGCGCACGGCCGTCGCCGCTCGGCGCGCTTTTTCGAGCTGGCCGACCTGCCGGTCGAGCTGACGCTGGTGCTCGGCGCCGACGAGGCCGAGCGCCTGCTCGCGCACCTGAAGGCGGCCGGCGTCGACGTGTTCTACGTCATGACGCCGGCCGAGTTCGGCAGCACCGGCGCGCGCTGAAACCGGCGGTTTTTAGCGTGCGGTGACGATGTCGGCCTTGGTGGTGCCGACGATGTCGAACAGCTCGCGCTGCTCGGCGGCCGGTACCTTGAAGCGGTCGAGCGAGGCCTTGAAGTCCTTGGCCATCGCCGCCCATTCCTTCTCGACGATACCCAGGTGGGCGTGCGACTCCTTCATCGTGCGGCCGGTGTAGCGACACGGCCCGCCGGTGACCTCGCACACCATCTGCGCGACCTGGAACTTCAGGTAGGGCGCGCCGCTACGGTCCAGGCTGTCCTTGACCGCGCGGTTGGCGCGGATCGTGCGGTTCTTCGCCAGCCGGTCGACGAAGTCGTCGACGACGACGGTGATGCCGCGCAGGCCGCCGAGCCGCTCGAAGAGCGGCGCCTTGGCGTCCGGCTGCTGCGCCAGCGCGAACGGTGCACAGCCGGCGCCCAGCGCGAAGACCGTCGACAGCAGGGTAATGCGCGAGGTTTTCATCGTGTTCTCCTTTCCGGTGTGGCGGCCGGCGGATGCCGGTCGCGCATCGTCAGCATAGCCCGTCGCCGGCCGCTTCAAACTCGCTAACAGTTCTTCATACAGCCGGCGCAGTCGTCCTCCTATACTCGGCGCCGGCGGCAGATGCCGCGATCAACCCGAGAAGCCCCCGACCATGAAGAACAGCCTCGTCCTTTCCCTTCTCGCGCTCGCCAGCGGCGCGGTGCACGCCCTCAGCTATACCGACTACGCGACGGTGATCCGCAGCGAGCCGGTATACGAACAGATCCAGACCCCGTGCGCCGCGACGGGTGCGCAGGCGGCCGGCGGGCTCGGCGGCCTGGTGACGGCCGAGAACGGCGGCGCGGTGATCGGCGGCCTGCTCGGCGGCCTGGCCGGCAACCAGGTCGGCGGCGGCAGCGGCAAGAAGGTCGCGACCGTGGTCGGCGCGATCGGCGGCGCGATGGTCGGCCGGCAGATCGGCCAGCAGATGGGCGGGGCAGCGCCGGCGGCGCCGTCCTGCCAGCCGACGCTGCAGCGCCAGCTGGTCGGTTACGCGGTGACCTACGACTGGCGCGGCCAGCGCGAGACGGTGACGCTGCCGGCGGACCCGGGCAAGCGGCTGGAGCTGCGCGTCAGCGCCGAGCCGGTCGCGCGCTGAGCCGCCGCCTGCCGCAAGCGGGGCGCCCCGAGGGGCGCCCCTTTTCGCATCCGGCGCCGCGAGCGGCTATCGTCAAGGGAGGATCCGGGGGACGGGGAGACGGCGATGGGACGCATCGTGACGGGGGTGGCGGTCTGCGTGCTGGCGCAGGCCGCGTGGGCGGTGGACGCGGTCGGGCTGTCGGTCGGGCAGGTTTCGCGGCCGCACTGGCAGGGCGAGCTCGACGACCTGCGCGTCGCGCTGGGCTGGACGCTGCCGTGGCGCTGGCTGGACGACGACACCGGCGCGCTCGTAACGCGCGCCGAGCTGGAGGCGGGCCGCCACGACACCGAGACGGGCCGCGTGTGGAGCGTCAGCGCGCTGCCGGTGCTGCACTACCGCTTCAAGACCGTGCGCGCCGGCTGGGGGCCCTTCGTCGAGGCCGGACTCGGTCTGGCCTGGCTGTCCGAAACGGTGTGGGCGCCGGGCTACGACCTGAGCAGCCGATGGCAGTTCGCGTCGCGCCTCGGCGTCGGCTACGCCTTCGGCGCGCACGAGCTGAGCGCCGAGGCGCGGCACTTCTCCAACGGCGGCCTCAAGCACCCCAACCCCGGCGCCGACATGTTCGCGTTGCGCTACCGCTGGCTGCTGTGAGGCGCTTGTCGCGCCTTACTGCCAGCGCTCGCCCTCGACCAGCACCGTCGTTTCGCCGTTCGACAGCCACAGCTGGCCGTCCTGTATCGTCGCGGTGAGCTGCATGCCGCGCTCGGCGAGCGTGACCAGCCCGGCCAGCGTCGCCGGCGCGATATTGATCACGTTCAGGTTGGCGAAGCGAGCGCTCTTGCCCTTCATGCCCTGCCACCAGATCTCGGCGGCGCGGCCGCCGTAGCAGTACAGCCACACCGCGTCGGCGCGGCCGCAGGCCTTCTTCAGCCGCTTCTCGTCCGGCTCGCCCAGGTCCAGCCACAGCTCGATCTCGTCGCTGTAGTTCTTCTGCCAGATTTCCGGCTCGTCGTCGGCGCACAGGCCCTTGGTGAAGGTCAGCGTCTCGCTCGCGTGCAGCGCGAACACCGCGACGCGCAGCATCATCCGTTCGAGCGTTTCGGACGGGTGCTGGGCGATGGTCAGCGCGTGTTCGGCGTAGTAGCCGCGGTCCATGTCGGAGATGCTGAGGTTGGCTTTGTAGATGGTGGCGGATAGCGCCATGGGTGGGCTCGCGGGGTCGGATTCGTCAAAGGGCGACAGTGTAGCGCGCGCCGGCCGGCGCGACGCAAAAAAGACGGCGCCGTAGCGCCGTCGTTCCGCTGGCGTGGCCGCTCAGGCCTTGGGCGGCTTGGGCGCGGCGCGGCGGGTGCGCGGCGCGGGCTTGGCGGCCGGTGCCGGCACCTCGGTCGAGGCGAGCGGCGCGGCGGTCTTGCTGCTGCGACGGCGCGGTTTGGCGGGTTCCGTCTTCTCGGGTGCGATAGCCTTGGCGGGTGCGGGTGCGGGTGCGGGTGCGGGTACGGCCGGCTGCGCGTCGGTCGGCGCGCTGGCGACCGACTCGGCGGCGGCCGTCGGCGCGATGCCGTCCAGCCCCAGCACGGCGGCGACGCGCGCCAGGCGGCCTTCCTTCTCGTCGCTGATCTTGCCCGGCAGCGCCAACAGTTCGCGCGCCAGCTCGAGCGCCTGGCGTCGCTGGTGTGCCTCGGGCAGCAGCGCCGGCAGGCCGGCCAGTGCGCGTTCCTCGTCCTCGCGCACCAGGAAGGTCTGGCGCTTGATGATTTCCTTGAGCTCGGCCAACGTCAGCTTCGCGTCCAGCCCGGTGTCGCGCATCACGCGGCGGATGCCGTTGAACGGGCGCTCGTCGACCACGCCGGTGCCGATCGCGACGTAGATCAACAGGCGCAGGAAGCCGGCCAGCGGCGAGCCGTGCTCGTAGCAGGCCGCGAGCGCCGCGCGCTGCAGGCGCAGCCGCTCGGCCCGCTCCCAGCCGTGCTCGCGGCTTTTCAGCGCGCGTTCTGCCGCCGGCTTGAGGCCGACCGCCGCCGCCAGCCACGGCGACTCGTAGATCGAGAAGAACAGCGCCTCCTGCGCCGCGTCGCGCGCGTCGCGGTAGCGGTCGAGCAGCGCGGCGACGTTGGCCGAGACCGCTTCCTGTACCGCCCACAACGGGTTGTCGGGCGCGACGGGCGCGCGTCGCGCACGCACCTGCTCGGCCAACGGCTTGATCGCCGCGAGCGCCGGGTTGAGGTCGGAGAAGAACGCGCGCTCGAAGCGCGCCGGGTTCAGGTTGCGCCACAGCGCGGCGGACGCGTCGCTGGACAGCGCGCGCAGCCACGGCGACACGAAGGCGTCGTAGACGCTCTGGTTGATCTCGGACACGCGGCGCACCACCTCGAAGGCGCGCTCGTCGTCGCGGCCGTCGTCGAGCGCGAGGATGTCGGCCACGTCGCGCGGCTCGAAGCGGATCACGTAGCGGCCGGCGACGTATTCGAGCCCCGGCGTCTCGGGGTGGGTGTCTTCGATGACCGCCTCGTAAAGGCCCGGCGGCAGCACGTCGATCAGGTCGAGCGCGCTGGCGAATTCGCTGTGTTCCTTGTTGGCGACGCCGGCCGACACGAAGATGCCGAGGTGGCCGACCTTCTCGTGCAGGCAGTAGACGATGGTCTGCTCGTTGACGCGGATGTCGGCGACGCTGTCGTACAGGTCGGCAATCCAGCCCAGCGCCTGTTGCGGCGGCGTGATGTTGTCGCCCCACGAGGCGAACACGACGATAGGCGAGCGGATGTTCCTCAGGTCGACGCGCAGCGCGCCGTCCTCGGTGCTCACCTCGCCGGCGGAGAGCCGGTTGCCGACGAACAGGTTCTGCGTGATCCACTCCATCTCGGCCTTGTTGAGCAGGTAGTGGCCGCCCCACCAGCGCTCGAACTCGAGGAAGCGTTCGCGCTCGCTGTCGACCGCGGCGTACAGGTGGTAGAGCTTTTTCCAGTAGGTGTTGGCCGGGTCGAGCTGCTCGAAATTGTTGACCAGGTAGGCGCCGTCGAAGGTGCCGTGGCCGAGGTCGCCGGCGAACGACGCGCCCCAGGTGCCGCCCAGCAGGCCGCCGGCGTAGCGCATCGGGTTCTTGCCGCGCTCGCCGGCCCAGTACGACAAGGGCGAGCCGGCCAACAGCAGCGGGCCGACCAGCTCGGGGCGGGCGGCGGCCAGCATCGCCAGCGCCCAGCCGCCCTGGCAGTTGCCGATCACGAAGGGCTTGCCGGCGGCCTCCGGGTGCAGCGCGTTGACCTTGTCGAGGAAGGCCGCCTCGGCGCGCGCGACCGACTCGATCGTCTGGCCCGGCACCGGCTGCGGGAAGAACATCACGAAGTAGCACGGGTGGCCCTGTTGCAGCGCGATGCCGATCTCGCTGTCCATCTTGAAGCCGCCGATGCCCGGGCCGTGGCCGGCGCGCGGGTCGATCACCACGAAGGGGCGCTTTTTCGGGTCGGTGGCCGGGCAGCCGTCCGGCGCCTTGATCGCCGCCAGCGCGTAGTTGGCCGGGCGCGCTAGCGTGCGGCCGTCGACGATGATCTCGTAGTCGAACACGAGCACCGGCGGCTTGCCCGAGCGCGCGTGTTCGAGGTAGACGTTGCCGCGCTCGCGCAGCGCGTCGAGGAACAGGACGCCGCGCTGCCAGGCGTCGGTCCAGTAGTCGAGCGCCTGCCGGATCGGCGTCGGGATGAACGGGAAGGCGGCGGATTGCGACGGCATGCGGGTCTCCGGACGATGACGAATCGATCGGTCCACTTTACGCCGCTTTTGTTGCGATGCAAAAAATTCCGCGCCGCGCGGCGCGCGGCTGTCGGCGGGGCGCAACGCCCGCCACCCCCGACGTTGGCCGAGCCCCCGGTCACGGCCCCGTCGCGCGCGGCGGCGCCATTCTTGCTAACATCGCCGCCTGCCCGTCACCGCTCGAGGAACCGCCCATGCCCGCATCTCGCTCCACCCCCCGCGTCGCCGTCGTCGGCGGCGGGCCGGCCGGCCTGATCGCCGCCGAGGTGCTGGCCGCCGCCGGCGTCGCGGTCGACCTCTACGACGCGATGCCGTCGGTCGGGCGCAAATTCCTGCTGGCCGGCGTCGGCGGCATGAACATCACCCACTCCGAGCCGAACGAGCCCTTCTTCGCGCGCTACGGCGCGCGCCGCGAGGCGTTGGCGCCGCTGCTGGCCGACTTCGACGGCCCGGCGCTGCGCGACTGGGTGCACGGCCTCGGCATCGAGACCTTCGTCGGCTCGTCCGGCCGCGTGTTCCCGACCGAAATGAAGGCCGCGCCGCTGCTGCGCGCGTGGCTGGCGCGCCTGCGCGCATCGGGCGTCGCGATCCACGTGCGCCACCGCTGGCTGGGCTGGGACGAGGCCGGCGCCCTGCGCTTCGCGACGCCCGACGGCGAGAAAGCGGTGAAGGCCGACGCGACGCTGCTGGCGCTGGGCGGCGCCAGCTGGGCCAAGCTCGGCTCGGACGGCGCGTGGGTGAAAACCCTGGCCGAGCGCGGCGTCGCCGTCGCGCCGCTCGCGCCGGCCAATTGCGGCTTCGACGTCGGCTGGAGCGAACACTTCTCGACCAGGTTCGCCGGCGCGCCCCTGAAGGCGGTCGCCGCCGCCTGCGGCGACGAACCGCTCAAGCGCGGCGAGTGCGTGGTGACCGCGAGCGGCGTCGAGGGCAGCCTGGTCTACGCGCTGTCGGCGCGCCTGCGCGACGCGATCGCCGCGCACGGCCGCGCGACGCTGACGCTCGACCTCGCGCCCGAGCGCAGCGCCGAGTGGGTCGCCGCCGAGGTCGCGCACCCGCGCGGCTCGCGCTCGATCGCCAGCCACCTGCAAAGCCGGTTGGGGCTCAAGGGCGTCAAGGTCGGCCTGCTGTGGGAGGTGCTCGGCAAGGACGGCATGCACGATCCGGCGCGCGTCGCCGCCGCGATCAAGGCGCTGCCGGTCACGCTCGTGGCGCCGCGCCCGATCGACGAGGCGATCAGCAGCGCCGGCGGCGTCGCCTTCGAGGCGCTCGACGCGAACCTGATGGTCAAGGCGCTGCCCGGCGTGTTCTGCGCCGGCGAGATGCTCGACTGGGAGGCGCCGACCGGCGGCTACCTGTTGACCGCCTGCTTCGCCACCGGCCGCGCCGCCGCGCGCGGCGTGCTCGCCTGGCTGGCGGAGGCGCCCGCCGCCCAGCCGAAACCGCGCAGCGCGCGCAAGAAACCGGCCTGAGCGCGGCCTGGCTTTCCCCTCTCCCCGCTTCGGCCAACGTTGGCCGGTGTTAACGAAACGTTGCGCCGCAAGCTTCGTTAACGCGCCAGCCCGCCGCCGTCACACGCCGTCACACACGGTCAGCCAAGGCGCGCAATCCGCGCACACAGCGCCCACAGACCGCCCGCCTGCCCGTCCCTAGAAT
>NZ_SLXG01000012.1 GCF_004345725.1 Crenobacter luteus | reverse complement strand
CGGGTAGCGGGTTTGGTCGCACAAACAGCTTACCTTGCACCGCCGTTCTCACATCCGGCTTTTACCTCACGTTCCCATTATTCCGTGAAGAACCTGTTTTTTTGTGTGCCCGCCGCCGCGCAGGCTCGGCCAACGTTGGCCGAGACCGGTCGGGACCGCTCATTCACGCGCTGGCCGCACCCGGCGCGCGCCACAGGGAAACCCCGAGTGGGCGAGCGCCGCGCACGGCCTTAAGGTTCGGGACCTCGCATCGCAGGACACGCCATGACGACGCCCGACTACCGCGCCATTCTCGACACCATCGCCGCCGAGGTCGCCCCGCTGCTGCCCGAGGGGCGGGTCGCCGACTACATCCCGTCGCTCGCCGCCGTGCCCAAGCACAAGTTCGGCATGGCGGTGCACACGCTGGACGGCCGCCGCTACGCGGTCGGCGACGCCGCCGAACGCTTCTCGATCCAGAGCATTTCCAAGCTGTTCGCGCTGACGCTGGCGTTCCGCCAGCAGGGCGACGCGCTGTGGCGGCGCGTCGGCCGCGAGCCATCCGGCAGCCCGTTCAACTCGCTGGTGCAGCTCGAGCACGAGCACGGCAAGCCGCGCAACCCCTTCATCAACGCCGGCGCCCTCGTCGTCACCGACGTGCTGTGCCGCCATTTCGTGCAGGCCGACGTCGCGCTCTTGCAGTTCGTGCGCCGGCTGTCCGGCATCGCCGACCTGAACTTCGACCACGAGGTCGCCGCGTCGGAGGCCGCCACCGGCCACCGCAACGCGGCGATGGCGCACTTCATGAAGAGTTTCGGCAACCTCGAGGCGCCGGTCGACGAGGTGTTGTCGAGCTACTTCCACCAGTGCGCGATCGCGATGAGCTGCGAGGAGCTGGCGCGCGCGATGCTGTTCCTCGCCAACCACGGCGTGAACCCGCACGACGGCCAGCGGCTGTTGACCGTCAGCGAGGCCAAGCGCATCAACGCGGTGCTCTTGACCTGCGGCACCTACGACGCGGCCGGCGACTACGCCTACCGCGTCGGCCTGCCGGCCAAGAGCGGCGTCGGCGGCGGCATCGTCGCGGTCGTGCCCGGCGAGCTGGCGGTGTGCGTCTGGTCGCCCGGCCTCGACGCCAACGGCAACTCGCTCGCCGGCGGCTACGCGCTCGAACGCTTCACCACGCTGACCGGCCGCTCGGTGTTCTAGCTGAAACGCGCCCGTCTGCTGCCGCCACCTGAAAGGTTGGCCGAGCACGAAAAAAACGCGCCCGAGGGCGCGTTTTTTGTCTGCGGCGCGGCGGCGCTCAGTGGCCGGTGCCGCCGACGGTCAGGCCGCCGTCGATGCGCAAGGTCGGCTGGCCGACGCCGACCGGCACGCTCTGGCCGTCCTTGCCGCACACGCCGACGCCGGCGTCGAGCGCGAGGTCGTCGCCAATCATCGACACGTAGTTGAGTACCTCGGGGCCGCTGCCGACCAGCGTCGCGCCCTTGACCGGGTAGGCGAGCTTGCCGTTCTCGATGCGCCACGCCTCGGACGCCGAGAACACGAACTTGCCGTTGGTGATGTCGACCTGGCCGCCGCCGAAGTTGACCGCGTAGATGCCGTCCTTGACCGAGGCGATGATCTCGTCGGCCTTGTGCTGCCCGGCCAGCATGTAGGTGTTGGTCATGCGCGGCATCGGGATGTGCGCGTACGACTCGCGCCGGCCGTTGCCGGTCGGCGCCATCTTCATCAGCCGCGCGCTCATCGCGTCGTGCATATAGCCCTTGAGGATGCCGTCCTCGATCAGCACGGTGCGCTGCGTCGCGTTGCCCTCGTCGTCGATCGACAGCGAGCCGCGCCGGCCGCCGAGGGTGCCGTCGTCGACCACGGTGACGCCCGGCGCGGCGACGCGCTGGCCGATCCGGCCCGAGAACGCCGAGGTGCCCTTGCGGTTGAAGTCGCCCTCGAGGCCGTGGCCGATCGCCTCGTGCAAGAGCACGCCCGGCCAACCCGGGCCGAGCACCACGGTCATCGCCCCGGCCGGCGCCGGGCGCGATTCGAGGTTGACCAGCGCCTGGTCGACCGCCTTTTTCACGTAGTCGTGCACCACCGCGTCGGTGAAGTAGGCGAAATCGTGACGGCCGCCGCCGCCCGAGCTGCCCTGCTCGCGCCGGCCGTTCTGCTCGGCGATCACCATCACCGACAGCCGCACCAGCGGGCGCACGTCGGCGGCGCGCGTGCCGTCGTGGCGCGCGACGTAGACGACGTCGTACTCGGCGGCGAGGCTGGCCATCACCTGACTGACGCGCGGGTCCATCGCGCGGGCGAGCTTCTCGACCTTGTCCAGCAGCGCGACCTTGGCGTCGGCGTCGAGGCTGGCGATCGGGTCGATCGCCGGGTAGAGCGCGCGGCCGCTGGCGACGCGACCGGCCGAGACATGGCCCGAGCCACCGGTGGCGGCGATCGCGCGCACCGCGTCGGCCGCCTGCGTCAGCGACGCGAGGCTGATGTCGTCGGCGTAGGCGAAGGCGGTCTTCTCGCCGGCGACCGCGCGCACGCCGACGCCCTGGTCGATGTTGAAGCTGCCC
This sequence comes from Crenobacter luteus, assembly GCF_004345725.1. Lineage (GTDB taxonomy): Bacteria > Pseudomonadota > Gammaproteobacteria > Burkholderiales > Chromobacteriaceae > Crenobacter > Crenobacter luteus. The sequence goes on along the minus strand of NZ_SLXG01000012.1, from coordinate 84,542 downwards.
GACTTGACGATGCCCTCCTCGAGGCTCCAGCCCTCGCTGCGCGTGTACTGAAAGTAGAGGTCGGCGTCGTCGACGCGATGCGTCGCGAGGCGGGAAAGGGTCGCGTCGAGCGAGGCGTCGGTCAGCCCGTAGGGCGCCAACAGCAGCGACTCGGCGGTGGCGAAAAGGGTGTCGGACATGGCGGTTCCGTTCAGTTGAGCACCCGGTGCGCGAGCGCCGGCAGGCGGGTGCGCACCGATTGCAGGGTGTTGATCTGGATGTCGGCGAGGATCACGCCCTCGCCCTCGGGCAGTTCGGCCAGCACGCGCCCCCACGGGTCGACGATCATGCTGTGGCCGTGCGTCCTGCGGCCGTTCTCGTGCAGGCCGCCCTGCGCCGACGCGATCAGGTAGCACTGGTTCTCGATCGCGCGCGCGCGAATCAGCGGCTCCCAGTGCGCCTCGCCGGTGGTCGCGGTGAACGCGGCCGGCAGCACCATCACGTCGAACGGCGCGAGCGCGCGGAACAGCTCGGGAAAGCGCAGGTCGTAGCACACGCCGAAGGCGATCTCGCCGAGCTCGGTCGCCGCCTTCAGCGGTTCGGTGCCGGCGACGATGGTGTTCGACTCGCAGTAGTTCTCGCCAAGGCCCGAGAAGCCGAACAGGTGGATCTTGTCGTAGCGCGCGACGCGCTCCCCCTCCGGATTGTAGAGGAGCGTGCTGTTGTACACCTTGCCGGACTCGGGCGAGACCAGCGGCACGGTGCCGCCCACCAGCCACACGGCGTTGTCGCGCGCCATCGCCGCCAGCGCGTCCTGCATCGGGCCGGCGCCGAACGCCTCGGCCAGGCCGACCTTGTCGGTTTCCTTGTGCCCCATCACGCCGAAATACTCGGGCAACACCACCAGGCGCGCGCCCTGGCGCGCCGCCTCGTCGACCCAGTGCGCCGCACGTCCAAGGTTGGCCGAGGGGTCGGCGCCGGACACCAGCTGCACCGCGGCGGCGCGGTAACTCGTCTTCTCTTCGCTCATGGTTGTCTTCCTTGTGGTGGCGGGTTGACCGGCTTGTTCGCGAGCGGCCGCACGTCCGGATTGGCGATCGGACCGGTGATCAGATAGTCGGCGGCGAACAGCTGGTTCAGGGGGTCGCGCAGCACCTTCTGCGCGGCCAGCGCCGCGACGCCGACCACCGGATTCAACAGCGCCGCGCCGGTGGCCAGCGCCGCGCTCTCGGACAGCTTGGGACTGACGCGCACCTCGACGCGCTGGCGGTCGCGCGGCAAGTCGATTTCGCCCTTCATCGTCACGTCGGCGGCCGGTCCGGTCAACCTGACCGCGTCGGCGCGGAACACGCCGCTCTCGATGCGCGCGACGCCGTCGAGCTTGTCGAAGCTGAAGCCCTTGCCGAACACGTCGGAAAAATCGAGCCTCAGCCGCCGCGCCAGCGACTGCAGGCTGAACACGCCCAGCAGCCGCCCGGCGCCCGGCTCGACCTGGGCAAAGCGGCCGTCGCGGAGCGCCACCGTCACCTTGCCGTCGAGCGCCTCGGGCTGGTAATCGAGCACGCCGCCCGGCCAGGCGAACTCGGCGACCACGTCGCCGCGCCCGCCGGCGACACGCCCCGGCTCGCCGAAACGGCCGAGCAGCCCGCCCAGGTCTTTCAGTTCGAGGTCGAAGCGGCCTTCGACGCGCGCCGGCCGGTCGGCAGCCTCGAGCGCCGCCAGGCGGCCGCTCAGCGCGCCGTCGTCGTTGCTCAGCCTGACGCGCTCGAGCAGCCACGCGTGCGGCTCGCGGCGCGCCAGCGCCTCGACGCGGCCGAGCGGCTGCTCGCGCCAGCTGACCTTGTCGGCGACGATGTCCAGCGGCGGCAGCCGCGTCGCGACGGGCAGCCTGGCCGAGCCGGCCGGCGCGGCGGACAAGGGCAGCGCCAGCCGCGACAGCCTCGCCTTCAGCGGCACCGCGAGGCCGCCGAAATCCGCCTCGCCGGCCGCTTCGCGGCTGGCCAGCGCCAGAATCCAGTGGCGGCGCGCCGGTTCGAAGGCCGCGCTCGCCCTGACCGCGTTGAAACGATAGCCGCCGACCGCGACGCGGTCGGCGTCCAGCTCGGCGACGAAGGGCAGCGCGGCAGCGCCGGCGGTGTCGGCCGCGCCGGCCAGACGCGCGCGCCACGCGTCCAGGTCGACCTCCTCGTCGCGCACCCGCAGCGCGAAGCCGCGCGCCGGCGGCTCGGCGTCGCGCCGGCCGACCGCGACCGCGCCGGCCCGCAGGCCGCCGTCGTCGTCCAGCCGCAACGCGCCGCGCGCGCGCCCCTGCACGTCGAAGTCGACCGCCCAGCCGCCGGCGCGGCCGTCGCCGGGGCGCAGCGTCAGCACCAGCGGCCAGGCGGCCTCGGCCGGCTTGTCGGCCGGCGCCGGCGCGTCCAGCCGCGTCCCGACCATCGTGCTCGCCACGCTCAGCCGCTCGAGCCCTTCGCCGACCGCGAAGCGCACCGCGTAGCGCGAGCGGCCGGCGACGTAGGGCGCGAGGATCGGCAGGTAGGTCTTGAGCGCCGCGTGCGAGTCGGCCTCGCCGTCGACGGCGAAGTGCATCCGGCCGTCGGCGCCGGTATCGGCCTTCAGCACGAAGGGGCCGCCGAGCGCGGTCAGGCGCACGCCCGGGCTGTTCACGCCGCGCTCGGTGAACACCAGCACGCCGTCGACGCCGCTCGCGGGCGGGATCGGCCAGTCGCGGAAACTCAGCGCGTTGCCGGCGAAGGCGAGCCGCCCCTCGACACGCGGCGCCTGCGGGCCGGACAAGGGGATGTCGAGCTTGAGCCCCAGCCTGGCCGGCCCGCTCGCGCCGATCTGGCCGGTGAAGCCGGCCAGCCAGCCGTCGACCGGGCTTTGCGTGGTGTAGACGAGCATCTTGGCGAGCGGACCGGCCGCCTTGCCGTCGACGGTCAGGCGCGGCGCGTCGGCGGACAGGTCGGCGATGCCGACCTTGACGTCGGACAAGGGCACGCCGACGGTGCTCGCGCGGCGCGCGGCGATACGCATCGCCTCGTTCTCGAACACCAGCTCGGCGTCGATGCCGCGCAGCTCGGGCCAGCCCGGCTCGAACAGCAGCACGCCGTCGCGCACGCCGGCGCCGACGTAGAAACGCCCACCCGCGCCGCCCTTGAACGGGAAGCGGTCGAGCTCGCCCTGCAAGGCGAAACGCACGTTTTCGGCGCGGCCGCCCTTGAGCGCGCGCTGGAGCCAGGCGAGCGTCTCGGCGCCGGCCGCGTACGGCAGGTAGGCCGGCACGCGCACCGCGTCGACGCGCGCGACGCCGCCCGACAGGTCGGCGACGCCGGCGCCGGCGCCGGTGTAGCGGTACGTGCCGGACAGTTCGCCCTCGAGGTCGGCGTTCGCGAAGCGCACCGACCGGAAGGCCAGCGCGACGCCGCCCGCCTCGCGGCGCCAGTCGACGTCGGCGTCCAGGCGGGCGAAGTCGAGCGGCTGCGGGAACACGCGCGGCATCGTCACGCGCGACGCGCGGTTGTGCAGCCTCAGGCGGCCGCCCACCTCGTCGAAGGACAGCGAACCGCTCGCGCCGGTCACGCCGGGCACCGCGCCGTCGTAGCGCCAGCCCAGACGGTCGAAGCCGGTCGACAGCGCGTAGCGGCGCGGCGCGTCGACCGGCCCCTGCCAGCGCGCGGCAAGGCCCGACAGGCGCCCCTCGGGCGCGAAACGCGCGAACAGCGGGTTGCGGTGCGCGCCGAGCGCGTGGATCAGCGGCGCCAAGGGCGCCAGTTCGGCGTTCGACAGCGACAGCGCGCCGAAACCGTCGGCGCCCGGCTTGTAGCGACCCTCGACCGTCGCGCGCTCGAACGCGCGCCCGGCGAGCGTAGACAGCGACAGCTCGCGCGCAGCCACGCGGTAGACGCCGCCGGCGTCGCGTTCGACGTCGAGCTTGCCGCCGAACTGCGGCAGCCGCATCGCGCCGGCGCCGTCGGGCTGGTAGGCGACGTTGAGCACCTTGACGTCGGCCGACAGCGCGACGAGCTCCCCCTCGTCGAAACGCGCCGACAGCTCGCCGTCGCCCTGCCCCTCGCTCAGGCGCCCCAAGGGCGCCAGGTAGCGCGACCAGGCGCCGACGCGCGCGCCCTCGAGCGCGAGCTCGGCCTCGCCGCTCCAGCGCCGGAAGGCCCTCACGTCGTCGCCGCGCCACTTCGCCTCGAAGCGCAGCGCGCGGCCCAGCTCGGCGCCGGGCCGGCCGGACACCGTCAGCCGGTGGCCGAGCAGCGTGGTCGCCAGCGTCAAATCGCCGCGCTCGAGCCGCAACGGCGGCAGGTCGAACAGCTCGTCGCGCCACGACAGCGCGGCGCCGCCGATCTCGACGCGGTGCTGGGCGAGCAGCCAGTTGGCGAGGCGGCCGTCGGACGGCGAGTCCGACGACGCCAGTTCGACGCCGTTGAGAAAGAGCCGGCCGGCCTTGTCGCGCGACAGCTCGACGCGCGGCGACTCGATCGCGATGCGCGAAAAGCGCGCCTCCCACACCAGCAGGCTCTGCCAGGACGGCGTCAGCGTCAGCGCCGACAGCGTCAGCGCGTTGCCACCGCGCCTCGGGTTCGCCAGCCGCACCCCCTCGAGTTTGAGGCGCGGCGCGACGCCGTGCCAGCTGCCCGACAGGCGCGAAACGGTCACGGCGCGGCCGGTGGCGCGCGTCAGCGCGGCCTCGAGCTCGGGGCGCCAGGCGTCGAGGCGCGGCAACACGCCCCAGGTAAAGGTGGCGAAGGCGACCGCCAGCGCGGCCGCAGCGATTCCCGACGCGATCAGCGCGACCCGGCACAGCCGGAGCACCCGGACGCGCAGCAGCGGTCGGGCAAGGGAGGACAGGCGCTTTTCCAACAGAGGGAACCGTTACACAATGGGGGTTTGAAGAACAGATTCGTCCGGAAAAGACATTATGCCAGCAAACCCGCACGACGCGATCGCGTTCGCCCGCCGCCATTCCCGCTATCTGGACCGTCTCCTCGGCGCGCGCGCCGACGAACTCGAACGGCTCGGCACGCGCCTGGATTACCGCTTTGACCGCGCCGAAATGCAAGGGTTTGCCGACTGGGACGCGCTTTCGACGCCGGACGCGCTGATGCCGGCGCTGCGCCGCCTGCGTCAGGCGACGATGGCGCGGCTGATCGCCCGCGACCTGAACCGGCTCTCCGACCTCGACGAGGTGGTGTCGACCGTTTCGCTGCTGGCCGAGTTCGCCGTCGAGCGCGCGCTGGTCGCCGGCAAGCACGCGCTGGCCCACTACGGCACGCCGCGCGGCCAGGAGTCGGGCGACGCGCAGGAACTGATCGTGATCGGCATGGGCAAGCTCGGCGGCGGCGAGCTGAACGTCAGCTCCGACATCGACCTGATCTTCATCTACCCGGAAGCGGGCGAAACCGACGGCGCAAAGAAGATCAGCAACCACGAATACTTCACCCAGCTGGGCAAGACGCTGATCCGCCTGATCAACGAGCCGACCGCCGACGGCCAGGTGTTCCGCGTCGACATGCGGCTGCGCCCCTACGGCGACTCAGGCCCCTTAGTGATGAGCTTCGCCGCGCTGGAAAACTACCTGCTGACGCAGGGCCGCGAGTGGGAACGCTACGCGTGGATCAAGGGGCGCGCGCTGTCGGGCGACGCGGCCGGGCTCGACGAGCTGGTGCGCCCCTTCGTCTACCGCAAATACCTCGACTACAACGCCTACGGCGCGATGCGCGAATTGCACAGCCAGATCCGCCGCGAGGTCGCGCGCCGCGACATGGCCGACAACATCAAGCTCGGCCCGGGCGGCATCCGCGAGGCCGAGTTCACCGCGCAGGTGTTCCAGCTGATCCGCGGCGGCCGCGAGAAAAGCCTGCAGCTGAAGGGCACGCGCGAGACCTTCGCGAGGTTGGCCGAGCTCAGGCTGCTCGAACCGGAAACGGTCGCCGAACTCCAGGAGGCCTACGCCTACCTGCGCGACGTCGAGCACCGGCTGCAGTACTTCGACGACCAGCAGACACAGACGCTGCCAAGCGACGCGGCGCAGCGCGCCAGCCTCGCCGAAACGATGGGCGAGCCCGACTGGGACGCCTTCCTTGGCGCGCTCAACGAGCGCCGCCGCCGCGTGACCCGCCACTTCGAGCAGGTCTTCCTGCTGCCGACCGAAAACGCGCCGGCCCACCCGCTGTCGGCGCTGTGGCAGGACATCGCCGACGAGGCGGCCGACCCGCGGCTGGCCGAGCTCGGCTACCGGGACCCGGCCGCGGTCGGCCGCACGCTCAAGGCGCTGTCGAACAGCCAGCGCTACCAGCAGATGCCGGCGGCGGCGCGCAAGAAGCTCGACGACCTGATCGGCCCGCTGATCGAGGTCGCCGCCGGCTTCCCGAACCCGGACGTGACGCTGACGCGCATCCTTGGCCTCTTGGAAGCGATCAGCCGCCGCGCCGCCTACCTGGCGCTCTTGACCGAGTACCCGCAGACGCTGCAGCGCCTGGCGTCGCTCTATTCGGCCAGCGCCTGGGTCGCCGCCTACCTGACGCGCCACCCCATCCTGCTCGACGAACTGCTGGACGGCCGCGTGCTGTACGCCAGCCCCGACTGGCCGCAACTGGCGGTGCAGCTCGAACAGCAGCTGGCCGACGCCGACGGCGACGTCGAGACGCAGATGGACACGCTGCGCCACTTCCAGCACGCGCAGACCTTCCGCCTCGTCGCGCAGGACCTGGCCGGCATGTGGACGGTCGAGGCGCTGTCCGACCAGCTGTCGCAACTGGCGGACCTGGTGCTCGACGCGACGCTGCGTCACGCGTGGCGCACCGTGTCGAACCGCCACACCGACACGCCGCGCTTCGCGATCGTCGGCTACGGCAAACTCGGCGGCAAGGAGCTGGGCTACGCCTCCGACCTCGACATCGTCTTCCTCTACGACGACGCGCACCCGGACGCGCCGGACGTCTACTCGCGGCTGGCGCGCCGGCTGTCGACCTGGCTGACCAGCACCACCGCCGCCGGCCAGCTCTACGACATCGACCTGCGGCTGCGGCCGAACGGCTCGTCGGGCCTCCTGGTCAGCAGCGTCGCCGCCTTCGAGCAGTACCAGCAGCAGAACGCCTGGGTGTGGGAGCACCAGGCGCTGACGCGCGCGCGCTTCGTCGCCGGCGACGCGCTGCTCGGCCAACGTTTCGAGGAGATCCGCCACGCGGTGCTGACCCGGCCGCGCGACGTCGAGCCGCTGAAAAAAGAAGTGCTCGACATGCGCGCGCGCATGCTCGAGACGCGCCCGGCGGTCGACAACGACGTCAAGAACGCGCGCGGCGGCATCGTCGACGTCGAGTTCATCGTGCAGTACCTGATCCTCGCCCATGCGCACGCGCTGCCCGAGCTGACGCGCAACGCCGGCAACATCGCGCTCCTGGCGGTCGCCGCCGAGGACGGGCTGATCGACAAGGAGCTCGCCGAGACCGCGCGCGCCGCCTACCGGCTGTACCGCCGCCGCCAGCACGCGGTGCGGCTCGACGAGATCCGCACCGTCGAAGTCGACGACGAACTCGTCGCCCACTACCGCGCCGTCTGCCGGCTGTGGCAGCAGGTGTTCGGCGAATCGATCGACAGCCGTACCCCAGACGGCGCGGCGGCGTTATAATCCGCGTCTACTCGAAAAAAAGACCCTGCAGACGGAGATCCCAACATGTCGATGGCTGACCGCGACGGCTTTATCTGGTACGACGGCAAACTGGTGGACTGGCGCGACGCGACCACCCACGTGCTGACCCACACCCTGCACTACGGCATGGGCGTGTTCGAGGGCGTGCGCGCCTACGAAACCCCGAAGGGCCCGGCGATCTTCCGCCTGCAGGACCACACCGATCGCCTGTTCCGCTCGGCGCACATCCTCGGCATCGACCTGCCGTTCAGCAAGGAAGAGATCAACGCCGCCCACGTCGAGGTGGTGAAGTCGAACGGTCTGAAGTCCTGCTACTTCCGCCCGATGGCCTTCTACGGCTCGGGCAAGCTCGGCATCGCGCCGCCCGCCGACGACGTGCACGTGATCGTCGCCGCCTGGCCGTGGGGCGCCTACCTCGGCGAGGAAGGCCTCGAGAAGGGCATCCGCGTCAAGACCAGCTCCTTCACCCGCCACCACGTCAACATCACGATGTGCAAGGCCAAGGCCAACGGCAACTACATGAACTCGATCCTCGCCAACACCGAGGCGGTCAAGGACGGCTACGACGAGGCGCTGCTGCTCGACGTCGAGGGCTACGTCGCCGAGGGCTCGGGCGAGAACATCTTCATCGTCCGCCGCGGCAAGCTGTACACGCCGGACCTGACCTCCGCGCTCGAGGGCATCACCCGCGACACCGTGGTCGAGATCGCCCGCGAGATGGGCCTCGAACTGATCGAGAAACGCATCACGCGCGACGAGGTGTACAGCGCCGACGAGGCCTTCTTCACCGGCACCGCCGCCGAGGTGACGCCGATCCGCGAACTGGACAACCGCCAGATCGGCGAAGGCCGCCGCGGCCCGGTCACCACCGAAATCCAGAAGCGCTACTTCGACTGCGTCAAGGGCCTGGACCCGAAACGCGAGAACTGGCTGACCTACATCTAAGTCATCGAGCAACACCCGCGCCCGGCCGCCGTCCCGCCGGGCGCCGCAAGGAAACAGCATGGCCGACCTGAAAGAAAACACCCAGAACGTCATCGAAGTCACCGGCAAGGACCTGCCGCTGCACTGCCCGACCCCGGACATGGTCAAGTGGAACTCGCACCCGCGCGTCTTCCTGCCGATCGTCAAGCAAGGCGGCGAGGCGCGCTGCCCGTACTGCGGCACGCTGTACAAGCTGACCGGCCCGGTGACCGGCCACCACCACTGAGCCCCGTTCGACCGCAACGGGCCCGCTATCGAGACCGCAAGGTGTGGCCACGCGCCGCACCTTTTTTACTTGCCGATGATTCGAAAAATCCTGGTGATCGGCCCCTCGTGGGTCGGCGACAGCGTGATGGCGCAACCGCTGTACCGCAGGTTGGCCGAGCGCCATCCGGGCGTCGCGATCGACGTGTTCGCGCCGGCGTGGACGCTGCCGCTCCTGACGCGCATGCCCGAGGTGCGCCGCGCCCACCTGAACCCCTTCGGCCACGGCCAGCTGCGGCTGGCCGAGCGCTGGCGCGTCGCGCGCGCGCTCCGGCGCGAGGGCTACGACCAGGTGATCGTGCTGCCCAACTCGCTGAAGTCGGCGCTGATCCCGTTCTTCGCCGGCATCCGGCTGCGCACCGGCTTCGTCGGCGAGTCGCGCTACGGTCTGTTGAACGACACGCGCGAGCTCGACGAGAAGGCGCTGCCGATGATGGTCGAGCGCTTCTGCGCGCTCGGCGAGGACGCGCAGCACGCGATCCCGCGCCCGATCCCGCACCCGCGGCTGGCCGTCGACGCCGCATCGCAGGCGGCGGCGCTCGGCAAGCTCGGCCTGACGAACGACAAGCCGGCGGTCGCCTTCTGCCCGGGCGCCGAGTACGGGCCGGCCAAGCGCTGGCCGGCGCGCCACTTCGCCGAGCTCGCGCACCGCTTCGCCGAGGCCGGCTACCAGGTATGGCTGTTCGGCTCGCACAAGGACCAGGAAATCGGCGAAGAGATCGTCAACCTCTCGGGCGGCAGCGCGGTCAACCTCGCCGGCCGCACCGGGCTCGACGAGGCGATCGACCTGATCGGCCTGACCGAACTCGCCGTCTGCAACGACTCCGGTCTGATGCACGTCGCCGCCGCGCTCGACAAGCCGCTGGTCGCGCTGTACGGCTCGTCCAGCCCCGACTTCACGCCGCCCTTGTCCGACAAGGCGCAGATCGTGTCGCTGAACCTCGAGTGCAGCCCCTGCTTCGAGCGCAACTGTCCGTTCGGCCACACCGACTGCCTGGAAAAACTGCTGCCCGACCCGGTCTGGCAGGCCGCGCGGCGCCTGCTGCCGACGCTGTCGGACGAGCGTCGCCCCGTCATTCCCCTCCACCCCGCCCCGGACGCCTGACGCGCATGACCCGCCAGCACGACGACTCCCGCCGCATGGAACTGGTGCGCGCCGCCGCACGGCTGTTCCGCGACCAGGGCTACGAGCGCACCACGGTGCGCGACCTCGGCCAGGCCGTCGGCCTGCAGTCGGGCAGCCTGTTCTATCACTTCCGCAGCAAGGAAGACATCCTGGTCGCGGTGATGGCGCTGGGCATCGGCGCGACCACCGACGAGCTCGAGGCGGCGCTGGCCAAGGCCGCGTCGCCGCGCGACAAGCTCGCCGCGCTGTTCCGCGTCCACCTGCACTCGTTGCTCGGCGAAAACCAGGCCGCGCTCGAGGTGATGCTGTACGAATGGCGCAGCGTGTCCGACGCCGCCCGGCCCGGCCTCGTCGTATTGCGCGACCGCTACGAGGCGCTGTGGCAAACGGTACTCGACGAGGCCGCCGCCGCCGGTCTCGTCAAGGCCGACACCCGGCTGTTGCGCCGCACCTGGCTGGGCAGCCTGCACTGGACCGTGCAGTGGTACCGCCCGGACGGCGAGCTGTCGGTCGACGCGCTCGCCGAGCGGATGCTGGCGCTCGCCCTCGTCGACTAGCTCGGCCAACGTCGGACCATGACGCCGACCACCCGCACCCTGTGGCTGATCCTCGGCGTGCTGTGCTGCCTGCTCGGCGCGATCGGCGCGCTACTGCCGCTGATGCCGACCACCATCTTCCTGATCTTCGCCGCCGCCTGCTTCGCCCGCTCCCGCCCCGAGTGGCACCGCGCGCTGCTCGACCACCCGCGCTTCGGCCCCAGCCTCAGGCTGTGGGAGACGCGGCGCACCCTCACCCCCGCCGGCAAGCGCGCCGCCCTCGTCGGCATCGCCGCCGGCTTCGCGCTATCCATTGCGCTGCAGGCCGGACGGCCGTGGCTGCAGGGCGCGCTGCTGCTGTTCGGACTCGCCCTCGCCGCCTGGATCGCCCGCCGCCCAAGCGCGCCGCCGGACATGGCAGAACATGATTCAGAATGACGGTATCGCCCGAAATGAAAGGCTAGCGACGGACGCCCTCCGCGCCCTCGACCCCCGACCCGCCGCGCGCCGCAACGCCGCCGAGCCTACCCGGGCCACTTTCCGGACGAAGCAACGGCGACCGCTCACGCGGTCGCCGTTTCCACCGCACCGTGCCCAGCTCGCTAGCGCGCCGGCGCGCCGCGCATCTTCTGCGCCATCTCGCGCGACTTGAACACCGCCGCGACGTCGCCCTGCTGAGCGGCGCGGTCGTACCAGTGCATCGCCTCGGTGTAGTCCTGCGTCACGCCGTCGCCGTGCTCGTAGAGGCTCGCGAGCAGATACTGCGCGCCAACGTCGCCGGCGAGCGCCGCCTCGCGGTACCAGCGCGCGGCGGCCGCGTAATCCTGCTTGACGCCGCGCCCGAGGTAGTACTGCGTCGCGATGCTGACCTGCGCGTCGGTATAACCCTGGCGCGCCGCCTTCTCGAACCAGACGCTCGCGTCGCGCTGCGAGCGCGGCACGCCCTCGCCCATTTCGTAGAGCAGGCCCATCGCGTGCTGCGCGCGTGGCGAGCCGAGCTCGGCCGAGCGGCGGATGAAGTCGATCGCGCGCGCGCGGTCGACGGCAACCCCCTCGCCGTGCCAGTACATCATCCCGAGATTGAACAGCGCGACGCGGTTGCCCTGCCCCGCCGCCGCCTCGAAGGCGCGGCGGGCCGCCGCGTAATCGCCGCGCTGGTAAGCCTGCCAGCCCGGCACCTCGGGTTCGGCAGGCCGCGCCGCCGGAGCCGCGAGAGACAAACAGACCGCCGCTGCGAATGCGCGCCACATGATTGCTCTCCCGCCCGACGACCCAGCAGCTTGGACAAGCGGGAAAGGCGCCGGTTTGCCGGTGGAGCCAAATAAACGCCGGCCGACGCCCTCAGGCCGTGACGTCGATGCGCTGCCCAAGGTGGGGCGGCTTGTTCGTCGCGACCCGCGCGCCTTCGGCGCCGGCCCCGATCAGAGCCTGCAACAGGGCCGCGTTCGCCTCGCCCGCCTTTTTCAGCGCGTAGACCTGCGCGGCCAGCGCGACATCCGGCCTTGCGGCTTGAGTAATCTCTTCCATGCCCCCATCTGCCTTTCCGATCCGATTTTTGTAGTGTACGCGTCGAGCCAATCGGCTGGAACGCTGCTACACTCGCCCCCAACCCAACCAACAGGATGCGACCATGAGCCAATCCCGTCACAGCCGTCTTCTGATCCTCGGTTCCGGCCCGGCCGGCTACACCGCCGCCGTCTACGCCGCGCGCGCCAACCTCAAGCCGGTGATCGTCACCGGCCTCGCGCAGGGCGGCCAGCTGATGACCACCACCGACGTCGACAACTGGCCGGCCGACGCCGACGGCGTGCAGGGCCCGGAACTGATGGCGCGCTTCCAGAAGCACGCCGAACGCTTCGGCACCGAAATCCTGTTCGACCACATCCACACCGCCCGGCTGAACGAGAAGCCGTTCCGCCTGATCGGCGACGCCGGCGAGTACACCTGCGACGCGCTGATCGTCGCCACCGGCGCGTCGGCCCAGTACCTCGGCCTGCCGTCCGAGGAAGCGTTCGCCGGCCGCGGCGTGTCCGCCTGCGCGACCTGCGACGGCTTCTTCTACCGCAAGCAGAAGGTCGCCGTGGTCGGCGGCGGCAACACCGCCGTCGAGGAAGCGCTCTACCTGGCCAACATCGCCAGCCACGTGACGCTGATCCACCGCCGCGACAGCTTCCGCGCCGAGAAGATCCTGGTCGACCACCTGATGGACAAGGTCAAGGAAGGCAAGATCACGCTGGAGCTGAACCAGACCCTCGACGAGGTGCTCGGCGACGACAGCGGCGTGACCGGCGCCCGCCTGAAGTCGAGCGTCGACGGTTCGACCAAGGAGATCGACGTCGCCGGCGTGTTCATCGCCATCGGCCACAAGCCGAACACCGACATTTTCAAGGGTCAGCTCGAAATGGACGGCACCGGCTACCTGATCACCCAGGGCGGCCGCGACGGCAACGCAACGCAGACCAGCGTCAAGGGCGTATTCGCCGCCGGCGACGTGCAGGATCACATCTACCGCCAGGCGGTCACCAGCGCCGCCTCGGGCTGCCAGGCCGCGCTCGACGCCGAACGCTACCTCGACAGCCTGAAGTAAGCCCTTGAAGCCCCTGAAGGACCAGCTCAAGGGGGCGAAGGAACGGGTGCGCGCCACGGCGCGCACCCGTTCTGTCGTTGCGGCGCCAAGGTTGGCCGAGCCCGAGCCGCCCGACTTCGCGACGCTGTTCAAGGACGTGCGTCCGCTCAAGCCCAGCGGCCGCGTCGCGCATCAGCCGCCACGCCCGTCGGCCCGGCCGCGCTTCGGCCACGGCCACGCGCCGGCGTCGGACGCGCACGAGGCGGCGCTGCTGCAGCACATGAGCGCCTGGTTCGAACCGGCCGAAATCGACGCGCGCCACAGCCGCGACGGCATGCCCGGCAACACACTCAGGCGGCTCAAGCACGGCCACTGGCCGGTGGTCGCCGAGCTCGACCTGCACGGCCTCGACCGCTACGCGGCGCAGGACCGGCTGGTGGTGTTCCTGCACCGCGCGCGCGATCGCGGCGTGTGCGTGCGCATCATCCACGGCAAGGGGCTGAGCTCGAACGGCGAACCGGTGCTGAAGAAAATGGTGCGCCAGTGGCTCAAGAGCCATCCGGACGTGCTCGCCTTCTGCGAGGCCGACGAGCGTTTCGGCGGCGGCGGCGCGCTGATGGTGCTGCTCAAGACCCGCCATCGCGAATAAGCCACACTCCCCGCGCCGCCCGCCCGCGCCAAGTCGCTGAGTTTTCTCCCCTTTGCCCGCGCCGCCATGCCGCCCCGGCCAGGCCGCCCCGGTCCCGCGCGCGCGCCGGTCCGCCACGCTGTCCAAAGCCTTGCCATTTCGCTAATCTAGCAGCAAGGGATATCGGTTTTTCTCACTCAAATGGTCTTTAAGGAATCCCGCATGGAAGGCCAACGCTGCCCCGACTTCACGCTCCCCGCCACCTCCGGCAAAACCTTCGTGCTCGAGGAGGCCGGCAAACCACTCGTCATTTACTTCTACCCGAAGGACAACACGCCCGGTTGCACCAACGAGAGCATGGCGTTCCGCGACCTGTACGCCGACTTCAAGGCGGCCGGCGCCGACATCGTCGGCGTCTCGCGCGACGGACTCAAGTCGCACGAAAACTTCAAGGCCAAGCTCGAACTACCGTTCGAGCTGCTGTCGGACGGCGACGAAACGGTGTGCACGCTGTTCGATGTCATGAAAATGAAAAACCTGTACGGCAAACAGGTAAGAGGCGTCGAGCGCAGCACCTTCGTCGTCGCCGCCGACGGCACCATCGCCCGCGCCTGGCGCGGCGTCAAGGTGCCGGGTCACGCAGAGGAGGTGCTCGCCTTCGTCAAAACGCTCTGACGTGTTTCTCGAGCCGGGCCCGGTGTCGAAATCGGGCCCTCAACAGCCACAAGGGGGTCTCATCATGGCAAGCCGCAGAAAGAACAAGGCCAGCAAGCTGTTCGTGCTCGACACCAACGTGCTGTTGCACGATCCCACCTGCCTGTACCGCTTCGAAGAGCACGACATCTTCATCCCCATCATCACCCTCGAAGAACTCGACACGCACAAGAAGGGCATGTCCGAGGTCGCGCGCAACGCGCGCCAGGCCAGCCGCTTCCTCGACGAGATCGTCAGCGCCGGCGCCGAGCAGATCGAGACCGGCATCCCGCTAGAGACCGCCAGCCGCGGCGCGGCCACCGGCCGGCTGATCCTGCAGACGCAGGCGCTGGGCAGCGCGCTGCCCGCCTCGCTGCCGGTCGGCAAGGCCGACAACCAGATCCTCGGCATCGTCAAGGCGCTCAAGGAGCACGACGGCGACCGCCCGGCCATCCTGGTGTCCAAAGACATCAATATGCGCATCAAGGCCCGCGCGCTGGGACTGGACGCCGAGGACTACTTCAACGACAAGGTGCTCGAGGACACCGACCTGCTCTACACCGGCTCGCGCGAGATCGACGGCGCGTTCTGGGAGCGCAACGGCAAGGACCTGAAAAGCTGGCAGGAGCACGGCCGCAGCTACTACCAGATCAAGGGCGGCGACGTACCGAACCTGTACCTGAACCAGATGCTGTGGCAGCAGGGCGAGCAGCCGCTGCAGGCGCGCGTCACCGCGGTCGAAGGCAAGACGGCGGTGCTCGAGACGCTGCGCGACTACACGCACCAGAAGAACAACGTCTGGGGCATCACCGCGCGCAACCGCGAGCAGAACTTCGCGCTCAACCTGCTGATGAACCCCGACATCGATTTCGTGACGCTGCTCGGGCAGGCCGGCACCGGCAAGACGCTGCTGACGCTGGCGGCGGGCCTTGCGCTGACGCTCGAGCAGAAGCTGTACAGCGAGATCATCATGACGCGCGTCACCGTGCCGGTCGGCGAGGACATCGGCTTTTTGCCCGGCACCGAGGAGGAAAAGATGGCGCCGTGGATGGGCGCGCTCGAAGACAACCTCGACGTGCTCAACAAGAGCGAGGACGACGGCGGCGACTGGGGCCGCGCCGCGACGCGCGACCTGGTGCGCTCGCGCATCAAGGTCAAGTCGCTGAACTTCATGCGCGGCCGCACTTTCCTGAACAAGTACCTGATCATCGACGAGGCGCAGAACCTGACGCCCAAGCAGATGAAGACGCTGGTCACGCGCGCCGGCCCCGGCACCAAGGTGGTGTGCCTGGGCAACATCGCGCAGATCGACACGCCCTACCTGACCGAGGGCAGCTCGGGCCTGACCTACGTCGTCGACCGCTTCAAGGGCTGGAGCCACTCGGGCCACATCACGCTGCAGCGCGGCGAGCGCTCGCGGCTGGCCGACCACGCGGCCGAGGTGCTGTGATGTCCAGCCCGCGCCTCGAAGTCCTTTCCGAGGCACCCCGCGGGGCGGCGCGACGAGCGCCGCCCCTTTTGTTCGTGCACGGCGCCTTTTGCGACGCGCATTGCTGGCGGCCCTTGATGGCAAGGTTGGCCGAGGCCGGCTACGCCTGCCACGCGCTCAGCCTCGAAGGGCACGGCGCGAGCGACGGCCGCGCCTACCTGCCGCTGATCGGCATCGCCGACTACGTAAAAAACCTCGCCACCGTCGCGCGCGCGCTGCCCGAGCCACCGGTGCTGGTCGGCCACTCGATGGGCGGCTTCGTCGTCCAGCAGTACCTGGCGCGCCACCCGGCCGCCGCCGCCGCGCTGCTCGCGCCGGTGCCGCCGACCGGGCTGGCCGCGTCGAGCTGGCGGCTGATGACGCGCGCGCCGGCCCTCTTCCTCACGCTCAACCTCTTCCAGCACGGCCACCACCAGCCGGCGCTCGACGAATTGCGCGCGATGCTGTTCTGCGCGCACGCCAGCGACGATGCCGTCGCCGAGCTGGCGCGGCACGCGCAACCGGAAAGCCAACGCGCGCTGTTCGACATGGCGCTGGTCTCGCCCTTCCTGCTCCCCCGCCTGCCGGCGATGCCGGCGCTGGTGCTCGGCGCCGCGCACGACGCGCTGATCGCCGCCGACGAGGTCGCCGCCTGCGCGCGACGGCTCGACTGCCGCGCCGACATCCTGCCCGACCTCGGCCACATGATGATGCTCGACGCCGGCTGGGAGCGCGTCGTCGAGCGACTCGCGCGCTGGCTCGACGCGACCTTCCCGCTCGAGCGCGGCGCGGCCGCCGCCTGACGGTCGGCCGGACCGATGCCGCGATTGCCCGAGCCCCTCTCCGGTCCGCTGCAACAGCGCCCCGCCGAAGAAAGAAAAAACGGCGGCCCGCGGGCCGCCGTCGTGATGCGTCGATGAACGTCCGGACTCATTCGCCGGCGAGCGTCTCGCGACGATGCGGCCGCCACAGCACGTCGTCGCGCCCCTCGGCGCGGTTGAGCACGCGCGCGAGCACGAACAGCGCGTCCGACAGACGGTTCAGATACTGGCGCGACGCCTCGCCGACCGCCTCGTCGCGCGCGAGCGCCACCACCGCGCGCTCGGCGCGGCGGCACACCGAGCGCGCCTGGTGCGCCAGCGCCGCCTGCCGGCAGCCACCGGGCAGGATGAACTCCTTGAGCATCGGCAACGCGGCGTTCATCGCCGCCAGCCGCTCGTCGAGACCGGCGACATGCGCCTCGGTCAGCGCCGCGTAGCCGGGCACCGCCAGCTCGGAGCCGAGGTCGAACAGGTCGTGCTGTACCTCGGCCAACCAGGCGGCGACCTCGGTCGGCAGCGGCTCGGCCAGCAGCACGCCGATCACCGAGTTCAGCTCGTCGACCTCGCCGAGCGCGTTTACGCGCGCGCAGTCCTTGGCCACGCGACGGCCGTCGCCGAGGCCGGTCGTGCCGTCGTCGCCGGTACGCGTCGCGATGCGCGACAGTCTGTGTCCCATCCTCATCCTTTCGGGTCGGTCCGGCCGATGTCCTTGAGCGCGTCGCGCAGGCTCTCGCGCAAGGTTTCGCCGAACATCATGTCGTAATCCTGTTTGAGTTGCGCCATCACCCCTGCCATCAGCTGGCGCGACTGCGCCTCGAGCGCCTCTTGCAGCCACAGCCCCATCTCCATCTTCATGCGCGGCAGCAGGCTGCGGTACAGCGCGTCGACGAGCGCCGCCTCGGCGACCACGGTCGCGGACGCGGCACCGCCTGCGTTGGCCGGACCATCCGGACCATCCGGACCATCCGGACCATCCGGACCATCCGGACCATCCGGGCCATCCGGACCATCCGGGCCATCCGGGCTAACGGTGCTGGCGGTGCTGGCGGTGCTGGCGGTGCTGGCGGTGCTGGCGGACGCAGCATCGGCGCGTGGCGCAGCGGCGGTCAAGTCCGCCGCCATGCCGCCCCCCTCCTCGACGCCGGCCGAACCGGCCGCGGGCGGCGGGGACAGCGGCGCGTCGACACCGCCAGCCGCCTGCTCGCCGCCCCCGGCCAGGGGCAACGACGCGGATACCCCACCGACGGTCGAGGCCGACGACGCTGCAAGCGGCTCACCCGTCGCCGTCTCCGCCGCGTCCGCTCGTGGCCCCGCGTCGGCGGCGCTCCCGGTGTCTACGGGCGGCGCGTCGGGCTCGGGAGCGGCCTGGGGGTCGGCCTCCTGCCAAGGGGCGAGCGCATGGGCGGGAGCCGCGCGCTCGGCGAACGGCGCCGTCGGGATCGACGCCTCGGCCCCGAACGGTGGCCACGCGTCGGCGCCGGCTTTCTCAGCCGTCGACGGCTCGACGTCCGCCGCCCATCCGCCGGCGGCGACAGACGCGACGCCGGCCTCCGCCGCCTCCCACCCGGATGGCGGCGACGGATCGCCGACGGCAGCCGCCGCAGCGGCATCCGGCACGACGGGCTCGCGATCCCCTTCCGGCACCACACCCGGCAAGGGAAGCTCGGCCAAGGTCGGGGACGCCGCGACGACGGGCTGCGTCACGGCCGGTACGGCCCGCCCCTCGTCGGCCAAGGAAGGCATGGTGGCGCCGTCCGGCGACGTCGGCCCGGCAACGGCCGGCGCAGCGGGGCCTGCGAAAAGCGGCGCGGCCGGAGCGGGCCCGCCGCGCGCGGCGGCCGCCTCGTCGAGCTTGGCGCGCAGCGCCGCCAGCCGGGCCTGCAGGTCGTCCAGCGGGTCGGGCTCGTGCGCGGGTTGGCCGAGCACGCCGCGCGGCAGACTGTCGATGGAGATCGAACGCGGCGCGGCTTCGACCGGCCCGCCCTGCGGCACGGGAGCCGGTTCGCCGGCCGGTTCGTGCGGCTCGGCGGCCTCGAGTTCGGCCCACAGCGGGCGCGCTTCGCCGATCTCGTCGGCGGTGGGCCACGCGCCGGACGCTGGCGCCGCCGCTTCGGCCTCGGCCGGCGACGTCGGTGGCGCGACGGGCGGAGCGAGCGGGTCAAGGTCGGCGACCGCGGCCGGCCCCGCCACGAGCGGCGACTCGGCTACAGGCGAAGCGGGGGCCGGCGGCGCCGGCGTGACGGGCCCGGAAACCGGTGCATCCGCTTGCGGCTGCAGCTCGAATTCGAAGTCGCTTGCGGAGGCGAGCGGCTCGGCCGACGGGGCCTCCCAGCCGGGCAGCACGTCCTCCAGCCTCAGCTCGTTCGCGTCGCCGAGCTCGAGGTCGAGCGACGGCATCGGCTGGCCGGCGAATAGCGGCGACAGACCGGCGTCGCGCGACGGCTCGCCGTCGGCCTCGGCCAACAGCGCGTCGAGTTCGAGATCGGGCGGCAAGTCCCGCTCCGGAGGCAAGGCCAGGTCGGGCGGCAGCTCGAGTTCGAGCTCCGGCCCGGAGCCGGGCCGGGACGACGGCGCGGCACCACGCGGCGGCAGCTCGGCCAAGGCGTCGGCAAAGTCGGGCAAATCGAGCGGCAGCTCCGGCGCGGCCTGCGTCGGCGCGTCGTCGGCGAGGTCGGTCAGCACCGGCAGGTCGAGCTTGCTCCAGTCGGGTTGGGGGGCTTGGGCGTCGGTCATGGTGCGCGTTGACTCATGTCGTGGTGTTCGATCGCGAAGCCGCGCGCACGGTAGGCGCGGAAGCGTTCGCGCGCGGCGGCCAGCGCCGCCTCGTCGCGGCCGACGATCTCGAGGATGCGCGAGAAGCGCTCGGGCGCGTCGGGGTAGCTCGGGCCGAGGTTCAGCAGCACGCCGGCGGCGCTGTCGGGCAGGCGTTCGGTCAGCACGACCGGCGTCTCGGGCGCGAGCGGATCGTCGAGCGCGCAGTGCGGCACGAAGGCGGTGTCCGACACGCACCACAGGCGGGTGCTGAAAGAGGCGAGCGCCCCGCCGTCAGCCAGCCAGACGGTGAGGCGCTCGCCCTTCTTGTAGACGGTGTGGGCAAGCCGGCAGGCGAAGTCCGCCGGCTTGTCGACTTCGGTGTAGAAATCAATCCGCGTCATCGTCGATCGCGTCGCTGGTTTCACGGCGCGGGCGGCCGCGGCGCACCACGTTGCCGGTCGCGATGTCGGCGCGATCCTGCAGGAACTGCACCAGGAGCGGCACCGGGCGACCGGTGGCGCCCTTGTCCTTGCCGCTCTTCCACGCGGTGCCGGCGATGTCGAGGTGCGCCCAGTCGTAGGCCTTGGCGAAGCGCGACAGGAAGGCCGCGGCGGTGATGCTGCCGGCCGGACGGCCGCCGATGTTGGCGACGTCGGCGAACGGGCTCTTGAGCTGTTCCTGGTATTCGTCGAACAGCGGCATGTGCCAGGCACGGTCGCCGACTTCCTCGCCGGCGGCCGACAGCTCGCGGGCGAGGCTGTCCTGGTTGGCGAACAGGCCGGTGGTGACGTGGCCGAGCGCGATGACGCACGCGCCGGTCAGCGTCGCGACGTCGACCACGGTCGCCGGGGCGAAGCGTTCGGCGTAGGTCAGCGCGTCGCACAGGATCAGCCGGCCTTCGGCGTCGGTGTTGAGGATCTCGATGGTCTGGCCGGACATGCTGGTGACGATGTCGCCCGGCTTGTTGGCGTTGCCGCTCGGCATGTTCTCGCAGGTCGGCACGATCGCGATCAGGTTGATCGGCAGCGCCATCTGCACCGCGGCGCGGAAGGCCCCCAGCACGGTCGCGGCGCCGCACATGTCGTACTTCATCTCGTCCATGCCCTCGCCCGGCTTGAGCGAGATGCCGCCGGAGTCGAAGGTGATGCCCTTGCCGACCAGCACCACCGGCTTGTCGGCCTTGTCCTTCGCGCCGTAGTGCTTGAGCACGATCAGCCGTGGCGGCTGCACCGAACCCTTGGCGACCGACAGGAAGGAACCCATGCCCAGTTCGGCGATCGCGGCCTCGTCGAGGATCTCGGCCTCGGCGCCGAGCGAGAGCGCCATGTCGCGGGCGGTGTCGGCGAGGTAGACCGGGGTGCAGACGTTGCCCGGCAGGTTGGCCAGGTCCTTGGCGAAGCGCATGCCCTCGGCGATCGCCAGCCCGCGCGCCAGGCCCTTCTCGCCGTCGTTGAGGTCGCTGCGGCGCTGCACCGCCAGCGTCATCTTCTTGGGCTCGCGCACCGCTTCGTCGTTGCGGGTCTTGAAGCGGTCGAAGCGGTACAGCGCGTCGAGGGTGACGACGGTGGCCTGCTCGATCATCCATTCGACGTCGTGCTTCTTGATCGTCAGCTCGGTCAGGTAGCTGACCGCCTCGTTGGCCGAGGTCTGCGTCAGCGCCTTGATCGACGCGCGGACCGCCTCGCGGTACTCCTTGGCGCGGAACTCGCGCTCCTTGCCGAGGCCCACCAGCAGCACGCGGTCGCACAGCGCGTGCGGCACCGCGTGCAGCATCAGCGTGCTGCCGAGCTTGCCCTCCATGTCGCCGCGCCTGAGCACGTCGCCGATGAAGCCGTTGGAGACGCGGTCGAGCAGGTCGGCCGCCAGCGTCAGCTTGCGCGACTCGTACACGCCGACGATCACGCAGGCGACGCGCTGTTTCTCCGGGCTGCCGCTTTTTATGTTAAATTCCATCGTGAACTCCCGTGGATATTGCGTTCCGGCCGCCATGCGGGCATGCAGGCGAAGCCGCTTCACCGGTTGGCCGAACGGTCTTGACTCCCGGCCTGTGCGGCTCATGCCCTTGTTCTTTTTTTGAACAAGGCGCCTCGAATCCAGTCTCGAAGCAAATTATCACAACGCAACAAAGAAAAAGTCAAAAAGGTCATCCCGCATGGTTTTTCACCGCAGCCTGACCCGCGAACTGACGTTCACCGCCGTCGGCGTGTTCGTCGTGCTGCTGGCGATCCTGGTCACCACGCAGACCATCAACCTCCTGGGTCGCGCCGCCGAGGGCCGCATCGCCAACGAGGCGGTGGCCGCGCTGATCGGCTTCTGGTCGCTGGGGCTGTTCCCGCTGCTCTTGATCCTCACCGTCTTCATCAGCGCGCTGGTCGTGCTCACCCGCGTCTGGCGCGACCACGAGATGGCGGTGTGGCTGTCGTCCGGCATCGGCCTCAAGGACTGGATCTGGCCGCTGCTGCGCTTCGCGCTGCCCTTCGCGGCCATCGTCGCGCTGCTGACGCTCTACGTCAGCCCCTGGGCGGCCTACCGCAGCAAGGAGTACGCCGAGGTGCTCAAGCAGCGCGAGGAAATGTCGGCGATCTCGCCGGGCATTTTCAAGGAATCGGGCTCGGCCAACCGCGTCTACTTCATCGAACAGTATTCGGCGCTGCACGGCACCGCCAGACAGGTGTTCATGCAGGAGATCAGCGAGGGCAAGGTCGCGACCATCCTGGCGCGCGCCGGCAAGGTGACGACCAACGAGCACGGCGAGCGCGTGCTCGAGCTGAGCGACGGCCGCCGCTACGTCGGCACGCCCGGCCAGGCCGACGTCGAGGAGGCGCACTTCGAGCGCTACCGCGTCATCCTCGGCGAGGCGCCGCCGACGATAGGCGAGATCACCCACATCCAGTCGCGGCCGACCACCGCGCTCCTGGCCAGCGACGCGCCGTCCGACAAGGCCGAGCTCGCCTGGCGGCTGTCGCTGCCGGCCGCCTGCGTGCTGCTGGCGCTGCTGGCGCTGCCCTTGAGCTACTTCAACCCGCGCAGCGGCCACACCTACAACCTGGTGTACGCGCTGATCGCCTTCCTCTTGTACCAGAACGCGCTGACGTTGGTGCGCAACTGGATCGGCAGCGGCCAACTGCCGCCCGCGACGATGGCGGCGGTGCACCTCGCGCTGCTGGCGCTGACGCTGGCGCTGGTCTGGCTGCGCTCGCAGCCGGCCGCGCCGCTGACGCGCACGCTCGCCGCCCTCGTGAGAAAGGCCTGACCCGATGCGACTGATTAACCGCTACCTGATCGGCTCGCTGTCGAGCAGCACCTTCTTCACGCTGGCCGCGCTGATCGGCCTGTTCGGCTTTTTCGACGTGGTCGCCGAGCTGCCCCGCCTCGGCCAGGGCAGCTACACGCTGCCGGTGATGCTGCGCTACGTCGCCTACCTGATCCCCGGCCACGCCTACGAACTGATGCCGCTGGCGGTGCTGATCGGCGGCATGGTCGCGATGACGCAGCTCGCCTCGAACAGCGAGTACACGGTGATCCGCACCAGCGGCGTGTCGCTGCCACAGGTCGCCGCGGTGCTCGCGCAGTTCGGCCTGCTGTTCGCGCTGCTGACCGTCGTGCTCGGCGAGTTCGTCGCGCCGTACGCCGAGCAGGAGGCCAGCCGCATCAAGCTCGCCGCCACCCGCTCGATGGTCGCACGCGAGTTCCGCTCCGGCATCTGGGTCAAGGACGACAAGCACTTCATCAACGTGCGCGAGATGCTGCCCGACACCACGCTCAGGGGCGTGCGCATCTACACCTACGACGACGCCTACCAGCTCACGCAGACCCGCTACGCCGACCAGGGCCGCTACCTCGGCGGCGGCCAGTGGCAGCTTTCCGGCGTGTCGGACACCAATATCAGCGAGAACCGCGTCACCGTCGCGCACCACGCCGAGCTGACGTGGAAGTCGGTGATCGAGCCCGACATTCTCGACGTACTCTTGGTGGTGCCCGAGCAGATGTCGGTCGCCAACCTCGTCACCTACATCGAGCACCTGTCGAACAACAAGCAGCAGACGCAGCGCTACGACATCGCGCTGTGGAGCAAGCTGTTCTACCCGCTCGCCTGCGTGTCGATGGCGCTGGTCGCGCTCGCGTTCACGCCGCGTCAGCGCCGCCACGGCCAGCTCGGCCTGCAACTGTTCATCGGCATCTGCCTGGGCGTCGCCTTCCACTTCACCAACCGCCTGTTCAGCCACCTCGGCCTCCTGTACGGCTGGAACGCGGCGCTGTCGGCGACGCTGCCGACGCTGCTCTTTCTCGCCGCCGGCGTCGCGCTGATCCGCAAGCAGGAGAAACGCTGACATGCCGCACGCGCTGACCGACCGCCGCCAGGCGCTGCAGGCCGCGCGCGAGGCGCTGTTCGCCGCCTGGCCCGCGCACGGCGATCCGGCCCGACTGCTGGCCGAACTGAGCCGGCTGGTCGACGAGGCGATCGCCTCGCTGTGGCAGGAGGCCGGCGGCGGCGACGCGGCGGCCCTGCTCGCGGTCGGCGGCTACGGCCGCGGCCAGCTGTTCCCGCATTCGGATATCGACCTGTTGATCCTGCTGCCCGAACGGGCGCCGCGCCGCACGCTCGAGTTGGCCGAGGCGCTGATCGGCAAGCTGTGGGACCTCGGTCTGGAGGTCGGCCACAGCGTGCGCACCGTCGACGAGTGCCTGAAGGAAGCCGAGACCGACATCACCGTCGCGACCACGCTGCTCGAGCGACGCCTGATCGCCGGCGACGCGGCGCTCGAGGCGGCGCTGTCGGCCGCGCTGGCGCGCGAGCTCGACCCGGTCGCCTTCGTCGAGGGCAAGCAGCTCGAACAACAGCAGCGCCACAACCGCTACTTCGGCGTCACCAACAACCTCGAACCCAACCTGAAGGAAAGCCCCGGCGGCCTCCGCGACCTGCACACGCTGCTGTGGATCAGCAAGGCGACCGGCTTCGGCGACAGCTGGGAGGCGCTGACCGAGGGCGGCATCCTGACGCGCGCCGAGGCGAGACTGATCCGCCAGAGCGAGCGCACGCTGCAGAAGCTGCGCATCGACCTGCACCTCGTCGCGCGGCGCCGCGAGGACAGGCTGCTGTTCGACTTCCAGCAGCCGCTGGCCAGGCTGTGGGGCTTCGAGGACACCGGCGCGCGGCGCGCCAGCGAACTGCTGATGCACGCCTACTACCGCGCGGCGCGCACCGTCGGCCAGCTCAACGGCGTGTTGCTGCCGAACCTGCGCGCGCGCTTCTTCTCGCCGCTGCCCAGGCTGACGCAGTCGCTCGACGAGCGCTTCTACACCGTCAACGGCATGCTGTCGGTGTACAACTCGGCGATCTTCCACGAGCGGCCGTCGGCGATCTTCGAGGCCTTCCTGATGCTGCAGCGCCACCCCGAGCTGACCGGCTTCGCGCCGCGCAGCCTGCGCGCGCTGTGGAACGCCAGAAGCCGCATCAACGAGCGCTTCCGCCACGACCCGGCCAACCGCGCACTGTTCATGCAGATCTTCCGCGAGCCGGGCCTCACCCGCACGCTGCGGCGGATGAACCTGTACGGCGTGCTCGGCAAGTACCTGCCGGCCTTCGGCCGCATCGTCGGCCAGATGCAGCACGACCTGTTCCACGTCTACACCGTCGACGAGCACATCCTGATGGTGGTGCGCAACCTGCGTCGCTTCGCGGTGCCGGCGTTCAACCACGAATACCCCTTCCTGTCCAAGCTGATCAACGACTTCGACAAGCCGGAACTCCTGTACCTGGCCGGCCTGTTCCACGACATCGCCAAGGGCCGCGGCGGCGACCACTCGCAACTCGGGCGCGTCGACGCGCGCGAGTTCTGCGTCGCGCACGGCCTGTCGGCCGACGACACCGAACTGGTCGTCTGGCTGGTGCAGGAGCACCTGACGATGTCGGCGATCGCGCAGAAGGAAGACATCTACGACCCGGAAACGGTCGGCCGCTTCGCCGACAAGGTCGCAACGCCCAGACGTCTCGCCGCGCTGTACCTCCTGACCGTCGCCGACATCCGCGGCACCAGCCCCAAGGTGTGGAACGCGTGGAAGGCCAAACTGCTCGAGGACCTCTACCACGCGACGCAGCGACAGCTGCTGCGCGGCGGCGAGCTCGACCTCGACTCCGAACTCGAAGAGCGCAAGACGCAGGCGCGCGCGCTCTTGCGGCTGTTCGCGGTGCCGGCCGGCGTCGAGGACAGGTTGTGGGCCGAGCTCGACACCGTCTACTTCCTGCGCCACGAAGCCAAGGAGATCGCCTGGCACGCGCGGCTGCTGAACCGCTTCGTGAGTACCCGCGAACCCATCGTCCGCGCGCGGCTGTCCGAGGACAAGGAAGGCGTGCAGGTGCTGGTCTACACGCCCGACCAGCCGGCGCTGTTCGCGCGGCTGTGCGCCTTCTTCGGCCGCACCCGCTACAGCATCGCCGACGCCAAGGTCTACACCACGCGTCACGGCTACGCGCTCGACACCTTCCACGTCTTCATCCCCGAGCACCACGACGGCGACTACCGCGACCTGATCAACTTCATCGAGTTCGAGCTCGCCGCCTGCCTCCGGAAGGGCGGCGAGATCGAGATGCCGCCCGCCGGTCGCGTCAACCGCATGCTGCGCCACTTCCCGGTCGCCCCGCAGGTGCTGATCCGCCCCGACGACCGCGAAAGCTACTACGTGCTGTCGCTGGTCGCCGGCGACCAGCCGGGCCTGTTGGCGCGCATCACGCAGATCCTGACCCGCTACGGCCTGTCGGTGCAGTCGGCCAAGATCATGACGCTCGGCAGCCGCGTCGAGGACTCCTTCCTGCTGTCCGGCGCGGCGCTGTCCGACGACCGCGCGCTCCTGGCGCTCGAGACCGAGCTGATCGAGGAACTGAAAGCCTGAGCCACCGGCGATGCCGCGATGAAAAAACCCGCCGTTCGGCGGGTTGGGTGACGGGGCTGGCGGGACGCTAGCGGTTCCACTTGCGGAAGTCGCGCGTCAGCTTGGCGAGGTCGCCGGCGGTTTCGGCCAGCTCGCCCGCGTGCGTTTCGACCAGGTGGGTGGTCTGCAGATTGCTCTGCGCGATCGCGTTGAGCTGCTCGAGCGAGGCGGCGACCTCGTGTACCGCCTGCGACTTCTGCCGCATCTGCTCGGCCAGATGGCGGGCCTGCGCGCTGGCGCGCTCGGCCGAACCGATCAGGCCGGCGAGGTTGCCCGACGAGGCGCGGATCTGCTCGGTGACCTCGCCGACCTCGCTCACCGTCGCGTCCATGCTGCCGACCGCCTCGCGCGTGGTCGCCGCGATCGATTCGACGATGCCGGTGATCGCGTCGGTGGTCTTGCTGGTACGCTCGGCCAACTTGCGCACCTCGTCGGCGACCACCGCGAAGCCGCGGCCCGTCTCGCCGGCGCGCGCCGCCTCGATCGACGCGTTCAGCGCCAACAGGTTGGTCTGGTCGGCGATCTCGTGGATCTGGTCGGTCATGCTGCGGATGTCGGCCATCGAGCGGGTCAGCTTGTCGACCGCCGCGCGCGAGGCGCCGACCACCTCGACCGCGCGCTCGGCCGCCTGCGACGCGGCGACCATCGTCGCGCTGCCGGCACCGGCGACTTCCTTGGTCGCCTCGGCGTCGGAAAGGCTCTGCTCGGCCAAGGTCGCCACCTCGGCGACCGCCTCGCTCATCATTTCCATATTGCCGCTGATCTGCGTCAAGCCCTGCACCTGCTCGGCGCTGCGCACCGCGAGGCCGCGCATCTCCGCTTCGAGCGAGTCGGCGTTGGCGTGCGTGCGGCCGCTGGCACTGACCACGTCGGCGATCACCGCGCGCTGCAGGATGCGCAGCGATTCGAGATTGGCGACCAGCCGGCCCGCCAGACCGCCGACCGACACCGCCAGCGAATGCTCGAGCTGGCCCTCGGCGATCCACGCGAAGCCCTGCTGGAGCACCCTGAGCGACTCGGCCACGCGCAGCGCCGCCCAGGCGCCGGCCGCCGCGCCGACCGCGAAGCCGGCGCCGGACAACGCCGCGCGCGCGCCCCACGACAGCTCGGGCGCAAGCCCGGCCGCCAAGAGCAGCAGCGCGCCGGCGCCGACGCCGAGCCCGCCCCACTTGAGCGGGTCGAGCCGGCGGCGGCGCGCCGCCAGCGTCGACGGCAGCGTCGCGCGCTTATCGCGCACCGCGCGGTACAGCGCCTCGGCCGCGTCGACCTCGGCGCGGTTCGGGCAGGAGCGGATCGACATGTAGCCGACGATCCTGCCGTGCTCGGTGATCGGCGTGACGTAGGCCTCGACCCAGTAGAAATCACCGTTCTTGGCGCGGTTCTTCACCAGTCCGCGCCAGGGCTGGCCGGTCTTCACCGTCTCCCACAGGTCGGCAAAGGCCTCGGGCGGCATGTCCGGGTGGCGCACCACGTTGTGGTTCTTGCCGATCAGCTCGGCCTCGTCGAAACCGCTGATCTCGATGAAGGCGCGGTTGGCGTAGGTGATCAGACCCTTGGCGTCGGTTTTGGTGACGATGGGGTGCGCGGGGTCGACGCGGCGTTCCTGGTCGGTCACCGGGAGGTTGATTTTCATTCAGCATCCTTGGAGTGTCCGGCCGGAGGTGGGCGACCAGATCAAGACGACGGAATGTTATCAGAAACGGCGCGCTTTTCCCTCTGCCCCGCGGGGCTTTTTCACGCGCGCGCGCCGACACACGCCGTCGCCACTATTCATAGTGAGAACTATTTGCAATAATTTATCCATGCCGACTTCCCCTGTCACGGCCATCCGCGCCGACACCCTGCTCGACCTGATCGAAAACCGCCGCGTCGGCGTCGAGTACCAGGTCATCCTCGACGCGCGCACGCTCGAGCCCTTCGGCTACGAGGGCCTCGCCCGCCTCTACGACCGCGACGGCGCGCCGCTGCCGCCGCAGGCGGTGTTCGACTGCCTGCACGCGTCGCCCTTGAGTCTGGTGCAGCTCGAGCTGATCGCCAAGACGGCGCAGATCGAGCACGCGCCGGCCGACGGCAAGCTGTTCGTCAACGTCGACCCCGACGCCCTTCTGCTCGGCCTCGCCCCCAACCGCGACCATCCGATGTTTCGCTTGCTGGCACGCCGCGCCGACGTGGTGGTCGAGATCATCGAGAACTCCAACACCCAGCAGGCCGACCGCAGCCTCGCGCTGGCGCGCGCGCTGGCCGAGGCGGGCATCCAGACCGCGCTCGACGACATCGGCGCGCCGGCCAGCCTCTTGGCGCTGCCGCTGCTGATGAGCGTCGACTACTACAAGTTCGACCGCCACTGGCTCGGCCGGCGCGACGACGCGGCGCACCGCGCGTTGCTGAGCCACCTGCTCGGCTTTGCGCGCGAACGGGGCAAGGCGACCGTGCTCGAGGGGGTCGAGACGGCCGGGGATCTCGAACTGGCGCGCGCGCTCGGCGTCGACTACGTGCAGGGCTTCCTGTTCCGCGAACGCTTCGTGTCGGTGCGGCCCTGAACCGTTGCCCTCCCGCCCGGGACGGCGACCGCCGCTGGCGCGACGCAAAAACGGCTCGGCCAACCCGTCATCAGGGTTGGCCGAGCCGTTTGGCGGGCAACGCGGCCCTGGCGTCGCTCAGTAGCGGTTGACGAAGATCATCTCGACGTCGCGCAGCGCGGCCAGCGTGTTGCCGCCCGAGTAGCTGATCGACGACTGCAGGTCTTCCTTCAGTTCGATCAACAGTCGCTCGATCGCGCCCTTGTACTCGACGTAGATGCGCTTGCCCTCGACATTCTTGTAGGCGCCCTTGTTGTGCTCG
This sequence comes from Crenobacter luteus, assembly GCF_004345725.1. Taxonomy (GTDB): domain Bacteria; phylum Pseudomonadota; class Gammaproteobacteria; order Burkholderiales; family Chromobacteriaceae; genus Crenobacter; species Crenobacter luteus. The sequence continues at coordinate 55,295 of NZ_SLXG01000012.1, read as the reverse complement.
GACGCGCTGCCGAAGTATTCCTTCAGGTGCTTGCCGTCGATCTCGATGATCTGGCCGGCCGACTCGTCGTAGCCGGCGAACAGCGAGCCGGCCATGATCATGGTCGCGCCGCAGGCGATCGCCTTGGCCAGGTCGCCGTGTTCGCTGATGCCGCCGTCGGCGATCACCGGGATCTTCACCGCCTGCGCGCAGTCGAGCACGGTCGACACCATCGGGCGGTGGAAGCCGGTCTTGTTCTTGGTGATGCACACGCGGCCGCCGGCGATGCCGGCCTTGACCGCGTCGACGCCCCAGGATTCCAGATCCTGCGCGGCCTCGCCGGTGGCGATGTTGCCGCCGATCAGGAAGGATTCGGGGAACAGGTCCTTGACCTTCTTGATCATGCGCTCGGCCTTCACGCACCAGCCGTTGGCGATGTCGAGCGTGATGTACTCCGGGCTCAGGCCGGCGGCCTTCAGGTTGCGCAACTGCTCGTCGGTGTCCTCGTTCACGCCGATGCTGATCGACGAGAACAGGCCTTTTTCCTGCATGTCGGCGGTAAAGCGCGTCGCGTCGACGTTGAAGCGGTGCATGGTGTAGAACCAGCCGCGGCGCGCGAAGTATTCGCAGGTCTCCTCGTCGACCACGCTCTTCATGTTGGCAGGGTACACCGGCATGTCGAAACGGCGCGGGCCGAACTGCACCGAGGTGTCGCATTCCTTGCGGCTGTCGACGACGGTGCGCTTGGGAACGAGGTAGATGTCGCCGTAGTTGATTTCGGTCTTGATCATGCGGTGGTACTCCTTGAGCAGATGGGTCGTGCCGCCGACACGTCTGCCGCGGCGCAAAAACAGGGGGCCCCAAATAAAAGCGGGAGCCGCAATGGCTCCCGTTTACAGTGTCCCCTGCGTCGCCCCTCGGGGTCCGCACGAACAAACCGGGGCAATTTATATGGGTTAACCCTAGGAGTCAAGCGCAAAAATCAGGCGCCGAAGATCTGCGCGCTGTCGCCGGCCACCGGCGGCGCGCGGTACGCGGCCGGAAAGCCCTCGTCGAGCCAGTCGAGGATGGGCCGCCACGCGGCGCGGTCGCGCCGGCTGCGGCTCTCGGGCAGGTCGAACAGCGTCAGGCCGTTGGCGGCCGCGGCGACGTAGAGCTGGGTGTCGCGCAGCCACGAGAGCACCGGGACGTCGTGACGTGCGAGGAAGGCCTCGAGTTCGCGCGAGGCGCGCGTGCGCGGGTCGACGCGCATGCCGACCACCGCGACGAAGGTCTTCTCCTTGCGCACCGCCTTCTCGGCGAACAGCTGCGCGAAGAAGGCCTCGCTCGCCCACATGTCGAACGGCGACGGCTGGATCGGCACCAGGATGCGGTCGACGCGCGACACCAGCGCGGCCAGCTTCTTGCCGCGCAGCCCGGCCGCGCTGTCGAGCACCGCCACCTCGGTACCCTTGGGCGGCCGCGCCGGCTCGTCGGCCTTCATCTCCCAGCCGGCGATCCGCGGCAGCGCGGCGTCGCGGCGCTGCAACCACGACAGCGACGACTGCTGGCGGTCGACGTCGCCGAGCATGGTCGAGAAACCGCTACGCGCGTAGTGTCCGGCCAGATTGGTCGCCAGCGTCGACTTGCCGCTGCCGCCCTTGGGATTGGCCACCAGCACCGAAAACGTCATTGCGCCCTCCTTGGAATTTGCCTGCGCCCACTATACCAGCCCGCGCGGGCGCGCCGCCGCCGCCGCGCGCTGGTATGCTTTAAACCTTGCCACACGAAGGGAAACCGCATGAGCACCCCGCGCTTCGACGCCCTGCTGTTCGACCTCGACGGCCTGATGATCGACTCCGAACGCGTCGGCGCCGACAGCTGGCGCCTCGCCGGCGCCGAACTCGGCCACGAGATCGACGAGACGCTGCTGGCCGCGCTGTCCGGCCTGTCGGTGACGCGCAGCGAGGCCTTCGTCGCCGAGCGGCTCGGCGACGCGGCGCTGGCGCGCGCGCTGCACGAAAAGAGCCGCCACCATTACCAGCGCCTGGTGCGCGAGGGCGACATCCCGCTCAAGCCCGGCATCGAGAGCCTGCTCGACTGGGCGCGCGCGGCCGGCGTGCCGCGCGCGGTGGCGACCTCGACGATGCGCGAGATGGCCGACGTCAAACTCGGTCGCAGCGGCCTGATCCGCTTCTTCGACGTCACCGTGGCCGGCGACGAGGTCAAGGAAACCAAGCCGGCGCCCGACGTCTACCTCGCCGCGGCCGACAAGCTCGGCGTGCCGGCCGAACGCTGCCTGGTGCTGGAGGATTCCTACTACGGCGTACTCGCCGCGCGCGCAGCCGGCATGCCGGTGATCGTGGTGCCCGACGGCGCCGAGCCGCACCCCGAGACGCGCGAGATCGCGCTGTCGATCTGCCGCGACCTCGACGAGGCGCTCGCGCTGCTGCGCCCGTGGTTCGGCGCGCGCTGAACGCGGCCGGCGCCAGGCGGCGAGCCGCCTCGACGGCCCCGCCCTGCAGGCGGAACACGCTGGAAAAACAAAAGGTTGGCCGAGCTCGGCCAACCTTTTTTCATTGTCCACGCCGGCACCTCGTGGCGAGCTGCCGCGCCCGCGACGGCCCGGCGGCTAGTCGGGAGCGGCGACCGTCAGCGCGCCGCGCAGCAGGTCGGACGCCTCGGCGACGAAGCGATCGGCGTCGGCGGCCTTGAGCCGCACCGTCATCGTCACCGCGTCGCCGTAGTCGGCCGCGAGCACGACCGCGCCGCGCTGCTCGGCCAACCTCCTGAGCGCCGCCTCGTCGGCGAAGCCGAAGCTGAGCCGCCGCTCGGCCAACGGTTCGAAGGCGACCAGCTCGGCGACCTTCATCGCCTCGGTCACCGCCTGGCCGTAGGCGCGCGCCAGCCCGCCGGCGCCCAGCTTGGTGCCGCCCCAGTAGCGCACCACCACCGCGAGGATGTTGGCCACCGACTTGTGCGACAGCACGTTGTACATCGGCCGCGCGGCGGTACCGGACGGCTCGCCGTCGTCGTCGAGGCCCGAATCGCCGTCGCAGATCAGCACCCAGCAGTGATGGACGGCGCCCGGATGCGCCGCGCGCAGCTCGGCCAACCTTTGCTTGGCCTCGGCGCGGCTCGTCACCGGGAACAGCATGCCGATGAAGCGGCTCTTCTTGACCTCGATCTCGGCGCTCGCGGGCGCGGCTAACTGGTACATACGACGGCAATCCAGACAGAAAACCGCATGATAGCAGCCGCGCGCGCTGCGCCGCGCTGGCGGACCGCCATGCAAATATGCTAAAAGTCCGGCATGAATCCGCTGTCTCCGACTTTCTGGCTGCTGCTGGCGATCGCGGCGCTGGTCGCCGAGTTCTTCACCGGCTCCTTCTACCTGCTGGTGGTGGCGTGCGCACTCGCCGTCATCGGGCTGGTTCAGCTGCTCGGCGGCCCGCCCGCCGCGGCGCTGCTGGCCGGCAGCATCGCCGGCCTCGCCGGTCTCGCGCTGCTGTGGCGCGTCAAGCGCCGCCGCGGCGCGCGCCGCGCGGCGATCGACGACCCGGACCTCGGCCAGCCGGTCGAGATCGTCGCCAACCGCGACGGCCACGGCACGGTGCGCTACCGCGGCGCCGAGTGGCAGGCCGACTTCGAGCCGGCCGACCTCGCCGCCGGTACGCGCGGCCTGATCGCCGGCCGCGATGGCAACCGGCTCAAAATCGTCTCTCCCACACAAGGAAGCACACCATGACCCTGGCCCTCGTGCTGTTTATCGCCGTCGTCGTCTTCGTCTGGCGCGCGGTGAAGGTCGTCCCCCAGCAGAGCGCCTTCGTGCGCGAGCGGCTCGGCCGCTACCACGACACGCTGACGCCCGGGCTGACCGTGATCATTCCCTTCATCGACCGCATCGCCTACCGGCACAATCTGCGCGAGATCCCGCTCGACGTGCCCAGCCAGGTCTGCATCACCCGCGACAACACCCAGCTCAAGGTCGACGGCATCCTGTATTTCCAAGTCACCGACCCGCAGCGCGCCTCCTACGGCTCGAGCGACTACGTGCTGGCGATCACCCAGCTGGCGCAGACCACGCTGCGCTCGGTGATCGGCCGCATGGAGCTGGACAAGACCTTCGAGGAACGCGACGAGATCAACCGCGCGGTGGTCACCGCGCTCGACGAGGCGGCGTTCAACTGGGGCGTGAAGGTGCTGCGCTACGAGATCAAGGACCTGGTGCCGCCGCAGGACATCCTGCAGGCGATGCAGGCGCAGATCACCGCCGAGCGCGAGAAGCGCGCGCTGATCGCCGCGTCGGAAGGCCGCAAGCAGGAGCAGATCAACCTGGCGACCGGCGCGCGCGAGGCGGCGATCCAGCAGTCCGAGGGCGAGATGCAGGCCGCGATCAACCTGTCGCAGGGCGAGAAGCTGGCGGCGATCAACAAGGCGCAGGGCGAGGCCGAGGCGCTGCGCCTGGTGGCCGCTGCGACCGGCGACGCGATCGAGCGCGTCGCACGCGCGATCGGCAGCGAGGGCGGGCTCGAAGCGGTCAACTTCAAGGTCGCCGAGCAGTACGTCGCGGCCTTCGGCCAACTGGCGCGCGAGAACAACACGCTGATCCTGCCGGCCAACGTCGCCGACGTCGGCGGGCTGGTCGCCACCGCGCTCAAGGTGGTACGCAGCGCCGACGCGAACGCGCGCGCCTGAGCGCGGCGTGGCCGGGAACTTCGCGGCGGCCCGGCCCGTCACAAGCGGCTCACACTTCTTAATCGGGCTACGCTTGTGCCCCGCCCACCCTGCCCCCATAATCGTTTCCGATGAAAGCCTTCGCCGACTTCCTTCCCGTCCTGCTGTTCTTCGCGGTCTACTGGGCCACGCGGGACATGTTCCTGGCCACCGGTGCCGCCATCGCCGCCTCGGTCGTGTTCACCGCCTACGCCTGGTTCCGCCACCGCAAGGTCGAAACCATGCAGTGGGTCAGCCTCGCGCTGATCGTGGCGCTGGGCGGCGCGACCATCCTGTTCCACGACAAGCACTTCATCATGTGGAAGCCGACCGCGCTGTACTGGCTGATCGCCGCCGGCCTCGTCGTCGGCGAGCTGTCCGGCAAGAACGGCATCCGCGCGCTGCTGGGCAAGCAGGTCGAGCTGCCCGACGCCGTGTGGCGACAGCTCAACCGCGCCTGGACGGGCTTCTTCGCGCTGATGGGCGCGCTCAACCTGTGGGTCGCCTACTCGTTCAGCGAGGCGGTCTGGGTCAACTTCAAGCTGTTCGGCGGCATCGGCCTGATGCTGGTCTTCGCCATCGGCCAGAGCTTCTATCTGTCGAAATACCTGGAGGAAAGGAATTAAATGCTGTACGCCATCATCGGCCGCGACCGCGCAGGCTCGCTCGACGCCCGCCTTGCCGCCCGCCCCGACCACCTGGCGCGCCTGACCGCGTTGCAGGACGAGGGCCGGCTGATCCTCGCCGGCCCCTGCCCGGCGATCGACGCGGTCGACCCGGGGCCGGCCGGCTTCACCGGCAGCCTGATCGTCGCCGAGTTCGCCTCGCTCGAGGCGGCCCGCTCCTGGGCCGACGCCGACCCTTACGTGGCAGCCGGCGTCTACGAAGCCGTCGAGGTCAAGCCGTTCCGCAAGGTCTTCCCGGCATGAGCAGCACGCTGGAGCTGATCCGCGAGCGGCTGGCCGCGCTCGAACCCGAGCACGTCGCGCTCGAGGACGACAGCGCCGCGCACGCCGGCCACGCCGGCGCACGCGACGGCGGCCACTACAACCTGACCATCGTCAGCGCCCGCTTCGCCGGACTGAACCGCGTGGCGCGGCACCGCCTCGTCTACCAGACGCTCGGCGAGCTGATGCAGACCCGCATCCATGCGCTCGCGATCCAGGCACTCGGCCCGGACGAAATCTGAACCTGATCCAAGGGGACTTCCCGATGAAACTTTCCCGACTGGCCAGCATCGTGGCCGTATCCGCCCTCAGCCTGCCGGTTCTGGCCGCCCCGGTCGCCACCGTCAACGGCTCGGCCATCGACAAGAGCGAAGTCGACCGCGCGGTCAGCCAGCTGGTCAAGAACAGCGGCGGCAAGATGCAGGACACGCCGGCGCTGCGCGAGGAAATCAAGGACCGTCTGATCGGCCGCGAACTGGCGCTGCAGGAAGCCAAGCGCCGCGGCCTCGACAAGACGCCGCAGTTCACCGAGCGTCTCGAGCGCGTGCGCGAGGAGCTGCTGCAAGAGGCGCTCTTGGCCGACATCGCCAAGCAGAGCCCGGTGGGCGACGCCCAGGTCAAGGCCGCCTACGACCAGTTCGCCGCCCGCCTGAACGGCAACAAGGAGATGAAAGTCCGCCAGATCGTCGTCGCCAGCGAGGCCGACGCGAACAAGCTGATCGCCGACCTGAAGAAGGGCGGCAGCTTCGAGGCCGCCGCCCGTGCCAAGTCGATCCAGCCGGGCGCCAAGCAGAACGGCGGCGACATGGGCTGGGGCAACCTCGGCCTGATGGAGCCGCCGTTGGCCGAGGCACTCAAGACCATCGGCAAGGGCCAGATCGGCGACAAGCCGCTGCGCTCCGGCATGGGCTACCACGTCTTCAAGGTCGAGGACATCCGCAACGGCAAGGCGCCGGCCTTCGACGACGTCAAGGCGCAGATCTCGCGCGACCTGCAGCAGCGCGAAATCGCCAAGGTCATCGACGGCCTGCGCGCCAAAGCCAAGATCCAATAAGAACAAGGACCCGCAACCATGCGTAAAACCCTCGTCACCACCGCCCTGCTCGCGGCCTTCGCCGGCCAGCTGGTCGCCGCCGCCCCCGCCCCTGTCTCGCAGGCGCGCGTCGACGCCGTGATCCGCACGCTCGAGGCCCAGGGCCAACCGGTGACCGCGCAGACGCGCGAAATGGTGCGCGAACAGCTCGCCACCGCCGACCTACTGAGCCAGGCCGCCGTGAAGAAAGGCCTCGACAAGACGCCGGACTACCGCGCCGAACTGGAAAACATGCAGTCGATGAGCCTGGCGAACCGGCTGATCCGCGACTTCCAGAGGAGCAACCCGGTCGGCGAGGCCGAGCTGCGCGACGCCTACGCCAAGCTCAAGGCCGAAATGCCGGAGAAGAAGAGCTATCACGCCCGCCACATCCTGGTGAAGACCGAGGCCGAGGCGATCGCGGTGCTCGACGCGCTCAAGAAGGGCAAGCCCTTCGCCGCGCTGGCCAAGGAAAAGTCGCTCGACCCGGGTAGCAAGGCCAACGGCGGCGACCTCGGCTGGGCCGACGCCGAGAACTTCGTTCCGCCGTTCGCCGAGGCGCTGACCCGCCTGTCCAAGGGTCAGGTGACCGCCAAGCCGGTGAAGACCGAGTTCGGCTGGCACGTGATCAAGCTCGACGACGTCAAGACCGAGAGCGCGCCGCCGCTGGACGCGATCCGCGCGCAGCTCGAGCAGCGCGTGATGGGCGCCAAGGTCGACAAGTTCATCGACGGCATCAAGGCGCAAGCCAAGTAAGGCTGCCCGCCCCCAAAGGAAAACCCGCGATCCGTGTCGCGGGTTTTTTCTTGTCGGCCTTCTGGCGTGGCCTCGTGTGTGTCCCTGCGGCGCCGTCCGTCGCCGTCACTCCTCCTCGTCGTCGGCCTCGACCAGCCAGGCCGGACGGCGCTTGTCGAGGAAGGCGTTCACGCCCTCGACCTGCTCGGGCCGACCGACCAGGCCAAGCAGCGCCTCGCGCTCGCGCGCGAGCTGCCCGTCCAGCGTCGAGCCCGGCCCCTGCGCGATCAGCGCGCGCGCGACGGCGACCGCCTCGGGCGCCTGCATGCCGACCCGGTTGGCGAGGCTGATCGCGGTGATCTTGGCCAGGCCGGCGTCGACCACCTCCTCGACCAGACCGATGCGGCGCGCCTCCTCCGCCTCGACCAGCTCGCCGCCGAGGATGATGCGCTTGGCCCAGGCCTGGCCGACCTTGTCGGTCAGCGTCTTGGTACCGCCGGCGCAAGGCACGAGGCCGACGCGGGTTTCCGGCAGGCCGAGCCGCGCGCCGCGCTCGGCGACCATGAAGTCGCAGGCCAGCGCGCACTCGAGGCCGCCGCCGAGCGCGTAGCCGTTGATCGCGGCGACGGTGACGCCCGGGAAGGCTCGCAGCCGGCCGAAGGCGGCGGCGAAGGCGTCGGCGAGCGAGGCCGCCTCGGCCTTGTCGCCACGCCGGAAGGCCTTGAGATCGGCGCCGGCCGAGAAGAACTGCTCCCCCTCCCCGGTGAGCACCACGGCCCGGATGTCGGCGTCGTCCGACAGCTCGGCCAGCGCGTCCCTCAACTCGTGCAGACCTTCGATGGTCCACTGGTTCGCAGGCGGATGGACATGGGTCAGGATGGCGCAGGTACCCAATCGTTCCACAGTCAGTTGCTTGGCCATGATGCCCTCCATCCGGGCGTTGTTCGACGGGCCGGCGACATGCCTCCCCACCCCGGTCGCGCCGGCCCAGGCAGGACAGACGCGTTTTTCTTTTTTATGGAATAGCCCTTGTACAACTTCCAGCTTTTTTATCGTTTGAATTCACTTTTCAGGAATTCTTTTTAATTTGGCGGTCTAACCGGCCCGGCCCGGCCCGGCCCGGGGCGCGGGCTTTTCGCTAAAATGGCGTTTTCCTTTCCCGGATCGCTCCGATGCTGGAAGTCAACTGGCTGGCGCTGTTCGTCGTCGGCCTTCTGGGCGGCGGCCATTGCGTCGGCATGTGCGGCGGCATCGTCGGTGCGTTGTCGTTCGGCCTGCCGGCCAGCCGCGCGCGCTGGCCGCTGATGCTCGCCTACAACCTCGGCCGCGTCGGCAGCTACGCGCTGGTCGGCGCCTTGCTCGGCGCGCTCGCGCAGGGCGGGCTGTCGATGGCCGACTTCGCGCCGCTGCGCTGGGGACTGTTCGTCGCCGCGCAGCTGATGCTGGTCGCGCTCGGGCTCTATCTGGCCGGCCTGTCGGCGCTGGTGACGCGCTTCGAGACGCTGGGCCGGCCCGTCTGGCGCCGCGTGCAACCGTTCATCGCGCGCTTCCTGCCGGTGCGGCGGCTGTCGCAGGCGCTGGCGGTCGGCGCGCTGTGGGGCTGGATGCCTTGCGGCCTCGTCTACAGCGCCAGCCTGTCGGCGCTCGCCTCCGGCAGCGCGGCTAAGGGCGCCGGGCTGATGCTGGCCTTCGGGCTCGGTACGCTGCCCAACCTGTTGCTGATGGGCGCCTTCGCCGAACGGCTCAAGACGCTGCTGCAGCGACGCGCGGTGCGCCTCGTCGCCGGCCTGTCGGTGCTCGCGCTCGGCGTCGCCGGATTGCTTGGGGCGCTGCTCGCGCACGCCGGCTGACGCCTTCCCCCCCACGCCCTCTCCGCAAGCCTGGCCGAGCCCTCGGCCAGGCTTGTTGCGTTTCGAGCCTCGCCGGCACGCTGCGGCGTCCCGCCGCATTGCGCCGGATCAAATTGTCTTTTAATATTTCAGAAATTTCTGAAAATTCGATAAGCCATGAACCTCTCCCCGCTCAACGAACGCTTCGTGCTCCATTTCGGCGAAATGGGCAGCCGCTGGGGCGTGAACCGCACCGTCGGCCAAATCTACGCCGTGCTCTTTTTGTCGCCCGAGCCGATGAACGCCGACCAGATCGTCGACGCGCTCGGCATCTCGCGTTCCAACGTCAGCATGGGGCTGAAAGAACTGCAGTCGTGGCGGCTGGTGAAGCTGATCCACCAGGCCGGCGACCGGCGCGACTACTTCGAGACGCCAAAGGATGTGTGGGAAATCTTCCGCACCTTGGCCGAGGAAAAACGCAAACGCGAGATCGAGCCGACGCTGACGCTGCTGCGCGACGCGTTGATGGAAACGCCGCTCGACGAGGCCGAACGCCACGCGCAGCAGCGCATGCGCGAGATGCACCAGCTGATCGAGCTGGCGACCGGCTGGTTCGACGAGGTGCAGCGGCTATCGCCGGACACGCTGGAAAACCTGATGCGCTTGGGCGCGCGGGTGCAAAAGGTGCTGGAGTTCGCCAGCTTCCTGCGCCCGGGCAAGGACGGCAAGGACTGAGCGATGCGCCGCCCCGCCCTTCTCAAGACCGGCCTGCCCTTGTGGCTGGAGATTGTGCTGGTGCTGGCGCTCAAGGCCGCCTTGCTGTGGGGGGCGTGGTCGCTGTGGTTCGCGCAGCCGATCGCCCGCCACATGACCGTGCCCGAACCCGCCGTGTCGCAGCAACTGCTCGGCCAACCTTCCGCCCCGATTTCCCACCCCACCGGAGACAAGCATGCTACCCGCCGCTGACGTGGTGGAACTGTCGCGCCTGCAGTTCGGGCTGACGGCGATGTTCCACTTCCTGTTCGTGCCGCTGACGCTCGGCCTGTCGTGGATCCTCGTGATCTGCGAATCGGTCTACGTGATGACCGGCAAGACCATCTACAAGGACATGACCCGCTTCTGGGGTAAGCTGTTCGGCATCAACTTCGCGATGGGCGTCACCACCGGCCTGACGCTCGAATTCCAGTTCGGCACCAACTGGGCCTACTACTCGCACTACGTCGGCGACATCTTCGGCGTGCCGCTGGCGATCGAGGGGCTGATGGCCTTCTTCCTCGAGTCGACCTTCGTCGGCCTGTTCTTCTTCGGCTGGGACCGGCTGTCGAAGCGCGCACACCTGCTGGTGACCTTCCTGGTCGCGCTCGGCTCGAACCTGTCGGCGCTGTGGATCCTGGTCGCCAACGGCTGGATGCAGAACCCGGTCGGCGCCGAATTCAACCTCGACACGATGCGCATGGAGCTCACCAGCATGAGCGCGGTGTTCTTCAACCCGGTCGCGCAGGTCAAGTTCGTCCACACGGTGGCCGCCGGCTACGTCGCCGCGGCGATGTTCGTGCTCGGCGTATCGAGCTGGTACCTGTTGAAGGCGCGCGACACCGGCTTCGCGCTGCGCTCGTTCGCGGTCGCCGCCGGCTTCGGCATGGCGTCGGTGCTGTCGGTGATCGTGCTCGGCGACGAGTCCGGCTACACCACCGGCGAGGTGCAGAAGGTCAAGCTCGCCGCGATCGAGGCCGAGTGGGACACCCACCCGGCGCCGGCGGCGCTGACGCTGTTCGGCCTGCCCGACCAGGCGGCCGAGCGCACCGATTACGCGGTGAAGATTCCCTACCTCTTGGGCCTGATCGGCACCCGCTCGCTCGACACGCCGGTCACCGGCATCAAGGATCTGAAGAAGGAACACGAGGCGCGTATCGCGGGCGGCATCCCCGCCTACGACGCGCTCGTGCGCATCAAGGCCGGCGAAGACACGCCGGCGCTGCGCGCGCAGTTCGACGCGCACAAGGCCGACCTCGGCTTCGCGCTGCTGCTGAAGAAGTACACCGCCAACGTCACCGACGCGACGCCGGCGCAGATCCGGGCCGCCGCCGCCGACACCATCCCGCAGGTCGCGCCGCTGTTCTGGAGCTTCCGGCTGATGGTCGGCCTCGGCCTCTTGTTCCTGTTCATCTTCGCCGCGTCGCTGTGGTTCCTGGTGCGCCGCAACCTCGCGCCGCAGCGCTGGCTGCTGCGGCTGGCGGTGTTCGCGATCCCCTTGCCGTGGATCGCGATCGAGGCCGGCTGGTTCGTCGCCGAGTACGGCCGCCAGCCGTGGACGATCTCGGGCGTGCTGCCGACGCGGCTGTCGGCGTCGGCGCTCGACGTCGGCCAACTGCAGTTCAGCCTGATCGGCCTCGTCGGCATCTACACGCTCTTGTTCGCGATCGAGATGTTCCTGATGCTCAAGTACATCCGCCTCGGCCCGGCCAGCCTCGCCACCGGCCGCTACCACGGCGAAACCCCGGCGACGGAGACGCGCCATGCCTGACTACGACACCCTGAAACTCGCCTGGTGGGCGCTGATCGTCGCCCTCCTGATCGGCTTCGCCGTGCTCGACGGCTTCGACATCGGCGCGGCCATCCTCTTGCCCTTCATCGGCCGCGACGACACCGAGCGCCGCCTCGTCATCAACGCGGTCGGCCCGACCTGGGAAGGTAACCAGGTATGGCTGGTGACCGCCGGCGGCGCGCTCTTCGCCGCCTGGCCGCTGGTCTACGCCGCCGCCTTCTCGGTACTGTACGGCGCGCTGATGCTGGTGCTGTTCGGCCTGTTCCTGCGGCCGGTCGGCTTCGACTACCGCAGCAAGCTGGCCGACCCGCGCTGGCGCGGCGGCTGGGACTGGGCGCTGTGCGCCGGTTCGGTGCTGCCGGCGCTGATCTTCGGCGTCGCGGTCGGCAACCTGTTCGTCGGCCTGCCGTTCGCCTTCGACGAGCAGATGCGGGTGGGCTACGCCGGCCGCTTCGTCGACCTGCTCAACCCGTTCTCGCTGTACTGCGGCGTCGTCGCCGTCGCGATGCTGACCGGCCACGGCGCCGCCTTCCTCGCGACCAAGACGCAGGGCGCGCTGCAATCGCGCGCGCGCCGCGCCGCGCTGGCCGCGAGCGTGGCGACCGCCGCGCTGTTCGCGCTCGGCGGCGTCTGGATCGCGCAACGCGAGGGGCTGACCGTCGCCGCGATCGGCGACGTCGGCGCCGCGCTGTCGCCGCTGGCCAAGACCGTCGTCCCGACCGCCGACTGGCTCGGCAACTTCCGCGCGCACCCGACGCTGTGGGCGGTGCCGGCGCTCGGCGTCGCGCTGCCGCTGCTGGCGGGCCTCCTGGCGCACGGACGTCGGCCGAGGCTCGCGCTGACGGCCAGCGCCGCCGGCGTCGCGGCGATCATCCTGACCGCGGGCGTCGCGCTGTTCCCCTTCGTGCTGCCGTCGTCGCTCGACGCGGCGTCCAGCCTGACGGTCTGGGACGCGACCTCCAGCCACAAGACGCTGGCGCTCATGCTCGGCGTGGTCGCCGTCTTCCTGCCGATCATCCTCGTCTACACCCGCTGGGTGTACCGCGTGATGCGCGGCCCGGTGACGCCCGAGCGCCTCGACGCCGACACCCACAGCTATTAAGGAGCCCGCCATGTGGTACTTCGCCTGGATCCTCGGCCTCGGCCTCGCCTTGAGCCTCGGCATCATCAACGTGTTGTGGCTCGAGAGCCAGTACGCCTTCGGCGCGCGCGACGAGGACGAGACGCGCCGCCGCTTCGAGGCGCACCGCTGAGCCGGTCGCACCGCAAAAAAGCCGCCCCTCGGGCGGCTTTTTGCTTGACCGGACGGCGCTCACTGCAGCGCGGCCAGCAGCGTCTCGGCGTTGTGGCGGAACAGCGCGGCAAAACTCGGCGCCGGGCCGGTCGGCGCCGACAGCGCGTCGGCGTACAGCTTGCCGACCACCTTGACGCCGGCCTCGCGCGACAGCTGCTCGAGCAGCTTCTTGTCGGCCATGTTCTCGACGAACACCGCGCCGACCTTCTCCTTCTTCACCTGGCGCACGATCTGCGCGACGCTCTTGGCCGAGGCCTCGGTCTCGGTGCTCACGCCCTGCGGCGCGATGAAGCGGATGCCGTAACGTTGGCCGAGGTAGGGAAAGGCGTCGTGGCTGGTCAGCACCTTGCGGCGCGCCGCCGGGATCGCCGCGAAACGCTTGAGCGCCCACGCGTCCAGCTCCTTGAGCCTGACCGTGTACGCGCCGGCGCGGGCGCGGTAGTAGTCGCGCCCGGCCGGGTCGGCCTTGGCGAGCGCCGCCTCGATGTTGGCGACGTAGCGCTGCGCGGCGGCGAGGTCGTGCCAGGCGTGCGGGTTGACGTCGCCGTGGTCGTGACCGTGGCCGTGCCCCTCGTGCCCGGCCTCGCGGATGGTCTTGACGCCGCTCGCCGCCTCGACGGTCACGCCCTTGAAGCCGGCCGAGCGCGTCAGCCGCGCCATCCAGCCCTCGAAACCGAGGCCGTTGGCGACGAACACGCGGGCGGCGGCGACGCGCTTCACGTCGGCCGGGCTCGGCTGGTAGACGTGCGCGTCCTGGTCCGGGCCGACCAGCGACACCACGTCGACGCGCTCGCCGCCGACCTCGCGCGTCATGTCGGCGACGATGGAAAAGCTGGCGACCACCGGCAGCTTGGCGGCGAAGGCCGACAAGGACGCGGCGGACAGCGCGAACGCCAACAGGGTTTTTTTCATGCTGCGGTCTCCTTATTCAAGAAAAAGGCAAAGCGGAGCCCAGGGTTGGCCGAGCCTCGTGGGTTCGGCCAACCTTGCGGTCATAGAGAGGGGGGCGGCGGCGCCCTCCCCCGGCACGGCGGCAGGAGAGATGGCTATTGCTCGAAGTGGCGCGAGCGGATGTAGCGCGGCAAGGCGCCGCCGACCGGCGCAAACAACAGCGAGAACAGGTAGGCGACGCCGGCCAAGAGGATGATCGCCGGCCCGGACGGCAGCTCGAAATGGTAGGACAACAGCAGGCCGCCGAGACCCGACGCGAACGCGACGCCGACCGAGGTCAGCATCATGCCGCCGACCGAGTGCGCCCACAGCCGCGAGGTGATCGCCGGCAGCATCATCAGCCCGACCGCCATCAAGGTACCCAGCGCCTGGAAGCCGGCGACCAGATTCAGCACGACCAGCATCAGGAACAGCAGATGCCACAGCCCGCCTTTGGCGCCGACCGCGCGCATGAACACCGGATCGAGGCTCTCGAGCATCAGCGGCCGGTAGATCAGCGCCAGCGTCGTCAGCGTCAGCGACGCGACCGACGCGATCAACACCAGCGCCGCCGAGTCGACCGCCAGCACCGAGCCGAACAGGATGTGCATCAGGTCGACGTTGCTGCCGGACTTCGACACGATCAGCACGCCGAGCGCCAGCGACATCAAAAAGAAGGCCGCGAAGCTCGCGTCCTCCTTGACGCCGGTGAAGCGCGTCGCCAGCCCCGCCAAGAGCGCGACCAGCACGCCGGCGACGAAGCCGCCGACGCTCATCGCCGGCAAGCTGAGTCCGGCGACGAGGAAGCCGATCGCCGCGCCGGGCAGCACCGCGTGGCTCATCGCGTCGCCCATCAGGCTCATGCGGCGCATCACCAGCATCAGGCCGACCGGCCCGCTGCCGAGCGCCAGCGCCAGGCAGCCGGCGAGCGCGCGGCGCATGAAGCCGAACTCGGCGAACGGCGCGACCAGCAAATCGTAAAGGTGCAGCATCAGGCGGCCTCCCCGTCGACGCGGCAGACCGGCGCGCGGTCCTGCCAGTGCGCGGCGCGCTCGACCGCGCGCCTGAGGTTGGCGTCGGTCAGCACCGTTTCGGTTTTGCCCCAGGCGACCACCTCGCGCGCCATCAGGAGCGTGTACGGGAAGTAGGCGTGCACCTGCTCGTAGTCGTGCAGCACCGCGATCACGGTGCGCCCCTCGGCGCGCCAGCGGCGCACCAGCGCCAACAGGTCGTAGGTGGTCTTGGCGTCGACGGCGTTGAACGGCTCGTCGAGCAGGATCAGCCGCGCGTCCTGCACCAGGATGCGCGCGAACAGCACGCGCTGGAACTGGCCGCTCGACAGCGCCGCGATCGGCCGGCGGGCGAACTCGGACAGCCCGACGGTGGCGAGCGCCTCGGCGACGCGCATGCGGCCGTCGCGGCCGACGCCGCCGAAGGCGCCGCTGCGGTGCCACAGCCCCGAGAGCACCAGGTCCTCGACCGTGATCGGCAGACTGCGGTCGATCTCCGACTGCTGCGGCAGGTAGGCGATGTCGGCGCGGCGATGGCTCATCACCGCGCGCCCCGAGTCGGGGCGCAGCGCGCCGACCATGGCTTTCAACAGCGTGCTCTTGCCGGCGCCGTTCGGCCCGAAGATCGCGGTCGCCTCGCCGTCGGCGAATTCGCCGGACACATGGTGGACCGCCGGATGGCGCTGGTAGGACACGGTCAGGTTCTCGAGGACGACGCTCATGCTTCGCCCCCCAGCGCCCAGCCGACCACCGCCCACAGCAGCGCCAGCAGGCCGGCGGCGGCGAGCAGCCGCTGCCAGGCGGCCATCGCCATCAGGCTCGGCCAACCTCGTTCGAGCGCCGCGGATACCGGCGCCGCGTGTTCGTGCGGGACGTGGGCGTGCTCCGGATGGGCATGCGGGTGCGAATGGGGTTTCGGTTGCGGCACGCTCATCGCGCGTCCTCCTTGCAAAGACAGGCGGCCAGCCCCGCCTCCACCGCCGATGCGGCGACGTCCTCGGTGGCGATCAGCTCGAAGCGGCTGTCGCGCCGCCAGGCGACCTGGCTGGCACCCCACTGCCCCTCGGCCCAGTTGAGCCAGACGAAGGAATCGAGCACGCGGAACACGCCCTTGGCGCGCACCAGGCCCGGCTGAAGTTTCGGCAACTCGTCGAAGAAACGCGTCAGCGCTTCGCCGTCGAAGTTGCGCGCGGCGTCGAAGGTGAAGCCCTCCGACTGCCAGCCGCTGGCGGCGTCGCGTGCCACCGCCGGCCGGTAGCGCGACTTCTCGATCGCCGGCAGGTCGAGCCAGGCCGGGTCGAGCGCGCCGTGGCTGACCTCGGCGACCAGCGCCTTGGCCGGAAACAGCGCCGCCGCCTGCGCGCGAAAGGCTGCCAGCGTGTCGGCGTCGGCCAGCTCGACCTTGTTGGCGACGAGCACGTCGGCGATCGCGACCTGGTCGCGGTACAGCGGCTGGCGCGCGTAGTCGGGGTTCACGAACTGGCGCGGATCGACCACGGTCAGCACCGCGCCGACGGTCAGCGCGTCGCCGAGCGGCTTTTCGTTCAATTCGTCGATCACGCCGGCGGCGTGCGCGAGGCCGCTGGCCTCGATCAACAGCCGGTCGGGGCGCTCGCGGCGCAGCAGCGTCGCGACGGTGACGGTCATCTGCGGGCCGGCGACGCAGCACAGGCAGCCGCCGGCGATCTCGGCGACCGGCAGGCCGTCGTCGGACAGCGCGGCGCCGTCGATGCCGACCTCGCCGAATTCGTTGACGATGATCGCCCAGCGCTCGTGCGCCGGACGACGGGCGATCAGCGCCTTCAGCGCGGTGGTCTTGCCCACGCCGAGAAAGCCGGAAAACAGGTTGACGGTGGTTTTTTTCATGCTTGGCAGCTTTGGCAGGTGCCGGTCAGCACCAGGTTCTGCGGCGCGACGGCGAAGCCGGCGGCGGCCGACGCGTCGCGCAGCGCGGCCATCGGGCCGGTCGCGTCCAGTTCGGTGACGCCGCCGCAGCGCGCGCACACCAGGATCAGCCCTTCGTGCGGACAGTCGAAGTGCTCGCAGACGATGAAGCCGTTCAGCGCCTCGACGCGGTGCAGCAGGCCGTTCTCGACCAGGAAGTCGAGCGCGCGGTACACCGTCGGCGGCGCGGCGACGCCGCGCTCCTTCTGCAGGTCGGCCAGCACCTGGTAGGCCTTGACCACGCCCGGATAGCCCAGCACCAGCTCGAGCACCTGGCGGCGCAAGGCGGTCAGCCTGTTGCCCAGACGCAGGCAATGCTGCTCGGCTTGGGAGAGGAAGGCGGTTTTGTCCATGGAATAGCCGGCGTGAGGGTTCGGAACGAGTTGAATGTTATCCTATAACATCACCAGAAACAAGGCGCCCTCCTTCTGCGCGCTACATTGCGTAACACCACACTACAAAAGGAAAAATTCCATTTCGCGTAAAACGCCGCCGGGCGCTTGTGTCCCCGTGATGACGCTAAATAAAATGAGAAACGTTTTCATTGACATTGGGACAGCCCATCATGCGTCAAGGCATCAAGCTCACCCTGGCAGGCGTCGCCCTGCTCGCGCAATCCTTTGCCTGCTTCGCCGCCGAGTACCCGATCGGCAAACCGCAGATCAAGAATGGCCTGGAAGTCGGCGCCGTCTACCTGCAGCCGGTGAAAATGGACCCGGAAGGCATGATGCGCAAGGCCGAACTGTCCGACATCCACCTCGAGGCCGACATCCACGCGGTAAAGAACAACCCGAACGGCTTCGCCGAGGGCGACTGGGTCCCCTACCTGCTGGTCAAGTACGAGGTCGAGAAGGTCGGCAGCGGCAAGAAGATCGCCGGCGACATGATGGCGATGGTCGCCAGCGACGGTCCGCACTACGGCGACAACGTCAAGCTGATGGGCCCGGGCAAGTACAAGCTCAAGCTGACCGTGCTGCCGCCGTCGCAGAACCCGCACGCGCACTTCGGCCGCCACGTCGACAAGGAAACCGGCGTCGGCCCATGGTTCAAGCCGTTCGAGCTCAACTACGAATTTGCCTACGCCGGCACCGGCAAGAAGGGCGGCTACTGATCGCGCAGCGCAGGGCACCGGCTCGCCGGTGCCCTGTCGTTTTGGAGGCTCAAAAATGAAAAAAATTCTTATTGGCATTACTGTCTGCTGTGCCGCCCTCGCCGCGCAGGCCCAGGCGGCCGAGCTGCCGACCTTCCGCCTCGAGGGCAAGAACGGCGTGTTCACGCCGAACCGCATCGAGGTACCGGCCGGCCAGCGCATCAAGATCGAACTGCACAACAGCGGCCAGAGCGCGATCGAGTTCGAGAGCCTGCCGCTGCGCAAGGAAAAGGTGCTCGGCCCGGGCGCGTCGTCCTTCGTCGTTATCAACCCGCTGTCGCCGGGCGAGTACAAGTTCTTCGACGACTTCCATCCGAACACCGGCAAGGGCGTGATCGTCGCCAGATAAGGAGCCGGCTGTGGGACAAATACTTTTCGTCGTCTGGCGCGAGAGCGTCGAAGCGATGCTGGTGATCGGCATCCTCTATAGCTGGCTGCGCCACAACCCGGCCGGCCGCAGCGGCCTGCCGTGGCTTTGGGGCGGCGTCGGCCTCGGCGTGGCGCTGGCCGGCGCGCTCGGCGCCGGCATCCTGTTCTTCGACGAGTCGCTGTCAAGCGAAGGCCAGGACTACTTCAAGCTCGCGATGACGACCGCCGCGTCGGCGCTGATCGTGCAGATGGTGATCTGGATGCGCCGCCACGGCCGCACGCTGAAGAAGGACATGGAAAGCGGGCTGGCCGCCCGCAGCGCCGCCGGCCGCTGGTGGGGCGTGACGACGCTGACCGCGCTGGCGGTCGCGCGCGAGGGCAGCGAAACGGTGGTGTTCCTGTACGGCATGGGGCTCGGCCAACAGGGGCTGACGCTCGCCAGCTTCGCCGCCGTCGCCGTCTCCGGCGTCGCGCTGGCGGTCGCGACCTACTGGCTGCTGCAAAAGGGCGGCCGCATGATCTCGTGGCGCTTCTTCTTCCGGCTGACCGAGGGGCTGCTACTGCTGCTGGCCGCCTCGCTGCTGATGAACAGCGTCGAGCAACTGATCTCGCTCGACCTCGTGCCGGCCCTCGTCGACCCGTTGTGGGACAGCTCGGCGCTGATCGACGATTCGAGCACGATGGGTTCGCTGTTCGCGACCTTCACCGGCTACCGCTCGCACCCGGCGCTGACCATGCTGCTGGCCTACGTCGGCTACTGGCTCGCCGTCTACAAACTGACGCGGCCGAGCGCCGCGCCGGCCGAGCGGGTGGCCGCATGAGCCAGACCCTCGCCCGCGCCGGGCACTGGATGCGCGCGCACGCGCCGCTGATCCGCAAGCTGCAGTGGCTGGTCGTGCTCGCCTACGCGGTGCTGGTCGGCGTGCCGGCCTTCCTGCCGCTGCCGGACGACGGCGCGCGCGTGTTCAACAACCTGACGGTGTTCGCGCAGTTCGTGTTCTGGGGAATCTGGTGGCCGTTCGTGCTGTTGAGCATGGTGCTGTTCGGCCGCCTGTGGTGCGGCGTGCTGTGCCCCGAGGGCGCGCTGGCCGAGTTCGCCAGCGGCAAGGGGCTCAACCGCGCGATCCCGCGCTGGATGCGCTGGGGCGGCTGGCCCTTCGTCGCCTTCGCGCTCACCACGCTGTACGGCCAGCTCGTCAGCGTCTACCAGTACCCGAAGGCGGTGCTGCTGGTGCTGGGCGGCTCGACGCTGGCGGCCATCGTGGTCGGCTTCGTCTACGGCCGCGAAAAGCGCGTCTGGTGCAAGTACCTGTGCCCGGTGAACGGCGTGTTCGGCCTTCTGGCCAAGCTCGCGCCGCTGCACTACAAGGTCGACGCCGCCGCGTGGCGCGCCTCGTCCGGCAAGAAAGTCATCCCGATCAACTGCGCGCCGCTGGTGGCGATCCGCCACATGGAAGGCGCCAGCGACTGCCACCAGTGCGGCCGCTGCAGCGGCTACCGCGGCGCGGTTTCGCTGGCGGCACGCTCGCCCAACGCCGAGGTCGTCGCGCACGGCGAGGCGCTGGGCGGCGGCTGGCAGACGGCGCTGTTGCTGCTGGGCCTCTTGGGCATCGCGATCGGCGGCTTTCACTGGACCGTCAGCCCGTGGTTCGTCGCGCTCAAGCAGGGCGTGGCCGAGTGGCTGATCGAGCGCGACATCCTGTGGCCGCTCGACATCGGCGCGCCGTGGTTCATCCTGACCGACTACCCGGAGCTGAACGACCGCTTCACGCTGCTCGACGGCGCGACCATCGTCGCCTACATGCTCGGCACCGGCGTCGCGATGGCGACCGGCCTCTCCGTCTGCCTCGCGCTCGCGACCCGCGTGCTCGGCCCGTGGCGACGCGCCCGCTTCCACCACCTGGTGCAGGCGCTGATCCCGGCCGGCGGCTGTAGCGTGTTCCTCGGCCTGTCGGCGCTGACCGTCACCATGCTCAAGCACGAGGGCGTACCGCTCGACTGGGTCGCGCCGCTGCGCTTCGGCCTCTTGGCCGGCGCCAACCTGTGGAGCCTCGTTCTCGCGTGGCAAATCGCCGCGCGGCACAGTCGCGCGACCGCCCGCCGGCTCGGCGCGCTGGCCGGCGTCGCGCTGGCGCTCGCGCTGGTCGACCTCGCCTGGTGGTTGATGTTCGTCGCCTGGTAGCCCCCGCATCGCCCGAACCCGGTTGGCCGAGCTTGCTCGGCCAACCTTTTTCATGTCCATCGATATGAAAAATGGTTTTTACATGCCAAATGCGAACTATAAATCCTTAGAGAACCACGCTGCAGCCGCGCCGATCCGCGGGCACGCCCCCGAGCACGCCGTTTTGCTGACTCGCACCAGAAGGGGGTATGGCATGCAAGCGAATCGCAGCGACGGCATGCGCCGCCCGCCCGGCGCCGTCTCGTCGTTCATCGCGGTCGCCTGCCGCTGATCGCGCCAGGGCCGCGCAGCTTCGGGATCGCCGGGAGCTGCGCGCGGCCGCCGCCCTGCCGTCACGCCGGCGCCTCTCGACATATTTGCGCTCGGCAAGCAAAGACCGCCGAGCAAAGGAGCGAGCCTGTGAGCCCCCCCTTTGTCAGAACCGGCCCCCTGACGGAAGCCGCCAGCTACCCCGACTGGGCCCAGCAGTTATTGCTCGACTGCCACGCGGCCAAGCGCCGCGTGACCGGGCACGAACTCTACCTGCGCATGCGCGACGCCGAACTGGGGCCGATGGCGATGCAGCTGTTCCTGGTCGGGGCGTGGCCGGTCGTCGAGCAGTTCCCGCAATACATGGCGCAGAACCTGCTCAAGGTGCGCTACGGCCGCCAGCGCGGCGAGGACATGGCGCGGCGCTTCCTGATCCACAACATCCGCGTCGCGCAGAGTCACGCCGAGCACTGGATCGCGTGGGCCGAGGCCTGCGGTATCGGCCGCGCCGAGCTGCACGCCCAACGGGTGCCGAGCGAGATGCACGCGCTGTCGCACTGGTGCTGGCACATCTGCGCGCACGACCCGCTGTGGCTGGCGATGGCGGCGACTAACTACGCGATCGAGGACGCGACGGGCGACTGGGCAGCGCTGGTCTGCTCTAGCGGTGCCTACGAAGCTTCGTTCGCGCCCGGCGCGCGCCGCCGTGCGACGCGCTGGCTCACGCTGCACGCACACGACGACGCGCCTCCATGGGAGGCACTCGAGATCGTCTGCACCCTGATCGGGACGCACGCCGACCCATCCACCGTCGCCGCGCTGCGCGACGCGATCTGCAAGAGCTACGACTACATGCGGCTGATCCTCGACCGGTGCCTGCAGGCCGAGGTGTCGCGGCCGCCGGCGAGCCCGCGCAAGGCCTTCGTGCAGCTGGGCTAGACCGCTGCGCGCGCCTGCCCGAGCCGGCGAAGGCGCGACCAGCGTCGACAAAAAAGCCGGGCATCGAGCCCGGCTTTATCGTTCACGCATTCGGATAGCTGACGCTTACACGCCCGCCTCGTGCGCTTGTTCGTCGGCGTGGTAGCTCGAACGCACCATCGCGCCGACGGCGGCGTGACGGAAGCCCATCTCGTAGGCGCGGTTCTCGTAGGCCTTGAACAGGTCCGGATGCACGTAGCGCAGCACCGGCAGGTGACCGCCGGACGGCTGCAGATACTGGCCGATGGTGATCATGTCGATGTCGTGGGCGCGCATGTCGGCCATCACCTCGTAGACCTCGTCGTCGGTTTCGCCGAGGCCGACCATGATGCCGGACTTGGTCGCGACGGCGGGGTTGCGCGCCTTGAATTCCTTCAACAGCTGCAGCGAGTGCAGGTAGTCCGAACCGGGGCGGGCCTGCTTGTAGAGGCGCGGCGCGGTCTCGAGGTTGTGGTTCATCACGTCCGGCGGCGTGGCCGACAGGATGTCGAGCGCGATCTCGAGGCGGCCGCGGAAGTCCGGCACCAGCACCTCGATCTGCGTCTGCGGCGAGGTCTTACGGATCTCGGCGATGCAGTCGGCGAAGTGCTGGGCGCCGCCGTCGCGCAGATCGTCGCGGTCGACCGAGGTGATCACCACGTACTTAAGCTTGAGCGCGGCGACCGTTTCGGCCAGATGCTTGGGTTCGTCCGGATCGAGCGGGTTCGGACGGCCGTGGCCGACGTCGCAGAACGGGCAGCGACGGGTGCAGATGTCGCCCATGATCATGAAGGTCGCGGTGCCCTTGCTGAAGCACTCGCCGATGTTCGGACAGCTGGCTTCCTCGCACACGGTGTGCAGCTTCTGCTCGCGCAGGATGTTCTTGATCTCGAAGAAGCGCTGGCCGCTCGGGATCTTGGCGCGGATCCACTCCGGCTTCTTCAGCTTTTCTTCCAGCGGCACGATCTTGATCGGGATCCGCGCGGTTTTGGCCTCGCCCTTGTGCTTCACGCCGGCCGCGTTGTCGAGTTTCATGCTGTCTCCTTGCTTTTCATCACGGTCAGGTGGCGTTCCAGGTGGGGCAGCAACCTTCTGGCGGCCTCCTCTACCGTGACGGGCGCCCCGACATCCTTCATCTGCGTCACCTTCAGGTTGGCGTAGCCGCAGGGGTTGATCCAGTTGAACGGCGTCAGATCCATGTCGACGTTCAGGCTGAGGCCGTGGTACACCGCCCCGTTCTTGAT
The DNA here is from genome assembly GCF_004345725.1 of Crenobacter luteus. Classification (GTDB taxonomy): domain Bacteria; phylum Pseudomonadota; class Gammaproteobacteria; order Burkholderiales; family Chromobacteriaceae; genus Crenobacter; species Crenobacter luteus. The sequence continues at coordinate 32,164 of NZ_SLXG01000012.1, read as the reverse complement.
TCTGAGGCCGAGCGCCGCGATCTTGGCGCCGTCGACGTAGACGCCCGGCGCGTCGCGGTCGCCGTTGGCCGAGACGCCGAACTCGGCCATCAGGTCGATCACCGCGTTCTCGATGCGCGTCACCAGCTCGCGCACGCCGATGCCCATGCGCTTGAAGTCGATCAAGAGATAGGCGACCAGCTGGCCCGGGCCGTGGTAGGTGACCTGGCCGCCGCGGTCGATCTTGACCACCGGGATGTCGGTCGCGCACAGCAGGTGCTCTTCCTTGCCGGCGAGGCCGAGCGTGTAGACCGGCGGATGCTCGAGCAGCCAGATCTCGTCCTGCGTGTCGCGGGTGCGCGCGTCGGTGAAGGCCTGCATCGCGCGCCAGGTCGGCTCGTAGTCGACGCGGCCGAGGTATTTGACGAGGCGCTCCACGCTTACAGCACCACCTTGACCATCGGGTGGCTGGTCAGCGCGCGGTAGAGGTTGTCGAGCTGCTCGCGGCTTTCGGCGGTGACGGTCACCGTCAGCGACAGGAAACGCCCGCTCGAGCTCTCGCGCACGTCGACGTCGACCTCGGTGGTCGCCGGCGCGTGGCCCTGCACCACGGTCAGGATGGTCGCAGCGAAGTGCTCGTGCCGCTCGCCCATGATCTTGAGCGGAAAGCGGCAGGGGAATTCGAAAACGTCGGTCTGTTCAGTCTGTGCGGTCGTCATCATCGTGCTCCTTGCGCCGGGTGCGGCCGGCCCGTCAAAGCCGGGCCGGCCGCACCCCGTCGCGTCATTACATGCCCAGCAACAGCTTCAGGCTGTCCCACAGGCGGCTGAAGAAACCGCCTTCGCCGACGTCCTTGAGCGCCACCACCGGGCGCTCGAGCACCGGCTTGCCGTCGAGGCTGACCTTCAGCGTGCCGACGCGCTGCCCGGCCTTGATCGGCGCGATCACCGGCTGCTGGGTGGTCAACTCGGCCTTGAGGCGGGCGGCCTGGCCGCGGGCGACGGTGGCGAACACGTCGCGCTGGAAACCGATCGGCAGCTTGCCGGCGTCGCCTTTATACACCGGCAGCTCGGATACCGGTTTCGCTGCGGCGTAAAGTTTGGGCGTCTCGAAGAACTGCAAGCCGTAGTTGAGCAGCTTGGAGCTTTCCACCGCGCGCGCCTCGGGGCTGGCGGTGCCGACCACCACCGACACGACGCGGCGGCCGTCGCGGTGGCTGGAGGCGATCAGGTTGTAGCCGGCCGACTCGGTGTAGCCGGTCTTCATGCCGTCGACGAAGGGATCGCGGTACAGGAGCAGGTTGCGGTTGGGCTGGGTAATGCCGTTATACGTGAACGACTTCATCGAGTAAATCGGGTAGAACTCGGGAAAGTCGCGCACGATGGCCGAAGCCAGCGTCGACAGGTCGCGGACCGTCGTGTAGTGGTTGGCGTCCGGCAGGCCGGTCGCGTTCATGAAGCGGGTGTGCGTCATGCCCAGACGCTGGGCCTCGCGCGTCATCAGTTGGGCGAACACTTCCTCGCTGCCGGCGATCGCCTCGGCCAGGGTCACGCAGGCGTCGTTGCCCGACTGCACGATCATGCCCTTGATCAGGTCGTCGACGCGAGCCGGCACCTTCGGATCGAGGAACATGCGCGAACCCTCGGTCTTCCAGCCCTTTTGCGACACGGTCAGCGTCTGCTCGAGCGTCAGGCGTTTTTCCTTCAGCGCCTTGAAAGTCAGATAGGCGGTCATCAGCTTGGTCAGCGACGCCGGTTCGATCCGGGTATCCGCGTCGCGGACGGCGATCGGCTGGCCGCTCTGCGCGTCAAGCAGATAGTAGGCGGTGCCGGCGATCTCGGGCACCGGCGGCACGAAGGCGGCGTTGGCGAGGCTGAGGGCGGGCATGGCCAGCGACGCGGCCAGGATGAGCTGCTTCAAGCGATGTTTCATGGTGTTCCAACAAGCGGTGAGGTTCGGATTGCGGTCCGGGGCGAAAGCCGACAAGTATACACCCCGTACCCCGGCGTCGCCCGCCGCCTTTTGTTAAGCGATGCGCACGACGGGCACGGGTCTAGTCCGTTCCTATGCCGGCAAGTTCCTGTTACCCTGAAAGCTTCACTTCCTGCCTTTCCCCGAAACAACGGTTCGCCCATGCCTACGCAAGACTATCTGGAACGCATCCTCACTTCCCGGGTTTACGATGTCGCGGTGGAGACCCCGCTCGAGATTGCCCCCAACCTCTCGCGCCGCTTCGACAACCGCATCTTGCTCAAGCGTGAAGACCTGCAGCCGGTGTTCTCGTTCAAAATCCGCGGCGCGTACAACAAGATGTCGCGCCTGACGCCCGAACAGCTGAAAAAGGGCGTGATCACCGCCAGCGCCGGCAACCACGCGCAGGGCGTCGCGCTGTCGGCGCAAAAGCTCGGCTGCGAGGCCGTGATCGTGATGCCGGTGACCACGCCGCAGATCAAGATCGACGCCGTCGCCGGCCGCGGCGGCAAGGTGGTGCTGTTCGGCGATTCGTACTCCGACGCCTACCAGCACGCGGTCAAGCTGGTCGAGGAAACCGGCCGCACCTACATCCCGCCGTTCGACGACCCGGACGTGATCGCCGGCCAGGGCACGATCGCGATGGAGATCCTGCGCCAGCACCCGGACCACATCGACGCGGTGTTCGTCGCCATCGGCGGCGGCGGCCTGGCCGCCGGCGTGGCCGCCTACATCAAGCGCCTGAAGCCCAAAATCAAGGTCATCGGCGTGCAGGCGGCCGACTCGGACGCGATGAAGCGCTCGATCGAGGCCGGCCACCGCGTCGAGCTGAAAGACGTCGGCCTGTTCGCCGACGGCGTCGCGGTCAAGCTGGTCGGCGAGGAAACCTTCCGCCTGTGCCGCGAGCTGCTCGACGAGATCATCCTGGTCGACACCGACGCCACCTGCGCGGCGATCAAGGACATCTTCGAGGACACCCGCTCGATCACCGAACCGGCCGGCGCGCTGGCGGTGGCCGGCGCCAAGGCCTACATCGAGCGCGAAGGCTGCCACGGCAAGACCTTCGTCGCCGTCGCCTGCGGCGCCAACATGAACTTCGACCGCCTGCGCCACGTCTCCGAGCGTTCCGAGCTCGGCGAGCGCCGCGAGGCCATCATCGCCGTCACGATCCCGGAGGCGCCGGGCAGCTTCAAGAAGTTCTGCGGCGTGATCGGCAACCGCAGCATCACCGAATTCAACTACCGCTACGCCGATCCGAAAACCGCGCACGTGTTCGTCGGCGTGCAGATCGCGCGCCGCGACGACGTGGCGACCATCATCGCCGACCTCGAGGCCAACGGCCTGTCCGGCGTCGACCTGACCGACAACGAACTCGCGAAGCTGCACATCCGCCACCTGGTCGGCGGCCACGCGCCGGAACTCAAGCACGAGCGCGTGTTCCACTTCGAATTCCCGGAGCGCCCGGGCGCGCTGTTGCGCTTCCTCGACGCGATGCGCACCGACTGGAACATCAGCCTGTTCCACTACCGCAACCACGGCGCCGACTACGGCCGCGTACTGGTCGGCATCCAGGTGCCCGAGTCGGACGACCGGGCGTTCCAGGTCTTCCTCGACGCGCTCGGCTACCCGTACAGCGAGGAAACGCACAACCCGGCCTACACGCTGTTTCTCGGCCGCGGCAACGGGGTGAAAGCATGATCCGCGCCGCCCTCTTCGACCTCGACGGCACGCTGGCCGACACCGCGCTCGACCTCGGCAACGCGCTCAACGCGCTCCTGGCCGAGCACGGCCTGCCCGCCCAGCCGGAATCGGCGACCCGCCCGATCGCCTCGCACGGCGCGCGCGGCCTGATCCGGCTCGGCTTCGGCATCGACGGCGACCATCCCGACTTCCCGGCCTTGCGCGCGCGCTACCTCGACCTCTACGACGCGCACTTCGAGCACAACCCCATCCTGTTCGACGGCGTGCCCGAGCTGATCGCAAGCTTGGCCGAGCGCGGCATCCCGTGGGGCATCGTCACCAACAAGCCCGAGCGCTTCACCCACCGGCTGCTGCCCTTGCTGCCCTTCCCGCACGCGCCGGCCGTGGTGGTCAGCGGCGACACCGCCGGCGCCCCGAAGCCCGACCCGCGACCGATGCTGTACGCCTGCGAAGTGCTCGACATCCCGCCCGAGCACTGCCTGTACCTGGGCGACGCCGAGCGCGACATCGAGGCCGGCCGCAAGGTCGGCATGAAGACGCTGATCGCCAACTGGGGCTATATCGCCGAGTCCGACCGTCCCGGCGACTGGGGCGCCGACGGCGCGATCGACCACCCGCTCGAGCTGCTCGCGCACCTGTGATGCGCGCCCAAACGCAACGCCCCGGCCGTCCGCTTTAAAGGACGCCGGGGCGTTTTTTCATGCGCAAGCCCCCGGGGGGAGCGGGTCGACGTCGGGCCTCAGCAGGCCTCGCCGACCGCCGGCCCCTCGAGCGCCGCCGGCGGCGTGCTCAGCCGCGCGACCTTTGCGCGCAGCGCGGCAAAGTCGTCCGACGCGACGCGCTCGCGCCAGTCGGCGATCTCGCCCTGCCCGGCCATGCGCGCCAGCCGCTCGGCCAACCTCGGCTGCGCCGGCGGCGTCAGGCCCGCCAGCACCTCGTCGGCGCGCGCCGGCTGGTTGCACACCAGCACCATGTCGCAGCCGGCCGCCAGCGCCGCGTCGGCGCGCGCGACGAAACCGCCCGCCTCGGCCGCCCCCTCCATGCCGAGGTCGTCGGAGAAGATCACGCCGTCGTAGTTCAGTTCGCCGCGCAGCACGGTCTCGAGCCACACCTTCGAGAACCCCGCCGGGCGCGCGTCGACCTTCGGATAGATCACGTGCGCCGGCATCACCGCCGCGAGGCCGGCCTCGGCCAACTTCGCGAACGGCAGCAGGTCGGCGGCGCGGATGTCGGCCAGTTCGCGTTCGTCGACCGGAATCACCTGGTGGCTGTCGCCCTCGACCCAGCCGTGGCCGGGGAAGTGCTTGCCGCAGGCGGCCATGCCGCCCTTGTTCAAACCGCGGATCAGCGCGGCGGCCAGTTCGGCGACCACCGCCGGGTCGGCGTGGAAGCTGCGGTTGCCGATCACCGCGCAGCGGCCCCAGTCGAGGTCGAGCACCGGCGTGAACGAAAGATCGACGCCGCAGGCGCGCAATTCGGCGGCCAGCACCTCCCCGACCGCCTCGGCCAAGCTTGTCGCCTCGGCCGGATCGGCCTCCCACGCGTCGCCGAGCGCGCGCATCGCCGGCAGCCGGGTGAAGCCGTCGATGAAGCGCTGCACGCGACCGCCCTCGTGGTCGACCGCGATCAGGAGCGCCGGCTCGCGCAGCGCGCGGATCTCGGCAGTCAGCGCCTTGAGCTGTTCGACGCTCTCGAAGTTGCGGCGGAACAGGATCACGCCGCCGACCAGTGGATGCGCGAAGCGCGCGCGCTCCGCGTCGGTGAGCGCGAAGCCTTCGACGTCGACCATCACCGGGCCGCGCGGCAATTGCAGGGGAGTCGTCATGAAATGTCCTTCGGTAGAAAGGCCGGCGGCGGGCCGGCCGCGAACTCAGGCGTCGGCCGACTCGGCGACGACGAAGGCGACCGCGTGCTCGCGCTCGTCGCTGATCGACAGGTGAAGGCGCGCGATGCCGCGCGCGGCGGCGAACTCGGCCAACGGCGGCGAAAGCTCGAACAGCGGCTTGCCGAGCGTGTCGTGCGCGACGGTCATCGCGGACATCACGACCGGCGCGCGCACGCCGGTGCCCAGCGCCTTGGAGAGCGCCTCCTTGGCGGCGAAGCGCTTGGCGAGGAAACGCGCCGCGTCGGGCGCGGCGGCGTAGTCGGCCGCCTCGAACGCCGACAGGATGCGCCGCGCCGCGCCGTCGCGGCCGTGCCTCGCTATCAGCGCGGCGAAGCGCTCGACGCGCGCCAGATCGGTGCCGATGCCGACGATCATGGTCTTACAGGCCCTGCCGGCCTTCGACCATCAGCGCCTTCATCTCGCGCACCGCGGCCGGGAAGCCGACGAACAGCGCGTGGCTGACCAGCGCGTGGCCGATGTTCAGCTCGGCGATCTCGGGGATCGCCGCGACCGGCTTGACGTTGTGGTAGGACAGGCCGTGGCCGGCGTTGACGACGAAGCCGAGTTGGCTCGCGTACACCGCCGCTTCGCGGATGCGGATCAGTTCGGCGTCGCGCTCCGCGGCGTGCTGGGCGTCGGCGTAGCGGCCGGTGTGCAGCTCGATCACGCCGGCGCCGGCGTCGCGCGCCGCCTCGATCTGCGCCTTGTCGGCGTCGATGAAGATCGACACGCGGATGCCGGCGTCGGCGAGCACCTTGGTGGTGTCCTTGACCGCGTCGAAATAGCGGATCACGTCGAGGCCGCCCTCGGTGGTCAGCTCCTCGCGCTTTTCCGGCACCAGGCAGACGTCCTCGGGGCCGACCGCGAGCGCGTTCTCGACCATCTCCTGCGTCAGCGCCATCTCGAGGTTCATGCGGGTCTTGAGCAGCTTCTTCATCACGCGCACGTCCTCGTCCTGGATGTGGCGGCGGTCTTCGCGCAGATGCAGGGTGATCAGGTCGGCGCCGGCGCTCTCGGCCACCAGCGCGGCCTCGATCGGGCTCGGATAGCGGGTGCCGCGCGCCTGGCGCAGCGTGGCGACATGGTCGATGTTGACGCCGAGGAAAATCATCGTGGGGCTCCTTGCGCTACTCGGGTAGCGCGCTGATCGCTTGCAACAGTTCGCGGGTGGCCAAGGGACGGCCACCCAGGTGGTGATCGAGACAGGCGCGCAGGAAGCCGCGCGCCTCGTGGCGGACGGCGGGGTCCGCGTAATCGCCGGCCGCCATCGCGATGAGCGTCGCGCCGCCGACGCCCGCGTCGGCCGGGCCGCTCTCGAGCCGGTGCGGCGACGCGTCCGGCACGACGTGGTAGCGCGCGGCGGGGTCGATCGGCCGCTGCGCGTCGTCGGCGTCCAGCGGCGGCGCGAAACCGAGCGCGGTCAGCAGCGCCCATTCGTAGCGGCGCAACACCGCGCCGTACGCCGGCTCGCGGGCCAGCGCGCGCACCGCCGCGTCGTGGGCGGCGAACAGCGCCGGGTTCGCGTCGTCGCGCGCCGACAGCCGCATCGCCAGCTCGTTCAGGTAAAAGCCGCAGATCAACGCCATGCCCGACAGCTGCGGCACGCCGCCCTGCCAGTCGGCCGCGTGCAGCGTGCGCAATTCGCCCTTGCCGAACCACGCGATGGTCAAGGGGGCGAACGGCAGCAAGAGGCCCCGCAGCGCCGACTGCGGCCGGCGCGCGCTGCGCGCGACCAGCGTCAGCCGGCCGTGGTCGCGCGTCAGTACCTCGACCAGCAGGCTGGTCTCGCGCCACGGCTGGCTGTGCAGCACGTAGGCGGGCTGGTGGTCGACCTTGCCCGGCTGCATCGCGCGTCCGGCCCGTCCGGCTTAGAGGCCGAATTCCTTGAGGAAGCGCACGTCGTCGGCCCAGCCGGACTTCACCTTGGCCCACACCTTCAGGTAGACCTTGGCGTCGAGCAGTTTTTCCAGGTCGAGGCGCGCCTCGGTCGAGATCTTCTTCAGCTTCTCGCCGCCCTTACCGATCAGGATGCCCTTCTGGCTGTCCTTGTCGACCAGCACCGCGACGTGGATGCGCGTCAGCCCCTCTTCCTCTTCCCACAGTTCGACTTCGACGTTCATCGCGTACGGCAACTCCTCGCCGAGGTAGCGGAACAGCTTCTCGCGCACGATCTCGGTGGCCATGAAGCGCACGCTCTTGTCGGTGACCATGTCGTCCGGGTACAAGGGCGGCGACTCGGGCAGGTGCGGGCGCACCTTGTCCAAGAGCTCGGCCAACCGGTGGCCGTGCTTGGCGCTGACCGCCTCGACGTCGACGAAGGGGAATTCGGCGCGGCACTCGGCGATGAAGGCGGCGAGCTCGTCGCGGTCCTTCGCCCTGTCGACCTTGTTGACCACCAGCACCACCGGCACGTTCTTCGGCAGCAGGGCGATCACCTCGCGGTCGGCGCCGGTCAGCCGCTTGGCCTCGAGCACGAACAGCACGCAGTCGACGCTCGAGAGCGTGTCGCGCACGCTCTGGTTGAGCACGTCGTTGAGCGCGTTGCGGTGGAAGGTCTGGAAGCCCGGCGTGTCGACGAAGACGAACTGCGCCGCCTCCTCGGTGTGGATACCGTTGACGCGGTGACGGGTGGTCTGCGCCTTCTTCGAGGTGATGCTGACCTTCTGGCCGATCAGGTGGTTCATCAGCGTGGACTTACCGACGTTCGGCCGGCCGACGATGGCGACGAAGCCACAGCGGTAATCTTGTTCGTTCATGCGGATTTCGGCTTCTTGCCGCCCGGATAGAGCGCTTCGAACTTCGCGAGCGCGGCCTCGGCGGCCTGCTGCTCGGCGGCGCGGCGGCTGGCGCCCTCGCCTTCGGTTTCGATGCGGATTTCGGCCAGGTCGCACGCGACCTTGAACCATTGTTCGTGGGCCTCGCCGCTCTGGGCGAGGATGCGGTACTTGGGCAGCGCGAGGCGCTTGGCCTGCAGCGCCTCCTGCAGCCGGGTCTTGGCGTCCTTGGCGTGGCGGCTCGGGTCGATCGCGGCGACGCGCGCCTCGTACAGCCGGCGCACCACCGCCTCGGCCTCGGCGAAGCCCGAGTCGAAGCTGACCGCGGCGAAGGTCGCCTCGAGCGCGTCGGCGAGGATGGACGGCCGGTTGAAGCCGCCGCTCTTCAGTTCGCCCTCGCCGAGGAACAGGTAGTCGCCGAACTTCAGCTCGACGGCGATCTCGGCCAGCGCGTTCTGGTTGACGAGGTTGGCGCGCAGGCGCGACAGGTCGCCCTCGGGCAGGGTCGGGAAACGGTCGAACAGCATGCGCGCGACGGTGTAGTTGAGGATGCTGTCGCCGACGAACTCGAGCCGCTCGTTGTGCGGCGTGCCGTAGCTGCGGTGGGTCAGCGCCTGCTTGAGCCACGCCGGATTCGCGAAGCGGTAACCGAGCGCGTCGTAGAGGCGGGTCAGACGGGTGTCGTTCAAGGTCGTGTTCTTTATCGCTGCTGCGCCGCCGGGCCCTGCCCCGCCTGGGTGTCGAAGTCGAACGCCAGCTTGACGTTGGCGACGAGCGGCACCTCGCGGCGGTAGCGGGCGCGGACGGTCAGGAAGTTGCCGCCGGCGACGACGATGAGGTCGGAATCCTTGACCGAGCCGATACCGGCCACCACCGCGCGGGCACGGAAGATGCGGCGCGCCTCAGACTCGGAGCGCGCCGGGTCCTTGGCCGCCTCGGCCACGGCGCTCTTGACCTCGGCGTACTCGGTATAAACCGGTACGACGCGGAAGGCCGCCAGGAGCGCCAGACCGAACAGCGCGACCAGGGCGATCACCGCGAGCGAGCCCATGCCCGCCTGGCGGTCCAGCCCTGCCGGGAAGGTCCTGATCACCATCGTTCACCTCATTCGATCTTCATGCCGACGCGCGAGAAGTCGCCGAAATTCATCCAGATCATGAAGGCCTTGCCGACCATCAGCCTGTCGTCGACGAAGCCCCAGTAGCGGCCGTCGAGGCTGTTGTCGCGGTTGTCGCCCATCATGAAGTAATGGCCGGCCGGCACCTTGCAGGCGAAGCCGGTTTCGTCGTACTCGCAGTTCTCGCGGTAGGGAAAGTTGCCCACCCGTTCGAGCGCCACCGGTCGCGCCTCGGGAATGTCGAGCACGCGGTAGCGCTTGCCGCCGAGCGTCTCGCGGTACTGGTCGTTGTGGACCATCGCCAACCCCTGCTCGAGGTAGTCGTAGCTGCCCTCGGCCAACTGCGGCACCGGCCGGCCGTTGACGGTCAGCTTCTTGTCGCGGTAGACGACGGTGTCGCCGGGCAGGCCGATCACGCGCTTGATGTAGTTGACGCGCGGCTCGGGCGGATAGTTGAACACGACGACGTCGCCGCGTTCGACCGCGTGCACCGGAATCACGACGTTGTTGAGCACCGGTACGCGGATGCCGTAGCTGAACTTGTTGACGAGGATGAAGTCGCCGACCACCAGGCCCGGCCGCATCGAGCTGCTCGGAATCTGGAACGGCTCGACCAGGAAGGAGCGCAGCAGGAACACCACCAGGATCACCGGGAAGAAGCCGACCGCATAGTCGACGAAGTGCCCGGCCTCGCGCCCCTCGGCCAACCGTTTTTTCGCGAGCACGAAGCGGTTGGCGAGCCACACGGCGCCGGTCACCAGCACGAACACCAGCATTACCGCCGAGAAGCTCATCTTCTCGGATAGCAGGCCGAAGCCGCCGATGACCAGCATCAGGTAACCCCACTGGATCGACGCCGGCCAGTCCTTCGCACCCGGCGCCTTCTTGCCGCCAAAGACGATCAGCAGCAGGCCGACGGCGGTCAGCACCGCGAACACCCAGAACAGGTTGGCGCCCAATTATTTGTCTCCCACTTGCAGGATGGCGAGGAAGGCTTCCTGCGGAATCTCGACGTTGCCGACCTGCTTCATGCGCTTCTTGCCGGCCTTCTGCTTCTCGAGCAGCTTTTTCTTGCGCGTGATGTCGCCGCCGTAGCACTTGGCCAGCACGTTCTTGCGCAAGGCCTTGATCGTCTCGCGCGCGATGATGTGGCTGCCGATCGCCGCCTGCACCGCGATGTCGAACATCTGGCGCGGGATCAGCTCGCGCATCTTGGCCGCCAGCTCGCGGCCGCGGTACTGGCTGGACGCGCGGTGCACGATCAGGCTCAAGGCGTCGACCTTCTCGCCGTTGACGAGGATGTCGAGCTTGACGAGGTCGGACGCCTGGAATTCCTTGAACTCGTAGTCGAGCGACGCGTAGCCGCGGCTGGTCGACTTGAGCTTGTCGAAGAAGTCCATCACCACTTCGTTCATCGGCAGGTCGTAGGTCAGCATCACCTGGCGGCCCATGTACTGCATATTGCGTTGCACGCCGCGCTTCTGGTTGCACAGCGTCATCACCGAGCCGACGTAGTCCTGCGGCACCAGGATGGTGGCGGTGATGATGGGCTCGCGGATCTCCTCGACCTTGGACGGCTCGGGCAGCTTGGACGGGTTCTCGACCTCGATCACCGTACCGTCCTTCATCAGCAGTTCGTACACCACCGTCGGCGCGGTGGTGATCAGGTCCATGTCGAACTCGCGCTCGAGGCGCTCCTGGACGATCTCCAGGTGCAAGAGGCCGAGGAAGCCGCAGCGGAAGCCGAAGCCGAGCGCCTGCGACACCTCGGGCTCGAACTTGAGCGCCGCGTCGTTGAGCTGCAGCTTTTCCAGCGCGTCGCGCAGCGCTTCGTAGTCGTGCGACTCGACCGGGTAGAGGCCGGCGAACACCTGCGACTGCACTTCCTTGAAGCCCGGCAACGGTTCGGCGGCCGGCCTGGTGGCCAGCGTGATGGTGTCGCCGACCTTGGCCGACTTCAGCTCCTTGATGCCGGCGATCACGAAGCCCACCTCGCCGGCGTTCAGCGCCTCGCGCTGCACCGACTTGGGCGTGAACACGCCGACCTGCTCGCACAGGTGCTCGGCGCCGGTCGCCATGAACTTGATCTTGTCCTTGGGCTTGAGGCGGCCGTCGATCACGCGCACCAGCATCACCACGCCGACGTAGTTGTCGAACCACGAGTCGACGATCAGCGCCTTGAGCTCGCCGTCCGGATTGCCCTTGGGCGGCGGGATCTTGGCGACCACGGTCTCGAGGATGTCCTCGATGCCGAGGCCCGACTTGGCCGAGGCCTGCACCGCGTCGATCGCCTCGATGCCGATGATGTCCTCGATTTCCTGGCTGACGCGCTCGGGGTCGGCGGCCGGCAGGTCGATCTTGTTGAGCACCGGCACCACCTCGACGCCGAGGTCGATCGCGGTGTAGCAGTTGGCGACCGTCTGCGCCTCGACGCCCTGCGAGGCGTCGACCACCAGCAGCGCGCCCTCGCAGGCGGACAGCGAACGCGACACCTCGTAGGAGAAGTCGACGTGGCCGGGGGTGTCGATCAGGTTCAGGTTGTAGACCCGGCCGTCGCGCGCCTTGTACGAGAGCGCGGCGGTCTGCGCCTTGATGGTGATCCCGCGCTCTTTTTCGATGTCCATCGAGTCGAGCACCTGCGCGCTCATTTCGCGCAGTTCGAGACCGCCGCAGTACTGGATGAAGCGGTCGGCCAGCGTCGATTTGCCGTGGTCGATGTGGGCGATGATCGAGAAGTTGCGAATATGGTCCATGCAATCACACAAAAGTTAAGGGCACGCGCGCGTGCCCTTGGTAACCGTAAGACCCCGCGGCCGGGGCGGACGTCGTTCGCGTCCGCTCGAGCAACTTGGGCAAGCCGGGATGCCGGTCGAGATCCTCTAACACTGGCGCGGATTTTAGCCGATTTCACCGGGCGCTGGTAGGGCGGATGCCCAAGCCGCCGCCCGGCACCGCGGGACGATCCGCCCTACGGCGCGTCCAGGTGCGCGGCCAGCCGCGCGGCGTCGAGGTGGTAGTGGCAGATCTCGACGTCGCCGTCCATCAGCACCGGCACCAGCTCGTCGAAACGCTCGACCAGCGCCGCGTCGGCGTCGACATCGACGACGGCCAGCTCGAAGCCGTAGCGTTCGCGCCACGGCGCCAGCTCGGCCAACATCTGGTGGCACAGGCTGCAATACTCGCGGAAATAAAGCGTCAGCCTCATGCGCCCTCCCCGACCTTCAGCGGCACGAACAGCACCGCGCCGCGCCGCACGAGCTGCACCGCCAGCACGCTGCCCTTGCGCGCACCGGCCACCGCGTCGCGCAACTGCGCGAACGAACGCAGCGGCTCGCCGCCGAGGCCGACGATCACGTCGCCCGGCACGATGCCGGCACGCGCCGCGGCGCCGCCGGCGCGCTCGACTAGGAGGCCGTAGGGCACATTCAGCTGACGGCGCTGCGCCGCGCTCAACTCGCGCACCGCGAGCCCGACCGGCGCCATCTGCTGCTGCCCGTCGGCGGCCGCCGACGGCGGCCGGAACTCGCGCCCGGCGCTCGCTGGATCGGGGTCGCGCAGCTCGTCGGCGACGACGTTGACGCGCCGCTCGGCGCGCTCGCGCCAGACGTCGAGCGCGATCGCCTTGCCGGGCCGGATGCCGCTGATCAGACGCTGCAGATCGGGCGAGGAGTCGACGTTCTGACCGTCGATGCGCAACACGATGTCGCCGATGCGCAGACCGGCGCGGTCGGCCGGGCCGCCCTTCTCGACATTCGTGATCAGGGCGCCGGTCGCGCGCGGCAGGCCGAACGAGGTGGCCAGGTCCCTGCCGACCTCCTGCACCACGACGCCGATGCGGCCGCGGCTGACACGGCCGCTAAGCTTGAGCTGTTCGGCGACGTCCATCGCGACGTCGACCGGGATCGCGAACGAGATGCCCATGAAGCCGCCGGACTTGCTGAAGATCTGCGAATTGATGCCGACCACCTCGCCGTTCAGGTTGAACAGCGGGCCGCCCGAGTTGCCCGGGTTGACCGCGACGTCGGTCTGGATGAACGGCACGTAGTTCTCGTCCGGCAGCTGGCGGCCCTTGGCCGACACGATGCCGGCCGACACCGAGTTGTCGAAGCCGAACGGCGAGCCGATCGCCACCACCCATTCGCCGACCTTGAGGTTGGCCGAGCTGCCCAGCCGCGCGACCGGCAGATTGCCCGCGTCGATCTTCAGCAGCGCGACGTCGGTGCGCGCGTCCGAACCGACGAGACGGGCACGGAATTCGCGCTTGTCGGTCAGCGTGACGGTGATCTCGTCGGCGCGCGCGACCACGTGCGCGTTGGTCAGCACGTAGCCGTCGCGCGACACGATGAAGCCCGAGCCGAGCGAGCGCGCCTGGAACTCGCGCGGACGCGGCGGCGCGAAGCGGCGGAAGAACTCGAAGAAGGGGTCGCCCTCGAAACCCTCCAGGCCATCCGGGACGGCCTGGCGCACGGTCTGGGTGGTGCTGATGTTGACCACCGCGCGGCCCTCGTTCTGGACCAGCTGCGTGAAATCGGGCAGTTCGCGCGCGGCGGCGTCGGGCACCTGGCCCGCGAGCAGCGCGCTGGCCAGCAGGGTGGAGAGGATCAGCTTCTTGAACGGCATGGCGTCTCCTGCAAAGCGGTTGAACGGTCGGTTTTCGCGACGATGGCGGGCGTGAAGCGGGCGGCGTCGGCCCGGCGCGAAAAGCGCCGCACCCAGACGAGCGCCGCGGCAAAGCCGAGAATGGCGGCGGCGACCGACGCGAACTGCCCGGCCGGCGCGGCGAGCGCGGCGCCGGCGATCAGGCCGGCCAGCGGCGCGAGGTAGACGACGAGCGCCCCGTGCAGCAGCCCCGCCTCGGGGACGGCCACGGTGACCCAGTCGCCCGGCTCGGCGCCGACGGGATTGGCGACGCGGAAGTGCCCCGCGCCGTTGCGGAACAGCCGCGCGATCGCGAGCGTGCGGCAGCCGGTTTCCGGGTCGCACTGGCCGCACGGCGCGTGCGGGCGCGGCTCGACCCAGGCGTGCGGCCCGTCAACCCGGATAACGCGGGCCTGCGTCTCGATCACGGGCGCTTGATCCGGATCGTTTTGAGCAGGTTGGCCAGGCCCTGCTCTGGCATGTCGCCGACCACGGTCAGCACCTGGTCGCCGTCGACGCGCGACACCATGCCGACCGCGCCGTGCAGCGTGACCGGACGCTCGGGACGCGCGTCGCCGGATACCGGCTCGACGAACAGCGACACCACGGCCAGGCCGTCGGACAGCACCATGTGGCGCACGTTCTTGCTACTGCCGGGCAAGGAGCGCTTGACGGTGCGCACCAGCTTGAAGCCCTGCGGCAGGCCGCTGACGGTCGCGACCTCGGCTTCCGACGGCGCGGCGAGCGGGTTGGCGCCGGCCTTGCGCAACTGGTAGCTGTAACGGGTGTTGCGCGGCGTCAGCAGGCTCTTGTCCTGCGGCGCGCCGACTTCGAGATCGGTGAAGGCGTGCTGCTCGACCACCTCGCCGCGCGGACCGAGCACCATCGCCTTGAGCGGCAGCGCGGTCCCCGCGTCGACGCAGAGCCGCAGGCTGTAGCGGTTGGCGTCCTTGGGGCTCAGCTGCAGCCAGCCGCAATCGCGCTGGGCGACGCGGTCGTCGTCGAGACGGCGCAACGAGTAGGACAGCTTCAAGTCGCCGAGCCCTTCGGGCAGGAAGCCGGGAAACAGCCGCATCGAGCTGATCTTGGCGGCCGCCAGCGACTTCTTGTCCGGCGCGTAGCAGGTCAGCGCGTTGCCCTTGCGCACGATCTCGCGCGCCGGGCCGTCGAGCGACTCGTGCCGCTCGACCACGCCGCTCTCGCCGGCGTCCCGGTACAGCTGGAAGGATTCGAGCACCCCCTGCGACTGGTGCAGATAGGTGCCTGAGAGCGGCAGTTGGTAACTGGCACGGGCGGCGCGCCGCAGGAGCTGCCAGTCCGCCTCTGCCGCCTGGGCGGTGGCCGCCAGCCCCAATGCCAGGGAAGCCGCGACGATGCCGAAGCGCATCAGTGACGCACCTCGCTCTGCAGCGACGTCTTGAGCACGGCCGGCTCGGCCGCGAACTCCTGGTGCGCCATCAGGTAGGGATCGTCGGCCTCGTTGAGCAGCGGACGCGCAGCCGGCGCCGGCACCGCCTGGGCCAGCACCACCGGCTCGCCCTGGCTGTCGCGACCGAGCTGTTGCCAGGCGACCACGGCGGCGAAGCTGACGCTGGCGGCCAGCGCCCAGGTCGCGATCTTGCCGGAGCTGAACGCGCGCCGGGGGCGCGGCGCGAGCACGGTCGGCTCGGCCTCGAGCTTGCGGCTGACCGACGGCGCCACGTCGACGCTAAGCAAGGCATTGTTGCGCAGGGCGTCGCCGATCAGGTGGTACTCGTCCCACTTCGCCTTCAGCTCGGGGTCCCGTCCCAGGGCGTTGAGGGTGCGTGCCGCTTCCTGTTCGTCGATTTCGCCATCCATCAGTGCGGATACCGATTCTTTCATACCTACCACCTTTTGTTCTTGGCCGTGTCCAGCAAGGGCCGCAGTTCCGTGGCGATCGCCTCCCGCGCGCGAAAGATGCGCGAGCGGACGGTGCCGATCGGACAATTCATCACCCGGGCGATTTCCTCGTAGCTCAGCCCGTCCATCTCGCGCAGCGAGATGGCGGTGCGCAATTCCTCGGGCAGCTGCGCGACGGCGGCGTTCACCGTCTCGACGATCTGCCGATTCATCAGCTCGGTCTCGGGCGTGTTCAGGTCGGGGACCTGGCTCGCCATGTCGAAACTCTCGCCGTCCTCGTCCACCACTTCGCTGTTTAGCACGTGGCGACGACCATTTGCGCTGAGAAAGTTTTTGGCCGTGTTGATGCCAATACGGTAAAGCCAGGTGTAGAAAGCGCTCTCGCCCCTGAACGAAGGCAGGGCACGGTAGGCTTTCACGAAGGCTTCCTGCGTCACGTCCTCCACATCCGCCGAATCGCGGATGAAACGCGACAGCAGGCGGCCTAGCCGCCTCTGGTATTTGGCAACAAGCAGGTCGAATGCTCGCTTCTCACCTCGCTGGGCTCGCTCCACCAACTGTTGATCGATGTCCCGATCACTCATGTCGTTGTATTGCTCCCTGATTTGCCCGCCCTTGGTGTGTTCTGAATTGCTGTTGGCGAACACGGACTAGACCTGACGGCCGGGAAGGAGTTCCCAGTCGGAATTTTGGCCAGTGCGAACCATAGCAGAGGCCGGGTTCGCGACTCAATCGTCGCCTGTCGCCAGCACGCGCCCGGCACGCCGCTCGCGTTTCGGCGCGGGCGGGTCCATAACGGGGCAAGACCAGGCATGACAGACGACGGTAAACGCGTGTCAAGGTGGGGGGCTTTGCGCCCTTTCCAAGGGCTGTGCCAACAAATTGACAAGGGAAGACCCCAATATTCATGCCATTTACAAAAAACCAAGCGCTTGCTAGATTTTCGAGCAAGCGCTTGGTTATAGACATTAGCGGACCTGAACACCGCTCCTGAGGAGACCACCATGCCCAGCCCCGGCACCCTGTTCCGCCAGGCCGTCGCCGCCGCGCCGCCGCTGCAGATCGCCGGCGCGATCAACGCCTATAGCGCAAGGTTGGCCGAGCACGCCGGCTTTGCGGCGCTCTACCTGTCCGGCGGTGGCGTCGCCGCCGCCAGCTGCGGCCTGCCCGACCTCGGCATCACCCAGCCCGAGGATGTGCTGATCGACATCCGCCGCATCACCGACGCGACCGGCTTGCCGCTGCTGGTCGACATCGACACCGGCTGGGGCGGCGCCTTCAACATCGCGCGCACCGTGCGCGCGGTCGAGAAGGCCGGCGCGGCGGCGATCCACATCGAGGACCAGGTGCAGGCCAAGCGCTGCGGACACCGGCCGAACAAGGCGATCGTGTCGCCGGCGGAGATGGTCGACCGCATCAAGGCGGCGGTCGACGCGCGCCGCGACGACGGCTTCGTGGTGATGGCGCGCACCGACGCGCTGGCGGTCGAAGGGCTGGACGCGGCGATCGAGCGCGCCGTCGCCTGCGTCGAGGCCGGCGCCGACATGGTGTTCCCCGAGGCGGTGAGCGAGCTTTCGACCTACCGCCGCTTCGCCGACGCGGCGAAGGTGCCGATCCTCGCCAACCTCACCGAATTCGGCGCGACGCCGCTGTTCACCGTGCAGGAGCTGGCCTCGGCCAAGGTGTCGATGGCGCTCTACCCGCTGTCGGCGTTCCGCGCGATGAGCCGCGCGGCGCTCGCCGTCTACGAGGCGATCCGCCGCGACGGCACGCAGGCGGCCGTGCTCGACACCATGCAGACGCGCGCCGAGCTCTACGCGCACCTGGGCTACCACGCGTACGAAGAAAAGCTCGACGCGCTGTTCGCCGCCGGTACGGCGGCCGGCAAGGATTGACGCGGCAAGCCCGGCCCGGCCGCCGCCGCGACGACACGGCAACACTCGAGACGGGAAACGATGGGAGAACAGACATGAACGACGCGACGAATCCGATCAAGGCGAAGAAATCGGTCGCCCTCTCCGGCGTGGTCGCCGGCAACACCGCGATCTGCACCGTCGGCCGCGCCGGCAACGACCTGCACTACCGCGGCTACGACATCCTCGACATCGCCGGCGTGTGCGAATTCGAGGAGATCGCCTACCTTCTGGTGCACGGCCACCTGCCGACGCGCGCCGAACTGGCCGGCTACAAGGCGCGCCTCGCCGGTCTGCGCGGCCTGCCGGCGCAGGTGAAGGCGGTGCTCGAGGCGCTGCCGGCGTCGGCGCACCCGATGGACGTGCTGCGCACCGCCGTCTCGGCACTCGGCTGCGTGCTGCCCGAGAAGGACGAGCACCCGGCGGCCGGCGCGCGCGAGATCGCCGACCGGCTGCTGGCCGGCCTCGGCCCGATGCTGCTGTACTGGTACCACTACAGCCACGCCGGCAAGCGCATCGATACCGAGACCGACGACGACAGCATCGGCGGCCACTTCCTGCACCTGCTGCACGGCAAGCCGCCGTCGGCCGACTGGGTGCGCGCGATGCACACCTCGCTGAACCTGTACGCCGAGCACGAATTCAACGCGTCGACCTTCGCCGCGCGCGTGATCGCCGGCACCGGCGCCGACCTGTATAGCTGCGTCGCCGGCGCGATCGGCGCGCTGCGCGGTCCCAAGCACGGCGGCGCCAACGAGGTCGCGTTCGAGATCCAGCAACGCTACGAGACGCCCGACGAGGCGGAGGCCGACATCCGGCGCCGCGTCGCCAACCATGAGGTGATCATCGGCTTCGGCCACCCGGTCTACACCCTCGCCGACCCGCGCAACAAGATCATCAAGGCGGTCGCCGAGCAGCTGTCGCGCGCGGCCGGCGACCTGAAGATGTACGCGATCGCCGAACGCATCGAGGCGGTGATGCACGAAACGAAGGCGATGTTCGCCAACCTCGACTGGTTCAGCGCGGTCAGCTACCACACGATGGGCGTGCCGACCGTGCTGTTCACGCCGCTGTTCGTGCTGGCGCGCACCGCCGGCTGGAGCGCGCACGTGATCGAGCAGCGCCAGGACGGCAAGATCATCCGCCCGTCGGCCAACTACACCGGCCCCGAAGACCGCGCCTTCGTGCCGCTCGGCCAACGTTGACGCGCGCGCCGCGCCGCCGGCCCTGCGGCGACGCGGCGCTTACCGAATCCCCCACGCAGAGGAAAATCCGCCGATGTCCGTCCACCTCTCCAACGCCCGCCCCGCACCCGACGCCGTGCTCACCGCCATCGCCGACTACGTCGCCGACTACACGATCACCTCGGACGAGGCGTGGCACACCGCGCGCCTGTGCCTGATGGACACGCTGGGCTGCGGCCTCGAAGCGCTGTCCTACCCCGCGTGCACCAAACTCCTGGGCCCGATCGTGCCGGGCACCGTGGTACCGAACGGCGCGCGCGTGCCGGGCACGCAGTTCCAGCTCGACCCTGTTCAAGCGGCGTTCAACATCGGCACGATGATCCGCTGGCTCGACTTCAACGACACCTGGCTGGCCGCCGAGTGGGGCCACCCGTCGGACAACCTCGGCGGCATCCTCGCCAGCGCCGACTGGCTCAGCCGCGAGCGCGTCGCCCGCGGCGAGGCGCCGCTGACGATGCGCGACGTGCTCGAGGCGATGATCAAGGCGCACGAGATCCAGGGCGTGCTGGCGCTAGAGAACAGCTTCAACCGGGTCGGCCTCGACCACGTGGTACTGGTCAAGGTCGCGTCCGCCGCCGTATGCGCGAAGCTGATGGGTGGCACGAAGGACGAGATCGTCAACGCGGTCAGCCAGGCCTTCGTCGACGGCCAGGCGCTGCGCACCTACCGCCACGCGCCGAACACCGGCAGCCGCAAGAGCTGGGCGGCCGGCGACGCGACCAGCCGCGCGGTGCGGCTGGCGCTGTTCTCGCTCAAGGGCGAGATGGGCATCCCCGGCGTGCTGACCGCGCCGCGCTGGGGCTTCTACGACGTGCTGTTCCGCGGCCAGCCGTTCCAGTTCCAGCGCGACTTTGGCAGCTACGTGATGGAGAGGGTGCTGTTCAAGATCGCCTTCCCGGCCGAATTCCACGCCCAGACCGCGGTCGAGTGCGCGATGACGCTGCACAACACCTTGGCCGAGCGCGGCAAGAGCGCCGCCGACATCGCCAGGGTCACCGTCCGCACCCACGAGGCGTGCCTGCGCATCATCGACAAGCAGGGACCGCTGGCCAACCCGGCCGACCGCGACCACTGCATCCAGTACATGGTCGCCGTGCCGCTGATCTTCGGCCGGCTGACCGCCGCCGACTACGAGGACGACGTCGCCGCCGACCCGCGCATCGACGCGCTGCGCGCCCGGATCGTCTGCGTCGAGGACGCCGCGTTCACGCGCGACTACCACGACCCGGACAAGCGCAGCATCGCCAACGCGCTGACGGTCGAACTGAACGACGGCACCGTGCTGCCCGAGGTGGCGTGCCACTACCCGATCGGCCACCAACGCCGCCGCCGCGACGGCATCCCGCTCTTGGAGGCCAAGTTCCGGACCCACCTCGCGCACCGCTTCCCGGCCAAGCAGCAGGCGGCGATCTTCGCGCTGTGCGACGACGCGGCGACGCTGCTGGCGACGCCGGTGAACGTTTTCACCGACCTGTGGGTGATCTGACGGCGTGAAAAGGGCTCGGCCAACCCTGTCGTCAGGGTTGGCCGAGCCCGTAGCGCGACAAGGCCCGACGGCTCAGGCGGCCAACTGGCCGAGCACGCGCTGCGTCAGGAGCGCGTCCATCGTGTAGAAGCCGGGCGGCAGGCCGTCGAGCAGACCCAGCGCGAACAGCGCGCCGGTGCCAAACGCCTCGCGGCTGATCGAATCGTGCACCAGCCGCACCGTCTGGAACGGGAAGCCGAACACCACTTGGTGGTGACCGACCACGCCGCCGAGGCGCAGCGACGAGATCGCGTCCTCGGGCAGGTCGAGCGCGTCGGCCAGCCGGCGCGCGGTGCCGGACACCTCGCTCTTGTCGCGGAAATGCTCCTCGACGATGGCCACGTCGACCTGCGGCGCCAGCTTCCTGAGCGCCCGGGCGGCGAACAACAGGAAGTTGATGCCGACGGTGATGTTCGGGCTGCACATCACGCGCGTGCGCCCGGCCAGCTCGCGCGCCAGCGCCAGCTGCGCCCCGTCGTGCGCCGAGTTGGCCGACACGATGGCCACGCCGCGCGCGGCAGCCGCACGGCCGTAAACGAGGATCGAATCGGGCGCGGAAAAGTCGACGATGGCGTCGACCGGCTCGGCGTCGAGCAAGGCGGCGATGGCGCACTCGTCCGGCGCGACGCGCAAGGGCGCCGGGGCGTCCTCGTCCTGCCGCGCGCTGCGGCACAAGATCCAGCGCAACTGCACCCCGGCATCGCGCGCCAACACCGCGGCGACGGCCTTGCCCGCCTTTCCGTATCCGATCAGACCGATTCTCTGCACTGCGTCCCTCCCGTAACTTGCCGTTACAATTTGCCGAAGCGCCCACCTTAGAGCCGCTAACAAAACCTACTTTCCCCGCGAGCCGGTGCATGCCGGATCAAGACCTTACGGTTGCTCGATTGAGGTTTTGTTAGCGGCTCTTAACCGCGGCCGCGCCGTGGCGGCAAGCCCGACGCGGCGACGCGACGCCGACCCGCGCTTTGCCCGATAATGCGCGCATCCCCACCGCCCGGACCCGAACACGATGAGCCACGCCCCGCTTTCCGACGCCGACTACCAACGCCTCGCCGCCACGCTGGCGCGCTTTCGCGACCAGGGCGCGATGAGCCTCGAGACGCTCGACGGCTTCTTCACCGCGCTCGTGTGCGGCCCCGAGCCGCTCCGCCCGACCGAGGCGCTGCCGCTGATCCTCGGCGAGGCCTTCGACGACGACGACGCCTTCCATACCGAAAAGCAGCTCGAGCAGTTCGTGTCGCTGCTGATGGGCCACTGGCTCGACATCGCCCACACCCTGGCCGCCGGCCAGCCCTTCCAGCCGTGGCTCGACGAGGACGACAGCGGCGCGGTACACGGCAACGCCTGGGCCGAGGGCTTCTGCACCGGGATGGAGCTGCTGAACGACGACTGGGCGGCGCTGTTCGACGACGAGGCCGAAGCGCAGGCGCTGGTGCCGATCATGGCGCTGGCCTTCGAGCACCATCCCGACCCCGAGATGCGCCCCTACCTCGACGCGGCCGACCCGGCGCAGCGCGAGGCGTGGCTGGCCGGCCTGTCGCCGTCGGTCGGCGCGATCCACCGCTTTTTCGCCACGCAGCGCGAGCGCATCGCCGCCGAGCTCGCCGAGGCCGAAGCCGAGGACACGCCGTCGGCCAGCTCCCGGCCCGCGCGCGCGCCGGGCAAAAAACCGCGCCGTCGGTGACGCCACGCCGAGTCTGCCTATACTGCAAGGGCAGCACGTCGCCCACCCCGAACAGGCAGGAGGCTCACCATGACAGGCAAGGCCCAGCAAGCGAGCGCCACCCCGGACCCGCTTCTCGACACCGGCGAGTACACGGCAGAGCAGGTGCACCAGTTCCGCGTCGGACAGCACCTCGAGGACGACGACCCGCCGCCGGCACCCGAAGAAGGGGGACCGGATACCGGCGAATACCAGTCCGACCAGGTCCGGCAGGTCAAGCACCACGACTGACCCCCGAACCGCCGCCGCGACACGACACCGCCCCGCGACAGACCGTCCGGGGCGGTTTCCTTTTCCGGGCGGCCATGCATGCCGTGCCTGATCATTCAGCATAAAAAGCACTCACGACACAAAAAATACAACATATTGTTTTTAATGGAGATATTCCGTACAATTCCGGGTTTTTTCCACAACCGACCCCGGAACCATGCCGAGTTACGAATCCAGCCTGACGCTGACGCGCGTCTACCTGCCGGTACGCGCCAAGTTCGCCCTCGCGCTCGCCGGCGCCTCGGCGTGGATGGCGTTCTCGACCTGGATCGCCGCGCGCTGGATCGCCGAGCTGTCGGCGCTTGTCGGCCCCCCGATCGCGCTCTTCGTTATCGGCGGCATCGCCATCGTGCCCGGCTTCATGAACGCCTTCCTCGTGCTGAGCCTGCTGCTCGACCGCCGTCCGCCGCGCCGGCCGCTGGCCGCCTACCCGCCGCTGACCATCCTGATCGCCGCCTACAACGAGGCCGGCTCGATCGGCGACACGCTGACCAGCATAGAGCGGCAGCGCTACCCGGGCGCGCTGCAGGTCATCGTGATCGACGACGGCTCGCGCGACGGCACCGCCCAGCTGGTGCGCGCGGCGCAGGCGCGCTATCCGTGGCTGTCGCTGCTCGCGCTCGAGAAAAACGGCGGCAAGGCGCGCGCGCTGAACGCCGGGCTGGAGCGGGCCGAGCATGAACTGGTGCTGACGATAGACGCCGACTCCTACCTCTACCGCGACGCGCTGGTCGCCATCGTCGAGCGCTACCGGCACGACCCGCCGCACACGCGCGCGGTGGCCGGCAAGATCCTGGTGCGCAACTCGCGCCAGAACTGGCTGACCCGCGCGCAGGAATGGGACTACTTCCACGGCATCGCCGCGATCAAGCGCATGCAGTCGCTCTACCAGGGCACGCTGGTCGCGCAGGGCGCGTTCTCGCTGTACGACCGCGCCGCGCTCGTCGCGGTCGGCGGCTGGCCCGAGTGCGTCGGCGAGGACATCGTGCTGACCTGGGCGCTGCTCAAGGCCGGCTGGCGCGTCGGCCACTGCGAGGACGCCTGCCTGTTCACCAACGCGCCGACCAGCGTCAAGCAGTTCGTCCGCCAGCGCCAGCGCTGGGCGCGCGGCATGATGGAGGCCTTCATCCAGCACCCGACCATCCTGCTGACGCCGCGCCTGTCGACCTTCTTCATCTACTGGAACCTGCTGTTCCCGTGGCTGGACCTGGCGTTCACCTTCGCCTTCCTGCCCGGCGTCGTGCTCGCGCTGTGCGGCCATTACTGGATCGCCGGACCGATGACGCTGGTGCTGCTGCCGGTCGCGCTGGCGATGAGTCTGCTGATGTTCTCGATCGAGCGGCGCATGTTCGACCAGGTCGGCCTCAAGGTCAGGCGCAACGTGCGCGGTTTCCTGCTCTACGTGTTCGGCTACAGCTTCCTGTTGCAACCGGCCAGCGTGCTGGGCTATCTCGACGAAGTGCTCAAGACCCGCAAAACCTGGGGAACGAAATGAACAAGACCGCCGCCGCGCTCTGGCTCGCCGCGCTCGCCTCCACCGCCCACGCCGACAGCGGCGCCCACGAACGCGCCGCCGGCGCCGAGTTCCTCGTCAGCCGCGACAGCGACGGCTTCGCCACGCACCGCGCCTCGCTCGAGGCCTTCCCGCGCTTCGACGACGCCGGCCACTACGCCGGCGTGCGGATCGGCGAGGTAGGCTACCGGCAGCACGAGTGGCGCCGCCGCGGCCAGCGGGCCGGCTTCGTCGGCCGCGGCCGCGACCCGGTCGACGACAGCGGCTGGACGCTCGAGGCCGGCGTCGCGCGCCAGGGCGGCCACACGCTGGCGACGCTGGACGGCGGCTGGCGCGTGCAGCCGGCCAGGCAAACCGGTATCGAGCTGTTCGCCAGCCGCGACTGGGTCGAGACGCGCGCCGCGCTCGACGACGGCGTCCACTACACCTTCGCCGGCGTGGCGCTCGACCAGGGCCTGGGCGCTCATGTGACGGCCGTCGGCGTGCTCGGCCAACAGTATTTTTCGGACGGCAACCGGCGCGACCACGGCCGCGCGCGGCTGATCTACCAGCCCTCGCTCGATCTGGGGCTGACCGTGCAGGCGCGCTGGCGCGGCTACCGCAGCCGCAGCGACGACGTCGGCCGCCGCTACTTCAATCCGCACGACTACCAGGAGGCGATGCTGGCGCTCGGCTGGCGCCAGCGCGTCGCCGGCTGGACCGGCACGCTGACCGCCGGCCTCGGCCGCGAGCGGATCGACGACGCGCGCGCGCAGGCCACCCGACTCGTCGAGGCCGGACTGCAAAGCCCGCCGCGCGGCCCGACGGTGTTGCGGCTGAACGCCGGCTACCAGCGCAACGCCTCGTTCTACGGCCCCGACTACAGCTACCGCTACGTACAGGGCGAGGCCGTGTTGCGCTTCTGAGCCTTGTGCAGCGCCGCATCGATTCGCTAGGCTGGCGCTTTCGACCGACGGGCGCGACGCGATGACCCCACCCTCCTCCTTCCTGACCGGCCAGAGCCACTTTCGCGAGCTGGCCGGCATCCCGGTCGCCGGCGGCCGCCTCGCCGCCGGCCGCCTGTACCGCTCGGGCGACCTCGTCGAGCTGACCGACGCCGACCTCGCGCGCCTCGACGCGCTCGGCGTCGCCCGGGTGATCGACCTGCGCTCCGGCCTCGAACAGCGCTCACGCCCGGACCGGCTGCCATCCGGCGCCCGTCTCACCGCGATCGCCTTCCTCGAGGGCTCGCTGACCTCGCGCGACATGATCGCGCACTTCCAGAACGCGACGCGCACCGAGATGAAGGCGATGATGCTCGCCGTCTACCGCTCGCTGGTGCGCGACTACCTCGGCCAGTGGCGGCGCTTCTTCGCCGCGCTGGCCGCCTCGGAAGGCGTCACCGTGTTCCACTGCACCGCCGGCAAGGACCGCACCGGCATCGGCGCCGCGCTGCTGCTGACGGCGCTGGGTGCGGCGCCCGAGGCGGTGCTCGCCGACTACCTCGCCTCCGGCGAGCACCTGGCGACGCTCAGAGCGATGATGGCGGACAAGCTCGCGCCGCACGGCGTCGACCTCACGGCGATCGCGCCGGTGCTCGACGTCGACGCCGACTACCTCGCCGCCGCCTTCGCCGAGATCGACGCCGGCTGGGGCGGCGTCGACGTCTACCTCGACGACGTGCTCGGCGTCGACCGCGCCCGCCTGGCCGAACGCTTCGTCGTCTGACGCGCGAGGGGCAAAAAACGTTTACAAAGTAAACAGGCCCGGGGCAAAGCATGGCGCTAGTATCCGGCCATCCGTCATGCCGGACGCCCGCGACCGGCCCTCATCGCATAAGGAAAACGCCATGAAACTCGCCAAACCGCTGCTCACCGCCGCGCTCGTCGTCGCGCTGCCGTTCACCGCCTTCACCCAGTCCGTGCAGGCGGCGATGATCGGCGTCGAGCAGATGCAGGCCGCCAGCCGCAGCGCCGACGGCGACGCCGCGCGCGCCCAGGTGCTCGAGGCGCTGTCGCGCGCCGACGTGGTCGCCGAGCTCGAGCGCCAGGGCGTGTCGCCCGAGGCCGCGCGCGAACGCGTCGCCGCGCTGTCGGACGCCGACGCCAAGCGCCTGGCCGAACAGGTCGACAAGGCGCCGGCCGGCGGCATCATCGGCGCCATCCTGCTGGTGTTCTTCGTGCTGCTGTTGACCGACATCCTCGGCCTGACCAAGGTCTTCCCGTTCACCCGCTCGATCCGCTGATGCGCCGCGCCGTCTGCGCCGTGCTGCTGGCCGCCGCGCTCGCCGGCTGCGCGGCGCCGGGCCTCAGGACGCTCGACGGCCTCTCCGGCGTACCGCCGCGCGTCGAGCTCGCCGCCACGCCGTTCTATCCGCAGCAGGACTACCAGTGCGGCCCGGCGGCGCTGGCGACGGTGCTGAACGCCGCCGGCGCCGCGACCACGCCCGAGGCGCTGGTCGACGCGGTCTACCTGCCGGCGCGCCGGGGCAGCCTGCAGCTCGAGATGCTGGCCGCCGTGCCGCGTCACGGCCTGGTCGCGACGCGCATCCCGCCGCGGCTGGACGCGCTGCTGGCCGAGCTGGCGGCCGGCCACCCGGTGCTGGTGATGCAGAACATGGGGCTGTCGTGGGCGCCGTCGTGGCATTACGCGGTCGCGGTCGGCTACGAGCTGGCGCGGCGCGAGCTGATCCTGCGCTCGGGCACCGAGTCGCGCATGGCGATGAGCTTCAACACCTTCGAGCACACCTGGGCGCGCAGCGGCCACTGGGCCTTCGTCGCACTGCCGCCGGGCACGCTGCCGGCGAGCGCCGGCGCGGCCGAGCTCGCCGACGGCCTGATCGCCTACGCCCGTCTGGCGCGGCCGGCCGACGCCGCGCGCGGCTTCGCCGCCGCCGCGGCGCGCCACCCCGACGACGCGACGCTGGCGGTCGGCCTCGCCGGCAGTCAGCACGCCGCCGGAGACCACGCCGCCGCCGAGGCGACGCTGCGCGCGACGCTCGCGCGGCCGGCGCTGCCGGCGGCCGGACGCGACGCGCTCGCCAACAACCTCGCCAACCTGCTCGCCGGGCGCGGCCGCCACGACGAGGCCGAGGCGCTGGTCGCGCCGATCGCCGCCGCCGACGGCCCGTGGCGCGACGCCGCGCGCGCGACGCTGGCCGCGATCCGCGCCGCGCGCGCGCCCAAAGCGCCGCCCGCCGCCACGCGCTGAACGCTCGGCCAACGTTGGCCGAAGCTGCGGCATGATGTCGCAGCGCCTTGAAGCGCCCGCCCCGGCGCTGGCACGATGCGGCTTTTCCGCATCGCCCCGTCCACCATGACCCCGACCCCGCAATCCGACGGCGGCCGCTTCTACCGGCTGGCCTGGCGCTGGCACTTCTACGCCGGCCTGTTCGTCGCTCCGCTGCTGCTGATGCTGTCGCTGACCGGCATCGTCTACCTGTTCAAACCACAGCTCGACGCGGCGATGTACCGCGACCTGATGTTCGTCGCGCCGGCGGCGCGCACGGTGTCGGCCGAGACGCAGCTCGCCGCCGTGCGCGCCGCCTACCCGGACGCGCGCGTCGTCAAGTTCGCGCCGCCGCCGGCCGCCGACCGCGCCAGCGAGGTCAGGCTAGACAGCGCCCGGGCCGGCAAGCTGACCGTCTTCGTCGACCCGTACCGCAACCGCGTGCTCGGCGCGCGCGACGACGAACGCAATCTGCAGACGATCGCGCTCAAGCTGCACGGCGAGCTGCTGCTCGGCCGGGCCGGCGACTTCGTGATCGAAATGGCCACCTCGTGGGGGCTGCTGCTGATCGCGTCCGGCGTCTACCTGTGGTGGCCGCGCGGCCAGCGCCACGGCGTGTTCCGGCCGCGCCTGACGGCGAAAAAGCGCGTGTTCTGGCGCGAGCTGCACGCGGTCGGCGGTTTCTGGTCGCTGGGGCTGATCGGCTTCCTGATGCTGTCCGGCATGCCGTGGACCGGCTTCTGGGGCGCGCAGTTCGCCGGCGTGTGGAACACCTACCCGGCGCCACTGTTCCGCGAGATACCCAAGTCCGGGCTGCCGGCCGCCGCGCTCAACAGCACGAGCGACAAGACCGTGCCGTGGGCGGTCGAGACCACGCCGCTGCCGGCGTCGTCCGACCACCACGGCCACGCCGACCACGACGCCGGCCGGACCAGGCCGGCGCTATCGCTCGACGCGGTCGTCGCGATCGCGCGCG
Source organism: Crenobacter luteus (assembly GCF_004345725.1). Classification (GTDB taxonomy): domain Bacteria; phylum Pseudomonadota; class Gammaproteobacteria; order Burkholderiales; family Chromobacteriaceae; genus Crenobacter; species Crenobacter luteus. The sequence continues at coordinate 3,844 of NZ_SLXG01000012.1, read as the reverse complement.
CGCGCGGACTGCCGGCCGGCTACAGCGTCGCGCTGCCGCGCGGCGCGACGGGCGTCTACACCGTGTCGGCCAACACCGACGACCCGCGCGAGCAAGTCACGCTGCACATCGACCAGTACAGCGGCCGCGTGCTGTCGGACATCCGCTGGGCCGACTACGGCGCGGTCGCGCGCACGGTGGAGGTCGGCATCGCGCTGCACGAGGGCAAGCTGTTCGGCCTGGCCAACCAGCTGGTGATGCTATTCGCCTGCCTCGCCGCGATCCTGCTGACCGTGTCGGGCGTCGTGATGTGGTGGAAACGCCGCCCCGCGGGCCGGCTCGGCGCGCCGACCACGCCGGACGGCCAGCCGATCTGGCGCACCGGCGTCGCCTTCCTCGCCGTGGCCAGCCTGCTCTTCCCGGCGGTCGGCGTCTCGACGCTGGCCGTGCTGGCCTTCGACCGGCTGCTGCTCGCGCGCCTTCCACCGCTCGCCCGCGCGCTGCGCTGAACGCGGCTCGGCCAACCTTCGAGGTTGGCCGAGCCGTTTTGTTTACGGCCTCAGCGCGGCGGCGCGCCGAAGATGCGCGCGATGGTCGCCTCGCGCGACGCGCGCCAGGCGTTCAGCAGGCTCTCGCCGATCGGCATGTCGCCCCGCACGAACATCGGCGACGTCTTCCAGCCCGGTCTCGCCCCCTCGTCGACGACCTCGAAGCGGTAGCGCACGCCGCCGTACTCGCGCGACTTGCCGGCCGAGTCGGTGTAGGCCTCGCGGTAGGACGTTCCGAGCAGCCGCAGGTGGCCGAGGTAGACGCGCGGCGCGTCCGCCGGCACGCGGAAGGCGACGCGCGGCCACGCGATATAGGTGTCGTCGCTGAAGGTGCCGAAGCCGATGCGGCTGATCACGTAGTGGCCCGGCGGCAGCTCCCAGACGAAGGCGCCGTCGGCGTCGGCGACCGCCGGCGACGCGTGCGTGTCGCCCGTCTCGAGCCGCGTCGCGCTGACGAAGGGCGCCGGCCACGCCGGCCGGAACGCGCCGTACGGCGCCTTGACCCGGCCGTCGATCACGTAGTTGATGCGACCGGCGACGAGCACGTGGCCGGGCTGGCGCGCGGCGGCGGCGTTCGCGTCGCCGCGCGCGACGCGGTGCAGGCCGCAGCCGGAAACCAGCATGGCGACCGCGAGCAGCGCGGTCGCGCGCGCAAGGGGCGGACAGAAGGTCGGCATCGGCGTCGGCTCCATCAGGTGGCGTGCATGGATCGCTTGTGCCCCAGGCGCGCGGACGCATCACGCCGCGCGGTGAGGCCGCCGTTCACCGCGCTAGCCGCCGATCAGGCGCAGCACGATGTAAGGCACCAGATTGAACAGCAGCACGCCGATCTTGAACAGCAGCATGCCGCCGAAGTTGAGCCGCGCGCTGTCGCGCAGCGACAGGCCGAAGCCGCGCTCCCACAACTGGTAGAGCCAGCCGCGCGTCAGCAGGAAGACCACGAACCACAACACCAGCACCCCGTAGTTGATCACGGAACACCAGAAGAAAAACTCGCGCCACGTTTCCAGGGTCATGGTCGCCTCCTCGCCGGCCGCGGGCGTCGCGCCCGTTTTCCCATCTTAGGCCACGCCGGACCGCGGCCCCGGCCGAGCGGGCGCCGAAGCGTCGCCACCGCGGCGTTTTCGACGCCGTTCGGGGGCGTCCAACGCCGAAATGCCGTCGCACGCGCCGCGCCGCCGTGGAACCTTCACGGCCGTCGCCACACGCTGGCCAGCCAGGGCTGCTCGGCGCGCGGCCGGCCCGGCGGCCGGTAGAAGTGCCCGATCTCGACGAAGCCCGCCGCACTCATGTAGCGACGCCAGCCGGCCTGGTCGTGGAACACGCCGTAGCGCTCGTCGTACCAGCCTTCCTCGTTGTGGCCGCGCGGGTTGGAGCAAAACAGCGCGCCGCCCGGCCTGAGCGTGGCGAACAGTTCGGACAGCACGCGCGGCAAGGCCGTGCGCGGCACATGGAACAGCGAGGCGTTGGCGAACACGCCGTCGAAGCGTCCGGGCGGCAAGTCGAGCGCGAGGAAGTCCTGCCGCCAGACTTCGCAGCCGCTGTGCTCGCGCGCCATCGCGACGAAGTGCGCCGCGCCGTCGAGCCCGATCGCGGCATGGCCGAGCTCGGCGAAGGTCTTCAGGTCGCGCCCCGGTCCGCAGCCGAAGTCGAGGATGGCCAGCGGCGGCGGCGCGTCGAGCGCCGCCAGCAGCGCGGCGACGTTCTGGCTCACGTCGTGGTCGCGCGTGCCGGCCCAGAAGGCGTCGGCGTTCGCGTCGTAGTGGCGCAGCGTCTGCGCGGCGATGTCGGCCAGTGTCGGCGACGGCGTTTTCATCGCGGGCTTCCTCGTCGATCGGGGCTCGGCCAACCCTCGCCCCTCCCTGCCACGATAGCGCCGCGCCGGCGCACGGGCAAAAAAATCCCCCGGCCGGGGCCAGGGGGGTGCCTGTGCCGGGACAAGCAGGGCCGGCGTCAGCGCGCGGGGGCGGAGCCGCGCACGCGCACGACCACGCGACGGTCCGGCGCGAGACAGGCGATCAGCTCGGCGCGCTTTTTCACGCCGTCGCACTGGCTGCCGGTGACCGGATCCGCCTCGCCGGCGCCCTCGACGCTGACGAGGTCGGCCGGCACGCCCTGCGCGACCAGGAAGTCGGCCGCCGTCTGCGCGCGGCGGCGCGACAGGTCGAGGTTGTAGGCTTCGGCCCCGATGCGGTCGGTGTGGCCGATGATGGTGAGCTTGGCGTCCTTCGGCGTCTCGGCGCGGATCTGCTGCAACAGCGTCGTCAGCGCCTGGCGGCCGGCCGGCTTGAGCGTCGCCTGGTTGAAGTCGAACAGCACGTCGGCGCTGAGGGTGAAGTCGCGCGCCTGCGGTGCGGGAGCCGGCATCGGCACGGGCCGCGCGACCGGCATCGGCGCCGGCGCGCCGCCGAACTTGTACAGCAGGCCCAGCGACAGCAGACCGTTGTCGACGCGCGCGCCGACGTCCTCCTGCTTGCCGATCCGGCCGGTCCACTGGTATTCGAGGCGGGTCGCCCAGTTGCGGTCGAAGGCGTACTCGACGCCGAGCGCCGCCAGCGGCGAGGCACGGTTGGCGTGGTCGCCGTTGCCGCTCAGGCGACTGGCCATCACGCCGAGGCGTCCGTAGACGTCGACGCTGTCGCTCACCGGCGCGCTCAGCTTGGCCGCGAGCTGTACGCCCTGCGCCTTCAGGCTTGCGCTGCTGTTCGGGTCGTAATCGAACTCGAGCTTGTCCAGGTAGTCGTACCCGCCCTCGATTGCCAGCCAGTGCTTGAGCTGGTAGCCGAGGAACACGCCGCCGCCGACACCGGATTTGTCCTCGTTGCGCGGGTTGGCCACGCTACCGTCGTACTTGATGCCGTGAAACTCGGACCAGCCCAGCTTGCCGCCGACGTACCAGGGCTCGTCGGTCGGCGCGGCCGAGGCGGTTGCGGCGCAGGCAAGGCCGGCCAGCGCCAGCACGGCGGGAATCTTTTTCAGCAACATGCACACACTCCTTGTTCGGGACTCTGCGGGACAGGCTTGCATCATCAAACCACCGATTTTCGGCATCGCCGGACCGGTATCGCGGATTCGGCACCACCTCACGAAAATCCAGGCCGACACCCGGAGCATAGGAAAACGCCGACGCCGGTTTCAATATTTTTCATGCCAAACGTGTGAAATATCATCGCCATGACCCCGTGGCCAGGCCGGCACGCACCCGCCGCGCGGCAAAATAAAAGGTTCTTCACGGAATAATGGGAACGTGAGGTAAAAGCCGGATGTGAGAACGGCGGTGCAAGGTAAGCTGTTTGTGCGACCAAACCCGCTACCCG